>JAZRZA010000020.1:0-6440 GCA_045601045.1 Paludibacteraceae bacterium
ACACCAAAATCTTTATATCTTTGTGCTGGCGAGTTGCCCAAGGTGGCTTAATTGGATTTTTCGGTCGTTTCCCCCTAGGGGGAAAGGTTATTGTTTAACTAAAACATCAAGGTAACTGGTCTGATAAGTGATAGTATTATATCCCCACCATCAGCAAAGACAGCATTTCTGTTAATTTTTCGTTTTCTTGCAAGCAAACTTTTATTCCTTTAAATAGAGGAACTATTTCCCTTTTTATCTCTATAAACTGTTGTTCTGATGGTAACGGAACAGGAAACTCATCAATTTGAGTAGAACTAATATGCAAAATTGTAGATCCTGTATTTACTTGAGAAACATATTCCGCAAAATGCTCCATTGTTATTGAAAGATATGCAAATATCTGTTTTTCTATCGAATCACTTCTTAAACAAGCAACTCGTTGGGCTAACAACAATGGTAAATTGTAATCATAAACAAAAGACCAGTTTTTGCCAACTTTTGAACCATCCATACCAATTACAATGTCCCATTCTTTCAAATAACATTTTGAGATACGATCAGTTATGCTTCCGTTGTATTTTTTTATAGTATCCCATCGCAACGCATTTTCTGTTACGTTTTCTCCTCTGAGTGCGATAATTCCATCTTCCGAAGAATATGTTTCTCCATCAAAAGGGTATCCCGAAAAGTTATAACATATTTCTTTAAGTGTACCTTTCGGAGTCCCATCCACAAACATCTTTCTATACAATGCTTGGGCGGCTTCCTCTAATTTGGCTATCGTCTGCTTGTTGTTGGCAATGCGGTTTTCTATCGCTTGATAGCGGTTTACAATGCGGCGCTGCTCCTCAAGGGAAGGAATAGGAAGCATAACATCACACAATTCTTCCCAATCAAAAACCTCACGGGCGCTGCCGTGTGAATGGAATCGTGCGTAACGGTCAAATTCAGGACGACGGAACCACATCATCAGGTATTCTGGTAATAATTGTAGAGACGGTGTGCACACCGTCTCTACGGAATCACACATATCTACAATTTCAAACACGACATACGCCTGCGATATAATGGCAGGTTCATCGCCTGAATATAACGCCACCGTAATTTTTTCACCATTACGAGAGGTAACTGGTACATACGCAAACTGTGATTGTTTCACAATTTTATACGAACGAAGGTCTGTACCTATCGTATTGGCAATAGATGGAATAAATTTCTTGGCAATGCTTAATCCCAAAAGATTAGTGCATCGCAAATCCTTATTCCTCACATCCACCTCGCGGATATAATCCCCCAGTCGTTTATATGTAGCCGTAACGTTAGTCATCACTATCCTCCTCGTTGTTTTTATCAGCCAGTAATTCTTCTGCTGCTTCAACAATAGGAAGCAACACACGGAAAGTATCTGGTACATTATCAGAAAGCCGATATGTAGCCACTCCCATTGGTTTGGTAAAGTCTCTTACCGCCAACTCTACTACACTCTTATTGGCCTCTTTACATAATATCACACCGATAGATGGGTTCTCGTCGGGTTGTTTCACGTCTTTATCCAGAAGAGTCAGATAAAAATTCAATTGTCCCAAATACGAGGGCTTAAACGCTCCACGCTTTAGCTCGAAAGCTACCAATCTACGTAACGAGCGACTAAAAAACAAAAGATCAACAAAGAACTCTTCTCCTTCTACTGCCAATCGGTATTGTTGACCAATAAAGCAGAAATCTGCTCCTAGCTGCTGGATAAAGCGCTTGACGTTGAGCACAATACCATTCTCTATCATACGTTCGTCAACAACTTCCTTATCCCGTTCTCCAAGTTCCTCTATATTAATATAATCTAGCAGATATTCATCCTTGAACATCTCGATAGCTCGTAATGACTGCGACGAAGGGGAGATTGTCTTCACGAAGTTATTGGGCAGTTTCCCTTGACTATTATAAACATCAACCTTGAGGTAATCACGCAATTCGTATTTGCCCCATGAATTAACTGCTGCTTGATGAATATAGAATATGCGTGCATCCTGTGTTTTGGCTTTATGCAAAATCTCCATGTGCAACGAGAAGCCAAGTGACAAGAATTCCTGCAAGTTAAATTCGGTCGCCATGGCGACCGAATTAGAAGCCAAGACTATTACATTGTCCCATGCCTCATAAAATGTTCGCATTTTCTTGATATTCTCTGCCGAGAATCCTCTAAGACCTGGGAGCTCCTTCTGTAGCTGAGCACTTATATTGTCAATTGCCCCACTTCCCCATGACTTGTTGCGCGTATTCTCAGACACGTATTTTCCTATCGAAAAGTACAACGACAATTGGAATGAGTTGGTCATTTTGGCAGCCTGATATTGGCTGGATAGAATGGCTCTCTTTATTTCTGCTACCGCTTGTTTCAAATCACTCATCTCTCTCATTTTTGCAATTCATACCCCAACTCCTCAAACACCTTCTCCACCGCTTTTTTACTCTCTTCCTCTTGGGCAAATAGTTCTCGCAACTCGGTTTGGAGCCTACTCATCGTCTCTTCGTAGCCAGCATAGTCGTCACGGTTCACAAACTCAATGTATTTGCTTGCCACCAACGACCAGTTCTTGGATTCGATCTCCTCCAAAGTGGCGGAATAACAATATTCGGGAACGTTCTGATAACCGGTACCACATTGCCACGCATGGTATGTGGCGGCAATTTGTTCAATATTTTCCTTCGAGAATTGGATGTATTTCTTCTCAAACGGCTCACCAATCTGGCGCAAATCCATAAACAGAACCTCCTTCTCACGGTTGCGGTACTGCACCAATTCACCATTCTGCTCCACAGTGCGCGCCTTCTTGTTCTTATTCAAAACCCACAAGGTCACACTGATATCGGTAGAATAAAACATATTCCGTGGCAAGATCAATATCGCCTCCACCAAATGATTCTCTATCAAACGCTTACGGATACTCAGTTCCGTTCCCTCGCCACTCAACGCACCGTTCGCCAACAAGAAACCAGCCACACCATTGGCGGACAATTTCGAAGCCATATTCAAAATCCAACCATAGTTGGCATTGCTGGTAGGCGGCACATCATAACCCACCCAACGAGGATCGTCCTTCAATTCGTTCTCAGCACGCCAATCCTTTTGATTAAACGGAGGATTAGCCATGATGAAGTCAGCCTTCAAATCCTTATGTTGATCGTTATGGAACGTGTCGGCCGCCATCTCACCCAAGTTGCTCGAAAGCCCACGAATGGCCAAGTTCATCTTAGCCAGTTTGTAAGTAGTGTTGGTATATTCCTGACCATAAACTGAAATATCCTTCTTGTTTCCATGGTGCGCCTCGATGAATTTCATACTTTGCACAAACATACCGCCCGAACCACAACAAGGGTCATAAATCTTTCCCTTGTAAGGCTGAATCATTTCGGCAATCAAGTTCACAATGGTTTTAGGCGTATAGTACTCGCCCTTACCCTTTCCTTCCGCAATGGCGAACTTCCCCAAGAAATATTCATAAACACGCCCAATCAAATCGTTTTCACGATCTTTGAGCGTATCAATCTTATTGATTTCGTCGAGTAAAGCGGATAGTTTCGTCTTATCCAGACCCAGGCCCGAATAGTAATTGCTCGGCAATGCGCCTCGAAGCGTAGGATTCGCCTTTTCCACATCGGCAAGTGCCTTATCAATCTTTATGGCAATATCGTTCTGCTTGGCATTCTCCATAATGAACGACCAACGGCTTTCGGTATCCAGATAAAAGACATTCTTGGCATTATAGAAAACCGCCTGATCGGCAAACGCCTCCTTGCCCTCAGCCTCCAATTCCTTACGACGTTCCTCAAACCTATCGTTCGCATATTTCAAAAAGATAAGACTGAGTACAACATGCTTATATTCAGAAGGCTCCACAGAACCTCTCAATTTATTGGCAGACTCCCACAGAGCCTCTTCCATCGATTTCTCTTTTACTTGCTTTGCCATAAAATATCAATATATGACAAAAATACATTTTTTTATCTAATAAACGAATCATATACTAAGTAAGATCATTATCAATATCGATATAGATAGCCCCCACTTTTGCAACCCAGTTGCACATCCCTTTCCCTACCTTTGTCTTGTCAAAAGAAAATAATAAATAAAATAAGATATCGTATGGAAGAAAAAGAGAAGCACGATGGATGTTGTTGCTCCCATAAGGAGAAGGAACATCACCACCACGAAAGCCATGGAGGATGTGGTTGCGGCTGTCATTGCCACGATCACGATCATGACGGAGAAGGTCACGAGCACCACCATCATGGAGAGACGAAGGAGAGCCTCCTTAAAATCATCTCAGCAGCCATTCTACTGGTGGCAGCTATCCTCATCGAGAGGAACTTCAACCTTGCCACTTGGCAATTGCTATTAATCTACCTTGTTCCCTACCTCATCGTAGGCTACGAGACGCTACACGAAGCTTTCGAGAACATCACCGAAGGAGAATTCCTTGACGAGAACTTCCTTATGGCGATCGCCACGTTAGGCGCCATGGGCATCGGATTCCTGCCTGGTGCGGAGAACCAATTTCCGGAGGCGGTATTCGTCATGCTCTTTTTCCAAATAGGCGAACTCTTCGAGGGCATCGCGGAGGGACGAAGCAGAAAATCTATCTCCGCATTGCTGGACATACGTCCAGACACCGCCCATCTGCTGCGTGACGGAGAGGAGGTGACGGTAGATCCCAAGGAAGTGAACATCGGAGAGACGATCATCATCAAACCCGGAGAGCGCATTCCCATGGATGGCGTCGTTTTAGAGGGCAATTCCAATCTGGACACCGTAGCCTTGACGGGTGAAAGCGTACCCCGTAGCGTAAAAGAGGAGGACGAGGTGATCTCCGGCTGTGTGAACCTTTCCGGCCTACTCAAGGTTAAGGTGACGAAATCCTTCGGAGAATCCACCGCCTCCAAGGTGATAGAATTGGTGGAGAACGCTGGCAAGAATAAATCCAAGAGCGAGGCCTTCATTACCAGATTCGCCCGCATTTATACTCCAATCGTAGTGGGATTGGCGCTTCTATTGGCCTTTATTCCCCCATTCTTCGGAGAGAACGGTTATTTCGCCAACCTCTCCACGTGGCTATACAGAGCCTTGACCTTCTTGGTGGTTTCCTGCCCTTGCGCTTTGGTCATCTCTGTACCGCTCGCCTTCTTCGGCGGTATCGGCGGCGCCTCCAGACGAGGCATCTTGGTAAAGGGTTCCAACTATATGGAGGCGCTCTCACAACTCAAAACGGTTGTCTTCGACAAGACGGGCACCTTGACACATGGCGTATTCTCCGTAACGGCCATCCATCCAACAGAGATCTCAGAGAGCGAGTTGCTCCATTTGGCCGCCCACGTCGAGCGCCACTCCAACCATCCCATCGCCATCTCCCTCAAGGATGCCTATCCAAACGAGGCTGACGAGTGCGTCGTAGAGCAGACCGAAGAGATCGCGGGACACGGTGTGAGGGCCTTGGTCAATGGCAAGGTGGTCTCGGTAGGAAACAGTAAAATGATGGAACTTGTAGGGGCGAAATGGGAGGCTTGCGAAATCCAATCACAAGGATCCATCGTTCACATCGCGGTAGGCGACCAATATATGGGGCATATCATCATCTCCGACGTCCTCAAAGAGGATGCGAAAGAGGCTGTCAGCTCACTCAAATCTATAGGCATCCAGAAGTGCGTCATGCTAACGGGAGATCACAAAGATGTGGCAGAATTCGTGGCGAACGAAGTAGGTGTAGATGAGTGCCATGCGGAACTTCTTCCTGCGGACAAAGTGGAGCAGTTGGAGCAACTATTGCGATGCAAAGGAGAAAATGACCGACTCGCCTTCGTGGGTGACGGTATCAACGACGCTCCTGTATTGGCCAGAGCGGATGTGGGCATCGCCATGGGGGGCTTAGGCTCCGACGCAGCCATCGAAGCTGCGGATGTGGTCTTGATGGACGATCAACCTTCTAAGATCGCGGAGGCCATCCGCATCGCGAAGAAGACGCTCTCCATCGCACGCCAGAACGTCATCTTCTCCATCGGAATCAAAATAGCGGTTCTGCTGCTGGCTACCGTAGGCATCGCCAACATGGGATTGGCCATCTTCGCGGATGTGGGTGTAACCATCTTAGCGGTACTCAATGCGATGAGAACACTGAAAGCATAAATTCATAAAACAAAGTATTGGTGTCCGCTAAATGGTTCTTAGACCTTGTTTTTGCCAATTTTAGGCATGTATAAGCCCTATAATCAAGTAAAT
Source organism: Paludibacteraceae bacterium (assembly GCA_045601045.1). Lineage (GTDB taxonomy): Bacteria > Bacteroidota > Bacteroidia > Bacteroidales > Paludibacteraceae > UBA1181. Next base: position 6,251 of record JAZRZA010000020.1, read on the forward strand.
AAAACGGCTGTCCGGCAAATCTTTTGATGTTTACAGAGCTATTCGATCTGAAAAAACGCTCATATTGCCAGTTTAGGTCTCAATGGACGGATTTTCACTCTTCAGATGTGCAGGTACACACGAAAAGGGTCGGCTGTCCGGTAAACAAACGCATTAAATTTTAGGAATGAAAGTTTAGCGGACACCAATA
>JAZRZA010000021.1:0-33661 GCA_045601045.1 Paludibacteraceae bacterium
ATCCGTATATGAACGCGCCGACGAAGGGCTTCTCCGCTTGATCGACAAAGCGAAGGTCGCCGCCCTCTCGGAGGAGGAGCAAAAGCTCTACGACGCCAGCATGAAGTTGCTCGAAGACGAGATCGACATGGAGGAGCATGGATACAAGCGTGGGGTGAAGGATGGTATTGAAAAGGGTATCGCACAAGGAAGAGCAGAAGGGAAAGCAGAAGGTTTGTCAGAAGGTGTTGTCCAAGGCAAGGCCGAAGAACGCCAACTGATCATCTCCAACCTGCGCCAAGCGGGTTTTTCTGACAAAAAGATCGCAGAAATCACCCAAATTCCGTTGGAAGAGATCACAAAACTTTAGAAGCATATCAACCCAAAATGAAGGGCGCTCGCATCGTGTATGCAAGCGCCTTCTTTCTTTTTAGTTTATTATGGCACAGGTGGTACAGCTTTCCAGGCTGATAGGTAGGTGTGGTGCGTCTTGGCCGAGGGCGATGCCCCCGGTTACTCAGATGGTGCCTTCCAGGCACTGCACGGAGGCTCATTCGATTCGTTGTAGCGGCGTTTTGAAAACGCCCCGTGTATCGCCTGCCCCGGCCATCAGGGCGTATGCAATACGCCCCTACACCACGAAAAAAGGGGAACCCTCCCGGATCCCCCTTCGATCTATATGTGAGGATTGAATTACATCATTCCACCCATTCCGCCACCCATAGGAGGCATTGCAGGAGCTGCCTTATCATCCTTCTTCTCCGCTATGACACACTCGGTGGTCAACATCATACCAGCGATGGATGCGGCATTCTCCAAAGCGACACGAGTTACCTTGGCAGGATCGATCACACCAGCCTCGAAGAAGTTTTCGAATTTGTCGCTACGAGCGTTGTAACCGAAGTCAGCCTTACCCTCTTTTACCTTTTGTACGAATACGGCACCCTCTTTACCTGCGTTAGCGATGATTTGGCGAAGAGGCTCCTCGATGGCACGCTTGATGATCTCGATACCAGTGGTCTCATCTTGGTTCTCACCCTTCATGCCCTCCAAAGAGTCGATGGCACGGATAAATGCGACACCTCCACCAGGTACGATACCCTCCTCTACAGCAGCACGTGTAGCGCAAAGAGCGTCGTCCACGCGATCCTTCTTCTCCTTCATCTCCACCTCAGATGGAGCACCTACATAAAGCACTGCAACACCGCCGGCCAACTTAGCCAAACGCTCTTGCAACTTCTCCTTATCGTAGCTTGACTTAGTAGTCTCCACTTGCGCCTTGATTTGGGCAACACGCTCAGTGATGTTCTCCTTAGCGCCCGCACCGTTGACGATAGTGGTATTATCTTTGTTGATGGTTACCTTCTCAGCCTTACCCAACATATCGATGGTCGCAGCATCCAACTTGATGCCCTTCTCCTCTGAAACAACGATACCGCCAGTAAGGATCGCGATATCCTCCAACATCTCCTTGCGACGGTCTCCGAAACCTGGAGCCTTCACAGCAGCGATCTTCAAAGCACCTCTCAAACGGTTAACCACCAATGTAGTCAATGCCTCGCCATCGATGTCCTCAGCGATGATCAACAACGGACGGCCTGCCTGTGCGGTAGCCTCCAAAATTGGAAGAATATCCTTCAAAGAGGAGATCTTCTTATCGTGGATCAAGATGAATGGATTATCAAACTCAACCTCCATCTTCTCTGTGTTGGTCACAAAGTATGGAGACAAGTAACCACGGTCAAATTGCATACCCTCCACCACATCAACAGTAGTGTCCATGCTCTTCGCCTCCTCGACGGTGATGACACCCTCCTTCTTCACCTTCGCCATAGCGTCAGCGATCAAAGTACCGATCTCAACATCGTTGTTAGCGGAAATAGTAGCCACTTGCTTGATCTTATCGTAATCGTCACCCACCTCTTTGGATTGAGACTTGATGCTCTCAACCACCTTAGCGACAGCCTTATCGATACCACGCTTCAAATCCATTGGATTCGCGCCAGCGGCAACATTCTTCAAACCGACAGTGATGATGGATTGAGCCAAAACAGTTGCGGTAGTTGTACCATCACCTGCATCATCTCCAGTCTTAGAAGCAACCTCCTTCACGATTTGAGCACCCATGTTCTCATATGGATTCTCCAACTCAATCTCCTTAGCGACTGAAACACCGTCCTTTGTGATGTGAGGCGCACCGAACTTCTTCTCGATGATCACATTACGACCCTTAGGGCCGAGGGTTACCTTCACTGCGTTTGCCAACTCGTCCACGCCCTTCTTCAAAAGGTCACGAGCATCTGTATCGAATTTTATCTCTTTAGCCATAACCGTATACTTAAAAACTTGTTTAATTTTCGAATTTTAAAAAATTAGATGATTGCAAGGATGTCACCTTGACGCATGATAAGATATTTCTCACCATCCAAATCCAACTCGGTGCCAGCGTACTTGCCATACAATACAGTATCACCTACCTTAACCACCATCTCCTCATCCTTGGTACCGTTACCGATCGCAAGAACTTCACCCTTCAATGGTTTTTCCTTTGCTGAATCAGGAATAATGATTCCACTTGCTGTTGTAGTCTCTGCCGCAGCGGGCTTAACCAAAACCCTATCTGCCAATGGTTTAATATTCATACTTATATCTGTTATAATTATATTTCTAATCTTGACGTCCTCCTCTCAGTACGTCACCGATATTCTTATATCATAATCTATGCCAAAAGGGAAAAACAAATATACGACTGACAAAAGAGGCGAATTTTGGCAGAATACGCCAATCGGATCGTGCCAAAGTGTCAGACAAACTGACATTAAAATGGTTGTTTCTCAAACAAAAAAAGGAAGAGAGCAAACTCCCTTCCTTTTTTACGTATAGTTGTAAGAATTCTCCTAATTCTGTAATGCGGCAGCACCACCGACGATATCGAGCAACTCGCTCGTGATCGCTTGTTGACGAGTCTTGTTGTACAACACTGTCAACTCGTTGATCAACTCATTGGCGTTATCCGTCGCAACTTGCATAGCCACAACACGCGCGCCATGCTCAGATGCATTAGAATCCAACAGACAAGCATACATTTTAGTCCTCAATGCCTTTGGAAGCAATGACTGCAAAATTTCAGCCTTGCTAGGCTCAACGAGATAATCGCCAGCCATCTTCTCAGCTTTTTTGTCAACCTCCAATTTAATAGGCAAGAACGTTTCAGTTGTCAATTTTTGAACTGCGGTATTCTTCAAATGGTGGTATACGACAATCACTTTGTCATACTCCTTCTCCAAGAATTTAGACATCAATTCATTGGTGGTTTGACTAATTCCTTCAAATGAAGGATGGTCTGCCAACTCTACCGGAACCGGAACAACAGTCACATCTGTCATCTTAGCGACAGCTTCCTTTACCTTCTTACCGACAGGATAAATCGTAATCTTCTCGGCAGAATCGGCGCGCTCTGACTTAATGACGTTGCCTAACTCCTTGATAACATTTGAATTATAGGCACCACAAAGGCTTGAATTAGAAGAAAAAACTACAATAGCCACACTCTTGGCAACTCTAACCTTTGAGAAATCTGATTGGAAATCACTCTCTGTAGCCAAAAAATTGCTCAAGATTCCATTCAAGCGATTTTGATAAGGCGAGATGTTCTCAATAGCCATCTGAGCCTTCTTCAACTTCGCCGAAGAGACCATCTTCATTGCTCCAGTGATCTTCTTCGTAGAGTTCACCGAACCAATTCTTGCTTTTACTTCCTTAAGAGACGCCATTTACTACTGTACCTAAAATGTTCTTAATTACTACTTGAGACTCTTCTTTCAAGATATTCTTGATGGTATCATCAATCTTACCTTGCTTCAATTGGTTCAAGACATCCTCCTTGTGTAGGTGCTCCAAACGCTCGATGAAGAGCTTTTCGAATTCATGAACGGATTCTACAGGCAACACATTCAAGATACCTTGTGTACCACAGTAGATAACCGCGATTTGGTGTTCAACTGGGAACGGCGTATATTGAGGTTGCTTCAACAACTCTGTATTACGCACACCCTTGTCGATAGTCATCTTGGTAACGGCATCCATATCACCACCGAATTTGGTGAAGGACTCCAACTCACGGTATTGAGCTTGGTCGGTCTTCAAAGTACCGGCGATAGCCTTCATCGCCTTCACTTGCGCGCTACCACCCACACGAGATACGGAGATACCTACGTTGATAGCAGGACGGATACCTGCGTTGAACATATTGGTCTCCAAGAAGATCTGACCATCGGTGATGGAGATCACGTTAGTAGGAATATATGCGGAAACGTCACCAGCTTGTGTCTCGATGATAGGAAGAGCGGTCAATGATCCTCCACCCTTCACCTTACCCTTCAAAGATGCAGGGAGGTCATTCATCTGAGCTGCCACAGAGTCGTTGTTAATGATCTTTGCGGCGCGCTCCAAAAGACGTGAGTGCAAATAGAACACATCACCTGGATAAGCCTCACGACCAGAAGGACGCTTCAAAATCAAGGATACCTCACGATAGGCAACGGCTTGCTTTGACAAGTCATCATAAACTACCAATGCGTGCTTTCCTTGATCACGGAAATACTCTCCGATCGCAGCACCCGCGAAAGGTGCGTAATATTGCATTGCGGCAGGATCCGAAGCGGTAGCGGAAACGATGATCGTATAATCCATCGCGCCATGCTCCTTCAAGGTGTTCACAATGTTAGCGACAGTGGAACCCTTTTGACCTACAGCTACATAAATACAATAAACTGGGTTACCAGCCAAATAAGCCTCCTTTTGATTGATGATGGTATCAATCGCGATAGCGGTCTTACCTGTTTGACGGTCACCGATGATCAACTCACGTTGTCCACGACCAATCGGAATCATTGCGTCGATTGCCTTCAAACCTGTTTGCAAAGGTTGCTTAACGGGCTCACGATAAATAACGCCTGGCGCCTTACGCTCCAATGGCATCTCCAACAAATCACCCTTGATCGGACCAAGTCCATCGATAGGGTTACCGATTGAGTTCACAACTCTACCAACCATGCCTTCTCCAGTCATGATGGAAGCGATACGACGAGTTCTCTTTACGATATCACCCTCGCTGACTTGATCTGTAGGGCCCAAAAGAACGGCACCCACATTATCCTCCTCCAAGTTCATCACAACGGCATTCATTCCGTTCTCGAACTCAAGAAGTTCACCAGCCTCGGCGTTTTGCAATCCGTAAATACGAACCACTCCATCGCTCACTTGCAAGACGGTACCAACCTCTTCGAACTTGACCTTGGTGTCAACTCCTTGAAGTTGCATTCTCAGCACGTCTGATACTTCACTTGCTTTTATAGCCATAAAAATAAATTCTTTAATAAATTAAAACACCGAAAAACCTTACGCATTTTTGGAATTATTGTTCAGCAATGAATCCCTCACGCTTCTCAATTGTCCCTTAATGCTGGCATCCAATTGATAGGTTTCAACATTCAAGACGAAACCACCAATCAAATCCGGATCTACAGAAGTTTCAAATTCGACAGAACCCGTCGAAACTGTTTGGACAGCCTTGCGCATACGCTCAATTTCAGCATTGCTCACCGGGCTCGCCGTCACCAATTGGCTAATCACAATATTCTTTTCCTTTCGGTAAAGATCCTGATAAACCAAACTGATGCCTTGAAAAAAGTTTTCTCGCTTACGCTCGACGACCAAAACGACGAATTTCTTAAACGCGTCGCATACTTGGGTACCCGCAGCCGTAATAAGCAAATCAGTCTTTTTCTGCTTGTTCAAAGTAGGATTTACCATCGCCTCCCTCAATTGAGGAACGTTCTTGTAACTCTCGGAAACAAGTTTCATAGACTCATAGACCTCCGTCTCGCTATTGGATTCCAAAGCGAACTGATAGAGAGCCTTTGCATATCTTGCTGAAATTTTACCTGTATTCATCGAACTTACGATTTAGAGATATTAACCTCATCCAAATATTTGTTGATCATAGCGGTTTGAGATTCAGCATCCTTCAACTCACCACGAAGAATCTTCTCGGCGATGGTTACTGAAAGCTCCGCAACTTGGGTACGAATATCCTTGATGGCATTATCCTTCTCCAATTGGATACTCTCCTTTGCGTTCTCCATGATCTTGTTCGCTTCCGCAATTGCTTGCGTTTTAGCGTCCGATATCATTTGGTCTTTTAGTCTGGATGCCTCCTTCAACATCTCAAGACGCTCATTCTTTGCCTCGGCAAGCAACTTGGCGTTCTCCTCCTTGAGGTTAGCCAAAGCAGCGTTTGCCTCGTCAGCCTTCTTAAGCGACTCCTCGATGTAGTTACCTCTTTGCTCAATCATACCCACAATTGCCGGCCAAGCGAATTTGCCTAGGATAGCAACCAGGATAAGGAAGCATAGAAGCATCCATACCAATAAACCAAAATCTGGTGTCAGTAATGACATAGTTTATCGTTTAATTTGTTATTACATAACGTAAGCCAAGAAGGCAACGATGATTGCGAAGAATGCAGCACCCTCGACCAAAGCGGCAGCAACGATCATGTTACTTCTGATGTCACCTGCAGCGTCTGGTTGACGACCGATTGCCTCCATTGCGGATCCACCGATCTTACCAATACCAATACCTGCACCGATTGCTGCGATACCTGCACCTACTGCTGCTCCTAATTTTGCTGTTGCGTCAGCTGCTAATAAAATACTCAACATAATCTTAAAATTTTAATTGTTATTAATTTAATTTGTTATTTCTAATATTAATGTTCGTGCTCCTCCACTTGGCCCATTCCGATAAAGATAGCGGACAACATGGTGAACACATATGCTTGGATGAAACATACCAAACACTCCAATAGTGACATAAAAACGATCAACAATACCGAGAGGACTGAAATACCCAATCCTGCCGCCACATGCATTTGGCCAAAGATAAAGATCAAACCGATCAAGATCAAAACCATTGTATGTCCCGCGAACATGTTCGCGAAAAGACGTACACAAAGGGCGATTGGCTTGATGAATACACCCATGATCTCGATAAATTGCATCAATGGAATTGGCAACTTCAAGAATACGGGTACCTCTGGCCAAAGAATCTCTTTGTAATAAGCCTTTGTTGCGGTAAAGTTGGTAAGAATAAAGGTAAGGGACGCCAACACCACAGTAATGGCGATATTACCTGTCAAATTCGCTCCTCCTGGGAAGATTGGAATGATACCCAAGATATTGTTCAAGAAGATAAAGAAGAACGCAGTCAATAAATAAGCTGTGTATCTCTTATAATTCTTACCGATACTTGGTTTGATGATATCATCCACCAAAGAGACGATTAGTGGCTCCAACAAAGCCTGCTTTCCAACAGGACGGCTCATCGGATTCTCCTTGTATTTTTTTGCGATCGAAAGGAAGATCCAAAGAAGAAGCGCGCAACTGATCAACAAAGACGCAACATTCTTTGTGATGGAGAAATCCCAAGGACGCTCCCCTGTTGCCACTTCAACGATCTTACCCTCGTGCGCCTCATCCTTTCCCGCGATTTTGTATCCCTTGTACTCCACGTAATGTCCTTCATGTCCCAAATTGCTGGAACAGAACACATCCAAACCGTTTTGTCCATAGAGAATACACAACAAAGGAATAGAAATCGGATGCTCTCCAACCGTTGTGATGTGCCAGCTATAAGCATCTCCCGTATGACCGAAGATCATCTCCTTCAAGTCAACGCCCTCCTTCTCTTCGTGTTCCGCTTCTGCAGCCACCTCGTCAGCGACCTCGGCCACCTCCGATTCTTGAGCATGCAATGAGAAACTTGAGATCAAGAAAAGCGCGGCGAAAAATACTTTTGCCAAGCTACTTGTCATTTTATTTCTGGACTGACTCATTTTGTTAATCCTTTATTTAAGTTTCATGAGGGCAATTGCCTCAAATACTGTATATATCACATAAATGATAGCGAAAGCGATCAAGAAAGGAACCGCTAACTCACGATTCACGAGGACGAACACAACCGCGCCAAAAAGCGCCAAAAACATTTTGATGGTTTTCAAAGCCATAAAAGTCCGATTGTACTTCATGCCATCTTCTCTAGCCTTGTCCAATGTGAGGAATGTGAAGGATCCGAAACAAAGAAAGAATAAAGCGACTGACATAACACCTCCCAAAAGAAGGTTTCCGCCTGGGAAGAGACTACTGATGGTAAAATAAGAAACCATCATCGTCGTCAACATCACCACAAATAGAAGCTTGATTATCTTTGCTGTTTTGGGCTCCATCATCGCATTACGCTAAAACATTCTCCACACAAACAGAGATCACATCATTCTTCACTTCGGCAAAACCGCCGTCCACACGAATGACCGACTTCTCACCGTTCGATGTATAGGTGATTTGACCAGCCTTCAATGAGGAGATTAGCGCCGCGTGACGTGGTAATACTGTAAATGAACCAGCAGATCCTGGCAAATTCACCTCTTCCACTTCTCCTGAAAACACCAATCTGTCTGGTGATATGATTTCTAACTTCATATTGCCGATTCTTTAGTGATTCATTATTGAGCTGCTTGAGAGAGCAATTTCTTACCCTTCTCGATAGCATCATCGATGGTACCGACATTCAAGAACGCTTGCTCTGGAAGGTCATCCACCTCACCGTTGATGATCATGTTAAAGCCTCTGATTGTCTCCTCAATAGGCACCATCACACCAGGAAGACCGGTAAATTGCGATGCCACATGGAATGGTTGAGACAAGAAACGTTGGATACGACGTGCTCTCGCAACGACCAACTTATCCGCCTCACTCAACTCCTCCATACCGAGGATGGCGATGATATCTTGCAACTCCTTATATTTTTGAAGAATTTGCTTCACATTTTGCGCGCACTCGTAGTGTGCGTTACCAATCACGTTAGGATCCAAGATACGGGATGTTGAATCCAATGGATCCACTGCAGGGTAGATACCCAACTCAGCGATCTTACGGCTCAACACAGTAGTTGCGTCCAAGTGGGAGAATGTGGTGGCAGGAGCAGGGTCAGTCAAGTCATCCGCAGGCACATAGACAGCCTCTACAGCGGTGATGGAACCATTCTTGGTTGATGTGATACGCTCTTGCATTTGTCCCATCTCAGTAGCCAAAGTAGGTTGGTAACCTACGGCTGATGGCATACGGCCCAACAACGCGGACACCTCGGAACCAGCTTGGGTGAAACGGAAGATATTATCCACGAAGAAAAGGATATCCTTACCACCTTGTCCAGAGTCACGGAAAGTCTCCGCAACGGTCAAACCTGACAATGCCACAGAAGAACGTGCGCCTGGTGGCTCATTCATCTGACCATACACCAAGGTAGCTTGGGATTTAGCCAACTCGTTATAATCAATTTTACTCAAGTCCCAATCACCCTTCGCCATAGCCTCCTTGAAGGCATCGCCATAACGAACGATGTTAGACTCAATCATCTCACGAAGCAAGTCGTTACCCTCACGAGTACGCTCTCCTACTCCGGCGAACACTGAGTAACCATTGTATCCCTTCGCGATATTGTTGATCAACTCCATGATAAGCACGGTCTTACCCACACCGGCACCACCGAACAAACCGATTTTACCTCCCTTCAAATATGGAACCAACAAGTCGATGACCTTGTTACCGGTAAAGAGGATTTCCTTTGATGTAGCCAACTCCTCGAATTTAGGAGCAGGTCTATGGATAGGAGAAACATCTGTACGGTCGAATTTTTCCATTCCGTCGATAGGCTCACCAACGACATTCAACATACGGCCCTTGATTTGCTCGCCCTTAGGCACTGAAATAGCTTGTCCCAAAGAGACAACCTTCATTCCTCTACGCAAACCATCAGTGGAGTCCATCGCGATGGTTCTGATTGAGTTTTCTCCAATGTGTTGTTGACACTCGATGATCAGATTGCTCTGACCAGGACGCTCAACTTCCAACGCATCATGGATCTGAGGAAGCGATGCCTCAGACTCAGGGAAGCTGACGTCCACGACAGGTCCGATGACCTGTACGATTTCACCAATTACTTTTGCCATGTTTTAGCTTTTTTGTTTTATGGTATTATTATAATTTTTTGTTCAGTTTTTCATTCTCACAGAACCATTCTCCCGTAAGTTGTATGCAAATATATGATTTTTTCTATCAAATTGTTAATCTGAAAGCCTATTTTTTACTGAATTTTTGACGTTTTTACCACCCCTACGCGCAAATATGTTACACAACATAATTTTATGTTCATATTATCACAAAGAACCATGAAAAGAGGCTTTGAGGAAACGCACAAACTTTAAAAATCGAAGATTTCATCGTGACAAAATCCTTCGCAACCTCAATTTCACAAATTATAATCCTATCTTCGCGTATAATATATTAAGGTTATGAAATATCATAGAGTTCTCACCATTGCTGGAAGCGATTCTGGAGGCGGAGCAGGCATACAAGCGGACATCAAAACCATCTCTGCATGCGGTTGCTACGCCGCATCCGCCATCACGGCCATCACCGTCCAAAACACAGTAGGCGTTCAAAGCGTATTCTCGTTACCCACCGAAGCGGTTGGGGGACAAATCGAAGCAGTACTTTCTGACATAGGAGCGGATTGCGTGAAGATAGGCATGCTCCACTCCGCCGAAGTGATCCGTTGCATCGCGAATAAACTAAGGGAGCATAAAATCAGCAAGGTAGTTTTAGACACCGTAATGGTCTCCACTTCCGGTCACCGTCTTATAGAAGAGAGCGCCATCGAAACGCTGATCAAGGAACTCATACCGCTGGCCACTGTCATCACCCCCAACATTCCGGAGGCAGAAATATTGTTAGGAGAGAAAATATCCGACCAAGAGGAATTATTAGACGCGGCAAAAAAATTGGCGGAAAAATACCACGTATCTGTCCTGCTCAAGGCGGGACACTTGGAAAACGAGACGCTCACCGATTACTTCTACGACTATAGAAACAAGAGATCATTGGCTTTGACAAGTCCAAGATGCGACACAAAAAACACCCACGGAACAGGTTGCACCCTATCCTCCGCCATCGCATCAATGCTGGCGAAGGGATACGAGATCGAAGAAGCCATCCAAAAAGCGAAAGATTACCTTGCGGAGGCCATCGTAGCAGGCGCTCCATACGAGATAGGACACGGACACGGACCCGTCTGCCATTTCTGGAATTATTGGAAATAAAAGGGCAAAAAAAATTCCCGACTTTTCAGTCAGGAACCCTACGATGTGACCCCGGCGGGATTCTAACCCACGATCTTCAGAACCGGAATCTGACGTTCTATACAGCTGAACTACGGGGCCGGTCAATTTTTCGGTAGGCAAAATTAAACAAAACATGATAAAAAAGCAACTATAAAGAACCAAATATCACAAAATCCGCGGACCGCACCATCAGCAAAGGTGTAATTGGTTTCTTTTTGATACAAAAACAGCAAAATCACTATCATTTTTCCATAAATTCAACCAAATCACTATTATTTATGTAAGTTTTCATTTCAAAACTTGTTGTATTTTGTAATTAATATTATCTTTGCGGTAATTAAATAATTGTATCATGAGTTATCTAAAAACCCCAGAAGGTTATAAACCATTGTTGGATGCCAGACAAACAGAGCTGGGCATCAAGAAAATAAAGGACTTCTTCCAAGGAAGCCTCTCAGCAGAGTTAAGATTGAGAAGAGTCACCGCTCCTCTTTTCGTATTACAAGGACAAGGTATCAACGACGACCTAAATGGTGTGGAGCGTGCGGTAACGTTTCCTATCAAGGAGTTGGGCGACCAAAAAGCCGAAGTGGTTCACTCTCTCGCGAAATGGAAGAGATTGACTTTGGGCGAGTATGGCATTGAACCCGGATACGGATTGTACACAGATATGAACGCCATTCGTTCAGACGAGGAGTTGGGCAACTTGCACTCATTGTACGTTGACCAATGGGACTGGGAGAGAACCATGACCGCAGACGATAGAAATGTGGAATTTCTCAAAGATATTGTAAGAAGAATCTACTCCGTAATGGTAAGAACCGAGTACGTCGTATACGAGGCCTACCCACAAATCAAGCCTATGTTGCCGGAGAAGATTTTCTTTATCCACGCAGAAAAGTTGCGTCAACTCTACCCTAACTTGACTCCGAAAGAGCGCGAACACGAAATCACCAAGAAATATGGTGCTGTATTCGTTATGGGCGTTGGTGGTCCGTTGGGCGATGGTAAAATCCACGACGGACGTGCTCCCGATTATGATGACTGGACGACACCAGGAGAAGACGGTTTGCCAGGCTTGAACGGAGACATCCTCGTTTGGAACAGCGTGCTACAACAATCTTTGGAACTTTCTTCAATGGGTATCCGCGTAGACAAGGAGGCGCTTCTCCGCCAATTGGAGATGACCAACCAAAACGCACGCAAGGAGTTGTATTTCCACAAGAGATTGCTCGAGGGCAGTTTGCCGCTCTCTATCGGTGGAGGTATCGGTCAATCACGTCTTTGCATGTTCTTCTTGAGAAAAGCGCACATCGGAGAGATCCAAGCCAGCATTTGGCCAGAGGATATGCGCAAAGAGTGCGCGAAGCACAATATTCCGCTTATCTAATCGGAAGAGGCTATCATGACAATAAAGAGGATTTTAACTTTAATTTCTTTCATCGGAATCTTTTGCGGAGCCAACGCATCCAATTCATTGACTTACGGAGATATGCAAAAGGTCCAGACCACCATGTATGCGATCAGTAAATATTACATGGACACGGTCAACACGGAACAACTGGTGGATAATGCCATCGTTGGCATGTTGGAGAATCTGGACCCCCACTCCAAATACATTCCGAAGAAGGAAGTTCAAAAAATGAACGAACCGCTCGACGGAAAATTCGAGGGTATCGGTGTGATGTTTCAAATGATGAAGGATACGCTCCTCGTCATTCAGACCATATCAGGAGGTCCTTCCGAAAAGGTAGGTATCCGAGCAGGCGATAGAATCGTTTTTGTAAATGATTCCACCATTGCGGGTGTCAAGATGCAAAACACCGACATCATGAAGAAGTTGAGAGGTCCGAAAGGCACACCCGTCAGAGTCAAAGTGCTTCGTCGCGGCGTGAAAGAACTGATCGAGTTCAAAATTATCCGCGACATCATCCCGATTTACAGCATCGATGCATCCTACATGGTGGATAAAACCATTGGATACATCAAAATCAACAAATTCAGCGAGACGACTCTTGACGAGTTCAACGCCGCGATGAGCAAGCTGCAATCAAAGGGCATGAAATCTTTGATCATCGACTTGCAAGACAACGGAGGTGGATATTTGAATACAGCGGTGAAATTAGCCAGCTGTGTGCTACCTGCCAACAAATTGGTAGTATACAGTGAAGGTGTCAATCAATTGCGCGAGGTTTTCAACACCAGCGGAAAACCGCAATTCGAGAAGGGTGACATCGTTGTCCTTGTTGACGAGAGCTCCGCTTCCGCCAGCGAGATCCTCTCCGGTTCCATCCAAGATTGGGACAGAGGTTTGATCGTAGGTCGCAGAACATTTGGAAAAGGTTTGGTTCAAAAGCCAATTCCATTGCCGGACGGTTCTATCATCCGTTTGACCACAGCGCAATACTTCATCCCTTCCGGTCGTTGCGTTCAACGCCCTTACAAAGATAATTTGAAGGATTACGACAAGGATTTGATTGAACGATACAACCGAGGTGAATTGATGCACGAGGATAGTATTTCTTTCCCTGATTCATTGAAATACTACACCTTGAACAGCAAACGTCCCGTTTATGGTGGTGGTGGTATCATGCCAGATATTTTTGTGCCATTGGATACAACCAAATACACTAAGTACCATAGAAACTTGGCGGCGAAGAATGTGCTCAACGACTTCGTTCTCAACTACATGGAGAAAAACCGTGGGGAGTTGGAGACGAAATATCAACCTAAATCAGACGAAAAAAACGCAGAGGCGGGATTGCTGAACTTCATCAATAAATTCAACATTTCCGAGAAGGATCTCTCGGCCATCAAGGAAGCTGGCGACAAGGAGAAGGTGGAATTTAATGAGGAGCAATTTGAGAAGTCCAAGAATTTGATCAAGAAGCAGGTGAAGGCAATGATCGCAAGAGATTTGTGGGACACAGGCGCTTACTATCAAATCATGAACGACGAGAATCCTATTTTCCAAAAAGGCGTCGAAGCGTTACAAAACAAAGAGTTATACAAAAAGGGTATGGCGCCCAAGCGCAAATAAGCCTACCCCCAACTACTTATAACGGAGGGAAAAAACTTTTCCTCCGTTTTTTTTATCATTATTTATTAACCTAAAACATTTTCATTTATGGGAAATTGTGAAGTAATCAGATGGAGGCGATTTAGCCGACACTCCTACTCCGCTTTTTGTTCGATGCACAGGGTCATCAACATAGGCGTATTGAGTGCCGCGATTATCTCCAACGTGGATGCTAAAGCTAACGAGATCCACGAGAGTCAAGAACAACCGCAAATATTCGAGATGCTCGAAGATGTGGAAGTAACGGCAACGACGACGCAAGATTTGCCTGGCGAGACCACGGTCATCACTCAGAAGGAAATCTCAACCGCCGCCCAGCATTCGGTCAACGATGCCTTAAAACTTATACCTGACATTGACGTTCGCCAACGTGGTGGTTATGGTGTCCAAACCGACATCTCCATCAAAGGCGCCCCAGCTGAACAAACAGTTCTATCAGTCAACGGAATCAACATCACTTCCGCTCAAACTGGACACTTAACCGCAGACTTTCCTTTCACCACAGATGCCGTCACACGCATCAAATTATCTGAAGGAAAGGGTTCTCAAGAACAACTCAACCTGTTAATCGAACCTGACACAATCACTCAATTCACTACAACAGCCATCGCAGGCTGGTATGGACTGGTAACCAGTGACAACTCACTCAACATCAGTAAAAAACATACCGCGCATCTCCTGAACGGATCCATATCAAGATCGGATGGCGCTGTGAAGAACAGTGATTACGGACAAGGAAAATTTTTCTATCTAGGTCAATACTTCAACGACCTAGTAAAAACAGAATGGCAATTGGGTTATAGCCGAAAGAGTTTCGGTGCCAACACCTTCTACTCCGCGGCCTACGACAACCAATGGGAACGTACCAACCGTATCCTAACCGCCGCGAAAGTGGAATTACTGAAGCCCCTCCACTTTGAAACTAAATTTAGTTGGATGAGGGACTATGACCATTTCCAACTTGTCCGCGATGACCATTTCGGAGAGAATTTCCATAGGACGGATATGCTATCCGTTACCCCTAAGATACAAAAGGAGTGGCGATTGGGAGAGACCTCACTCTTAGCCGATTACCGTCACCAAAGCATTCTTTCCACCAACCTTGGTGTACCAATGGAGAACGACTCCATCAAGATCTTTAAGGTGGATAATTACTACAAAAAAAGCAAAGAGAGGGATTTGCTGGACATCTTGCTAGACCATCAATTCTCCGTGAAAAGATGGACGATGAACTTTGGTGTCCGATTCGCGCAAGTTTTCGACACCCAAAACCAGCATCGATTCCTACCTTACGCCAACATGCAGTTTGACTTCAAACACCACATCACACTCCATGCTTCATGGAACAATGCGCAGCGTGTGCCTACGTTCACGGAACTCTTTTACAAGAGTCCGACCAACAAGGGTAATACCGATTTGAAGCCGGAACTCACCTCCACCACCCAAATAAGGCTCTCCCACCAAAGAAGAGGTCTTTACAACGAGATCAACGCATTTTACATGCGAGGAAAAGATATGATCGACTGGGTGATGTTTAGCGCGGACGATGTATACCATTCCGCCAATTTCCAACTTGACAATATCGGTGTGGGATATCGCGGAGAAATCGACTTCGCAGGCATCAACCCTAAGGCTCGCATCAAACTTGGATTGGGTTATCAGTTCATCCACCAAAACAGGCACGATGACATCGTGGTGTTCAAATCACTCTACGCCTTGGAGTATCTGAAACACAAATTCAATGGTTATATCGTAGCGGAACCAGTCAAAAATCTCTCTTTACGACTAGATTATAGATTGGTCAACAGAAACGGTAGTTACATCGTCTATAAGGATAATAAGAGCACGGGAGAGACGCTTCCCTATCCAACTTATGGCGTGGCGGATTTCAAGGCCTCCTACCAATACAAACTGTTCCAATTCTTTGCCAGCGTGAACAATCTGTTCAACAAGAAATACTTCGATTTTGGAAGTGTGGAACAACCAGGCATCACGGGCTTGATCGGTGTGACATTTAAGACACCAGGCAGATAACATCATTTGTCCCTACAAAAAAAGGTTGCAGTAGCGCACTAGCTATTGCAACCTTTTCTATTTCTCGTTTATAACTTACTGGGCAGGATCCATAATAATATCCGCGCTCTTCCGATTGCCGTTCGTCAATGTGTTCCAAATAACAATCTTACCATCATCACGCAGCTCCATCTTCTTGATATCAATCACCGTGTTGTTTTGGAACTGATGACTAATGTTTCCGAAGTTACTACCATTATCTTTGATTACAAATCGACCCGTACTGCCACTCACAGCGGAAGCGACCGTTTTCGCCTTACAATGGCTGAAATCATTGGCATTGGAGTTGATTACACCACCTGTTCCATCGTTATAAATACGGAAGATAGTGTTCTCGTATTGCACATTTTCCTGATCCACCTCGATATCGTCCACCACCACATTGTTGGTGAAGTTGAAATTGGTGCCTCGATTATTGGATTCCCTAACATAGACAATACCCGCTCCCGGAGCGGAGGTGTTTTGCGTATATTCAATGCGGGCACCTCGAGCAAAGGTATTATTTGAAATATTCACGCAATTGACACTAGGCGTATGACGTTCAATAGCGGCTGTAGTATTCTCCTTGTCATCATTATAAACCATGATGCAACTATGGGTAGCGGCATCAAAGACACAATCTTGAAGATTCAGAATAAGGGCTGCTTCGTCTATGATGAAGTGAATGAAATTGAATTCAAAACGACAACCAATAAATTGAACCATACCGGTACATTTCACCTTCACACCCGCACCGATTTTACGAAGACCATTCGGATTATCATCCTTCAATCCATGTTCAGCGCAATCGTAATTGGGCAAACAAGTGTTGAATCGACAATCCTTGCAAATAAAATCAGAGGTGTATTCACAGAACATACCAAATCGGCAAGAACTAAAATAGGTATTTCTAATCTCCTCCAAGTATCCACCCACACCTCGAATACCATAGGTGAAGCCGACAATGGAACAATCAGCTATCACACCAATAGATCCTCCATCCGTGTATAAAAGCACACCGCACGTATTGATTGGTCCGCCATCCGGACCACCTGTCTCTCTTGGATTTCTACCAATATAGAGTTGATCATCACCCCAAATAGTAATACCATATGCATTCATACTACCCTCTTTACCAAACTCTATCGCATTGATATGAGAGCTGGTCTTGATACCATATTCCGCATTCCAGGTAATGATACTATAAATATTCTCCGCCCAATCAATTCCCCTTAATGTCACATCATTGTTGATCATCAAAGTTTTGTTGATGGGATAAATCGCATCAAAAACCAAGACCTCCTGTATGATATCCAAAACATTATTGATCACGGATGAATTATCCTTGTTGGAAGGATCCACATCAAACCAACTAACCAACACCTCCTTATTGGACAACTTTCCTTTGAAAGTGCAACTCTTGAAGAGTTTATAGAACGAAGGACTGGCAATGGGTTGTATATAGGTTTGATCAAAAGTAATGGTTCCATTATTGATGGTTCCGCCATTGAAATAGAGGATACAATTAGCAGGAACAGTCAACTTACCACCTCTCAAATCAAACGCGTACTTGATCTCATAAATGGTATTTTCACGCGTCATTTGACTAGCCAAAGAGGAACTGGAACTCAATGTCACTTGCTCAAAATACTCCCAATTAGCGGGTGGATTAGCCGCCAACCTTGTATTCGGGCTCACTTGCATTTTTTCGGAAGTTCCATTCGACTCCTCTATTGCGGTCAAGTCCTGACTACATCCGAAGAAAGAGATAAACACAAATAAAGGACATAAATAGACGGAAAATATCTTTTTCATCTTGATTACACTAAACAATTATTCAAATAGAGGAAACATTAGGAATCTTTCATATCAAAATATAAAACCACCCTATTCTTTTTTCTCTAAACATTTGCAAAGATACACATCTCTGCGAAAAAACGGACAAATAATTCATCCAATCTCAATATTTTTCGTCTAAAATGACATAATATACCTTATTCAAAGTCGAAATCATTGGCCACATCCGTGCCTACCGCACTACCTGTGTAATCCATCGTCGGATTCAAGCGAGCGGTGCGCGTCACCTCCTTCTCCACCAGTTCGTCTGGCAAATTGTTGAAGAAATATCGGCTTTCCGACGGATCGTCAGAATGCTCGTCCACATGAATGGAGTGGACATTTCGATAGATATAGAGTTCGTCTTGGGCACGTGTCAGGGCGACATAGAGGCAACGGCGCTCCTCCTCCACAGCATCCTCGCCTGTCTCAATGGATCGAGGGGTCGGGAACGATGCGGGCGAGGCTTTCAACAGATAACAGATCTTCGCCTCCAATCCCTTCGCGGAGTGGATCGTCGTGAGGATGCACGCATCTTCAGGCCCGTTCTCCCCTTGCTTCACCGTAGTCTCCAATTTAGGATCCAAAACATATTCGCTGATGAACTCCTGGATACCATTCGTACCCACAGCCACCTCCTGTAACACTTCGAAATCCTGCTTGCGCCACTTCCACTCCTCCTTATAGAGCTCTTTCAGACGATCCTCCATCGTCTCCAACGTTTTGGCGATCGCCTTCGCTGGGGAGAATTGCATATCACTGATGTTGCGCAAAGTCTGCGTGATCTCCTCCTGCAACCCATTGCCCGCCAACTTATCCAAACACTTATCGAGAGTATCCTCCTCTATCACATTGGTAATGATCTTTGAAGCGGTCACCTCGCCAATTCCGCGCCACAACAACAAATAGCGCATCCACGCCAATTCATCCTTATAGTTGGCCACGATACGCATCGGCGAGACGACATCGCGCACATGTTTCGACTGCATCAATCCGACACCACCGAAGATGATGTAGGGAATCTTTTTGGAGATACACTGCGACTCCACCGACCTCAATCCATACAATGAGCGGGAGAGCACCATATTATCTTCATACTTCACCCCTTTATCCACAATGCTTCTACGAATCTTCTCCGTCAGATCGTATGCCTCATCCCACTCGTTCTCACAGGTCACCACAACGGGTTTATTTCCCCTTCCCCGCGCACTGGTGAGCTCCTTGTCATAGCGCAAAGGAGATTGCGCCAACACCCAGTTGGAGAGATCCAGCAACTCTTGCGTGGAGCGATAATTGATCGTCAGTTTCATCACCTCCGAATTGGGCACTACCCGACCAAAGTTGTGCATCGTCTTGAAATCGGCACCTCTAAATGCGTAGATGCTCTGCGCGTCGTCGCCCACACAGAAGAGGTGGCACTTCTCGTAAAAAGAGCTGAGCAGCTCATACTGCAACGGATTGGTGTCCTGCATCTCATCCACTAAGATATGGTCATATCGGGAGGCGATGAAGTTACGAGCCTCCTCGTTCTTTTTCAATCCTTTGGAGACGACATTGAGAATATCGTCGTAATCCATGTACTTATGGACGGTTTTATAGGCAATATAGCGTTTGATGATATCCGCATAGACAGGCTTATTCACCTCGATACTTTTGCTGACATTGAGATCGTCTTTCGAGGCATTGTCGTAAAGTTTCATACGCATCGCATCCGAAAGGCTACAACAAGCGTTCACCGCAAAGGAGTAGATATCCAGAACGGATGAGGGTTTCACAACATGTTTCTCCTTATCCCTCATTCCCTTTCCACAGAGCAACTTCATGCAACTCTCCCGATCCTCCTCGTCGAGCAATGTATATTCGTGGTGCATAAAGACCTTCGGATTATTCATGATGATATCCATACACCAGGAGTGGAACGTCTGTCCACGCAAGCCTTCAATGGAGAGGCCTCCGATTTCAGATTTGATACGCTCTACGATTTCTCTGGCTGATTTTCGGGTAAAGCTGAGGATCAATATACGGTTGGCGGGTACGCCATGTTGAATTAGGTGTTTGGCGCGTGCGATGATGGTTCGAGTCTTACCTGTACCCGCACCCGCGACTACCAAGAGATGCTTCCCGTCGTATTCCACAGCGCTACGCTGCTGTTCGTTCAATTCTTCTATCATTGGTCCGTGAAAAAGTCTTATTACAAAGACAAAGGTAGTAAATTCTTATGCGTTAAAAAAGGGTTGTGGGGAAAGTGGGTTTACTCAAAATGGATTGGACGACAGCATGGATATCATCCGTCACCGATAAATACTTGGCGCCCTTTTTCACCAAATAACCATTCCCTTGCGAGATTTCCAACGCACGGGTCCGTTCATCCTGGAAATAGACCGAATAGAGGGGTTTTTGCGACATTAAGGTTGCATTCGCCACATGCATGCTTCCCCCATTCATATCCGTCTGCACAACAACAGTCGCCCGTGAGAGTCCTGCCTGTAAACGGTCTCGAGAGATGAAACTATACTTAGAGAACGGCATCCCCACAGGGTATTCCGAAAGCAAAAGGCCCCCGTTTTCAACTATTCTATTGGCCAAATCGATGTTCTCGGCTGGGGAGACCATATGCAAGCCATGGGCTAAAAAGGCGACCGTTTTTCCCTTTGCGGCCAATGCGCCTTCGTGAGCGGCCGTATCACAACCTAACGCCAAGCCAGAGACAATGGCCATCCCCTCCTTGACAAATGCTTCCGCCAATTGTTTCGACGCCGCCATTCCCTCTTGGGAGGGATGTCTGGTGCCGGCGATGGCGATGCAAGGCTCTTTCATGACCGACAGATCTCCCTTCGCATAGAGCAGCACAGGAGGCGTCAGTTCGCCCCTCTCGTTGGTTGTACGACGTAGTATTTCAGGATAGGCTTCATCTCCATACAAAAGGAACTGAATCCCCTCCGCTTGACTTCTCTCGATCACCTTTTGGGCATAAGCAAACGCTTGCTCGATGTGAGTTTTACCAATGGGAACGCTCTCCCCCTCTTCTTTGATGGTCAAGGAAGATTCCATCAGGCGTTGAATCAAATCCTCGCCCGTATATTCCATAAAACGATATAATTTCTTGCTCGCTATACCAAACAGGTAACTTAGAGCGATTGTTTCGGATAGGGTCATAATATTCTCTCTTGGGGAACTCTTTAAAACCTTTAGTTGTTTCGATAAAGTTGGTTATAAGTTTATCAATAGAAATAGGACAATAATTTTCTATTATTTTCACATCAATTCTCCTAAATCCGGAAACATACCACCCTCTTCATAACTAGAATGAGACAAAAACATACAATAGTAAATTGGCAGATACAAAATTCCATTCTTCTCAGCGACCTCCCTTTCGTTACTAAACACAATCGCTCTTGAAATACCGTATTCTGAATTGTCAAGAAACTTATTCAGGGCACTATGAGATGTATAATCCTTGCCCGATTTCACTTCCAATGGCAATGGTGAAAGAGAACTGAAATCGTCCACTAGGAAATCGACCTCTCCAATCTTTTTATTATCGTAATAATACATAGGAAAGCCATGTGCATTCAACTCCTGTGCCACCACAGACTCATACACGGTTCCTAAATTCACACTGCGTGTATCTTGCAAAATCGCATTGATATTATTCCCATACAATATCTGCGTAAGCAATCCAACATCATTCAAATATAGTTTTATCAAGTTCTTCGTTTCCGACTCTTTCAGAGGGAATCGAGGATTACTGATCGCTTTTACTTCCAGTGCTATGCCAGAAGCGCTAAGATACTCAAACTCATCGGCGTAATCATTATATTTCTTCCATGGTTTTTCTTCTATCTGTTTGAAAATCACACGTTTCTTCTTATTCTCCAAATTACTTGGAATTAAATCATACACTCGACGAATTTTCAATTTTCGTTCCATGTCATACTGAGACGCATCCACTTTATAGAGTTCCAATATTGTCTGTTGTACGTCTCGAACTCTCTGAACATGGCGATCTGCCAAAAAAGCATTTACGACTTCTGGTAATCCTCCAATCAATAGATAATAACGAAATCTTTTTAGAATATTTTCATGCAAAGATGGGTTCAACGACACACCTCTCTCAAAACATGATTTCATTTCCGCGATAACCTCTTCTCCACAGTTGATAGCCCATAGGAATTCTTCAAAATCCAACGGATACATGTGTTTTACAGTTACCGTTCCAATAGGCACTGATGGTGTTTCAGACAAAGCTATTCCTAATTGAGAACCACTTGCTATATAACGGAACCGACCTTCCTGATTAAGGAACTTCAGCATTGTAAGTAATTGCGGATATGACTGTATCTCATCCAAAAACACCAACGTGTCCGACTTATCACCCAACTTATCTTTAGTAAACAATGCCAATTGCATATAAAGATC
Source organism: Paludibacteraceae bacterium (assembly GCA_045601045.1). Taxonomy (GTDB): domain Bacteria; phylum Bacteroidota; class Bacteroidia; order Bacteroidales; family Paludibacteraceae; genus UBA1181. The sequence goes on from JAZRZA010000021.1 coordinate 22,605, forward strand.
TTGACATGTACGGACATGTTCGAACACTCTAGCACCCTCTTTATCCTCTTTCAGATTGATCTCGACAAAATTTCTAAACATACGAGTACCGACATAGCGAATGATATACGACTTTCCTATTTGTCGTGCTCCATCCACCAGCAAAATCTTATTAGGCTGTTCCTTTAAGAACAACTCTAAAAATGTCGAGAATTTACGTCTTAGCATACCTCATCTTTTTAGCATAGCAAATATACTAATTTTCTGACATTTACAAATGGCTCAACCACTTTTCCCTTATAAACAGGAATTGTTTTTACCACTTTTTCCATCTAAAACATAGCACAAAACACCACTTTTTCCGATCATATGTTGAATCAAATCCTCACGATTGTTTCGGATAGTGTCATACTATTCCCATCTTTTGAACTCTTCAAATCGTTTGATTGTTTCGAAGATCAATTCCTCACCATAATAGCGGTCTTCGCCATTGTTCAGATATGCTTCTACCTCGGAAATAGTTCCGTCAACTCCTTCGTCTATCAAATTGGTAGCATAGATTTTCCTTATCTTAGGAAGATACTCCTTCGCGCCCAAATCGATGAAGAGAGAAACCAGAAAAGCAGCCGAAGAGCCATCACAGATTTTATTTTCCGCTATTTTTTCTGTATAGATATCCAACAATTCCTCCGCTATGGACAGCACCTCTCCTCTCTTTGATGGTTCATAGTAAGCTATTTTGCAGAGTGACGTCAATGCCTCGATCTTAAAATAGGTATACAATCCGGGCTCTAACAGATAATCTTTTAATACAGACAATCGATCTTGGCAAAGTCTATATAACGTCGGTTGAAGGATGGTATCGCCACAATCGCCCAACGCAAGATCAAACAAATCAGTATTTTGCCTCATGAGTTCAAGCACAACCGCCAAATTAGATTCAACATCGCCATACTCTCCCATAAGGATCAACACGTTGGATATTTGCTCACCATATTTTAGTTCGGTCTTTTCATCCAAACCGCCATTTCTAATTTGACCGATAGCATAGAGAATAATCGAACGGAAATCTTTGGTAAGGGATTCCGACGAAAGGGAGTCGATCATCTTTAAATCTTTCACATTCACCCTTGCCGTTTTTTTCTCCACTACTTTCATCAAATCCGGATTTTCCAGTTCCAATGTTTGCGGATAAGCGCCTCCTTCGTAAGCATACTTGACATGCGTGATTTTATCCATTCGTTCAACCATCTCATCAACCATCCTTTTTAGCTCTTCCGTCGCCTCGGGAGTAAGATGCTCTTCATCCTCCACCTTGTCGTCGTATTCATCGTCATGAATAATCACCTCGTACTGGTCTTCGGCGAGGTTCTTTTTCATAACGGTGAGATACTTATCTGCCTCAATATTGGATTCGCACACAAGACAATATTTTCCGTCCAAGCCAAATTCATATTCGATCAACGGGATCTCATCCGTATCCTCTTCGAGCAAAAACTTCGTGACGGAAAAATCCTTGTGAGGTTTGATTCCCGCCTCGTCAGCCCATTCCAGTGCGCCATATATCCAATTGTGGACCTCTTCATAAGAGGATTTAACCATCCCATGTTCCTTGAACTCTCCTATGAATTCATCGTACTCATACTCTTCCATACGAGCCTTATATATAGTATCTTTTACACCACAGCAATAGACGTCGAGCAGATAAAAAGCCGCTGTTATTTTTCCACCTGTATGTTTTCTCGCCACGGAAGCATACCCCAATCCGCAACTACGGATATCCTCACTGATAAAACACTCGTAAATAGGAAGTTTCCTTCCATTCTGAATAATCAATTTTTCAGGGGACAATGTCTGTTGTTGGTTATTTGCTTTTTTCTTTGCCATAATATTCTTATTTATAAGTCATCAATTCAAAAATTACACTTTCTCAATCTTGCACTCGTGCTTTTTGGTCTTCTCATCATAGTTGACCCCGACAAAGAGCAAGTCGCCTTGGTATTTGTCAAGCGCTTCGCAGTAGTTCTTCGCCTTAATCTGTTTCATGGCAGACTCTGCACTATGGTTATGCTTCAGCTCTATAACCAAAGCAGGAATGTTGGGCAAGAAAGGGATCAGCACCAAATCGGCATAACCCTTACCTGTTGGTAGTTCTTTTATAAGCGTATAACGTGTGTTGGCATAAAAATAGGCTAAACAGATGGCACTCTGGAAACAATGTTCGTCGTTGTACGTCAGGTTGCTCATCACTGCCGTATGGGCAGCGTCCAAAGCTTGGGCTACAGCCTCTTCGTTGCCGTTGATGGTATCGTCGAGCAGTCGCTTAGAGGCATTGATGATTGCCATCAGTTTGCTATAGTTGGCATCGTATTTGATGGCGGAAACCCATTCGTTACGAACCTCCTCATTAGGTATCTTACAAGTTTTTGTTTTACGGTCATAAGACAAATATCCCAAATGAATTAAGTAGGAGAACAGATTATCTTTGGTATTAATATTATCCATGGTGTTGCGAAATTCCAACACTTCAACTGGCACTGAATTACCGGAAATCATATCTGTAATATCCTTACGGATGCCCTCAAAATCAAGCACAATATAATCCCTCAACACCTCAAATGTGCTTGTTGCGGACCAATAACTACCAAATTCTTTTCTTTTGACAGCATTCACGACAGAGAGAGGATTATAGATATTTATAGTCTCTGACAACTTATAACCATCGTACCAACGTGCGATCTCTTCTTTGTCGATACCGTATGCACGGCAAAGAGCATCCACCTCTTCGTGCGTGAAACCAATCATACCAGCAAATTGCTGAGCGTCCACCATAGAGTATTCTATGAATTCATTGAGCTTCGACTGAACCTTATCCTTGACAATCGGTAAAATACCGGTGATATAGGCAAGGGCTATGGCTGGACGAATGTCAGCATTCTTAAACAATCCGTTAAGAAATCTAAGATAATTGTCGAACACATCAGCAGAGACCCGCTCCCGCACCAAGACGTCATATTCGTCGATAATAATGACAAATTTCTCACCAGTCTTGCTATATACTTTCATTATAGCATCGGCTATGATAGCGTCTTCCTCAATTCTGGATTCAGGAAACTGTTCAATAAATTCCTCTACTACTTTTTTGTTGAGATCCTCGAACAAAAAATCGACACGTTTCTTAACTGATGCGTTTGAGAAAAATCCATTCAAATCCAACTTCACGACGTTGTATTTGTTCAAGTTCTCTTCATAGCCCGCAACGCTCCCAATCTTCATTTTCGAGAAGATTTCCTTGGTGTCACAACCTTTGGAATAGTAAGCCGATATTAGGTTTCCTGCCATACTCTTTCCGAAGCGACGAGCACGCGACATACAGATAAAGTTCATTCTTGAACCAAGCAGTTTGTTCAGTTCGACCAGCACAGAAGACTTATCAATATAGATGTCTGTATTCTTATCCATTTTGAATGCTTCGGCATTCGGATTCAAGTAAAGCCCCATAATCTACAAACTTTAGTTATTCTGCAAAGATAGCAATGTTTTCTAATAATCCATTGAACTTTGAGATCGCTCTACAAGAAAAACGACAAGGACTTGCTTGAATTTTCACCGAGAAACTGGAAGAACTCGCTTCCTCGTAACTAGAAATTCCTACTAACGTCTTAATAAGACCTTACTAACGAATCATGGTAGAAGTCTCGTAATGGGACACGAAACTCCTACGCTAGCCTTACCGTAGGCTTACGTGCAATCATTGTCTTAATCCTTGTTTTAGTGGAAGATGGTCTCGGAGGATGAAGTGGCTAATGTTCACAATATCCCAAGTGCTGTCTTAATCCTTGTTTTAGTGGAAGATGGTCTCGGAGTCTTTACTATAATTTCCGTTATTATCAGTAGCTGATTTGTCTTAATCCTTGTTTTAGTGGAAGATGGTCTCGGAGTCATCAAGTTGTATAAGGTAAAAAAGATTTTATTGTTGCGTCTTAATCCTTGTTTTAGTGGAAGATGGTCTCGGAGCACTTTTAATTAACAATATTAATCACTTAAAATTTAGTCTTAATCCTTGTTTTAGTGGAAGATGGTCTCGGAGGTAAACGTGAGCGTCGCGAAAGCGATAAAACAAAAAAGTCTTAATCCTTGTTTTAGTGGAAGATGGTCTCGGAGATTATTTAAAATAGGATGAAAATCGCCTAATAAACGAGTCTTAATCCTTGTTTTAGTGGAAGATGGTCTCGGAGTCGAACTATCTTCGTATTAGTTCGTGAACTTTTCCGTCTTAATCCTTGTTTTAGTGGAAGATGGTCTCGGAGAGATTGCTGATTTAAATAACAAAGTAAAAACGCTTGAAGTCTTAATCCTTGTTTTAGTGGAAGATGGTCTCGGAGAGAAAATGCTCAAAAAGGATTTAATTGAGCAAGGACAGTCTTAATCCTTGTTTTAGTGGAAGATGGTCTCGGAGTAAGGACGAAATACGACGACCGCACAGCGGACAGGATGTCTTAATCCTTGTTTTAGTGGAAGATGGTCTCGGAGTTAACTAAAAACTTAGATTATATGGAGTTAAGTAGTCTTAATCCTTGTTTTAGTGGAAGATGGTCTCGGAGGCGAATAAAAATTATAAGAACGCTTTAATAAATGTAATGTCTTAATCCTTGTTTTAGTGGAAGATGGTCTCGGAGCATCGTTCAAATGAATGAACACACACAACATTTTTAGTCTTTATCCTTGTTTTAGTGGAAGATGGATTCGGAGGAAATGTTAGAAAAGTTCTATGTTCCAGCTTTAGAGCGTCTTAATCCTTGTTTTAGTGGAAGATGGTCTCGGAGAAATAAAAGCTTATGAACGTATTTAGTAGAGTTTCGGAGTCTTAATCCTTGTTTTAGTGGAAGATGGTCTCGGAGAATCGGAAGTTCGGAAGTAGGAACTATTTTGGGGCTTGTCTTAATCCTTGTTTTAGTGGAAGATGGTCTCGGAGTATGCGAACGAATCGGAGAAATCAATCGTTAAGCTTGAAAGTCTTAATCCTTGTTTTAGTGGAAGATGGTCTCGGAGAAGAATAATAAGAATATAAAGAATGATAAGAATAGTTGTCTTAATCCTTGTTTTAGTGGAAGATGGTCTCGGAGAATGAATAACTAAGATTTCTAAATCTTCTACTTACGTCTTAATCCTTGTTTTAGTGGAAGATGGTCTCGGAGCTATAAGTTCTATCACGATGAAGCTTATAAGATTATGTCTTAATCCTTGTTTTAGTGGAAGATGGTCTCGGAGAACTTTGCGGAGTTCCGTTCGTGTTGTGAACACAAAGTCTTAATCCTTGTTTTAGTGGAAGATGGTCTCGGAGCATATGAATTTAAAAACAAGGTATGTAAGTGTTTTACGTCTTAATCCTTGTTTTAGTGGAAGATGGTCTCGGAGATTATTGGAAGATAAGATATTCGTTTCTATGTTGCTGTAGTCTTAATCCTTGTTTTAGTGGAAGATGGTCTCGGAGTTCTTGACGGTTTCACTGGTACGATCACAGCGAGTTCAGTCTTAATCCTTGTTTTAGTGGAAGATGGTCTCGGAGAAACTACTCCTGCCTTTGATAGTAAGGCTTTTACAATGGTCTTAATCCTTGTTTTAGTGGAAGATGGTCTCGGAGACAAGCAAAATCTTCTGACTCTTCACAAGAAGCAGAAGTCTTAATCCTTGTTTTAGTGGAAGATGGTCTCGGAGATTTGATTGAGCAAGGACAAACATTAGAAAAAGAAATACGTCTTAATCCTTGTTTTAGTGGAAGATGGTCTCGGAGAGTATATTTTGTAAATTTTTCATTTCCAACATTTTACAGGCTAAAAATCGAAAAATTTATCATTTTTCACTCTAAAAAAGCACCATTTTTTCGGAGCACAAAAGTATAATTTTATCAAATATCTTCAAAGAACTTTTTTAAATATTTTTTCTTATTGAAAATCAGTAATTTACACCGATATTCAATTCAAAATTAACAAATCACACGTTAATCCACAAGAAAAAAGCCAAGAAATCATAGGTTTTAAAAATTATATGCGTACGCATATAGCATTAACATAATTTTAACATTTATAAAACTGACATGAGGAGCAGTTTATTGTAGGTAATCCGTCTAATAGATTCTGCCTTAAAAGAGGGATCCAAACGCAGCGAACTAATCTTCTTCTTAAAGGCATCACTATTTGATACACACCACTCCACCACCAGATCCGCATCCTTTTTCTCCAACCCCGATCGCACCATAGCCGAAATCCAATCATTGCGTTCTATCAATCTTCTCTTTCCATTAAGGGAAAGAGGCAGTTCATTCCCAACCAATGGTCGCTCTAACATATCCAGTAATAAATCATAATGCGGGGAGGCTGGCAAACCCCACCATTTAGGCGAACAGATGAACAGATGCTTAAATGACACATCTAAACAAGCTGTCAACCATGAAAACATCACCCGTTTCCAAAAAGGAACAAGTTTAAGAACCGACGAATGAGAGGCAACCACAGTTTTAGCGTACATATCATAAGAAGAACGGACTGCACCGACAAACTCCTCGATCATAGCGAACTCAGCAGACAAGACACAAATCTCGTCCTTAATCGTTGGAGACATTTTACAATCAAAGACAGACAACACTTGGTTCACCTTATCCATCATAAGTGATTCTTTTCCTTGTTCAATAGACCTAATGAACCCAATCCCCACGCCACAACGATCCGCTAAATCTTGCTGACTCAGACCCCAACGCCGACGCATCTGCTTAAGAAAGAAGGATAACTCGCTTACCATACTAATATTCTCTAAAAGAAAAGTGTACTTTTGGAGTGCGTAATAATATCCAAATTGATATTTTGACCGATGATCTTCATCGCCCTCAGATAATCCGTAGAGAGAGGAACAATCAAAATACTATCCTCATTTTCATATGCGGCTTGCACTGCAGCCAAGTCATTCCGAATGGTTTCATACACGGAAGAATCCAAATCAGCCAGAAAAATCGATTTCTGGACCCTTGTACAACCCTTCTTCTCCAAATATTTCACAACTTGGCTTCTCACCTTATTGCTTTCTATATCATACATGACAAAAAACAACATATTCGTAGGCTTTCTTTGAAAATCGTTAACAATACCTAGCATTCTCTTAATACGTTCATCAATACTTGGCATCCCATCCACATCATTCTTCAGAGGATTCGGACAATTAGAACCCTCCAATCCCGACCGAATGTATTTTTGCATCTTCTCTACAAATGAGAGTTCCCGCTTTTTCTCCTTTTTATCACTCATGCTGTAGCTGATCGTATGTGTCTATAAATGTCTCCACTAACTGTGCTATCGCCTCAGTCACATTGGAATCAGTTCCACTTTTCGTGGAACGTACCACACGGAACCCGTGTTTGCCATAGAACAGATTGACCTCCGCCAGTTTGAGACCAACTTTAACCATTATCTGCTTGCCATATTGGATACTCACAATTGAAGAAACAACAGCACCTGTCTTTTCTATGTAATTCTTTAGGTCAAATATAATATCCTCCAATATGCCAGGCACAAACACCACCCTCTTCTCTTCCCGTTTAGCAGCCCTTGGGTTCAGAATCTCCTTGATACGATGCATCGTTTCATCACCAGGATCAACCGGAGCTTTTTCCTCCGGCGTATTCGGCTTGATTTCCTTTTGATACCGCTCGATTTCTCGCTTCTGTTCAAACAAAGCAAAAGTATTACTCAAATCCACGAAGGCCTGCAAATCCACACGTTCAGCGTTCGGATTGTAATAAACCTTTTCATCGACACTGATAAAACAGGCTCTTGTAACATCCGATGTTTTGGAGTCTACCACCTGCTCTATGCTGTACAATTTGGAAAACGACGTGACAAAAGCTTTGTAAAATATCGCATATAGTCCGCTATCGCAACACCTCTCCTTCAAACGAAACATCACTTTCAGTCCATCCTCACTTGGAGAGAGAAACGACAAGATCACACGTTGATCCGCTTCTATCTTTTTCCTTAGACTCTCAATCGCCAACCCCTTCTCCGTTATATGGTCAATGTCCACAATAAAATATTCAGTATAGGCAAAATTCTCAGTCCTACGGTATGGAGGGTTGAACATACCACAAACCACATAGGGCAATGTACGTTTCTGTGCGACATACTGCGAATGATCGATCTCCTGAAGAATACGCAACTGCCTAATTTGTGACACAATCTCAGGACGAGGGTTGCGAATACTATGGTATAGGTATTCAACTTTCACCTTTTTCAAGGCATCATCTACCGCTCTAATGTTTGTTCCCGCATTTATCATAAGCCTATAGATATTTTACTCGTCAAACTTCTTGAATTTTTGAGCTAGATTCTGGCAATAAAGAAAAATCTGCTGATTTCTGCTTCTACTGATTCCTCGCACATTGGTCACCTCTTCCAAGTAATCATTGAGAGATTGAATCAAAACACGCCTTCCCAAAGGTTCCAACCAATAAGATCCATCCTCTTTTACAGAATAATAGTCATCTGTTATAGCGTTTTGCGACACCAACGAGAATACAACATAATCCACCCATACACGGTACAACTCAATAACATCGTAAACCAATACAGGGCGGTTATAATCATCCCTATGAAGGATTCCTATATATGGATCCACTCCTGCTTTTATAAGCGACCCCTCTATCTTCCCGTATAGTAAACCATACCCGTAATTTAACAACGCATTCACCACATCCAAGGCAGGATGTTGGCTCCGATTTTGGAAACGAAGATGTTCCGGAAGGAAGATATTCAATGTATCAAAATAGATTTTCGACGCTTGCCCCTCCCATCCTCTTAGTTGGGCAGCCACATCGGCCACTATATCCCCATCAAGCTTTCCAAGCTTCTCACGGTGATCCTCCATTTTTGCGATTGATTTGGCAACCACTTCATTTTGAGCCTCATTATCAGAACGGAACATGAGCAATAAAGCCTGTTGGTTTTCGATTTTCTGCCTTAGGACCTCCTTGATCCATTCAAGCGCATCCTTGGAGAAAGAGAACGCTAATTGCCCCTTCCTAATGGTGGAAATAGATCCATATTTGGGGCTCCAAATCCGACCAATGACCGCGCCTGCCTTATCGACGAACAACACCTCTATCTCCTTCTCCATAGCAAGCAACACCGCATCACTTGAAATTTGAGCTCCTCTACTCATCTGAATGCTGGTGATGCCCTCTGCAGGAATCCTCTGTTTCCCTTCTGCGGTCACAATGACAAATCCCTCGTTGTCACGGGACAGAGTCACACCAAATGTATTTAGAACTAATTCCATATTTTACCTATTTTACCGTACAACTTCAATTGACAAAGCACGCCATCCCCATCTCTTTTTCTTTCTATCGAAACTAATGCACGCGACACCTTTCGCAATGTTTCCATGTGTAATACCCGACAAAAAACGAGGCTCCACAAAAACATCCCCCACCATACCAAACGGGCCCTTATTGAGGAATTTCCCTTCAAATTGCCGATAGAACGAAGGATGAACAAGCTCATCTTCCACCTCGACATTTTTTACCATCGTCGGTCGATCTTCACTCAGAACGTTCGTTTGGAATGTCACCAAGTTATCTTTTTTAATGATTGGAGCATTTTTAGGCATTTTGAAGAAACCTTGAATCTTATCCTCCGTCACAAACGAGACCATCCGTTTTTCTTCGTTAACGTATGTCACCAAACAAGCAAACCTACAAGATTCCCCCAATACCAAGCGTTCCGCTTCTTCGGAGAATCGTCTATAAAATGGTTCATTGTTTCTAGACGCGGTTGTCAGCATAAACCATTTTTCCACTTGGATATCGCGCAATCCATTCGTAATGCTCCACCCCATCCTTTTTCTTGATTCTATAGCTCTCAGTGCCTCATACTTCGCCTCCGACAAGTGCCCCATACTGGCAAAGAGCAGAGCAGACTCTTCTCTGAGAGACACCAGCATCTCCTCTTTTCCTCCACACAATAACGCTCTACACAAGAAGGACATTTTCAAATCGCCATCACTTTGGGTATCGGAGAGCATTTGCCACACCCAGAAATCTTTGGATTTTAGCCTGGCAAACTGTTTCAACAAATCATAAGCAGCTTGTGCATCGCCCTTTTTCAACAACAATTTCGCCAAATAATATGGGGGATAAACATACTCCTTGTGTTGTTCGATAACAGAGCGTATGTATGATAAGAAACGATTAATCCTATCCGTATCCCCGTCCCGCAAAAGCATCTTGGAGTAACAAATAATCGTTCTCTCCGCAAGCGACATCATCTTAGATCCATTACTTAAAGTAACTTCATCGTAATCCTCTACTCTTAGGTTATCTAATCCCCACCACTCGATGAAAGATGATAGATGCAACCACTTTCCTCCTAATTTTATGGCTGCCGATAATACGGACGAGTAGGCCTTTCCCTTTTGAGGGTGCGGCAGTTGTTGAAGAATAGACAAAAGTTGATCATATTCCACACTTTTCACATCCGTATCAGACAATAGCTTCCGCAAGCTCCACATAACACTATCCATCAGCATGGATTCTTCATTGTCCAGATGCAAGGCTACCATTTCTTGTAACCAATGAAGATATTTATTGAAATCTCGATTGGTAGCGCTTTGATCAAGGTATTCATAAAGTACCCAACCCATGGCTCGTTTGGTCCACAGATCATCAGGAGTCTCTTTCAGAGCCTCCTCCGCAAGACGATATGCGTCGTCCACCTTACCCGCCTTCCGAAGGGAGGAAATTTCTTGGAATGTGTTTTTCATGGTGTTATCAAGTAATTACATTTTCAAAATTAGTATAAAATACGGAATTTCAAACTTTCAAAAGAAAAAATTAAGAAAATCAACAATCCTTGTTTTAGTGGAAGATGGTCTCGGAGCATTGAATTATTTGGATTTATTAGTGTCCGCTAAACTTGAAAAGACATACTAGTATAGTCCGCAATGCCAGAAAATACGGTGTTGCGGATTCTTTTTTTGAAAACCAAGCCCCTAATCAAACAAGGAGAGCTGAATCGGAGGCTCTTTTGACTGCT
>JAZRZA010000022.1:0-64539 GCA_045601045.1 Paludibacteraceae bacterium
CAACGCTTATATGCTCGAGCGATTTATTTGCGTGTCTGGCTTAGATCCAAACCCGCATTTAATTGACAAACTTTTCAAGGAACTCGTTTTATTCACGGCTAAAGCCGCTTAATTGTATTGAATTTTTAACGAACTATTGTCATATACAATTTGATATTATGCTACCATTAAAACATTTGTACTTCAATAATCGTCACAAAATTACTATTATTATTTGGGAGAATTGCGGATTTTATGAAAAAATCACCGCCCATAACATTGATATTTATTAATTAATCACCTCTTATTTACCCAAGTATCATAGTCATATTTCACATCCCCCCACTCTTGCACCAAACGTTTACGCTTCACATCAAAGGAATCATCAATCAAGCAACGCTTCGGATCTTTCCATTTTGAGTTAACGCCCGCAATATCCAATACCAAATGCGGCAAATCATCCGTCATAAAAGGACGATGGAGAGAATTTTCCACTTTTCGAACCATTTCTGGATGGCTCTCCTTATATCGATCAGAGAGATAAATCATCAACGGCACATCGTATTCATTACGCATCCATCCTGCCATATCCTCCCCATCATAGTAGCTTCTACCCGAGAAATCCCTAAAATCATATACCTCCTCCGCATGATCGGAAAGATAAATCACCACACTCTCGCGATTCTTATATAATTGGATGATTTCATAAACAATAGAGTCATTGAAACGAGTGGCATTATCATAATCCGCGACGATTTGAAGTTGATCCGCCCGTAACTCCCTATTGTAATCAGATGGTTTGAAGAATGTTTCTGATGCGGGAAAACGTTTGCCATAAAAGAAATGTTGTCCACACAGATGGATAACCGTGAAAGTGTTTCGATCCTCTTCCAATGGTGCCCCATATCGACGGAAATCATCAACGAATTCATCATCCATCTCAAACTGAACATTATTCTTCACATCCAAGAAGTGGATACGTTCGTCGAACGCATACGAACATGCCCCCGTCTGATTGGTCCAAAAAAGCACCTTATAGCCAGCTTTTTTTAGCAAACAAGGGAACAAAGGAGCATCGTACCATTGCATATCCTGATCCACACTTGCCATCGACAAAATATAGTTGAACACCGCCAATGTATAGTTGTACGGAGAGATAACATCATCAAAAACATATAAGTTATCCCGCAAGCTAGACAGACGTGGATTGGTCTCCTGAGGATAACCATAAAGAGAACTATGATGCCGATTGAAAGACTCTCCGATGATCAAGACAACATTCGTCGAGTCGCTCCGTTGAACGTTGTCAAGATCTTGGTTGGATTGAACAACCCACTCCACAGTTTGTGTGTAGAAGATGAAATTTTTGAATTGATGCTTGAAATTACCCAATGAACCTCTGCCCTCGAACGGAGTAACTAAGAGAGATGAGACAACGATGGCCATCATGCACCATTTCAATGCAGGATGAAATCTCTCCAACCATTTACCCGCTTTCTGGTTTACTCTACATAAATAGATTTGCACAGCGATCAAAGCAATGACACCCACCACAGAGAGCAACACCTGCCATTTGAATTGAAGCACGAAGTTAATGCTCTCTTCCACAGAAGTCTCATAAATGACAAGAAGCAGTTCTTTGCACATCTTTGTACCAGAAATATAGAGAATCTCTATCGTCAGCAACGACACGAAATCGATCAACACATGAACTGCCACACAGAGCACCTTCGCACCCCGGGAAGAAACATGTTCCACCATGCAACAGATGAAAAAAAAGATATAGACCCAACCAAAGTCTTGCATCATGCCTCGCACAAGAAAGGGAATCGAATCCGGTGCATAGATATTGGGTAAGGAGAGTAAAAGTGTCAGGAAAAAGATAGTTAGAGGATAACGCTTGATAGGGCGCAACAACTCTATTGTTTTTAAAAGAATATGAGACATTCTATTTTGTATTTAGTCTATTAATATCGTTTTAATTGCAAATATATATCATTCCCAAAAACATGCCACAAAGATGAATAAAATCATACTACGCAAACCTCTCCTCCATGACGCACAATTCTTCACCGAATAACGAAAAGCGTTAACATATAAAAAAAACATTTGCTTCCGTCAAATATTTTCATTAGATACCATCTTGGATAAAATAAATATCACTATATTTGTCAAAATTTTAATGAAGATGATTTACGCAGGTAATCAACCCTACATTCTTCCCTACATAGGATACTGGCAATTAGTTAATTGTGCCGATGTGTTCGCCATATCGGACGACTACAACTACATCATAGACGGATGGATCCACAGAAACCGTATTCTCAACAACGGCGAACCCACCTACTTCGGACTCAACATCAAAGGGAAGAGTCCAAACAAGCAAATCCGTGAACTAGAGATTATCAACGATAATTTCAGTGAGAAGTTGAAGACCATACAAAGGACTTATAGCAAAGCCCCCTACTTTGAAAACGGTTTTCAACTCCTTCAAAAGATTTTTGATTGCAAGGAGACCAATTTGGCGGAATTTCTCTTCTACTCACACGAGGTGATATGCGACTATCTTGAGATCAAAACAAAACTTGTAAGGACCTCTTCTTTAATAGGAAACGATCAATACAAGAAAGAGTTCCGCATCTTCGACCAATGTGCCCAATTGGGTGCGGATACCTATATCAACGCCATCGGTGGTATGAAACTATATGATTACGAGGCATTCAAACAACGAGGTATCACCCTCAAATTCCTCCAATCGATCCCAGTGGAATACAAACAGTTCAAACACCCATTCGTTCCGAACCTCTCTATCTTAGACGTAGTTATGTTCAATTCAAGAGAGGAGTGTATTAAGATGCTAGATAGTTACGAATTGATCGGAGAATAAATCCACACAAGTAAGAAAGAAAAAACGGTGCCACATCAGGATAAACCAATGTGGCACCGTTAATTTTTTTGTCATTGATGTATTATCCCTTCAGCACATCACGAATCGCAGCGGCGATGTATTCCATATCCTCCACAGTGTAACGTTGATCGATAGGGATAGCCAAAAGACGTTGAGCGAACTCATACTCCAAATCGCCCTCCTTGCACCACTCCAATACATTCGGCCAATAGGTCGCCACATAGATTTTCTGTGCAATGAGACGTTTACGCAGCTCCTGATTATCAGTCCAAAAAGGATAGACCATCGGACATGCGACAGCATCGACAGCAGGGACTTTCAAACGGTTAAAATCTCCCAACAATGTATGCAGATGAGCGAAATTCTCACGCCTTCTCTCTTTAATATTGTTCCAATCAATGGTCTGGACATGACGCTCCGTCAGTCGACTCATACGCGAAAGAGGCAAATCAAGCAATACCATATTGTTGGCGATAAATTCGGGATATGCCACATTTGAATCAAGCTCCCATCGCTTCAGTAGGTGCGAACACCTGCCATTGGAGAGATCATAAGGCAATGTCTCGTCATAACGTGGCACAGTGGTAAGCGCGACACCACCATCCGCCACCCCCGCAAATTTACGGATGCTGTAGAATTGGTGCGTCACCTCTTTGTTCCTAAAATAGAGCGCTTGAGCATTATCGACCAAAAGATGGTCACCGTAGCGTTTAACCAATTGGGAGATATAACCATCCTTTACACCAAAATAGTTCGTGTAGATAATATATTCATCTGGACCCAACTCAATCGGTTCAGCTATCTCCAAATCCTCGTTAATGTGATAGAACGAAAAATTCAGATGAAGCGTGTGTTCGATTGGATAGGTGACGAAGTCGCATGTGAAATAGGGCACATAAACCTTACTTACCTTTCCAAGACCCCGTAAGATGTACTCTTCCGCTTGATGACAACTGCTTACATAAACCGGGAATTCACCCGCAAAGAGAGAAAACTCTTTTGAAGGGGGAAATTCCCACTCAAAGTAGCCTCCTATCGCTTTATTTTCCATTTGTAATTGAATGATTAACTAAAACAATTTTGTTCATGCCTCCTGCAATGTGAATTCGGAGAGCATTTTTTTAACCTCTTCTTTGGAATTGAACATAATCACATCCAAAATTGAAAGATTCTCCACAAACTCGTTATCAAACTGTTTGTAACGGATATCATTGGTTTTGAGGAACTTCAAAGATAAACCATGCGCGGCAAACTCCTCAGCATGGTACAATTCTGTACCGCCAATGGCATTGACATAGGTATCAGCGCCTAATCGTTCACAAAAATCGTATATGCGATACTCCCGCTTCAAAAGGTTGTTGCCCTCTAACGAAGAGGATTTAACAAACCGAGTCTTCATATCCAGGTAATCAGCTATCACTTGGATGGAATGAGCTAAAAATTCCGCCAAATTGGTCTCTTGACAAGAGAAGATCTTCTCCATCAACGCATAACCATCAGCAAAATTCGGAGCTTTGTGATACGAGCATTCAATACCTCTCAATTGCTTGGAGAAATCCAACTCCTTGATGAAGGTTTCGTTGATCATTTTGTTTTGACTCGCCTTATCAAGGGTCAAATTACAGTAGATAGGCTCATTGCCATTCAAAATACGATTACGGTGAATCCATCCTCCTTTGATGAAATTGTAATCATCACAGATGATAAAAACATCGGAATTGTTAATCAACTGCCAATATCCAATGTAAGGAATGAAATAAGGTTGATTTCCAGAAAGTATCATATCACTAGAATTTACACACTGAAATTTCAAACAATAGACCACAAAATATTATCGTCATGGCCTATAGTCGTCCATAATCACTTTTTTAATTTATGCAAAATTACGCATTTTTATTGACACTTTTATCGTGTTGTCTATTTTTTTTTCGAGCTACGGCAAAACATAGGCTTGTGAGTTGAAGCAACTCATCTACGCCTCATTCGGTATCGCGCAAAGAGTGAAAGCATCGTCTGCTTTGTCCAAGAAAATCCCAGTCCCTTAGCAGGGATTTGCATGCGGACTCCTTCACATATCGTCTCACACATTTCTTGCGACAACAAGGGCCAAAGGTTCCTCCGCATACAGTGCCATCCCATGGCGAAAAGCATTCTGCCCAGAACACGGCTCTTCTTCCCTTTGGAACAATCACCTTTCTCTTGGTTATAGATGATGTAGATATTCTCAATCTCTTGAATAAGTTTTCTACGCTTATCCTCTGAAGAACATATTGAATTGTCGTTAGAGCGTAAATAATGGTACAACACACGAGGAACAAAAACAATTCGCTGACACCTCTTCACAAGTTGGGAAGTGATCACATAATCCTCAAACATATTATTGATAGGGAATACCAAATCCGCATAGATAGAACGTTTCACCATACGGCACCAAACATAGGCATCACTTTCCAAAGAGAGAATCCGCTGAAAATACTGGTCTCGGTCGTAGGGCATTTGGCTCTTGGCAACTTGTCCTTCCGCGTACTCCTCGACCCAATCACAGCATACCATGTCCGAATCCGTCTCCACCGCCTTCTGGTACAAAGTATCAATCATATCAGGTTCGACCCAATCGTCAGAATCGATATGCATGACATAATCACCAGTAGCCAACTCCAAACCACTACGTCTGGCTTGCGGAAGACCTTCATTGCGCGCTTTACGGATAATGCGCGTTTTCACCTCTGGATAATCCGCCATAACACGTTCCAACACCTGCATGGAATGGTCTTGAGAGCAATCATCCACAAAGATATACTCCACCTCCTTGAACGTCTGTTCAAAAAGAGAGCGGACACATCTTTCGATGTATTTCTCCACACCAAAAATTGGAACTATAACGGAAACCCGCGGATTCATTTTACCTCTTTCCCATTAAGGATTATTTATTCAAAAGAAAACACATATCACATCAATAATCTTAACCCAACCATTTCCCTTTCAACTTTACCATTCCTCCTAACATCCAATAATAGAAAGTTAATAGACGCTCCACAACTGGATAGAGAAGAGGAAGTCGCAAGGTAATGGACATTGCACACCACAAAGGTACCATATAATTTCGATGTGACAAATATTTTTCATTCACCTCCTGGTACAAATTTTTCACTTGACTTCCCTTTCTGGGTTTGGTAATGAAGGCCCGTTCCTTCGTCATAATCTTCAAATCATCCAATAGAGAGGGATCATCCAATTGAGCGGAGAGTTGATCTATCACCCAACATTGCGAGTCCAAGGTTCGCTGATCGCCTTTCCGCACTAAAGAGTTAGCATTGACAGCATAATCGTAGTGATATAGAGGTTGCGGCACATAAGCCACCTTAATAGGTTGTTGGCAGAGTACGACATTGAAATAGAGGTCCTCCCAAATGGTGAGATGCGGAGGGAAATGCAATCCTCTTTCCGAATAGCAGGCCCGACGAATCAATTTATTCCAACATGCGCCATGCAGCGTATGGAGCAAATCATTTTGTATTGATTTGTGGTCTAACGAAGTGGGTTGTTGTCTTTGTAGGATTTCTCTGTTCTGCCAATTCAAGAAATAGTCGCAAAAGACCATATCAGCCCCCTCCCCTTGAGCCTTCTCGTAGAGTATAGACAAGAAGTCCGGCTCCACCCAATCATCCGGATCGACATGGATGGTATATTCACCCCTCGCCTCCTCGATGCCTCGGTTACGAGCACTGCAGACACCACCGTTCGCTTGGTGAATGACATGCACACGACCATCCTTCGCCGCATATTCGTCACAAATCACCCCACTTCGGTCTGTACTCCCATCATCGACAAGCAAGAGTTCGAAATTGGTGAAGGATTGCGCCAGAACGGAATCGACACATCTGCGCAGATAGGCTTCCGCCTGATACACAGGACATATAACAGAGACTGCAGGATTCATTATGAAAGATTTTTCTTCAAAAATTGTAATGATTCCTCTCTCCACTGCGAGCGACGTCTCTCCACATCGTCCCAATCAATGGGTTGATCCATCATCATTATCACCTTTGCCATGTTATCGCATAGTCGCTCCTCCAAACCTAGTCGCCTTAATAAGGATTGGAAGCGAGTCTCTCCCCTTGTTTTATTTCCCACCGCCACAAAGGGTTTATGGAATAATATGGAGAAAACGCAACCGTGGAAGGAATCTGTCAAAACAAACTCCGCATCCATGAAGGAACGAATCCAAGCGGTGACACTTGGGGAGACACAATCTTCGGGTGACTTTTCCATGTTTTCTTGGGTAAAATCGGCCTTCGACTGGGTAAAGAACGGTATAAGGCCACATTGTTGGGCCACATCATTCACAAGCGATCTTTTCCTTCCGTTTCGATCCAATAGGTAGCAGAAGAGATTCCCTTGCGAACGGGGATATTGGTCTTGCTTCACCAGCCATTCGTAATCATCTCGATCCAAAAGCATGGTAGGATCGATTGTCTGCACCGCTTTCACACCAAAATGTTGTTGGCACAAGGCAATACCAGAATCTTCCCGAACACTCACCGCATCAAATTCCTGTACATTGGCACGGCAAAGGAGGGTCTGCTCTTCGGAGAACTCCCATTGATCAGTGCCAAAAGAGGCGGCATAAGCGATACGCTTCTCCTTTCCCCCGCTACAAAAATCCAAAAAGAAATCCTCTATCTGAGGGGAATAGAGCGGTCGCCACACCTGATCCGAGCCAACCACATATCCATCAAATCTCTCCGAACCGCAATAACTAGCAAGCGAAGAGGGAGATTCTATCAAGGGAGAAATAGGCGTTATATATTTTCGAATAAATTCTCTCGTATGCTTCTCCACAAAAGCCTGAGATGCCGCACTTAGCGGATATTGGCGTTTACGCCCCAATACAAATCTCGCCACATTTTTCAACACACGCACAAATCGTTCCTTCTTCCATCGACGTGTGCGGTAATCCTCCATTTTACAGAAATGAATCAACCAAGTTTGGTGCCCCATATCATTCAACACCCGTTGCAACGCATAAGCCTGCAAGATGCCTCCGTAATTGGTATGAAGCGGTTGTGTAAGAAGTGCCAGTTTCATATTAACCTTTTTGAGAACTAACCTTTGATAATGCTATAAATCTTATTGCCGAGCGGATGGGCCACCAAGCTACTGACGCACCGCAATCCCAACGGCAACTTCACATGATCCTTTTGAATATCCGACAAAGCCTTTCGGGTAGCCTGCTGATCACGATATCGCAATGCAATCTCCAATCGTACCAAATCGTATTTTTCACGGAGACGATCTTCGTAGGTTTCGCGCGTCTTGAGATCCATTCCTTTGATACGGCGGAGTGTTTCGGTAGCCACCCTTTGATATGCGTCGTTCTTCAAAATTTCACGATCTAACCCCGAATAGGCGCCCCTACTATGAGAAGACTCCCTTACCACCACGTGATAAAGCGGTTCGGGAATGGTCAAGCATCTAAATCGATACAACATAGGAAGCATGATTTGCCAATTTTGGCCGCCATCACGATCGGTATATATCTCCATATCCGTCTCCGCACGAAGTGCCGCCACATCGACCATATAGGCTCCTGGATAAAAATAAAAGTCATTCAGATGCAAGAGGCATTCCTCAAAGAGAGAGGTGGGTTCCTCGTAAGGTCTGCCTTCGCCTACAACGGAAAGCGGTTTTAAATCGGGATCGCTCACCAACATCTCTTGCGTGCGTACCATACGAAAGGAGGCATCGGTCTCTTCCAAGGCCTTAACCATCTTTTCGATAGCCGATTCATCGGCATAGTAATCATCGGCATCGGGCCACGCCAAATAGTCGCCGTGAACGAGTTTCAGACCACGATTGATCGCAACCGATTGTCCTTGGTTCTCTTGGTGTTCATAAAGCAAGAGATATCCTTTCGCTTCGAATGATCGCGCATAGGAGGCAATCAATTCGGCTGTATGGTCGGTCGAACCATCATCGACCACAATCATCTCTATGCGAGGATAAGTCTGACGGAGCACAGCGTCCAACAAACGCGGCAGATAAGAAGCCGTGTTGTAGCAAGGCGTTAACAATGAGACCAATTTATCAAACATATTTCAAATCAATAGGATTCTTACAGATGTTATCGGATGAAGTTCTTTATTTTCCGACAGATTGAGGAAACCTCGTTCTTGTCTAATATCCACGTGCCAGCAAGCAAGAGTATCGTAATCGTGGAAAGCGCGGTCACCAAAATAAGTTTCCCCCACGAATCCGCCATAGACCATGATAAGTAATAGAGAGACGCGAAGGCTATCAGCCCTGTTAGTAATGTCTTAAAAACAACATTGAAAAGAAAGTGCCTTTTCCGGAATGAAGGCATCAACAAATGAAGCGTCCAAACATTCGACAACATGCCCAAACATACTGCCACGATATTGTATCCATAGACATACAACGGAGAGACTCCGTTTTTGAACAGAATAATGGAAATCGGTATCACCGATAAATAGAGCGTACCATTGATAAAACTCGGACGTTTGATATTTCCATTGGCATGGATGGCAGATATCACGACACCGGATAAGTTAGCGAAGAGATTGAAAACCAAGGTTAATCTGCAATACTCGGCCGTATAGGAAGGGGGATCACCCAACCACACCTTCAGCACAAAATCAATCTCCAGTAAGAGCGGAATGGTCACCAGCAAGAGCAACAGCGTGGTGTAGGCACCCGCGCTACAGACCAAACGGTCCACTTCATCATATTCTTTCGCCGCATAGGATTTGACTATTTGAGGTCTGAACGCCGTAAGGACATTCCCCGCAAAAGACATAATGGCATTCTGCACGTTCATCGCCAAAGAGGCGGCAGTCACCATTAACACGCCCCAAAAACACTCTATAACGATGATGACACCTTGCGTACGGGCCGCCACGCTCAGATTGCCGAAAAGATCCCAGCCAGAAAAGGAGAACATCTCTTGGATATGCGTCTTGACATAGGTTATCTTCAACCGACAATTGCCTATTGAAACTTGGCAATAAAAGAGATAGAAGAGGAAAACTAGCAATGTGATGAACAAGAGCAGTCCGCCATAGGCGATCAGTCGATCGTACGGAAGAAGCGGAATCGCGTAGAGTATCAAGAGCTTCAGTACGACAGCCACCACCTCCACAGCAGCGAAGATGTTCATCTTTTCGTGCGCGATCACAGAGGCGGTAAAGGGAACTTGAAGGATAGAGATGAGAGACATCAGGATGCTACACTGCATCAAGATCTCAGCGCTCCACATACGTCCTTCAGGAATATCCAAACGATGGTGCAGCAACCAACCGCCAAAAATCTCTGCCAAGACCAAGATGACGACCGCTAAAATGAGATGGATAAACCATGCCGAAGAAAAAACAGACTGGACATCCGAATTCTCTTTTTTTCCAATCTCGTAAGCGATGAAGCGCGAGGTGGCGCTACTCATGGAAGAGGTGATAAAAGAGAGGAACGAAACCACTCCCGCCACAGTATAGAAAAGTCCATAGTCTTCATTCCCCAAAGTACGCAATACAATGCGTACCGTAAATATTTGGATTACCATCACAACCATCATCCTCAAATAAAGGAAGAAGGCATTGGTAATAATCTTGGAACGATTCATAAGGAAGAAGCCTCAAGAGACGAATTTGTCATTCAATCAACGTATAAACAAGAAAGAGGGACGTTTGCGACGCGTCCCTCTTGGTTTTATTTATATTCTCCGTAATATCCGTATTTGCTCTTATAATAGCCATATTTGTAACCGTAATGACCGACCGCTTCCGTTCCATTGAGGATAATGGCCAAGCGTTCAAATCGCTTATCGGTATAATACTTTTCAATATCAGGGAGAATACTCTTCTCCAACAGATTGGCACGTACCACAAAGAGCGTTAAATCAGCCCATTGTTTGATGATATCAGCATCCGTGACAATCTCTACTGGCGGACAATCTATAAAGATATAATCGTACTCTTTACGCAGTGCCTCGATCAATTCACCCAATCGGTTGGAGGTCAATAATTCGGCCGGATTAGGAGGCAACTGTCCCGCTGGGAGAATATCCAGGTCTTGGTGCTCCACCAATTTGTGGAAATCCTTTTCTGAACCGCTTAAATAATCGACGACACCCTTCTTCTTCGAGGCATTGAATGTCTTGGAAAGGGTCTCCTTACGAAGGTCCAAATCAAGCGCTATCACTCGTTTTCCATTGATGGCAAAAGATAATGCCAAGTTACTGGATATAAATGTCTTTCCGCTATTTACATTTGCGGAAGTGACCATTATCGTGGTAGCTCCACCATCCTTGCACATAAACTCCGTATTGGTACGGATCACACGGAAAGCCTCATTGATGACGTCTCGGCTCTGTGCCTTTACCACCAATTCAACAGGGGCATCCGTTTCTTCTTTTCTCATAAAAGAGAAGAAGTTAAGACGGTTCTTTTGGGAATACAACGGAATCTCGCCGATATAAGGAATGGAGAGAACTTCCAAATCCTTGCGACCACGTACCCTAGTATTCATCAACTCCTTCAAATACAAAGCCGCGAATGGGATCACCAAGCCAAGCAAAATCGCTAAAACAATGACATTACGATTGTTTGGCGCGACAGGCGTTTCACCGCCACCGAACTCTGGTTGCATAATCACGCGATTGTCGTATGCGGTAAAGGCTTGCGACATCTCAAATTCCTCTTTCTTTTGCAAAAGGAATAGATAGAGTCCCTCCTTCACCTTTTGTTGTCTCTCCGCGGAGAGCAAGTGACCCGCCTGTTTCGGATTGGAACTAATGCGGGAGTTGATTTCATGCTTATTTGATTCATAAGAGCTCAACTGCAATTGGAGCGCGGCGATGTAATTCTCCACCGAGCTGACAATTGCGCTACGCAAAGCGGCCAATTGATTGTCTATATCCTTCACAATCAGGTTTTGTTCGCTACTGTTCTCCACCAAACGGCCACGTTGCAAAGTCAATTTATTGTACTCTGTGATTTGTGACTGAATGCTTTGTTCGGTGATACCGACATTGGCAGGCAATAGTTTATCCTTGCTTCCATTCATGTAATTCAACAAGAAACGGGCCACAGAGAGTTCATTATTGGATTGTTGCAACTTGCGCTCGTTCTCGCCCGCCATTGTCAAATCGTAATGAGCGGTAGCCACGATATCAGGAATACGTTGGTTACTCTTATAGTTGGCAATATCGCTATCCACAGAGGCCAAATCCTCCTCGATAAGCTTCAATCTTTGACCAATGAAGTTGATGGTACCTAAAGCGACCGCGTTTTTGTCCTCCATCCAGAACTCATCGTAAACATTTACGACCATCTTCAAGGCATCGATGGCACGCTCACGACTTTGGTCCGTGAAGGTCAAATCAAATACGGTTCCCATCTTATCGCGCAACGCCACATTCAGCTTTCCTTGGTACTCCGCAACAGCCGCATACGAACTCACGTGGGAAACGTTGATCGGTTTAGTGAACTCATCCCCCTTGTAGAAATCATTCTTCACCGCCACTACTCTACCGAATGAAGTATTCAGTGTGTCACCAAACAACGCCGTGAAAGACTCTTCCGTAGGCTCTCCCTCTACCACAAAATCGGTAAGAGAGACTTGGTCGCCCGATTGCAACGTCGCCACCATCGAGCAGCTACCTTGGTAAGCATTGTCCACAAATGAGATGGTAAATGGCAAATTCGTGCCATAAAGCACTTCATCTCTGAATGTACCCTTCGTGGCGTATTTATCATTCAAGTGCAGACGCTGAATCACCGTATGGGTCACATCCGGTGTTTGGAAAGTCATGATGATATTGGATGAATTGATATTGACTTGCGACAAACCGATATCAGTGATGGACATCGCCATTCCGCCCATACCTCCGGTCATCATACCCATGGTGGATTGGTCCAACTTCAACAACAAAGAAGAAGTGCACTTATAGGAAGGCGCGGTGGTCAAAATATGGTAAACACCAGCGGACAAACAAATGAAGAGAGAGAGAAGCACCCATTTCCACTTGGAAATGTAGATGCTGAAAATATCCTGCAAAAGGATGTCGTCTTTTGGATGTTGGATATTATTTCTTGTATTCGTGTTATTTGCCATTTCAGTCAATTTAATTTCTAATTCGTAATCAAGGGATCCAAAGCCTTACTTCTTTTTTGCGGTCAAGTTGGTGATCAAAACCGCCACGGATGTCGCCGCGGAGGCGATTGACACCCAGAATCCGGCAGAACGAATCGTGTTGCCATTGACAGACGATTCTCGAGCACGTTTAGAAGTAGGAGCCACATATATCACATCTCCTTGTTGCACATGAAAAGCGGGTGAACCATAAATGCTGCTCGCCTTAGTTAAATCCAATTTGTAGATTTGGTCACCATCATCAGTGTGACGGATCAAAGTGACATTTTTACGTTGTCCATTAATGGTCAAATCACCAGCCATTCCCAATGCGTCGAAGAAGGAGAAATGGTCGCGGTCGATCCTGAAACGTCCCGGACGGGCAACCTCACCCAAGACAGACACGCCAAGGTTCATATACTCCACGGTCACAACGGGATCTTTGATCTGACTGCTCTCCACCAATTTTTGCTTGATGAGGTCCACAACCTCCAAACGTTTCAAGCCAGCCACTTTCACCTTGCCCAAGATAGGGAAATCGATTTCTCCTTGTGTATCAACGGTGTATCCCATCACATTGGATGCGGAAGTGTAACTATTAACCGTGAAATTCGAGGAGTTGTACGACTCTACGCCACCAATACGATTGGTGTAGTAAGGGAGGTTAAACATAGCGGATATTTGCGGATCTCGACAACTTACAATGATAAAGATCTGATCTTCCGGTTTGAGCGTGATATTCTCTTCGTACGCGTTTTTTATCGTCATCATATTCTCCGTATCTTGCATATACAAAATCTTCTTTTGCGTATTACAAGAAGAGAAAAGCGCCACACACAGGAGGAGCATTAAAGTAAATTTTCCGTGAAATATTCTATTCATATACATAAAAATAAGTCTGAGTGTCAAGGAAACCGAATTATTGAGCGAACGTTCCAAACACAACAATTTATACCGATGCAAAATTACAAATTTTTCCCAATAAAAAAAATATGATGAATTTCTTACATGCAAATTAAATTAATGACCGCGTAAAACGTCATCCATTTCTTTGGAACCGTTGTTTAAACCTTGCCGGCATCATCTCAATCAACTCGCTCAATTCACGTTTCAAGAAGAGATGGGAGACAAGGTAGAATATTAAAACGCCCAACAACACATCCAATATCAACTGAATGATATATTGCCATGCAATGCCTGCAAATATCAGATCAACGAAATTGGGTAAAAATAGGGTTTCGTAGAATTGATTAAAAATCAAAACAGATCCCCACATCACCATTCCCACAACAAAGATGGGTATAATATCACGCATCTGCTTGAAGAAGCCAACACGAATCAAAACGCCTGTATAATAGGTATTAATGGTCAAGGCCAATACAGAAGAGACAATACCACTCGCCACCATCCAGATGATTCCATGAGGGATGGCTACTGCCATGATGGCCACACCGACTACCTTTTTGATAATTTCAAGACGAAGGAAGAGGTCTGACCGCCCTTTTACCTGCAACAAGTCCAAATTGATGGCATGGATGGGATAGAACATCAAGTAGAAGCAAGCCAACTGCAACAATATGATACAACCCTCCCACTTGTCACTCAAAACGCCCAAGACAAAGGGTCTCGCCGCTGCGGAGAGTCCGAGCATCAACGGGAATATCAAAAAGGCGGATAGTCTTAATATCTTACGATAATTGCGGGCCAAACGTTCATCGTCATCCTGGATGGTGCTCAATACCGGATAAGTCACACGTTGCAACACACCGGTCAAGTTGCTGGAAGGCAACGATCCCAAATGGTTGGCTGTGGTGAAATTTCCCAAATCCTTTGGGGTGAAAAATTTTCCGATAACGATGGGGTAAATATTGTTGTAGATGGTATCCAAAACGGCGGATGCCAACATCTTGCTACCAAAGTTCCATAAATACTTAAACGATTCATTCGACCAATGTCCGACAGGTCTCCACTTGCTAGTAGTCCACAGCATGATCGTACGCACCAGTTGACCGCAAACCGCTTGAAACACCAACGACCAAACGCCACAACCAGAGAGCGCCATCACCACACCCACTACGCCACTTAAGAGGGAGGCGCACATGGATATCCTAGCCTGTCGTTTAAAATCAATCTCCTTGGTCAACAAGGCTTGCTGCACAGTACTGAATGAACCGATCAACAAACTCAAAGCGGACACTTTGAGCAAAACGGAGAGAATAGGCGCGTTATAAAAATCCGCTATGAAAGGAGACGCCACAAACAATATCACGTAACAAACGGCGCCCATGAGGATATTGAAATAGAATGCGGTAACCGCATCATCTTGCTTCATATCCGTTTTGCGGACCAACGCGGAGGCGAATCCACTATCGATGAAACACAATGCCAACGTCATAAAGATCATAGGCATCGCCACCAAACCATACTCGTCTGGAGATAGGATACGAGCCAAAAAGATGGAGAAAAGAGCGGATATTCCTTGGGTACCAAAACGGTCCAAGGCACTCCATACCAATCCCTTTTTAGTCTTACTCTGTAACGACTCTTCAGCCATAATTCGTTTCGTCTTTAATATGCCGTAATACCACCATCAATACAGATGGCTTGGCCAGTTACCCATGAGGCCGCTTCAGACAAGAGGTAAACAACACCACCTGCAATATCTTCCGGCTTGCCGTATCTTTTCAACGGATAGAAATCGATATCGCGCTGACGCTCCTCTTCCGTGATATTCTGGGAGAAACCCTCCACCAAAGGAGTATCAACCATACCTGGACAGACGGCGTTGACACGAATCTTTTTAGGTGCCAATTCAATGCTGCAAAGGCGTGAAATGGAGTTCAAGGCCGCCTTGGATGCACCATAAGCGCCATTACCTACAGAGAAGCCAAAGTTACCTCCTACGGAAGAGATGAAAACAACAGAGGATCCCGCGATCAACTTTTTCTTCTTCACCAAAAGACGAAGCAACTCCACAGGAGCGAAAAAATTCACATTAAAAACTTTATCGAATTTCTCTCTTGTCGAAAAGGTGAAAGGAGCCGTCATGGAGATGCCAGCGGAAAAGACCACACCATTCAAAGGAGCAACTTCCGCCACCAATTTTTCAATCACAGCAGCGTCCGTCAAATCGCCCGCAAAAATAGAATGTCCTTCTCCTTGCAATTGGGATAAGGTAGATAAAAGACGCTCCTCATTGCGACCGGAAAGAACCACTTTCGCACCCATTTGCGCGGCCATCACCGCACAACCTTGACCAATGCCGGAAGAGGCACCCGTCACCAATATTGTTTTCTCCTCCAAAGAGAAGGGATTATTATTTATACCCATGTTAAATCATCAAATCTATCCTCTTTCACCTCTTCGATGTCAGAGATTACTATATTTTCAGTTGAGAAAGCCACCGTTCCCCAAGAGAGGCCCGTGCCAAAACCGCAACAAAGGAAAGAGTGCTTACCTTGCTCAATCTTGCCCTTTAATTGCGTTGTAATGGTGGTCGGTATAGAGGAGGCCGCCGTATTTCCGTAATATTCCAATGAAGATGGTGCCTTAGCCGGATCGATATTCAATTTCTTAACCAGACGTTGGTTGATTCCTTTGTTGGCCTGGTGCAACACAACATAGTCAAAATCGTCCATATTGAGAGAATATCGCTCCATCAATGCATGAATGGACTTGGGCACACGGGTAATGCTAAACGCAAAGACATCCAATCCCTTCATCTCCCCTTGCAAGGAACGCTGAAAGACCTCGTCCTCAAACTGGGAAGCGGCATTCGCATCATAGACCATATTGCGCATACCCGTTTTAGGCATAATCACAGCATCGTAACCACTGCCATCCGTTCCGAAATTAAACTTGAAGCCTTCAGCACCTGGTTGATACTCCAGCGCCGTCACACTGATTGCGTGTCCGAACAACAAGTCGTCGTTGCCCTTTCCCCAATGTTGTCTCGCATCACCGGTAAAGAGAAGAGCACGGTGCGCGTTCTCTGAAGAGAGAAGTGAAGAAATCGCACTCAATCCATATACCCAACCAGAGCATGCCATACAAATATCCTGCGCATAACACTCTCTGCTTAAGCCCAAACGATCCTGTAGGATACAAGCGCTCACAGGTAACGTGTAATCGGGGGTTATCGTAACCATAATGATTGCATCAATGGAGGATTTTTCCCAACCCAAATCCGCGATCAATCGCTCGCCAGCTACGTAACCCAAGTCCGTACCTGTCAATTTCACACTCTCCCTTCGCTCTATGATACCAACCTGCTGGATGAAATTGTCAATGGCATCTTGGTCACTCCCCAATGCCTCAAGCATCTTCGCATTATCAATCACAGTTTTCGGAACAGCGGTCGCCATACCGGCTATTCTAACATCCTTTATTTCTAAAAATGACATTTTATCTCAAATG
Organism: Paludibacteraceae bacterium; assembly: GCA_045601045.1. Taxonomy (GTDB): domain Bacteria; phylum Bacteroidota; class Bacteroidia; order Bacteroidales; family Paludibacteraceae; genus UBA1181. The sequence continues at coordinate 17,450 of JAZRZA010000022.1, forward strand.
ATTATAGAAGAACTATTGGTTCTTTTTATTTCACCACCCGTCCATCTTCATCCACCTCTACCAGTGGAGAGATGCATAGATTTTCAGTTTCAAACGCCACTGTAGCCCAAGACAATCCCACGCCAAATCCACAGCAGATGAATCGCTTCGGTTCCTTATCCGCTATCCCCTTTAATTGCGTGGCAATGGTAAGCGGAATGGACGCCGATGATGTATTACCGAAATGATGCATACAAGAAGGCACCTTCTCAACAGGTAATTTCAGTTTTTTGGCGATCATCGAATTCATCGCCATATTGGCTTGATGCAAGACCAAATAGTCGTAGTCGGCATAATCAAATCCGAAGTGTTCCGCCAATTTCTTCACTGATTTGGGTGCTGTTGTGATACCGAAAGAGAAGACATCCATTCCCTTCATTCTTGGCTGCAACCTAACCTTCATGCCATCTTCGCACGCTTCAAGTTCAAATGACCGAGGCGTTGTCAAATTTCTAGCACCTCCGTCAGGCACAATGATCGCATCATATCCGCTACCATCCGTTCCACAATGGAAACAGAAGCCCTTCTCACCCTCCTTGTACTCCAAAGCAGTAACGGTTCCCGCATGTCCGAACAAAGGAGAAATGGTCATAGGACGAACAGCCTTTGAGTCTCCTGCCATCAACAAAGCACGCTTCACACCTCCATTTGCAAGCAACGAAGCGGCTGTATTCAAACCATAGACCCAACCTGAACATCCTAATGTCAAATCAATGCAATAGGTATCAGTGCTTAAGCCTAAACGCTCCTGCATAATGCCTGCAGTGGCAGGGGTCGTATAGTCTCGGGATTGAGATACAAATAGAATCGCGTCAATCTCCTCCTTTTTCCAGTTCAAATCCTCGATCAATCTCTCCGCAGCGTGGAAACATAAATCGGATGTGGTTTGGGTAAATGTAATACGACGCTCCAAAACACCTGTGGTTTTCACAAAATCCTCGGGTGAATAATCCGACGAGACCGCATCCTCTGGCAATGGATGCAGATTGTTGGCCACAAAACTCGGAACGCCGGCGGAAAGGCCCGCAAGTCTTACATTTTTGAATTGGAAAAAAGCCATTATATCTTTGACTTAATTACATTGTAAACATCCTCAATGGTCTCTGAATTTTTCACATCATCACCCTTCAAAGCCACATCAAACTCCTCATCAACCATTGAGATCAAGGCTAAAGCCAATAAAGATGACCACTCTTCCAATTCACGAAACTTGGTTTGCGCTGTTACAGTTGAAGGATCAGTATCATCCAATTGCTCCGCGAAAAGAGCGACAAATTCATCTAATGTTTTCATACACAAATATTTTATATTATCCGTAAAATTCTAAAAATCTACTGTTTTGGCTGGTACACCAAAAACGGTGGACGCGTCTTTCACCTGCTTGATAACAACACTACCCGCACCCACTTTTGCCTCTTTCCCAATCTTGATTCGAGGTAGAATCGTCGCATGGGGATGGATCGTCGCCAACTCTCCCACTTCTACATATCCTCCCAACGCCACATACGCTTCCACTTCACTATATTTTCCCAGAACCGAATCGTGACCTAAGTTACAGAAAGGATGTATCACAGAAAAATCGGATACCTGCACATCTGCGGAGAGAATCGCATAGGCACCTATAAAAACGCCAACGCCCAACTTAGCAGTTGGGTTAATCAAGGCGTAATCACTGATGCAAGAGATAAATTCACCCCCTTTGTCCAGGATTATCTCCGTATATATTTTTCTTTGAACGGGATCTCCTAACGCGCAAAAAAACACATCATTCTTTTGGACCTCATAAGACTCCACTGACCCTAGAATCGGCGGATACCCTTTTGTACCATCCAGCGCATCCGCTTTATCATCCAAGAAACCCTTGATCCGATATTGAAAATAATGCCCTTTTTTATGCGCAAAAAGGTCATAACATTCACGACCGAATCCTCTGGCACCGATAATGACAATATGCTTCATGCAAATGCGTTTGTGTTAAATAAAACAAATTATTTCTTTTTTTGGCTTAATACAATGGTCGCGACTGTCGCTCCCAACGAAGACAATGAAATCCAGAAGGAAGCCGAACGAATCTCGTTACCATTGACAGTGGATTGTTTTGCCTTCATCTTATTAGGCTCCACATAAACGATATCGTCTTGTTGCAAGTAATATACCGGCGACTGAACTACGTTCTGCAACGAGGTGATATTCACACGGTAACTCTTTTGCTTTCCATCCTCCATACGCAACACCAAGACATTATCACGTTTACCAAAAATAGTGATATCACCCGCGGCGCCAAGAGCCTCCAAAATGGTGAGATTATCTTTGTAGATGCGATAGGTGCCTGGTACGGTGACCTCGCCCATCACGGTATAACTCAAATTCAAGAAATCGACAGTCACGACCGGATCCTTCGCTTGGTTACGTGTCTCAATCTCGTCTTTGATCAATGAGGCCAACTCGCTTCGAGTCAAACCAAATACATTGATTTTACCGATGGTCGGAAAGTCGATTGTTCCATCCGAATCCACTGTGTATCCGGAAATCGCGCTGGTCTCTTCTCCATACAATGAGTTTCTCGCGCCAGTACTAACGATACGTTGTGTCACATAAGGCAAATTAAACAAAGCGGAAAGTTGTGGGTCTTTACAATTCACAACAATGGATATTCTATCCTTAGGACGAATTGTAATCTCTTGCACAGCCGAGATGTTTATGCCCTTTACGCGATCAGCATCTTGAAAATATGGGATCTTCTGGTAAGAAGAACATGAGGAGAACAATGCGGAACACGTAACAAATATAATCAATTTTATATTTTTCATTTTTAACATCATCTTACTATTTTTTTATCTGCCTACAAATCAATACTCTATATTCTTTTGGTGGATTTTATGCGTCATCCATACATTCATCACCGTAAAAAATGCGATACAAGCAATAAACAACAAGGTTGGATTCACATACTTGGATAGCATGACAAATAATGCGATAATCGAAGCGGATGTGATCAATATCGTAATCATAGCGGCATGCTGAGACATACCTAAGAAAAGTAGTTTGTGATGAACGTGACTCTTATCCGGCAAGAATGGACTTGTTCCCTTACGGATACGATGCATAAAGACACGTACCACATCCATACAAGGGACGATGAGAGGCGTGAAAGCCAAAAACAATGGGTGTGCGCCATTCATTACTTCCAGATTCACAGGAATCTGCGCATAGGCCATACGGAAACTCAAAAAGCAAAGGATCAAACCAATGGTCAACGAACCTGTATCACCCATAAAGATTTTACGTTGCTTTTCCGCTTTACCGAAGACATTATAATAGAAGAACGGTATTACAGTACCCAATGTCGCGAAGGAGACCATCGCATAGGTGTACTCCTCTTGATTGAAGAAAACAAATCCGTAGTAGGCCAAAGCCACCGCGCTCAAACCTGACGCCAAACCATCTATGCCATCGATGAGGTTCATCGCATTGATAATAAAGACCACGAGCAGTACCGTCAAAGGCCAAAAGATGAATTTAGGAAGTTCATGTAGGAAGAGCAAGCCGTGTAGGTCGTTCACGAACAAGCCACCGAAAAGGAATAACAATCCACAAGCGACCTGCACGATAAATTTCGCGCTATATTTCACACCAATTAAGTCGTCCGCGATACCCACCAGATAGAGAAGGATCAAAGAACACAGACAAATGGACAAAGGCAGAATCTGACTACCCAACTCCATGATCAATCGCTCCTTTCCAGCGTGAACATCGAATACCAACATGATGAACATCGTGAATAGAATCACGGGTTCAAAAGCCAAACCGCCCAATCGAGGGACGGAACTGTGATGAATTTTCCGTTCGTCCGGTTCGTCAAAGAGATTCTTACGAAAGGCAATCAACAAAATCTGCGGAATTAACACACCGGCAGCCACAATTGCCATCACTAAAACTGATACCATCACAAAGATCCAAAAAGATGAATCTGACATTGTTACAAAAAAGTTTGACATACAACAAATGTTTAGACAATCAACCTTCTATTATTTCTAAAAATTGTTTCGGAATATAAGATGTAGCCACCACGGCGATACCCTCAATAGAGATGACCAACCGTTTGCGACCTTGAATCCGCTTAACGAATCCTTCCGCCCCTTTGAAGACACCCTCCACCACTCGTACATGATCACCGATACGGTAATTCTCACTATTTTGTGGGAGAAGTTCCAGCCCTTTATCCTCTACCGATGTGACCAATCTGAAAGAGTCCATCTCACGGTCCGGAATACGTTTCGGTTGTTGTGTTTCCCGATCCGAATAGACGTAAAAAGAATCCCCAAATTGTTTCTTTAAAACATCAAAAAAGCCAGTTGTACACTTCAAAAAGAGCAAAGAAGAAATCAACTGCCTCTTCTCGTACACCTTTTCTCCATTCCTAAAAAGTTCGACAGTATGCATAGGCACATAATACTCCATCTGTTCTTCTTCCAACAGTGACGAAAGCTTCATCACTCGATTAAAGAATACATTCAAAGCGTACCATCCATAGTTCTCTTCCAACTTCATAAGAAACCTAAAATCAACATTTCAAGAATCTTAAATAAGGTTCTATCCACGTGACAAAAATAGGTAAAAAATCAACAAATCGTTCATTTAGACACAAATAAATGTTTATTTCTATCATTTAATAACGACCAACATGCTAAAAAGAGAGCAATCAATAGGTTGCCTCATATTGTCGCGCGATTTTTACCCAGGTGTATTCCTTTTCGGCAATACTACGCATTTCACCTCCTTCCAACGATTGGTTCAATAGCGTACATAAACTATTGACATCGCTGAAATAATACGCTTTCTCCTTTGTCGAGGCACGATTATAGACACAATCGTAAGCCAAGATCGGCATGCCGAAAAACATCGCCTCCACCAAGGATGGATTGGTACCGCCCGCACTATGTCCGTGGACATAGGTAGAGGCGTTGGAACGTATGATGTATAGAATATCCAAATCGTAAATCGCATCCAAGATGTGAATATTCGGACAATCCGCATACTTTTTCTTCAGATTTTTGGCATAATCACTGTGTTTCCAATTGCCGATAAATACCAATTCTTTGTCGCTTTTCGAAAAGGCCTCTAAGGTAATATGACAATTGTTTTCAGGTTCAATACGACATACGCACACCGCATATTGATTCTTGGTCAAACCATAATCAGCGAGTACCTTTTGGACCTGCTCTTCCGCTATTTCACGGATGACATGGTCACCTCCATAGGCAATCAACTCGGATGGTTTCTGATAGGTTTCCGTCACATAATCCTGAATGCCCTTGTTATCGGCGATGACCACATCGGCAAATTTCACGGCCATCTTTTCCGATGTCCTCAAAATCCACCGAGCCAACCTACCCCACTTGGCGCGACGATGCTCCAACCCATCAATATTCACCACCAAACGATTCTTACTGAACCATTTCAAGAACGGGAGGAACATACATCCGGAAACACCCAATACCAAAACCGTATCGTATCCACGGAAGGTTCGCATCATACATAGGATATCATACATGATGCTCTGGATGCCATTCGCCTTCATATCGACATATTTCAATGTACACCCCTTGTACTCATGAATCTTACCAGGCATATCCACGCCACTGCAAAAAACAGTATAATGAATATCTGGAGAGGCGTTATCACCGACGATATTCTCAACCAACGATTCAAAACCTCCATACTTGGCAGGAATACCTTGGCATCCTACAATTGCAATCTGTTTCATTTTATTCTATTGAAATCCCTTTTTGAGTTCCTTATTCACTTTAATAATTCCACGATTTAATTCTCTCTACTCAAAAGGACATTCTTAATCCTTTCAATGTATTTCGTCTCCGAATAAACTTTGGAACGCTCCCAAGCCGCTTGGGACATCGATTCGTATAGCTTTTGGTCGCTCAACAATATCTTTATTTGTTCGCCGACCCTATCCAATTGGTCCACACCGATATGATATCCGGTAACCCCCTCTTCCACCAATTCCGCTACACCTCCCTTGGTTGGGACAATCACCGGAAGAGCGGCAGCCATGGCCTCTAAGACCGTCAATCCGAATGTCTCAACAAAAAGTTGCGGATCCGACAGATTCAGCAGTAAAGAAGCTTTCTCGTAAAATGGTTTCACATCCTCTTGACGTGGATAAATCTGAAGATTCGCTGGGACATCCAAGTGTTCCTCCTTCAAGAAAGAGTCAATGGCATGCTGATCGTCATTTACCACCGCCTCAAAATGATACATTGGCATCTGATTGGCCAATTCTATGAATTGCAAAATGCCCTTATACTTCTTCAACGAGGCAATCAGCAACACTTTTTGATTTTGGAAAGAGCGTTCCGAATCTGTACAGAACGACTGGACAAAACGCTCCGGCAAAGCATTAGGAACAACAGTGACATGATCCGTGCGTTCCAACAAACTACGTTGATAGTCGGAAACACAAATAATTTCGTCCGCGACACGACACATAAACCATGCCAATGCTTTATAAAAACCACCTTTCGTCTGCGCGTCCTCATGGTAATAATATACCACCCGTTTGCCCATCATACGTCCAGCCAAGGCAGGTCCTAACGGCAATATCGTGTTGATGAAAAAAGTGATATCTTTTTGGAACAGATAGCGGAAGGAAATTAAGAAAGTGAAAAACTGCGCCCAACTATATCGCAACATCGTCACAACTGGGTTTACGGAGAACTTGTATCGATAGTAATGGTATTGGACATTTTCCTCTTTCAACTCATCCAAGACCCCCCCATGGGAGGTGACAACATCCACTTGGTATCCCTTTTTCAGCAATCCATCCAGCATCATTTTCAAGACCTTTGGACTTCCGGAATAATCATTAAACAAATGGAACGCCACCAGTTTCATATCACTCAAATTATCTATCTTATCAATCTTTTATCTTTATCCTCTGAAAAGCGAATAACCTCTCATCAAGAGGTAATAAATCTTATGCTTCAAGCGAGTTCCCCCCAACATGGATTTCCAACGCCCCTCGTCGTTCACCAACCTGAGATATTTCTTTTGAAGATCAGAAGTGGTTTTCAAGATATAATACCTGAATAACACTTCAAAATTTCTACAAGCCGCATCCCTCAAAACATCCTGAGATTGCGACGGAGATTGCAAGGATCCCACCCTTTCCGACAAATCGTCGGCCACACTTTTCATGTCGTTCAACTTCCTCTCCGTAATGGAAGAGTTTGTGATGGAATTATCCCGCAAGCGGTAGATATAGGCCGGTGTAGGATAATAGACACAACGCTTCGCCAAACTCATCACCACAGGTGTGAAAAGGCAATCCTCAAAATAGATACCCTCACGGAACGTCAGCTTATTTTCCAATAAGAAACTACGTTTGTATACATAGAAGGGAGCTCCGCTATATGGGAAGATATAGGAGTTGTCATAAATGTACTTACCATCGCCCTCCTCTTGAGGTAAAGGGCGCTTGATCACTTGGTCTTCCCCATTCTTCCTCAATATGGTGTCCAAAACGATTACCTCTGGCTGATGGTATCGCTCAATCAAAGCCGAGATGTCCGTCAAGACATTTTCCTTCACCCAATCATCACTATCCACAAACCACACATAATCCCCCTTGGCCAACGAGACGCCACGATTTCGGGTAGCGCTCAGACCACTATTCTCCTGAGAATAGACTTCGATATTGGTAGTCTGATGAGTGGCAATGAATTGATTTACCACAGACAAGGTGTTATCCTTGGAACCATCGTTGATCACAATGATTTCGTAATCATCCTTGCTAATATTCTGCGCGATACAACTCGACAAGCACTCTTCCACGAATTGCTCAACGTTGTAAGATGGCACTACAAATGATAGTAACATTGTATAGTTTGTTAGTATTTATATTCGACAAGAAATAATATCTATTTCTATTCTTACTGATCAAAGACGAACAAATAAGGAGCGCAATTGGCCGCCTTGTTATTAATCGCCCACAAAAATAGTCCGAAAGTCAGACCGCAGAAAAGTAGGATCGGCACGCGGTATACCACATCCTTCTTTTTGGAAAATTCATACATGAAGAAGGAATAGATGACAATACGGAATGGGAGAAAATACATATTCATACGGTCAAAATATGTTCCACCAATACTATTTTGTAAAAGAATACCAATTATATACAGTTTGTAGTACAAATCAAATCCCACAGAATCATACTTCTTTTTTAGCTTAGGATATAGATAGATACAAAAGATGTCGATCAACATCCACATCAATGAAGCAACACCCAAGGAGTTTTTTCCACCACCCCAATTCAACGTTTCCAGATACTTGATATTGCTCACATTCTCACCCAAACCGATGAGATTGGCGACCCCAGTGATATTAGCGAAGAAGAACGTCTTCAAAAATGTTCCTGCCAAAAATGTTCCGAAGAAAAGCACATACTGAATCCATCGATCGTCTTTCACCTTCAAATAAGGCATCATATAGAATGCCACCAATGGATAGGCACTCTTATGCATGGATCCCGCAAGCAATATGCATAGAACGTATTGAATGGGTTTCCTCTCATGAATAAAGCGTATAGCATAAAAGAAGATGCAAAAAGCGACACTTTGCCTCAAACCATTATTCCAAATGAAGAGCTCAAGTGTTGTGAAAAGGAAGAAAACGGCCCAAGGCAATATATGGTTGAAATTTTTAAAACCCTGAATAAAAAAGTAAATTTCAAGGAAAGAGATAAAAACAAAAAGCGTACTATAGTGGAATTGGCAAAAACTAAAGAAATTATTGATAAACGTATACCCATACTCTTTATGGAACAAGTCATGGTTGAAATAAAAGGCTTTGTATGCGAGATAGTCAGTTCCCACAGCATAACGAAAACCGATCACAAAGGTGAAAATCGCAATGATCGCATAAAGGAAAACCTTTTTGTTCGTCATTGAATATTGGTATCCCAAATAGGACATCACCAATAGCAATAGGATGTATACGAAATATGCTAAATCCATAATTATTTCAACTACACCGAGATAAGCAGATACCTATTTCCTTGTTATTTTAGACCATGCGAACTCAAAGAGATGAACCAAGATGGCCAATGGACGACCATAACGCTTCACCAATTCATAATTATGACGGGCCACCTCCAACTTTTTGGTAGGTCCCGGGTTGGGATCATAATCAAATTCGCTCATCAGGGCGAGGTTTTCTGCCATAAATTGTCCACTATCGTCTGGTATGAGATCGAAAGTTTCTGACTGGTCAATTTCCTGGTTTGCGTAATCATAGTTGTATGAGTGGTTGCCAAATTCACCGTCAATGGCGTGGCAATATTCGCCAGAACCATCCCATCCATAATTTTTTGCCTTCGACAAAACCGGGTAGATGCAATATCCTCCCTTACATGCCAAATAGGTGGTGTCTGAGACATCCGTATTCAAATCATAGAGTCCGGTCTGACTTTTTATAGAGAGCACTTCGAAGAAATAATACCTGAAGGTCGCCAAAGACATCAGTTTATCCCTGCCCTCTTTCACAAATTTACCAGCATCTTTCAAGAGACGTCCCTTACAGATGTAGTTGGTGTAAATCGGGTGTTTCTTGGTCCAAATACCCATTCCCCAAGATGGCGCGCTGAAGTTCTCCCTGAAACAATTCGCGCCTTGCGCCACTTTCCATGGCAAAGGATAGGAATAGCCAGAGACAAACAACACATCATTGTCGTTTCGATAGTGCCATAGACACTTATCCATATATTCCAAAAAGTTGGGTGAGAATTCCATATCGTCATCGGTACGGATGTAACAATCATATCTTTGCATCACATATTGAGACAATTCAATGTTGTTGCGGAAACCTCCCAAATTCTCGGTACGACGGAAGACCTCCATCTTAGCGAACATAGAGAAATCACTGGTATCCAAGTAATCCGAAATCTCTTGCCAACCTTGGCGATACTTCTCTGATGGCGGATAATCCAAACCAATATAAACGTCCGTGTATTTTGCCCACGAGTTTCGTTTCAGACTCTCCATCATATTGATGAAGTATTTGGAACGGCATAAAGTCGGTATGACAACCGGCGCGAAATATATGTCTTTATTATTTTCCATCATTATATCATATTTCAATCTGGTGCAAATTACTTAACGATCACATCCAAAACACGTTGGATCTCTTCACTGCCCAATGCATGATGCATTGGAAGGCATATCACGCTATTAGCCATCTTATGGGCATTCGGCAAGTTTTGCGGAGAAGAGGACTCCAAACCGCGATAGGTGGAGAATTCAGAAATCAATGGATAGAAATAACGTCTGCCGAGAACATTCACTTCTCTCATCTTCGCATACAACTCATCACGTGTCATACCATACTTCTTCTCATCCACAAAAATCGGGAAATAAGAATAGTTATGTTTAACACCAGGCATATCATCAAAGAAAGTGATTCCCTCTACCCCTCGTAACACTTCGCGATAAGCGATGGCTACTTGATGACGTGCCTCGATGGCGCTGTCCACTTGTCTCAAATTCAAAATACCATAAGCGGAGCGTATTTCATCCATTTTAGAGTTGATGCCTGGTCCGACAACGGTCGTCTCATCCGCGAAACCGAAGTTCTTTAAGAAATCGATCCGTTGTTTGGTCTTGGCGTCATGCATCACCATGGCTCCTCCTTCAATGGTATTGTAGACCTTGGTGGCATGGAATGAAAGCGTTGACATGTCTCCAGCATTTAAAACGCTCTCGCCATTCACTTCCACACCGAAAGCATGAGCCGCGTCGTAAATGACCTTTAAGCCATAACAATCCGCAATCTCTTGAATTCGCTTGGTGTCACAAGGTTTTCCATATACGTGTACCGGCATGATCGCGGTTGTTTTAGGTGTGATGGCAGCCTCTATTTTATCAGGGTCCATATTACCAGTTTGGGGATCAACATCCACAAATACCGGTTTGATGCCATTCCACCACAAAGAGTGTGTGGTAGCGACAAAACTATAAGGCGTCGTGATCACTTCCCCTGTGATACGCAATGCTTGAAGCGCCGTGATCAACGGCAAGGTTCCATTGGTGAAGAGACTCACATAAGGGACCTTCAAATAGGCGGCTAACTCCGTTTCCAATTGTTGGTGGAAAGAACCATTGTTGGTAATCCATTTAGAGTCCCAAATTTGTTTCAACAATCCATTAAACTCTTCTAAATCGGGTAACAAAGGAGCCGTTACCGTTATCAAATTATTGTCCATACGTCACTCTATTTGTACGTCATTCAATTTACCATCATCCATGTTGATGGCCTTTTACTTTATCAAATTTACTCTTTCCGCATCTCTTTTCTTCACCTTTCGGTGAGCGAATTGAGGGTCATAACGATGAACGTCCGTTCCTAAGAAATCATACATTCCCTTTTCCAGAAGCATTTGCGCTTTCTTTTGGGCATCTTCACCATATTTTCCTAGTAACGAAGTCACATTCAATTGAAATTTCACACCTTCAGATTTCAAACGATCGTAGTCGCCCATATCCATATAACAGTAACGTTCAGGATGAGCTAACATGGGCCAATATCCCATTGTCCGCACTTTTTCCAAAGCCGCCTCAAAACAGCCTGGTGAGGAGTAGTAAGAAGTCTCCACCAAAAGGTGATCCTTTTTAGCGCCATGAGGCAATAGGTCATTCACTTCCAAACGATCCAACAACAAATTGTCGATCATATATTCAGCGGCGAGATGGAGCTGGATGGGACCTTGGTAAGCCTCGCATAACTGGGAGAACCCTTTCCTTAATTTTTCGGAAGTATTGGGCAAATCCTCCATGATATGCGGCGTGCAATAGAGTTCCTTCACACCCAACTTTTCGTATCCCTGAAGCACAGATAAGGCATCCTCCATCTTCTGGATACCATCATCCACACCCGGAATCAAGTGGCTGTGACAGTCCACCATGCCTTGGCAAATCCCTGACTCCGCCAATGAAAGCGTTCCGCTTAAGAAATCGAACAATGACATGTTATCGAGACAAATGATTAATTACGAGACAAATAGCTACTGCTATGGTATCTGTTTCGATAAGAATATTTTCCCTTATCCATTGGCGTACCATTCAAGATCAAATGCATGTTCTTGAATCGATTCTCGTTGTAAAGGTCAACCAAATCCTTCAACAAAGAACGATCCAACAAACCTGAACGGATTGAGAATAGGGTCTCATCAACGCAAGTCTCTATTATTCGCGCATCCGCCACAACATCCACTGGAGGACAATCAATAAAGACATAATCATATTGTGTCTTCAATTGTTCGATGGCTGACTGCAACAAGCCGTTGCCCACCAACTCCGACGGATTATCTGGAATCTCGCCTGCCGGTATCATATCCAGACCATTGTTATCGTTGACAGACTTAACAATCACATCAGCTACTTTCGTATCCTTGCCACTTAAATAAGTGCTTAATCCCTTCGATGGACTATCAGCCCATTTAGACAAAGATGCATGTCTCATATCACCATCGATCATCAAGATCTTCTTTCCCTTGAAAGCAAAACTTAACGCGGTGTTCAAGCATAGGAAACTCTTTCCGCTCTCTGCATTGAAGGAGGTGAACATCATCACATTGCCATGCTTCTGATCCAAGAACTCCAAATTGGTTCTCAAAACACGGAACGCTTCGTTGATCGCGTCACGATTGCCCTGCTCCACCACGGCATCCACATCCTTGCGGTTGATACGCCAGAATTTGGACTTGTCTGCCATTGGAATCTCCGCAAACAACGGAATAGGCAAATTCTCCAAATCCTTCTTTCCTCGCAAAGTATTGTTCATAGAGGCTTTGATGTAAATAATAGCCAATGGAATGATAAATGCGATGGCGAAGGCCAACAAAAATATATTTCGCTTAATCGGAGCGTCCGGCAATGAACTACCACCAGGTTTTTTGATGATTCGGGTATTATACGCCGTAAAAGATTGCGACAACTCGTTTTCCTCACGTTTTTGCAAAAGGAAGAGGTATAGAGCCTCCTTGACCGCTTGTTGACGTTCAGCGGAAAGCAACATCTCCGCTTGTTTAGGGTTAGAGGAGATTCTAGACAAGGCCTTTTGTTCGCTCTTCTTCAAGTTGCGTACTTGGTTGTCGATGGCCGCGATTTGGTTGTCGATGGAGACTAAAATGGCTCTACGCATAGTACCCAACTCCTTATCCAACTGCTTCACCAAATCATTCTCCGAACTACTATTCGACTCCAAGCGATTTCGATTCAACATCTTGTCGTTGTACTCCGCGATTTGCGACTCAATGTTCACATTTTGCAAACCGGAGCTTACCGGCAACGGACTGGTTTGATTCTTTTGCACAGAGAGATAATCACGGATGTAGTTGGTCATATACAACTGCGCATTCAAATCACGCAACTGATTGGAAATATTAGCATTCTCCTGCATATACATCTCGGCAACCGCCTTTACATCAGGCAAGAGATTCTTACTCTTGTAAGATGAGATGTCATTATCCACCGTAGACAATTCACTCTCGATGATTTTCAGACGTTCCGTGATAAATAGCGAAGTACCATCGGCGATTTGGTTCTTATCCTTGATCCAATTCTCATTATAGACCTTAATCATCATATCCAAGATGTCATCACCTCGCTCTTTGGAGACATCCATAATAGCCAAAGTGATGATCTCAGCATTCTCATCCTCTTGGGTTACAGTCAAACATTTGGCCCATGATTCCGATGCGGAGGCCACATTGGTATGTGTCACATGGATCGTTCCTGTAAAACTTCCTAAAAATTTAGGATTCGTCATGATTACCATTCTGCCCACAGGTGTTCCCACTAATGTGTCCCCTACCGCGCAGAGATTCTCTTGGTCTAATTTTTTTAACTTGCCGTTCTCGAAACAAGTGTATTTGTCGACAACAACTCGTCCCGAATCCAAAGTAACGTCGCAACTAACATTCTTATCGCTAGCCAAATCTAGAAAAGAGACGGTAATTGGCAAGTTAGAACCATACAAAACATTGTCGTGCAAAGGGCCATCCACGACATATTCCATATCCAGTTGAAGGCGTTGCACCACCTCATACATCACATCGGCAGACATAAAGGCACGCAATTCATTGCTCACATTGGTATTCATACCAATCAATCCACCCATATCGCTGAAAGCGTTCTGAATGCTAAAAGACTGACCTCCCTTTGATTCTGACTTAATCTGAACCTCCGCGGTTCGCTTATACGAACTTGGCGTTCTTAAGATATAAAGGAAAGCTAATGACATCACAATGGCCAAAGAGATGGCAAACCAATACCATTTTTTCAAGCACATCAGTAGCAATTCTCCGAACTCAATGAAATCTTCAGATTGGACGGTTCCACTATTTTTCGTCTCTTCCATAAATTTATGTTATTATTTTTACTTGTTTTTCAATTTAAAATTGCATTGACCCAAAGCCGATAAGGGGGGAAAAGGAAATTTCACAAATGTATAAACATTCAAACCAATGAATTCACATACGCATAGAAACACTCAAATTCTACCATTTTCAAGAACATAAAATCAACAAATAACACGAGGTTTCGAATGACTACACCTATTTCTCCCCGCATATTAAAACATGCGGCCAATTCAAGGTAATTCGCTAATATTTAATTCTTTGAATAAATAACCCGAAATTCGGTAGATGCACGACCACGCACACCAAAAAAGACCGCTACCTTGTGTTGAAATCAAGAAAATTCCACACCCAACTGATCATCACAAATCGAAATTCTCCTAAATTCAAGTGCAAATTTAGAGAAAAATATTCAAAATCATTGACTAATTCAGTATTTTTTACAGAATAATATCACATTTATTTTTCAACAACCCATTATTTTGAGATAGAACGACGAGATATCCACAACATCAACGGGCAAATAATGCATTTTTCAACCGTCAGAACCCGAATTCCAGAATATTTATACATTGTATTTTCACAAATTATTAGTACCTTTGACCCATTATTATGTATATTTTAATTGCATAGAATAAAATCGGATGACGAAACAGACAAAGCATAAATATTTATCGGTAGCGCTAGTCATAGGTTTACTATTTTCCCTTTTGGCGCAAAGTTGTAAGGATGACTTCACCACCGATGCGAAATACAAACTCTCATTCTCTTTGGACACGCTGAAAATCGACACGATTTTCACGCAAATGCTGAGTCCGACCAATGTCATCATGGTCTATAACAAGACAGACGAAGACATCAAGGTCTCTTCCATCTTATTGGAATCTACCAGCAACTACTTCCAAGTCAATGTCAACGGAAAGGCAGGCAATCAATTCTCTGACGTCAAAATCGCCTCAGGCGACAGTCTCTTCGTTTTTGTGCAAATCAAGGTTAATGAGTTGGGATCCAACGCCCCTCTCTACATCGAGGACAAACTAAAATTCATCTACAACGGCAACTCCCAAGAGGTGGTTCTATCCGCCTATGGACAAGATGTCTATCACATCAAGCAAACGCTCCACATCGACCAAAACACTACTTGGAGCAACGATAAGCCCTATCTGATATACGACTCCATCATTGTAGACTCATTGGTCACATGGACTTTGCAACCTGGTGTTCAACTCTACTTGAAGAAAAAAGGCACAATTTTGGCCTATGGCACCATCCGCATGGAGGGAACCCTTGACAATGAAGTCACCCTTCGTTGTTACCGTTCAGACAAAATGACCAGCAAAATTCATTACGACGATTTGGCGGATCAGTGGGGAGGCATCGTCTTCACCTCTTCCAGCAAGGATAATTTCATTGAACATGCACTTATCAAAGGGGGTAATTTCGGCATCGTGATCGACTCTTCCGATATCACAGAGTCATACAGACTGATCATCGCCAATACGCAAATCCACAATGTCCACACGACATGTCTCAAAGCACACCACGCCAACATTCTTGCTTACAATTCCATCTTCTCCAACGGACAGAATGGTTCTGTCATCCTTTCGTGCGGAGATTATAGGTTCGACCATTGCACCATAGCAGGTTATAAAAAGGGACTAGGATACTACAAATCGGCCCTTACGCTTTCAGGCATTGGATATATCAACCATGCCACCACACTGAATCTCCCTATCAAGGCGGAATTCAACAACTGCATCATCAGCGGCACTTCCGAGGAGTTGCTATGCATGCGTTCCGAAGAGGAAACGGAAGGATCCTTCGACTATTGGTTCAACCATTGTTTGGTACAATCGAAAGCAGAGGAGCTGAACGACACGTTACGAAGCATTAGCGTGATCAAGGATATTCCATTGTTCACGGCCATCAACACCCAAGATTATCAATTCGATTTCCACTTGAAAGAGGAATCTCCATGCAAAGAGAAGGGTGATCTAGGAATGGTACTCAAAAACGCCTATCTTCAAACGGACAAGGAAGGCGTCATCCGAAACACTGAGGCCGCTCCGGATTTGGGTGCTTTGCAAATCATCGTCGCTCAGACCGACACAACTGAGGCCAACATTTCAAACCTACAGTAAATAAAGGATTATAAGTAGCCTATTTCGACATATCACAAATGACGAGGATTGAAAATATATGGAGGAAAGTATCTTGGCTGGCCATTCTCATAATGGTCTCCTGCCCTCTCTACGCCCAAAGGCCAGACACGCTACGCATCGTCAGCTATAACGTGGAAAATCTCTTCGACTACGAGAACGATCCTATAACGGAGGATGACGCATTCACGCCGGAGGGGGAATACCAATGGATTGAGAAAAAATACAAAAACAAGATCAATAATCTCTCCCGCGCCATCACAGCTGCGGGCGGATGGCACAAACCCGCTATCATCGGCCTTTGCGAAATAGAGAACAAGAAGGTGTTGAACGACCTATTCAACCACACCCAACTAAAAGGAAGCGGATACCAATTTATCCATCAAGACTCTCCAGATCGCCGTGGCGTGGATGTGGCCCTCGCCTATCTACCCGACCAGTTCAGGGTAATCAATCAAAGGTTCCATCAAGTCAAGCAAGAGAGAGAGGACGATAAACCCACACGAGACATTTTGGAGGCGACAGGAATCTTACCCAACAAAGACACGCTCCACATCTTTGTCAACCACTGGCCCTCTCGCTATGGAGGTGAACTAGAATCAGA
Source organism: Paludibacteraceae bacterium (assembly GCA_045601045.1). GTDB lineage: Bacteria > Bacteroidota > Bacteroidia > Bacteroidales > Paludibacteraceae > UBA1181. The sequence goes on from JAZRZA010000022.1 coordinate 34,680, forward strand.
GCACAAGCGAATAGGTGCGGCACGTCTACTCAAAGGATTGATAGATAGCATCCTATCGGTTCATCCTAAGGGAAGAATCATCTGCATGGGTGATTACAACGACTATCCTTACAACACAAGCATCAAGGAGGTGCTACAAGTGGTCCATCCACAAGAGAGCAAAATAAAGGGAAAAGCGCTATACAATCTCTGCGCCCAATTCGATGGGAGAAGCGATCTAGGCACCCATAAATTTGGCGGAGAATGGGGCGTTTTAGACCAATTCATCGTCACCGGAATTCTATTGGACAAAAAGGAGAAAACCCACACCTCACTAGACAAAGTACATATTTGCCAGGAGGATTTTTTATTAACGGAAGATAAGACGGGAAAGGCTCCCAAGCGAGCTTTCCGAGGCACTTTTTACGCCTACGGATACAGTGATCATCTTCCCATTTACATGGATTTAATTATTAAATAAATATGGATAACATCATCAGTTCACTATCCCAGAAACAAATTAAAATCATCAAGATCTTGGGTCATACTGTACCTTGGGTGATTTTGCTGATTATGCCATTGATCGTATTCGGAAGAGAAGAAGGAGACGCTCCATGGGGCCAATATATCAAACAACTCATCACCCCAGTCTCCTTCATCGCCATATTCTACTTGAACTTTGTCGTGTTCACGGAGAAGTTCTTGTTCAACAATAAAGTCAAGCAATTCTTCTTGGCCAATTTGTTGACCTTTTCGATCATCTTTGGATTGCACTTCTTATGGTTCCGTGTCATCATACCCGACACTCCCCCTCCTACTGTAAAACTAATCGAGAAGGTAGAGGAACTACAACAAGAAATCGCTACGCTCAAACGAGGAGAGACACCCATCATCTCTAGTGATTCAAAAGAGGAGGTCTCCCTAAAACCCGTTTCTAAAGAGCAGAGCAAAGCCTATGAAACTCGTATGAAACTTCGATGGTGGCATATTTTCACGGATATATTAAGCTTCATCTGCATCGCAGGTGTCGCCGTGGCGTTCAAATCCACCATCAGTTGGTTTGAGAGAGAAGAACAAAGACAAGAGGAAGAGAGGCAAAAGGTGGAAGCGGAACTCAAGAATTTGAAAAGCCAAATCAATCCACACTTCCTTTTTAACACACTCAACAACATCTACGCCCTCATCGCCATCAGCCAAGACAAAGCTCAGGAAGCGGTGATGAGTTTGAGCCAAATGTTGCGTTATGTGCTTTATGACGACGACAAAATGTTCGTTCCGGTTCAAAAAGAGGTGGATTTCATCAACAATTACATCAGTTTGATGAAGTTGCGATTGACCAAACAGGTGGAGGTGGATGCCGTTACCAATGTGGAGAAAAATCCGAATATGCCTATCGCGCCACTGTTATTCATCTCATTTATTGAGAATGCTTTCAAACACGGCGTGGCGAACAACCAACCCTCTTATATCAGATTCTCCATCGAGGCGATTGACGAAAGCACCATCCGCTGCGAATTGAAAAATAGTTATTTCCCTAAATCGGAGGAACATGACAAGAGCGGTTCAGGCATTGGCATAGAGAACACCAAACGTAGATTGCAACTCATCTATCCAAACGCGCATACACTGGAATATGGCGTGAGAGAGAACGAATATTATTCAACATTAATCATAAACACAAAACAAAGTTGACATCATGGAATTGAAATGTATCGTAGTGGACGACGAGCCATTGGCGTTGGGATTGATTGAGTCCTATGTCAAGAAAACCCCTTTTCTCAACTTGGTGGGCAGTTATTCAAGCGCGGTGGAAGCCTCAAGCGTGTTATCAACCAATCCACCGGATCTGATGTTCTTGGATATTCAAATGCCAGAGATGAACGGACTGGAGTTCTCCAAACTTGTCGGCGAGAAGACCAAGGTCATCTTCACCACAGCCTTCCAACAATATGCTTTGGACGGATTCAAAGTGAACGCATTGGATTATTTGCTAAAACCCATCAGTTATACCGATTTCCTCAATGCGGCGAACAAGGCGTTGAATTGGTTTAAAATGACAGCAGGTAGCGGAAACGGTGACGTAGCCGCTAATGCGCAAGAGGATGAGGGTTCGAAAAGCATCTTCGTCAAGACGGATTACAAATTGGTCCAGATTGAATTGGAAAAAATCCTATACGTGGAGGGCATGAAGGACTATGTGAAAATCCACATGGAAGACCAACAGTTTCCTATACTATCCCTCATGAGCATGAAGGCGTTGGAGAGCGCGCTTCCCGCTAATAAATTCATGAGAGTACACCGTTCTTATATCGTGCAATCCAGCAAGATCAAAGAGGTGGAAAGAAACAGAATCGTCTTTGGCAAGACCTACATTCCGGTTTCAGACTCCTACAAAGATGTCTTCCAAGAGTTCATCAACAAACGCATGTTGTCCAATCAATAATTGAACCTATTTTCCATTTAGGGTTATGGCATTTTTGCAAAACATACAACTCACACTATTACCCGAACAAGCGGGAGATCCCAACCGCTTGAAGGAGGCGGTGGCCCAGAAAATCCGTGTCAGAACGGAAGATGTCAATGGCGTGCAAATTATCCGCAAATCCATCGACGCGCGTTCCAGGTCACAAGTGAAGATCAATCTCTGTGTGGATGTATATACACAAGGCACAAAGCCACAACCCATCACCTACCATTTTGAATACCAAGAGGTTCTGCATGCGGAGCCTATTCTTATCATCGGTGCGGGGCCTGCTGGTCTATTCGCCGCGTTAAGACTCATCGAATTGGGTTACAAACCCGTTATCATCGAACGGGGCAAGGAGGTGAGCGACCGAAAGAAGGATATCGCGCAATTAAACAGAAACAACGGACTCAACTGCGAATCCAACTACTGTTTCGGAGAGGGCGGAGCAGGTACCTTCTCAGACGGCAAACTATTTACCCGTTCCAAGAAGAAGGGCGATTGCAGTAGGATTTTGTTGACCTTCCACCAGCATGGCGCACAGGATGAAATTCTCTACGAGGCACATCCGCACATCGGAACGGACAGACTACCAACCGTCATCAAAAACATGCGGGAAACCATACTGAAATATGGCGGAGAGATCCATTTTGAAACCAAGATGACTGAGTTGCTGATCAAGGATCAACAAATAGAAGGCATCGTTACGGAGAAAGGAGAAAAGTTCTTTGCCAAGCACCTCATTTTAGCGACTGGTCACTCTTCCCGCGACATCTACGCGATGCTTCATCAGCAAGGTGTTCAATTGGAGTGCAAAGGATTTGCCATGGGTGTCCGTGTGGAGCATCCACAAGCGCTTATCGACACCATTCAATATCATTGCAAAAACCGAGGAAAATACCTTCCCGCAGCCGCCTACAATGTGGTAACACAAGTTAAGGAACGTGGCGTTTACTCTTTCTGTATGTGTCCGGGAGGATTTATCGTTCCCGCCTCCACCGCCGAAGGAGAGTGTGTGGTAAACGGCATGTCCCCTTCGCAGCGTAACTCGCCTTTGGCCAATGCCGCCATTGTGGTGGAGATACGTCCGGAGGATTTAAAAGGATATGAACAATATGGCGCATTGGCAGGACTCCGTTTCCAAGAGGAGTACGAACGCCTCTCTTTCCAAAATGGTGGAGGCAATGCAGTGGCGCCTGCCCAAAGATTGGTGGATTTCGTCAATAACCGTCCATCTAAGGATTTGCCGAGAACCTCTTATCTACCAGGCATCGTGCCTTCCGAGATGCACAAATGGATGCCTAAATTCATTCGAGAGAGAATGCAAGAGGGTTTCAAGGATTTTGACCGTAAAATGAGGGGATTCCTCACCAACGACGCCATTATCGTCGGCGTTGAATCACGCACATCCTCCCCTGTCCGCATTCCTCGTGATCCGGATAGTTTCCAACATCCGCAAATCAAAGGTCTCTACCCTTGTGGCGAAGGAGCCGGCTATGCGGGCGGCATCACCTCTTCCGCCATGGATGGCATCAACTGCGCGGAAAAGATTTTCGAAGCAAACAAACGATAATACATACAATAAACAACAAAGGCATGGACGATGGTTCATGCCTTTGTCATATACTTACTATTCCAACTTATTTCTTCACCTTTTCAAACAACCAGTCCATTAATTCGGTGGAACTGGTCGCCATCTCCCAAGCGTCATCATGCTTGGTGTCTTGGTATTCAATCACGCCCGACTCTCCACCAACGCTTTTTATCACAGGGTTCAATTCACGTACGCTTTGAATAGGAACAATCGGATCATCCACACCGTTGAAAACACGGCAATAGATTTTTTTCTTCTTCATGCGATTGGGATCAATGTATCCAGACACAGCTGCCACAGCGGTATATAACTTAGGATTACGCGCCGCTAAGTCCAAAACGCCAAAAGCGCCCATCTCTTTGCCCACCAAATAGACGCGGGAGGCATCGATTTTATCCTGCTTCTTCAAGTAGAACTGGACAATCTGCTCCACAATGACACTACTCTTCGTCTGTTCCGGATTCTCACGCACCACAATGGAACCATCTGCCATTCTATCGTAAACAGCCCAAAAATCATCCTCTGGACATTGCGGCATAATCACCACTGCGGATTGGTAGTTTCTAGCGGTCTCGCTCATATAGAGCGTTGATCCATATTTCAATTGCATAAGATTATCGTCTCCCCGCTCCTCTTCCCCATGAAGAAAGATAAACAAAGGGAAACGCAACCCCTCCACACCATATCCTTTCGGATACATCACACGGTATTGGAGCTTGTCGCCTTGATAACGATACTCTCTGCCATAAAACTTCTCGGGGATGATATCCTCTTCCGCATAGGCAACTATGCAGAAGAAGGCAAGAACCCATGTCAAAAGGCATCTGAATTTTGTCATAATTCCATATTCTTTTCCGCAAAGATAAAATATAAAAATGTAGATTTCAATTTACAGAACACTTTTTCGATGTCGTGGAAGATACTCGACAATCTCGCCAATCAAAATTTAAGACGATCCAATTTGTGGAGATTATTTACCAAAGATGGTTTCCCATAAGGATAGATGTACAAACAAAAAAGTCGGCAATGCAAATTAATCATCTCATAATCCATACTATCATCTATTTCACGAGCCCCTTTCTTCACGAAATCAGACAAAAGAGCGAACCGCTCCTTGGAGGCCTCAAACCGTTTCAAAACCTGCTGATAGACAGCAGGTCTCATCATATTAACGTGCCACCAACTAAAACCGATCGGAAGCGAACGCGCGTCACACTTGAAAATCTCTATCAACGTGTAGGAATCGCTACGGCCCATTGAGTAACTTGGCATGTCGATCACTTCATAGCGACAATCGGGAGTCACTTTAAAAATCATGTGGTCGCCAATTCCGTTGAAAGGCGGAAGGATATTGAAATCGTCTGCTTTTTGACCCAAGGTGGTGTACCAGTCATCTCCTATCGAAACGACATTTTGACCAGATATGAGAATGTTCCACCCACAATTCTTCACCATGTATTTCACAAAGTGCGTATATCGAGCCATCTGCTTCTCGGACATTTCGCCACCAAAAAATGACTTCCCCCAAAAACTTTTTGTCGCATATATCCCCATACAGAACAAGCCAAACAATTTGCGTTTCAAATAGCAACAGCAGTCACTCAACTTGAAATCAACAGGTTCGTCGGAGCGAAGGAAATCACACCAATATTTCAGTTTATCCGTGAAATAGATTTGGTCAGCGTCAATTTTCACCGCATATTGGCAAGAGACCTTCGAAAGACAAAAATTGTAATAATTGCACAACAAATGGGGAGAATCGGAAGGAAGCGACTTAGCGTATTCATACTCCTCCTTCGTCAGACCGACCGCATAGATTTTGTGTTTGTATTCAAATGTTTTGATTTTATCGGGATAACGCATCCGCATGCGTTCTATCTCTTCGGCGCTATTATCTGTGCAATCATTCCACACAATAATCAATTCGTCCAAAGCATCAATACAAGACTCAACACAGGCCTCAATGAACTGTCCTTCATTTTTCACCCGCATCATGCCCGATACACCTGAACGTAATTTTATCTGCGCCACTTGTTTCATTTTAATCAAAAATTCTCAACAAAAGTACATAAGAAAGTTGAAATATGAGTACCCATCTGATATATTTTTTTTATAAATTCGCGGTTTAAGAAATGTATGGAGGCGAAAGATCGCTGATATAATAGAAAAATAGTTAGTAATGAATATTTCATACAATTGGCTAAAAAAGTATATCAATTTGGATATCGAGCCAGAAGAAGTCTCTAAAGTGTTGACCTCTATCGGTCTTGAAGTCGGAGGTGTAGAAGAAGTTCAATCCATCAAAGGCGGATTGGAGGGTTTGGTAATCGGTGAAGTATTGGATTGCGTAGCACATCCTGATTCAGACCACCTTCACGTCACCAAAGTTAATGTTGGAGAGGGAGAACCTTTGCAAATTGTATGCGGCGCCGCCAACTGCCGTACCGGATTAAAGACCATCGTGGCCACCATCGGTACCAAACTTTATAGTGGCGACGAATGTTTTACTATCAAACGTTCAAAATTGCGCGGTGTAGAATCATTCGGTATGCTCTGCGCGGAGGATGAGATCGGCGTAGGAAATAGCCACGACGGAATCATCGAACTACCTGCTGACGTAAAGGTCGGCACAAAAGCAAAAGATTATTACGGAATTGAAAGCGACTATATCATTGAGGTGGATATCACACCTAACCGAATCGACGCCACTTCACACTACGGTGTGGCTCGCGACTTGGCCGCCTATTTCCAATTCCACGCCAACGGCAAATACAAACTAACCCGACCTGATGTCAACGCATTCAAGGTAGACAACCACGATTGTCCAGTAAAGGTGACAGTGGAGAACACCACCGCTTGTCCTCGTTATTCTGGTGTGGCTATCACGGGTGTCACCATCAAAGAGTCTCCAGAGTGGATGCAAAACGCATTGAAGATCATCGGCTTAAGACCGATTAACAATGTCGTGGACGCAACCAACTATATGTTGCATGCGCTCGGCCAACCGCTTCACGCATTCGACTTGGACAAGATGGCGGGACAACACATCATCGTGAAAACCTTGCCTGAAGGGACTAAATTCACCACTCTTGACGGTGTGGAAAGAAGTTTGAACGCAAACGACTTGATGATTTGCGACGAGAAGGGCGGTGCCTGCATCGCTGGTGTATTCGGCGGACTCGATTCAGGTGTTTCAGAGACTACCAAGAACATCTTCCTTGAGAGCGCATACTTCAACCCAGTATATGTAAGAAAGACAGCCCGTCGTTTCGGACTCAACACAGACGCATCTTTCCGTTACGAGAGAGGTTGCGATCCAAACAATACGCTCTACATCTTGAAGTGCGCCGCTTTGTTGATACAAGAGGTCGCTGGCGGTAAAATTTCAAGCGAGATCTTCGATAACTATCCTAACCCTGTTGACCCATTCGCAGTTGAATTATCTTATAACAAGGTGAATTCATTGATTGGTAAGGAGATCAAGAAGGAAGAGGTAAAGACCATCTTAAACGGATTGGAGATCGAAGTCAAGAAAGAGGATGACGATCAACTTTCATTGGCCGTTCCTACCTATAGAGTGGATGTGACCAGAGATGTGGACGTGATCGAGGATATCCTTCGTATCTATGGCTACGACAATATCGAAGAGGGATTATCACTCTCCTCCTCCATCTCTTACTCTCCAAACCCTAACAGTTTGAAGTTACAAAACCTCATCTCCGAGCAATTAACAGGATGTGGTTTCAACGAGATATTGAACAACTCACTCACCAAAGTCTCTTACTACACAGAGGGAGAAAAATACCCTGCGCAAAATGCGGTAATGGTGATGAATCCATTGAGTGCTGATTTGGGTTGCATGCGACAAACTTTGCTCTTTGGCGGTTTGGAAAGTGTGGCATACAATGTCAACAGAAAAAACGGCGACATCAAATTCTACGAGTTTGGTAATTGCTACCACTTGGACCCATCCAAGAGCTCCACAGAAGAGGCTCCACTAAAACCATTCAGTGAGGATTTCCACTTGGGCATCTGGTTGACTGGTAACAAGACCGCCCAAAGTTGGGTAGCGAAGCAAGAGAAGAGTTCCTTCTACCAATTGAGAGCTTACGTGAACAACATCTTCGTAAGATTAGGTTTCAATTTGAAGCGATTGGTTGAGGGCATCTACCAAGACGATTTGTTGTCTGACGGATTGACCATCATGACCAACACTGGCAAAGAACTCGCCACCTTGGGTATTGTCTCCAAAAAAGCGCTTAACATCTTCGGATTGGAAAACAATGTATATTTCGCGGATTTGAATTGGAATAACATTCTATCCGAGTTGAAGAACCACAAGGTAACCTATTCTGAAATCTCAAAGTTCCCAGAGGCAAAGAGAGACCTTGCTTTGTTGATTGACAAGCAAGTGAACTTCTCCGACATTGAGAAGGTGGCTATGGAGACAGAGAAGAGACTCATCAAGAACATCTATCTATTCGACGTTTACGAGGGAAAGAACCTAGAATCAGGCAAGAAGTCATACGCCGTTAGTTTCATCCTTCAAGACGAGACGAAGACGATGACCGATAACCAAATCGACGCCATCATGAATAAGTTGATGAAGAACTTCGAAAACAAATTGGGCGCAAAAATCCGCTAACAATAATCTGTTTGCGGGTATCAAAAAAAAGATTAACTTTGCAGACCGAAAAAAAATAGATATTTCAAATAATAACAACAATATGAATATTGCTAGAAAAGACATCGACGCAACGAGCGCGATCATCACAATGAACATTGTGAAAGCAGATTACGAGGAGGCAGTAGAGAAAACTCTTCGCAAATACAAACAAAGAGCTAACGTACCAGGTTTCCGTCCAGGAAACGTACCAATGGGAATGGTAAAGAAGATGTTCGGTAAAGCTGCGATGGCTGACGAGATCAACAACATTATCTCTGAAAAGTTGTTGGCCTACATCAAGGAGAACAACATCCAAATTTTGGGTGAGCCACTTCCTAATAAGACAGAGCAAAAAGAGGTTAATTTCGACAAAGAAGAGGAATTTGAATTCAAATTCGATATTGCTATCGCACCTGAGAGCAAGCTGAACTTGAGCGATAAGATCACTATCCCTTACTACGAGATCCAAGTAAGCGACGAGATGGTAGAGAAAGAGATCAAGGCGGCACAAGACCGTTGTGGTTCTTACGACGAGGCTCAAGAGGTTGTTGAGACTGACGTTGTGAAGGGCGAGATCGTCGAGATGCGCACAAAGACTAAGGAGAAAGAGGATGGTATCAAGGCTGAGGATGTTGTTCTTTGCCCTAAATATATGAAGGATGATGAGCAAAAGGCTTTGTTCGTAGGAGCAAAGGCAGGCGCTTCCGTATCTTTCAATCCTAAGAAGGCATACGGCAACGAGGGTGAGATCGCTTCCCTTTTGAAGATCAAGAAGGAAGAGGCCGCTAACGTTGACGCAGATTTCAAGTTCACTATCAAGAGCATTACCCGTTTCAAGCCAGCTGAGATGAACCAAGAGTTGTTCGACAAGACTTTGGGTGAGGGCGTGGCAAAGAGCGAGGCTGAATTCAAGAACTGTTTGATCGAGAACATCAAGAAGTCACTTGTCATGGATAGCGACTACAAGTTGATGTTGGACGCTCAAAAGGTTTTGGCGAAAGAGGCATTCGGCGAGGTTGCATTCCCAGACGCATTATTGAAGCGTTGGGTATCAGAGACAAACGACAAGATCAGCGCGGAGGATCTTGAGACTCAATATCCAATGATGTTGGAGGATTTGAAGTGGCAATTGACCAAGAACAAGATCGCTACCGAAAACAACGTGAAGATCGAAGAGGGCGACATGATGGAGTTCGCTAAGAAGACCGCTCAAGCTCAATTCGCTCAATACGGCATGACAACCGTTCCAACAGACGTTTTGGAGAACTATGCTAAGGAGATGTTGAAGAAGAAAGAATCCGCTCAACAAATCGTAGAGCGCGTTTTGGACGAGAAGGTTCTTGAGGTAGTGAAGTCTAAGATTAAAATGGACGTTAAGAAGGTTACCATCGAAGAGTTCAACAAAATGTTCCAAGAGCAAGCTCAATAATTTTAAAATTCTATAATTTGAATCCCGGCAATGAAAATTGTCGGGATTTTTTTTGGATTTATATGAAGAATTTATATTATCTTTATAGAAGAAAAAATTGTATAGAAAATTTGAAGGACTAAATTGTTAGAAAAATGATGAACAAAAACGACTTTAGAAAATATGCTGTAGGGCATCTTGGCATGAACGGATTAGCTTTGGACCAATATACCTCTACCATATCAGACAATTATATTTCTCCCAGCATCCTGGAAGAGCGCCAATTGAACGTGACTCAAATGGATGTGTTTTCAAGATTGATGATGGATCGCATCATCTTTTTGGGCACTCAAGTGGACGATTATACAGCTAATGTCATCCAAGCTCAGCTGCTCTATTTGGATTCGGCTGATCCAGGCAAGGATATCTCCATCTATTTGAATACGCCTGGAGGATCCGTCTACGCCGGATTGGGCATTTACGACACCATGCAATACATTGGTTGCGACGTGGCTACTATCTGCACAGGTATGGCAGCCTCAATGGGAGCAGTTCTTTTGGTAGCAGGAGCAAAAGGCAAACGTTCCGCTTTGAAGCACTCTCGCGTGATGATCCACCAACCTATGGGTGGCGCGCAAGGACAAGCGTCCGACATCGAAATCACAGCAAGAGAGATCCAAAAGTTGAAGCAAGAGTTGTACACCATCATCGCAGACCACTCTGGCAATGATTACGATAAGATTTACAAAGACTCCGACAGAGACTATTGGATGACAGCCGAGGAGGCCAAAGCTTATGGCATGATCGACGAAGTATTGGTGAGAAATAAATAAGTCGGGAAGATGGCAACGAAAACCACAAACAGATGTAACTTCTGCGGCAGAAGCCAAAACGAAGTCAATATGCTCATCACAGGACCTTCCGTCAACATCTGCGACGAATGCGTCAAGATGGCTTATGAAATCGTCGAGAGCAACAAAAAGAACGCTCCATCCGATTTCGACACGAAGGATCTTCCCAAGCCTTTGGAGATCAAAGAGTTCCTTGACCAATATGTGATTGGGCAAGACCAAGCGAAGAAAACACTCTCCGTAGCGGTTTACAACCATTACAAAAGACTCTCCCAAAAGAAGGGAGACGACGATGTGGAAATCGAGAAATCCAACATCATCATGGTGGGATCCACCGGTACTGGAAAAACGCTTTTAGCGAAGACAGTGGCCAAACTGCTTAAAGTCCCATTCGCTATCGTGGACGCTACGGTCCTCACAGAAGCGGGATACGTCGGAGAGGATATCGAGAGTATCCTCACTCGCCTACTCCAAGCATCTGACTACGATGTGAAGGCGGCGGAACGAGGCATCGTATTCATCGACGAGATCGACAAAATCGCCAGAAAGGGAGACAACCCTTCCATCACCCGCGACGTTAGCGGAGAGGGCGTACAACAGGGATTGCTCAAATTGTTGGAGGGTTCCATCGTGAACGTTCCACCTCAAGGCGGAAGAAAACATCCAGACCAAAAGATGATTCCGGTCGACACAAAGAACATATTGTTCATCTGCGGCGGAGCATTCGACGGCATAGAGCACAAGATCGCCCACCGATTGAACACCAAAGTGGTCGGATATGCGGCTGCGAAGAAGCAAGGCGTAGTGGATATGGAGAACATCCTCCAATACATTTCGCCACAAGATTTGAAATCCTTCGGTCTTATTCCAGAGATCATCGGTCGTTTGCCGCTTCTCTGCCATTTGAACCAACTGGATAGAGACGCTTTGAGATCAATTTTGACAGAACCAAAGAACTCCATCATCAAACAATACATCAAAATGTTTGAGATGGACAAAGTGAAACTCACATTCGATGACGAACTTTTGGATTACATCGTCGATAAGGCCGTTGAATTCAAATTGGGTGCCAGAGGTCTCCGATCCATCGTAGAGACCATCATGTTGGATGTGATGTTTAAGACCCCTTCCTCTGACCAAAAGGAGATTCGCATGACAAAAGAGTATGCGGAATCCAAGATTCAGAGTGCCAACCTAGAAAAATTACGTGTGGCATAGAAAAATTTAACATTAAAATGATGCGAAATTACGAAGTGTAATATACATTCGCGTCTGCAATTCCGTGCCATGCCAGCGTTACCGGGAATGTAGCAACATCCGGTAGTTAACAAACGATTAATTGTGTTCCGATTATGAAAGACAATGAATTGGCAAAACAACTGAAGTTGCATTTTGGTTTTGATACCTTCAAAGGAAACCAAGAGGAGATTATCACCAACTTATTGGCGGGCAAAGACACCTTTGTCCTGATGCCAACCGGAGGTGGAAAATCTCTATGCTATCAATTGCCATCGTTAATGATGGAGGGCACCGCTATTGTTATCTCACCATTGATCGCCTTGATGAAAAATCAGGTCGATGCGATGAGAAATTTTAGCGAAGAGGATGGCATTGCGCATTTCATCAATTCGTCGCTCAACAAAGCGGCCATTGACAATGTGAAGGCTGACATCCTCTCAGGAAAAACAAAACTGCTATACGTGGCTCCAGAGTCACTCACCAAAGAGGAGAACGTGGAGTTTCTCAGACAGGTGAAGATCTCTTTCTTCGCCATAGACGAGGCTCATTGTATCTCAGAATGGGGACATGACTTCCGACCTGAATACCGGAAGATTCGTCCGATTATCAACGAGATTGGACAAAAGGTTGCTGTCATCGCTTTAACAGCGACAGCGACACCCAAGGTGCAACACGACATCCAGAAAAGTTTGGGAATTATGGATGCGACCGTCTTCAAGTCATCGTTCAACCGATCAAACCTCTACTATGAGGTTAGACCCAAGAAAGACGATATAGACAAGGAGATTATCAAATTTATTCTTGGACAAAATGGACAATCCGGCATCATCTACTGCCTTAGCAGAAAAAAGGTGGAGGAATTGGCGGAAAAACTTCGTGTGAACGGCATCAACGCATTGGCCTACCATGCCGGTATGGATAGTGCGACTCGGTCAGGCAATCAAGACGGATTCTTGATGGAGAAGGTCCAAGTGATTGTAGCTACCATCGCTTTTGGTATGGGAATCGACAAACCAGATGTTAGATTTGTGATTCACTACGACATACCGAAAAGTTTGGAAGGATACTATCAAGAGACTGGTAGAGCAGGTAGAGACGGCGGTGAGGGTCGTTGCATCGCCTTCTATTCAAACAGCGACTTGCAGAAACTAGAAAAATTCATGCAAGGCAAGCCGATAGCAGAACAAGAGATTGGCAAGCAGTTGCTGTTGGAGACGGCCGCTTATGCAGAGTCGGTAGTGTGCAGACGTAAGGTTTTGCTGCACTATTTTGGCGAAGAGTATTGCGAAGATAATTGTGGAAATTGTGATAATTGTTTAAATCCGAAAAAACAAGTGGAAGCGAAAGAGTTGCTATGCACCGTTTTAGAGACGATCTTAGCGTTGAATGAAAAGTTTAAGGCGGAACATGTGATTGATGTCATCATGGGAAATGAGACCTCAGAGGTCAAATCCTATGGTCATGACGAAGAGATTGACACCTTCGGAGAAGGAAAGGATGAGAGTGAAAGAACATGGCAGAATGTCATTCAAAAGGCTATGATTTCTGGATATATCACCAAAGATATCGAGAATTACGGAATCTTGAAGGTGACATCCGATGGTAAGGCTTTCTTGAAGAAACCTAAATCATTCGAGATTGTCAGCGACGAGGACGAAGAGGAGGAAGAGGCAGACATCCAACTGAAAGGCGGAGCTTCTTGCGTAGCCGATCCTGCCCTATTCTCTATGTTGAAAGATCTTCGCAAGAATCTTTCCAAGAAATTGGAATTGCCTCCTTTTGTGATTTTCCAAGATCCATCATTGGAAGCGATGGCAACTACCTACCCTATCACCATCGAAGAGTTGCAAAACATTCCTGGTGTTGGCGCAGGCAAGGCGAAGCGATTCGGCGAGGAATTCGTAAAACTCATCAAGAAGCACGTTACAGAGAACGAGATTGAACGTCCTGAGGATTTGCGTGTCCGTTCCGTGGCGAATAAATCCAAATTGAAAGTATCCATTATCCAAGCCATCGACCGAAAAATCGCATTGGATGACATTGCGGAGTCAAAGGGATTGGACTTCGATGAGTTGTTGGATGAAATCGAGGCGATCGTCAATTCAGGAACCAAGATCAACATCGACTATTTCCTTGTACAAATCATGGATGAAGACCGCATCGAGGATGCATTTGAATATTTCAAAGAGGCTGAATCGGACGATGTGAACGATGCTTTGAAAGAGTTGGGCGAGAATGAATACTCAGAGGAGGAGATCCGCTTGATTCGCATCAAATTCATCTCGGAAATGGGTAACTAACCTATTGAATACAAATGTAAAAGGGCTTTTCAGACACGCTGGGAAGCCCTTTTTTAGGTGATAATTATGTATATTAAATATGATTGATTTATGAAGAACTTAAAGATTTTTGCGGCATTACTGATGGTATTGGCCTTTACGGCTTGCAACTCTATCACAGGATTGAAGAATTTTTCGGATTGCGAATTTAAATTCAGCAGTGTCTCCAATGTAAAGTTGGCAGGTATCGACATCACCAATAAGAAGACATACAGCAATTTCAAAGCGATTGATTTGACAGCTTTAGGTGTAGCCTACTTACAAAAGGAGCTGATGCTTGATCTGAATGTCAACATGAATGTGAAGAACCCTAATACACAACCCGCGCAATTGGACGGCATGGATTACATTCTGTGGATCGATGATCAACAAATGCTGGAAGGAACAATGAATGAGAAGGTCAAGATAGCAGGTGGAGAAAGCGCGAATGTGGCATTGCCTATCTCCCTCAACCTTTACGAATCCATCAAAGATAAGAAATTGGCTCCTATGGCGGAGTTCGCTCTGGGGTTAGCCACCAACAAAGCAGAATCAAGTCGCGTAAAAGTCTCCATCAAACCTTTCTTCACCATTATGGATAAAACCGTAAAATTCCCTACCTATATCACCATCGGTGGAGATGAGATCATGCCAAAGAAATAAATTGGTACGTGAACAATCAACAAGAGGCACCTGAATGGGTGCCTCTTATTTTATTTCTCTTTCGGTTCTATTTTCTTTGCAGAACCTATATCAGGGATTAGGCCCTCTCGCTTCATCTTCTTGATTTCATCGCTTTTATAGCCTTTTTTACGCATAGTCTTCTCTATCCAAGGTTCCACGGGAAACTCATCTACCCAAAGTCCTCTTTTCTCCTCCTTTGCGAGTGCCTGCAAGGTATCAAAAACAGCATCATTATCATAGTGGTTGTAATGCCAAGCGTACCCCATCCGCACCATCTCATGGCTAACCTCTCTACCATCTGGCAAATAGGTAAAAGCTAAAAGGCGACCAAAACTATCTAAACTCTTCACTAATAAGACAACCTCTTTTTTCCAAATCAACGAATCAAGGTAACGACGGGACTTCCGATAGAAATCCTGCCCCTTCTCCGGAGCATCAATGGCAGCCATTCTTACTCTTCGGGGAGTTGTTTCGTCCGACAAGATGATATTGTAAGTATCACCGTCGCTCACACTCTTCACAACACCCTTGCACATTTCATTCTTAAAGGTATGCGAAGGTGTGGTTAATGTTAAATCAGAGAGTTGGGATTCATTCGTATCCTCTTGCGTAGCGGGATGCTTCTCAGAACCTCCTTTGCAGGAAACAAGACAGATAAAAGAAACGATCGCTATCCATTTGAAATCTATGATACGGCTCATAAGGGATAATTAACCTAGTATTTAAATACTTGGATCACGACAGCCTTCATCTTTCCGATGAAAAGATTCATCGCCCCATACTTTGTTTTAAAAAGAGAGGAATAAGCGCATTGTCCATTGACCACCTCATTCAATTTCTCGTAATCGCTCTTCGGTTGTTGGTCACCCATGAACTCTTCACTCACTTTAATGGGCTCTCCGTATTCCAAAACCATACGTTCACGCAGATCCGTATAAATTTCATTCAATGTACTCCAGGAATCACATTCCGGGTAAAAGAATTCCATGTGAGAAACCTTTTGATTCCTCGTCGTATATAACTTGATGATACAATTGGTCATATCACCACTCTCGACTACAAAATATGATATTCCTGTTTTTTTGTCGCTGTTCAGCAAAGAACACCCTTTTTGGGCCAACACATTGGCACACTCGGAGAAAGTACAATTGGAAGGAATTTCTCCCATCAATGAAATCTCTTGTCCACAAACGGATAAAGAAATTGTAAGCAACAATAAAAGTGTAATATGTTTCATTTAATGCAATTCAGTTCTAATGCAAAAATAGTCAAAAGAATTGAAAATTAACACATTCCACAATTTTCTTTAACCAATCACAAGTAAATTATATCTATATTGATATTTGTAAATTCAACTAATTACCTGACGCGAGTGCCAATAATCACCCCCAACCAAGAACCTAACAAACATATAACCAGTGTGGAGATTATGTAAATACCTGCAGTCGTGTATTTCCCACTCTGCAACATCTGCAAAGATTGAGAAGAGAAGGTGGAATAGGTAGTGAATCCACCACAAAAACCCACAGTACATAATAGCAGCGTACTATCCTTACAACAAATAGCGGCGAAAAAAGTGATCAAGAAAGAGCCTATGCTATTCACACAAAAAGTGCCCCAAGGCGCCATTAACGATAAATGAGCCATCAAAAGAGAGATGCCATAACGCATCATACTACCCAAGGCACCGCCTAAACCTACCCATAAAAAATTCTGTACCATATCTCCTTAAATATGGGGGCAAAGTTAATGTTTTTATGGCCAAATTTCCACCAACATTTTCCATAATCGATTTCTATCCACTCCTATTATCACCAATAAGTAACAGGGCAAGGATATTTTTCAGCTTTCTCTATGATATAAATCAAATTGAGTTCGTGCGCCCAAGATCCATTCTTCTTGGAAGAGGTGAAAATGTCAAACACATAGAAAAGTTGAAGCGCTTTGTAATGACCTCCCGCCATGATTCCCACCACATTCACACCTGACAAAGTGTTTTTGTCGCAGACACCCACCACCAAAGGATCCCAAGCCAACCCGGCGCCCAAATTCAACATTTGATAATGATCTTGGCGTTGATAAGCACCGTTGATAAAGAGATAATTGCCAGAGAGGCTTTCCCTACCCCACAATCCATTCTTGTTTTGCAAATCTTGCAAGAAATTGGCATGAACCACCAATTTACGTTTTAAAGCGTTATCCCTTATCTCAGTAAAGCCATTGGATGGTTCCGCAAGATGATATAGAGCCGCTCCCAAAGTCAATTTATTTTCTATCACAAACGCGCCACCGACTGAAAAATCGAAGATGGTGCGAAGGGAGTTATCAAACTCCTCCAACGTGCCCAAAGTAGGTTTTCTACTATTTTCATCATATTGATCTCCATAGGTGATCTTCTCCCAATTCAACTTATTCAAAAAAAGTGTTCCCTGCACACCTAAACGGAAGGAGATTCCATCGTTCACTTTAATCTTGTGCGCATAGACAAACGAGAATTCATTAACCTCATAGACGCCATTGGCCATGTTATCAAACGAGTAGGCAAATCCCACGGAACATACTTTCTTGAAACTTTGGTCGTAAGAGGCCCTCACCGTATGGTAGCGGTTACTGAGTTTCATCCATTGTTGGCGATAATTCAATCCAAAACGAATATTCCTAGCATTACCCGCCAAGGAGGGGTTGTTGCTGAATGGCGTCAGATTATGATTTACCAAAGAGAAATCCTGCGCTGATACGACGGAACCGATGGCCCATAATATTAAAATCAAAAACTTCTTCATCTCAATTTGGATAAATGCGTTTTATAAACTCCCTATAATTATTATCGATTAGCGAATCAATGAGATGGAACCCTTGCGGTCTCCCTCCCTATTGACCCCCATATA
Organism: Paludibacteraceae bacterium; assembly: GCA_045601045.1. Lineage (GTDB taxonomy): Bacteria > Bacteroidota > Bacteroidia > Bacteroidales > Paludibacteraceae > UBA1181. The sequence goes on from JAZRZA010000022.1 coordinate 52,771, forward strand.
GTTGCTTTTATACTTGCAATACCAACCGTAAACACCCCAAGGACAAGGTTCTCCGTTGAATGTACCATCCCACTCGTCTTGCACGCTATGTCCCTCAAAGAGAATCTCTCCCAATCGGTTGTAGATGATGAAATCAAACTCATCCATGTATTCGCCTCCATAAAACTTGAATACATCGTTCTTGCCATCTCCATTCGGCGTAAAGCCATCAGGAGCCCAAAAATCAATCCAAGTATAGATCGCCTGTCTGCCCTTGTATTCACAGCCATACTTATCGACGGCCTTGACAAACACTTCGAAAGAATCAGCCGCTGTAGCATCAAAGTTATGAGAAGCGTTCATTCCCTCTATAACGCGACGGTCATCATCCGTCTCCCAGTACCATTGACACTCCTTTGGAGAGATACCCGTGAATCGCACATTGGAATTGTTGCTCTCTATAAAGGTTGGAAACACATCAAAAGAGAGTTCCTGTCTTTTCAAAAGTTCCACATCCACCTCGGCGTAGCCTTTGCAGCCAAACTCATCGATTCCCTCCACCGTAAAATGGGTAGGCTCCGTGATATCTGCCCTCAAATGAGAGGTAAATCCATTTTTCTCCACGCTTTCATTCGCTGGTTCGGCACTCCACTGATAGATCTTCGCGCCGGAAGCATAAAGATTGATGGTATCAGGCAACCCAGGACAGCCCGACTGCTCCCCCTTCTTGATGGTGACATAAGGGGCAGGACGCACCTCCACAAATTTAGAGACCTTGGCGGAACAACCTTCCTTATCGTAGCCATAGACAGTATATTCCGCGGAAGAACTCAAAGGATATGAGATCGAGGAGCCCTCGTCTCCCGTATTCCATTTATAGGTATCCGCGCCAGAGACATACAAGGTAAAATGATCGCCCAAACATACAGAGGAATCACCTGTCACATACAAGACAGGCGGAGTGTTGACTCCCACCAAAACATCAATGGACGAAGGGCAATTGGCCACATTGCTACCGGTCAAACGAATCTTCATATTGGTGGTAGGCTTTACGGAGAAGGTAGGACCCGTCACTTGGGTCTGACCATCATCCCATGTATATACCAATGCACCCGCAGCCTGCAACGTAGTTGTCTCGCCCAAGCAGACTGTCGTTTCGCCCAAATACGAGAGTGTAGGTGGCGTTGTAAGCAAAATCTCGTGGTATGCGGTATCAGTACAACCGAACTCATTCTCCGCCACCACGCGGATATTCATATCCTCGTTTACCTGCGGAATAATCGAATTTCCGACAGAACCATTGTCCCAAGCGAAATTGGTGACACCTTGGTTGCCGTCAAACGCCTCCACCTTCACCGTCGCGCCCAAGCAAGCTTGTTTATCACCCTGGGTATAAACCATAGGTGTTGGATGTACCGTAATAGGCACTTGCATGGAGACCTCACAGTTCTTGGCGGAGTAACCATACAACATATAGACGGTAGAGGCTGTTGGCTGAATCTCCAATGTCTCACCAGTCTGTCCGTTGCCCCACTTGTAATGGTCGGCTCCATGCGCTTTCAAAACGGTCGTACCACCTGGACATACACCCATATCACCATCCACCCAAATGGAAGGTGTCTCCCAAAGTTTCACGGAAATTTCCGCATAACCTTTACATCCATTGGATTCGCCCTCCACCCAATAGGTGGTATCCTGCGTAGGATAACGAACAATCGTATTGATTCCAGTTGTTCCATCGTACCATTTAAGGGATGGAGAACTTGCGCCCGATACGGAGAGTTTGGTAGGACGGCCTTCACAGATAATCGTATCACCCGTCAACTCCAAAACAGGAACAGGCTTCACTTTCACCGTATGGCTCTTCGCTACAGAACGGCAAAGTTTCTCATCCACCGCGAAGACGGTAAATGTGGTGGTCGTATCTAACGCTTCGGTAAATTCAGATCCTGTATGGAGATCCGCCCAAACATAGGTGATATCATCACTGGTAGCCTCCTCCAAGGTTGCCTGAATGGTGGCAACCTCTCCCTTGCAGACCTCTCGGGTACCTGTCAACGAGAGCACCGGAATAGGATTTACCCTTACCGTAAAACTCTTGGTCGTCGCGCAACCATTCTTGTATTTTCCCATCACAGTGTATGTAGTACGATCGTGAATAGGTCTGGTCTTTATTTGTTGAGTAGTATCCTTCGTATTCCAAGTAAAGGAGAGATCATCTCCCGACGAATAGACCCTTGCCGTCAACGTCAAGGTATCGTTCAAACAAATCTCCCTATCGCCCTCTATTTCAAAAAGAGCTACAGGTTTCACATGGACCCATGTGGAATTGTCATAACTACAATGGAATTTATCCTCGATTTCCACCCTGAATTCTTGGGATGCGGTAATGCTATCCACTGTAATGGTCTGGGTAGTATCTCCCGTATTCCACAAATATTTACTATCCGACGAGGCGTTCATCGCCGTCAAGGTAATTGATCCGCCGAAGCAGACGCTATCAATGGAAGTAATAGATAAGTCAGGGAAATAGTTTACCGTGATTTGCTTTTTGTTATGAGCCGTACAACCCATATCGGTGCGGACCGTCACATCCACATCGTAAGTGCCGGGAGCCATATAACGAGCTTCTGGATTAGGAGAATTGGAAACGGAACCATCCCCGAATTTCCAAGCGTAACTATTGATGTTATCGCCGCCAATCGAGGTCTTATTGGTGAATGAAACCAATCCGCCGCACTCACTCACATAATCAAAATCGATGTCGACACCCACCGTTTGCAGTTTAGTGCTCAACACCACAGCGGCGCACTCCATTTCGCTATTGGACAATTTACAATAGTAGGTCACCTGATCATTGATCTGCTCTTGACGGATAATCGCTTTACTCTTATCTGTTGGATCGGTCTCAATACGCTCTCCATCCGAACGATACCATTCATACTGGTCAAAACCGGATGGCGCATAGATTTCCGCATCCTCTAAACCGCAATTTTTAACCTTCAATTCCAACTTGCGCGTCTCCGCCCAGAAATAACCGTACGCGCGGTGGCTACCTCCCTTGATGGCACCCGTGTTGGAATCCTCGCTCAAACAGTCGTGGTTCAAAATGGTAAGGGTCACCTCCTTACCAATATGGTTGGACAAGTCCAAATTACCATAAGTCCAATTGGTAAAGGCATATTGAGCCAAATTATTTCGCTCACTGGAACCTCTGCAAGAGGAGTTCTCCTGATCCTTCACCAATTCCAGTTTGTAGGAACTCTCACTATCACCATTCACCATCACATCACTGCATCGCGGCATCGCCTGCAATCCCGTTTCAGGATCCACAATGTCAATTTTAAAGGAGAAGGATGGCAATTGCATTCCGGAGTGTTCTCTTCGTTGTTGGTTGGTGGCCACCAAGTCTGGACAATGCAACACTGCGGCAAAACGGTAAGTCAACAAGGTGGTGTTCTCGGTAACTATGAATTTATAGACCAATTTCTCCGCCTGCGCATAGGCTCGGCCAGAAGCTTCCGCATTACCCGTTGATCCAATCCTCACAGAAGATATTCCATCCGGATTGGTGAAGAGGTCCCAACAGTTAATAATCGGGTCTTGGGACGAACTATTACCGCGTTGTATCACAATGGAGGTGCTATTGATTTGCTGAGTCCAATTGTCATATTTGTACTCTTCATCCGACTCATCATAGAAATAGCGGCCGGTATATTGTTCCCAACCAGACAAGTCTGAGTTTTCAAAACTTAAATTAGGCGTGTCAACATTTGTTTCTTGGGCCATCAGTTGGCCGAAGGAGAACACAAAAGATAAAGTCAACCAGGTTTTCAAAATATCATGAAAACCAGCATTTCGATTTAAGGACATAATATTACCAATTTCACTCGTCGGCGAACACTCTTATCAAGTCGAAGAAGGAACGTAAGTGTAAAAAAATGGTATAAATACGAAAACTATATACACCCCCTAAACTTGAATCATCCGCAAAAACCATCATCAAATCTGTTCAGCCAATCAAAATTCAACACTGCAAATATGAGCATTTATTTAATATGTTTTTAACATTGATAAGAGTTTTTATTATAAAATTCAACAAAACGAACTTTTTATTCAGTCAAAAGAGTGGCGTTAGGCATAATAAATTTCTTATGATTTTGACCGAAGGATGATCCACAAAATAACAGGAGCCCCCACCAAAGCGGTCAAAGCATTGACAGGCAAAACATAACCATTGTCCGGAAGTTGGGAGATAATGTCACAAGAAAGCATCAAGATCGAACCACACAAAAAAGCGGCAGGCGCCAACACGCGATGGGTAGAACACTTTAATATACCTCTCACCAAATGAGGAACGGACAATCCCACAAAACCAATCGGTCCGGTGAACGCAGTGGCGACACCTGTCATCACTGTGGCGGAAAGGATGGTCAAGAGGCGTGTCCTGCCAACATGCACCCCCACACTCTGCGCGTAAACATCCCCCAACAACATCGCATCCAATGGTTTGCACAAGAATGGAGCCATCAGCGCGGCCATCATCACCAATGGGAGCATCACACCGAGTTTCTCCCAAGTAACACCCGTCAATGAGCCTAAAGTCCAATTGACAAACAACTTCACAGAGTCGGGATCACTGACATGCTGCAACAAAGAGACAACCGAAGTGGCCAAGCTACCTAACATCACACCTGCGATCAACAATGAGACCGAATTGGGAAGGCGGAAAGAGAGCAATATCACAATGGCAAAGAGAAGCGCAGCGCCCAACATCGCAGAGAGGGCCATTCCCCACGAAGAGAGATAGAACACGGATAGACCCGATAAGGTAAATAAGAAGATATAGAGCGCGACGCCCAATGTGGCGCCAGAACTGATTCCCAAGACATAAGGCCCCACCAAGGGATTACGGAAGAGCGTCTGCATCCATAAACCAGAAAGGGCCAAAGCACCACCTACACAAATGGAGGTCAACGCCTTGGGTAGACGAATATCCACCACAATGGTGTGATAGAGCGTCTGATCGTCGAACAACGATTCATAGAGCGTCGAGATAGGGATCTCCACACTTCCCTTGACAATGTCCACCACGAACAACGCCACGACCAATAGGAGCATCAATCCCACAACAACAAATCGTTTCATCTCGGAATCCATTATTCATTTGGTTTACATTTCCCCACATAGACAGGCGTGTGATCGGGCAATAAATCGGGATGAAAGACGGAGATCAGATCCGCCAAGACCACATCGGGTTGCGCCACTGCCTTTTCATAAAAATCAGTGATGTTATATCCCTCACCAGGCACCATCCTTTTGTTAAAATGGTATACATTACCCGCCCGATAACTCTTCATGCCACGCAAACGGCTATCTATATCAGACAGTCGGATGGCATCGCAATTCATCCAATAATCCGCTTCGAAATAATTGGCCAAGAGAGCCTCCGTACCACATGTGAAGGTAGGCATATCGATAGATTTCAGGATATAATTGCCGCCAGCATCCTCATACATCGCAGCCATATAGCCTTGTCCTGCGGTCATATACCATGTGTCGCCATAGCATCCGGCGGCAAAAACGGAGGGTCGACGGGTCAACGTATCAGTCATTGCTTTGAGATGGTTGTACCGATCCTCTATCCCTTGAAAAAGCGAATCGGCCACATGCCATTTATCAAAAAAGAGTGAGATGAATTTAATCCACTCCGCACGCCCCAAAGCGGAGGACTCTTTCCATTCAAAATTATAGACAACGGGACATACTGTCGGATTAGGATCATCACGCAATCCTGAAAGTAAAAGAATGTCCGGATGGGCCACCGACAACTGTTCCAAATTGATCTCATAAGAATTGCCCAAAGAGCGTATGATCCCCCTTTCAAGGCGTGCTTTGATCGTATCCGAATAGATGTATTTAGCGTCGCAAGCCGCCACCAGATCATCCAAAACACCCAATTGCCGCAAAAACTCGAAATTGGTTCCTGAATTGGTCGCCACACGACCAACAGGGATATGGATACTTTTCATCTTCTCATATCGAAGGGCATCACAGGTGTCGTTTCTTGTCAACGCGAATTTCAAAACGCCCTCCTCTTTTCCTTCTGGATAGAGAGATACAATATAGCCGAAATCTGTCTCTGACACTGAAAAATGAGTGGCATAACGCAAATCCAACGTTTGCGACGCCAACTTCTCCTCCACCGCAGATCGACAGCCAGACAGAGAAATAAATACAAATCCAAGCAGCAAAAACACTGCATTTCTAATCTTTTTCACCATAACACAAAGGTAAAAAAAATTGCGATTGTTGTGGAATTTATTAATAAATGATATAATTTTGCAATCGCAATTAATCACAATAGTTTTGAGAAAGTTTTAAAACAATTGCTATTGTAATAACTTGACACGGTATGGGAACAGTTAAGACCAAAAGCATATTGATAGACGTCGCTCGTAAACTCTTCGCCACCAAAGGCGTGGAGAATACAACGATGAATGATATTGCTGTGGCCGCCGCAAAAGGCAGACGCACCCTATATACCTATTTCAAATCAAAGGACGAGGTCTATTCCGCCGTCATTGAGACAGAGTTGTTTCAATTGGCTCACAAACTTCAAGAGGAGTTGCAAAAGAGTCAAAATCCAGCAGAAAAGCTCATCAATTACATCTATGTAAGAATGGATTATATCCAAGAGGTGGTGCAAAGAAACGGCAATCTGAACGCAAGTTTTTTCAGCAATATCCACTTGGTTGAGAAAGTCAGACACAAACTGGACCTTCAAGAGAGAAAAATGTTGGAGAAGATTCTTATAGAGGGTAACGCGAGAAACATGTTCAATGTCAAGAACACCAAATTCGCCGCAGCCATCCTCCAATGTTCCCTCAAAGGATGGGAAGTTCCTTTCATCAGGGGCGAACTCAACCAACTATCCCTACCCGAGACAAAGAAAGCCTTCTCTGATTTCTTGCTTTGCGGACTGACAGAAATCAACCTTATGGTAGAGTAATACAAGAGACTATAATAGTAGTTCCATACTCTGCCACCCCTTCCGCACGTATCACCATCCTTTCGCTTCAATCAGCGCTCCCGCCGCATAACTGCTCCCTTCGTCCACATAGGTCAAGGGCAAAAAGCCGGAAAGGATCCGACCCTGCTCTATCTTCAAAGGGTGTTGTCGGGAAATGTCATCAAACATTCGCTTCAGCTCCGCCGCCGAACGATTGGCATAGACCACATACTCGCCCGACGATTCAGGATGAATATAACGGTCGGTGATAATACGGGCACACACACCCATATTCATCCGAAGATTCACCTCCACACAGGGATAGAGCCAATAGCCTTCAGACAAAGCGATTAACATATCCACACCGAAATAGCCTTTGTAATATGGTTGAATCTTTTTCGCAAAATATGATGTCAATGTTTGGTGAACTTTAGCAAAAAGTGAGGGCTCTACAAAGGTTCCCAGATGGGCCTCAATTCGCTCGTTCGTCCACAACATATTACCGCGATAAGTACCCGTCTCATCCGCATTGAATAGGGAATATCCAACGAATTTCACACCCGTCTCATCTGAAAAAAACTCCATGGCAAAATCCGCCACCTTCCGATGGGCCACTTCACAAACCACACTTCCCTGACGTTTCAGAATATTGGAGCACCAAGACGCCGTCGGGGCATCCCACATACCATTTACCCAGCGCAATCCTTTGCCGCTGCACGACCAGGGCGACTTCAACACACCATGAGGATGCGATTCCACAAAAGATCGGATCGCGTCTAAATCCGTCGCCACAATAGGCAATTCGCAACGCTCGGGAACACATCCAGCCGCTTTCAAAAAATGAGCCGTTTCTACGGCGAATCCCCTATTCGACAAGACACGCAAACGCTCCACGTCAATATCCATCGCACGAGGGGCCCACTTGTTCCACTCCCGAAGCAAAGTACCGTTCCAACCCCAAGGTTTCAAACTATCCTCCGCAGTCAGCGACCGCTTTCGCGTCTCATAAGGATACCACTTCACCTCAATCCCCAATTGATCAAACAGATCCGCATGCCAATTCTCAGGCACCACCTTACGCGTCAAGACAGACTCTCCGGGAGACGCGAACCACACCGGCAGCATAGAGAGATCCGTGGCCAAAGCGACCGCCGAACGAGGTGGATTATATCCCTCCCCACCCTGTCCCAAGGCCAAATCATTTTCAGGATTGAAATAGTGGTAGATCATTGTTTCATTTCAGTTATAGACCAATACGAACTCCTCATCCACTCGGAACGAGAGCGTGACATTCCCAATGGGGGTATCGAACGACATCGTCCGCAAAGCAAAATCAACTCCAGTCAAGAATAGTTGCTCCCAATATTCGGGACGAAGCCCTGGAATCAACTTGTAAAGAGCCTCCTTGGCCGACCAACAGAGCAGAAGTTGCACCTTATCCATCTCATCGATCAAAGAGAGCTCCCGCTCACGCAAGAACTTACTCTTCACCCGTAGAATCCGATCGGACAGCTGTTCGATATCCACTCCCACCTCACGACGATGGCTCACATAGAGCGCCGCATAATTTTTGGTATGTGAAATGGAGATACGCGCATTCGGTTCATCTGGCAAGAATGGTTTTCCCTGCTCATCATGATCGATTCTCGCCTCATGTCCCAAGGCGATTTGAAGCAACATACGGACCGAGAGGTACTCCTGTACCCTCTTGGGTGATTTATAAGAGGAGAGATCCGCGGCATACACCTCCCTCAAAGTGGTGAAACGCAGCAACAACTCATCAGCAGGTTCCTCCATTTTCCAAAGAAGCAAGCGATCGCCATTCGCCAGTGTCTCGTCCTTATAAAGCATCGGTCAGCGATTATGCCTTCTTATCCACCATTTGTTTGGTGAAGAAGAGGAAGATAACAATCAAAATAATATAGTAAATGACATCGCGGCTATCAACCACACCACGACTCATGGAATCGTAATGGGCACTGATGCCCAAAGAGGCAATGAAACTCTCTGTTTCGCCACTATTCGCCATGCCGGAAATAATATCGAAACCTATATAGGCGAAGAAACAGAGTACCGCCGCCACGATGAATGAGACAATCTGGTTATCAGTCAATGAAGAGGCGAACAAACCAATGGCCACATAGACCGTCGCCAGGAAGAATAGACCAATGTATGAACCCCAAGTACCACCCATATCAATATTGCCAATCGGATCGCCCAGGAACCAAACAGAAAGGAAATAGAGCAATGTGGGCAACAAAGAGAACAAGACCAAAGCCACACCGGCGAAGTATTTGGAAAGCACGATGCTCAACGTGGAGATAGGTCGGGTTTTCAACAACTCGATTGTTCCCGTACGACGTTCTTCCGCCAAGAGACGCATGGTGACTGCGGGCACTAAAAATAGATAGAGCCATGGAGCGAAGTTGAACAAACCATCCACATTGGCGTAACCATTATCCAATATATTGTATTCACCAGGAAAAACCCACAGGAATAGACCTGTTAAACAAAGAAACACGCCTATCACAATGTAACCCATCGGCGATGCGAAAAAATTGCAGAATTCCTTTTTAAATAATGAGAACATAGCGTCTTTAATATTTTTACATTATTTACACGCAAAAATACGAAAATGTTTCATAATTCGGAAATAATTACTAAATTCGCGTCGCTTTTTAAGCACAAAGAAGTTTAACAAATTAATTAAAAAATCAAATGGCAACCAAAATTAGATTGCAAAGACACGGCCGCAAGGGGTACGCGTTTTACCACATCGTCGTAGCAGATAGCAGGGCTCCACGTGATGGAAAGTACATCGATAGGATTGGTACTTACAATCCTAACACAAATCCTGCTACAGTAAATGTTGACTTCGAGAAGGCATTGGAATGGGTATTGAAGGGTGCTCAACCAACTGACACTACTAGAAACATTTTGAGCGATCAAGGTGTTTACTTGAAGAAGCACTTGATGGGTGGTGTTAAGAAGGGCGCATTCTCTGAGGCTGAGGCTGACAAGAAGTTCCAAAGCTGGTTGGATGCAAAGAACAAGAAGAACGAGGCTGTTTCCGCTAAGGAGAAGACCGACAAGATCGCTAACGCAAAGAAGCGTCTTGAGGAAGAGCAAGCTATCAACAAGGCAAAATCTGAGGCTCTTGCACAAAAGAGAGCTGAGGCTGCTGCTGCGCTTGAGGCTGCTGCTAAGGAAGCTGCCGCTGAGGCTGAGGCTGCAATTGCTGAGGCTGAGGCTCCTGCTGCTGAGAACGCTGCAGAGTAATAGTTTCTCAATCAAAGACAAAAGGCATTCGAGGATTCGGATGCCTTTTATCATAAAACATCACCTTAGCAAAGATGTTAACCGTATAAAACTAACATACATTAACATCGCATTTGACAAAAATTTAACACGCAACATAATGGAAAAATCAACGACAGGAAATACTACAACAAGCGCACTGTTTGCAGAACTTTTAAGTGGATGGAATCAAGAGACAGCATATCTATCTGCGGGAAATTTCAACAATCGATATTTTAATCAAATTGTACAAATGAAGGAAGATGCAGTCCCCTTTATTTACGAAGAGTTGAAAAAAGGCCCCACGCTACTTGTCCATGCCCTTGATAGTATATATCCAGGCAAAGTAAAATATAATGGTTACGTTCCCCTATCAACTGTTTGCAATATATGGTTAAATATTCTGAGCACGATCGTGAAACATTAATAAGATGGTTTCCAAACCTTAAAAATGATTCACACTTTGAAATCACTAGCAACTGCACACCTGAATACAATTGTATCGCATGGGCACTTGGAATGAATGATGTTTGGATCGGACTAGATCATCCCAACAACTACCCATGGGCATGGTGGCCCCAAGGAGTACCTTGCAACGAAAAAAAGGAGTCTCTAATCTCCTTATTTCAATACTTTGGCTTCAAAATCACAGACAACCCCAATCCAGAAAACAATTTTGACAAGGTGGCCTTATACGCAAATCACGAAGGATGGACGCATGCTGCAAGAGTTATTGGAGAAGGGATTTTGCACAGCAAAATAGGAACGGCATGGGACATCCATCATAGCGGAGGTAATCTATTTACAGAAACCGAATATGGATCAATCTATGTCTATATGAGACGTGCCATTTCCGATCGACACATCACCAATACAAGGAAACCTCAAATAGGAGAAATTATCATATAGAGAAAGGAAGGGAAACTAAAAGAAATTCACTTTAAGATATTCTTTATTTACAATTTCGCCGGAGAAATCATCGATTTCATAAGAAAATGAGTGCATTAGATTATCAAGAGAGATAATAATATTCTCATTTTCATGCTCTAGTTCATTGGTAGATGAGTAAAACTCAAAGGAAGAATAATTGAATCTCTTTATTCTACCATTGGGGAATTGTATTTCGATGGAAGATATATGCATTGATGATAACTCCTTCACTGTTATTTTCTAATACGAAAATACAATTATCCTTCAAATTCTCAACAAAAAATTCTTAATGATTCGGGATTTTTAACTATTAAACATCCGAAATACAAGCTATTTTTATTAATTTCGCACTGCTGAGTAACAAGTTTTTCTGAAACAACGAAAAATCAAGTTACAACGCCTTTACATAAAGAAGCGTTTGCTCGCTTTGTTTTTGACCACTTTGAACCTAGGAAATTCAACGCACAAGTCAAGAATAGAAAAGAGCTGATGCTACGGGTGTAGTGTATACTTCCCGGAGTGTGCAGAGGATATTTATATCCTCACGCACA
>JAZRZA010000023.1:0-33436 GCA_045601045.1 Paludibacteraceae bacterium
ATTCTCCACTCCTTAAACACTCCCCCGCTTGCCTCAAAATCCTCTTTGAGTTTTGTCAAACGAGGGCTTACTGAAAATTTGCTGAGTCCTCCTTGATGATTGTTGAGATTTTCCAACTCAAATAGTCCGCTACAGTCTTGCGGAAATCAGCCTCAGTTGGCATTGTATCAATCTTGCGGTGCTGGTTGTATGTCCAGTCATTTCCTTCAAGTGAAATAGAGTCTTTCACTACAAGTCCGTTTGTCTCGGTATAATAACTTGTCTTTGTCTTGCGATTAAGCACGATGTCAACCAACTCGGCATATCTATCCTTTACATGATCGACATCTTTCAAATTCACTTTTGAGTTTGACTTCTTGCGATTCTGTCGGGCATAGCCATCGTTACTGAAATCTACAAATGTAACAAGACTCTCTGTATCATGTGGTGTCCCCACCTCGAACAAATAGATTGCTGTCTGCACGCTCGACTTGCCTATAAACAAATCTATTGGCATACGGATAGAAGCAAGCAAAGTGCTATGCTCCAGGATTTTTTTAGTTAAGCCATCGCCCTTGCCACCTCCCGCATTCTCCTGAATAATCACAGCTGCACGTCCTTTGTTCATTCTGCTCAGTGCTTTCTCTACAAAGACAAAGCCTTTGCCTTCGGCTGAATAGGGCGGATTCAGAAGGAACACATCGGCAGGGAATTCGTCGTCTTTATTTGTGCCCTGTTCATATTTACCATTATATTCATTTAAAGAATCTTTGTTAAGGATATGGCTTGAGCCGTCCTTCATAAGTATCATGTTAAGCACAGCAAGGACATAAATATCTTGCCTCAACTCAATACCGAGCAACTGATTAACCTTGATGCTTGCAATCTTTGCCCTACGCTCATCTTCACTTTGAATTGTTTTGTTGGCATCGTCAATCATCAGCTTCATAGCAGAGACAAGAAAACCAGCACTACCTGTAGCCCAATCCCAAACATAACTATCTTTATTGACTTTGCATAGCTTTGCCATAAGTTCGGTAACATAACGTGGAGTAAGCACAACATCATTCTTTTCATCATCACTTGCTCGCTCTGTAATCCAACCAGTCAATACATTGAGCAGTTTGCCTGTAAAGTCAATATGCACCTCCTCTCCCATGTTAAAGATCGGCATAATTTCCTCCTTCACATAAATAAAGGCAGTCTTAATGGTACTTTCACCATTTATTGCTCTGTAATAAAGGGCATCATTCAATATTCCTTTGTATAGTGAATATATATTGTCGAGTTTTTCCTGTGGTATATGTTTTTCGCTTAAAAACACTTTAATTTTTCGCAATATTACAGCACCATCATGGTCATCTTCGGTTTGTAAACCTCTTAAATCTGCAATTTCAAGAGGAGGTATTTTCCCTTCAACTCCAAGTGCTGCCATTATTAAAGCACATACCAGTTTCAATCGGTCTTTTGGTTCTGACACTCGCATCTTATCGCGCATATCTTGATTCAGTTCCGATAGTGTGTTTTCTATTCGATCCTCCAACTCACGAGTTTGTCGTTCTTTCTCTTCTTCAGAAAGGAGTATCGCATTCAGTTTATTTTCGAGTGCCGAAATATTTTCAGCTTTTAGAAAAGAGAAGTCTCTGTAATCTCCAATTTTCTTAGGGCAATACATGTTTGCTTTGCTAACATAGTAGACACCCATTTCCGTTGTAACATTTCCAGCCTCTTCATACCCATTAAATCCAATGGCTAAAACATCACTATATGATTTAGTGATTTTTGCCACGGCTTCCGAATAATGCACAGCACCATTCACAGCATATTTTTTAATGTGTTTGTAAAGAGGTTTTCCGTTATCATCATAATTGCAGACTTCCTCTTTCTCTATCTTTGCAAAGTCGCCTTTTGTTCCTTTCACCTCTATCATTACAGGAACATCTTTTAGACTTTGTGGTAGCTTTATCAAACATTTTATATCAGGATAATTTCCTCCATCATTTCCCGATTTTGACTTTGCACTTTGCAATGCGTGATCTATTTCACTATTTATGTTGTCCGTTTTAATGTGGTACTTCACCCCAAATTTATCAAGTTGCTTTTTAGCAATATCCTCAATTTTTTCTTCTATACTCTTAGCCATGGCAAATCAATGAATCTCTGCATCGACTTACCATTCACGTGAACGCATAAAAAAGGCATGAACCTTCTTATGCGTTCGCCGAGGCTGCCTAGGAATTGAAACCTCATACCCATATAAGAAATGTCCATGCCGTATAGCATGAACATTGACTTCTTATATATGGGTATAAGGCACACTTCTCCCAAGGAAGCTGCCTAACCACTATTCTTTGTGTTCTTATTTCAATCTGATTAGTTTCCTAGGCTATTCAGGCGAACGCAAATAATAGTCAATGCGTATATGTTACTATGTAATTATTTCTGTACTTTCTGTTTCGTTATTATTATTTTGTTTGTTATAATTTAACAGATGTCACTCCGTGTTATTGCATTCTGAAATTCACCTCTGTTGTGAGTGTCCGCATACCTCCGCAACGGAGTTCCGGGGTATTGATTCGGATATCACAATCTACGACTGCCACTCCGCCCGATTTTGTCCGCAGTACATTCTCATCGTGCATGTCGCTCAGATAAATGTCAGGTGTCGCGTATGTCCAGTTGCGAAGATTGATGAGATTGAAGTCCATGAGTTTCATAAATTCAGCAATCTCCTCGTCTGTCATTCTTGTTCCTTCGATGAACTGCTGTTCAGCGATTATGCGGAACGTTCCTTCACCATCTCTGCCAAATCCCAGTACCGATAGTCGTGTTTCAGGGAAATAGGCATTGTGAAGGGAAATACGATCAAGGGCAAGGATGGGCTCGATATAGTAGTCAAGTCCAATAGACTTGACAAGGGTAGCTCCATGGTCATAGACATGGGCTTCACCGCCTTCGGCTATTTGCTCGCCCATGAGTCTGGTGAGCGTGTCTTCTATATTATCTGTCCAGCAACCGGTCACCCTCGCCCATTGCTCTATAATGCAAGCTTGCGCCTCTCCGCGTTTGCACTGTCTTTTGAAGTCGTTTTCTCCTTCAGCGACTGAATCTGAGCCAACTTCTGCTCCCGCGAGCAGGGATGCAATGACATGCGCATGGCCTCCCTTTGCACAGCCATACTGTTCTGGCGGTGAAAAGCGTTTATAAAGTAGCTGTCCACATGTGAATTTGTCTGCATATTCATCAAGTTCTGCCAGACCTTCGGGAGTGAACCCTCCTAATATGATGGCTTTGATATGCTCCCAAAAATCTGAATTTGTCATTTTTATGATTTATTTCTAAATTAACACTCTTTATCTTTAACGCGAAATAATAGTCAATGCGTATATGTTACTATTTTAGTTTACTTAATTTCTGTTTTGTTTATTTCGTTTATGCCGACAACATCATTGTGATATAGTTGGCGTTTATATTTGGCTTATTTGTTTGGATTCAAGTGACCTATTTGTTCTTGAAAGAATTCCGAAGCATTCATTACTGGGATTGTAGCATAATTGAAATGCTTAGGATCACGAGTAATGATGTAATCGGCATTTATTGCTTCTGCTGAAAAATATTGGATTGCATCCTCCATATCAGGATTATCAGCAAGAAGTGCTTTATCAACCTCGATTTTAGTAATAGGTGATATTTGGATAACGCTGCATAATTGCTGTATTTTCTGTTTCATCACGTCCTTTGAAAAATCCTTACGCAGAATGTAGGTGATGTTTGCAACGGTCAATGGAGTCATGAAAAGAACTAACTTGCCTTCTAATGCCATTTGCATTAGATTGGCAGCAGGAAGGAACTCTGCACGCTTTGCCATAAAATCAATGACAATATTTGTATCAAGAAATAATCTCTTCATTATACACCCTCTAATATCATTTCACGAGCTTTATCACCATTGAGGTCACTTTCATCTACATGGCAGATGCCACACAATTCCTGGAGTAAAGGATCCAGTTGGTTTAACGGCTTTAAATATGTCTCTTCCAACAATTGCTTTGTGGGACGATTGTCGGTTGTGCATTCTTCTGCCGTTGCAGATTGAGCATCAACAAGTTTTCTTGCAAATTCGTCAAGCTCACGTTTGAGAGCCTCAAATGTATATCCGCCCATTGTTGGCACAGTTACGGGAATAGTTATGCCATAATCAGATGTGGGTTCTTCCAGCATCTTTGCATCACTTTCGGGTATGTCATGTCTCTTATTTGCCATAGTCAATGCGAATATGTTATCAGTTAGTTCTATTTTTCCCTGCCCACAAATATACAAAAAAACATTATAAAAGACGGTGACGGTGAGATTTTGGACCCCCACATCATCTACTCCTTTTCTCCTTCCTTTTTTCCCGACGTTCGCGACGTTGCTCCTTGCGGGAGACTTTCGCACCCGTACTATCGACCACATCATTCCTTCCAAAGAGCCGTTTGAAGAATCCACGGACAGCGGACTCCTCCCCGTCACGCTCCTCCTCCAACTCCTCCTCGATCGCCTTGCAATCATAGTTGCGGTTGATCTTCTCCTTCGGTGCGCCAAAACGGCCACCATATTTTTTCAGATCCTTGTCGTTCAAGACTTTCTCCAAGAAGGAGCCTACAATCGGTAAAGCGGAACGGCTACCCTGACCTAAATCACCATTGCGGAAATGGATGCTTCGGTATTCACCGCCCACCCATGCGCCGGTCACCAAGTTCGGGGTGATATTCATATACCAAGCATCAGAATAGTTGGCGGATGTACCTGTCTTTCCACCAAAATCGGTAGCTCCATGCATCTTATATTTCCACAATGCCTGCGAAGTACCACGTTCATCCCGCAACCCCTCTTGCAACATGTCCCGCACCAAGAAAGCTGTCTCATAATCCAAGACACGCTCATTCTTTATCTTCGCGTCATAAATCACCTTGCCGTTCTTATCCTCAATACGGGTCACCAATATCGGCGCATGCAACATACCACCATCCGCTATCACAGAATAGGCCGTCGCCAACTCCACCAAAGAGACATCCTCCGTACCCAAACAAATGGAAGGGATCGGACGAACAGGGCTCTCAATACCCATCAAATGGGCCGTGGAGACAATCTTCTCAGGCGTAACCTCCTTCGCCACTTGCACCGCCACACTATTGACGGAGCGGGCCAAAGCAGTCTTCAAAGTCATCGGCTCATTAGAAAAGACGCCACTTGCATTTTGAGGAGCCCAAACCTTCATCTCACCATCCTCCTCCGTCATCCAAGTCACCGTACTATCCACCCTCGTGTCGCAGCTGCACATGCCTTGGCGCAAAGCCTCCGTATAGACAAAGAGTTTAAAGGTGGAGCCTGGCTGCCGTTTCGCCGTCACCTTGTCATACTGCCAATAGTGGAAATCCACATCTCCTACCCAAGCCTTTACCGCACCGGAATGAGGATCCATCGCGATGAATCCGCAATGGAGGAATTTCAAAATATGGGCCAACGAATCACGGGTACTCATCACCGTATCGGTAATACCTCGGTTATAATCGAAAATACGCATCTTATGAGGCTCATTCAACTCCTTGTAAATGGAAGTCTCGTCCTCCTTGTATTTCTTCTTCAACCCCTTATAAGCGGCGGTCTTCTTCAACATATCATCAATGAATCCCTTGATCTCGTGCTGCTTTTGGTCACGCCAAGGATTCTCTTTTCCCCAATGCTTATTGAATTGGGCCTGCAATTCGCCCATCTGCTTCGCCACGGAAGCCTCCGCATACTTCTGCATTTTAGAGTTGACCGTCGTATAAATCTTCAATCCATCGTGGAACAAGTTCACATTATTGGCATCACACCAAGGTTGCAATTCATTGAATACCGCCTCTCTGAAATAGTGGGCATAACCACTGAGAATATCCTCCTTGTAAACATTCAAACCCAAATCAGTGGCACACAAAGAGTCACACTGCGCTGTGGAGATCGACGCATTATCCGCCAACAGATGAAGGATCAAATTTCTACGTTTCTTGTTATTCTCCGGATTCTTGATAGGATTGTAGTAGGTATTGGCCTTCAAGATACCAATGATGCAGGCAGCCTGCTCATAGGTCAGCTTGTCAGGAGTCGTGTTAAAGTAAGTCTTGGCCGCGGATTTGATGCCATAGGTATTGTTACCGAATGTCACCGTATTGAGGTACATGGTCAAAATCTCCTCCTTGCTATAATGCTTCTCGATACGGACAGCACCAATGCACTCCTTCACCTTGATGATCAAGGTCTTCACGCCTGGCACTTTACACAATCTGCCCTTTGTATAGTCGGATCGCACCTTAAAGAGGTTCTTCACCAACTGCTGGGTAATGGTGCTGGCACCGCGGGCACGGCCACGCAAGGCATCCTTCACCGCCGAGAACATACCCTTGTAATCGATACCATTGTGTTCGTAAAAGCGTTGGTCTTCCGTAGCGATCAAGGTCTGGACCAATTCAGGAGAGATCTCCTCGTAGGTGACGGAAGAGCGGTTCTCCACAAAGAATTTACCCAGCAGATCTCCATCCTCACTATAAATCTCAGAGGCCTCCATCTGGATTGGGTTTTTCAATTGGTCCAATGTCGGAGAGGCACCAAACCAACCGAAGGTGTTGGCATCCACACAATAGCAGAAGAGCACAGCCGACAAAGGAATCCCCAAGACAGTAAACAAGAAGAGGGCCAACAGCACCTTTCTCCAACGTTTTTTCGGCTTACGGGGCGTCTCCTTCATCTCCGCTTGGCCATCGTTTCCATTTCCGTCATCTCCCCCGTTTCCGCCATCCCCTTCGTCAAGAGGATCAGGAACGACGGCAATCTCCTCCTGAGGCTCCTCTTTCGGAGCGTCGGGCACCGCTGAAGTGGGCTTCCCATTGAAAAAGCGCTGCGCCTGCGCCAATTCCCCTTCGCTACACTCGCTCTTGGGTATTTTGTTTTCGACACGGCTATGATAGAAGGCGGTAATAGCGGCACACAAGGCCTTTCCCTTCGACAAGAGCCAATTCCAAGCGTTCGTTCCCTTCTCGTTCGCGTCGTTGAGAAGCTTCTCGCCACGCTCTTTTGCCATCTGAGCCTTTTCTGGAATATTTTTCTCTGCCATATAGCGTCGGGCAGATGTCTCCGCCGCCTCGGACTTTTTCTTTACCACATCCCAAGTCTCCTTGGTTCGTTCCTGCGCTTTTTCGCCCCAACGGGCAGCATCCTCACGTAATTTCCGCGTCTTTTCGGGAAGTCGTTTCTCCTCCGCATATCGTTTAGCCATCTGATTCCAGTCGGAAAGTTTATGCTTCGCGTCATGCCACGCCGATTTTAACCACTCTGCCGCAATTTTCAGCCAATGGAATATAAGATTCTTTAATTTCTCCAAAACCTCTGTCATTTTGGTTAAGACATTTAAATAAATAAACGGACGACCTTCCTTATTATTGCACAACCAATAGTGCTAGTGTCGTATTCCTCACGGTATTAAGTCGTCCCAAGAAACAACCTTCACAAAGGTAAGAATTTAATTCGGATTCCACTCATCTATTTAATGAAATCCCCGGGCCTTACATATCTCATCATAAGCCTCCTTCGTCTGACGGAAGAGTTGCACAGCCTCCTCCCGCACTTTCTGGGTAGCATTCTCCGGGATTCGGTCCGGATGGTAATTCTTAACACGCTCACGAAAGGCTCTTTTCACTTCATCCTCCGAAGCGTTAACGTCAAGGCCTAACTTTTCGTAAGAACGAGCCAAAATAAGATTGCGATAATCTATGGACTGAGCTTGCGCATCACTCTTTTTCTCTTGATAACATTCATACCGAATTTCCAACGTGCAGAAATCCCACTCTTTGATCAAAAGAAACCTCGCGATATCCATCAAAAGAGCGTGCGTCGCCGTTTTCACACCCCCACTCACATAGGCGGTCTTAAACAAATAGTCGAATAATTCCAGCCTCGCTTCATAAGAGATTTTACTTTTGACCACCTCTAACGAAGGGGATCGATAATCGGTCAATTTAGGAAGGTTCAAACAACGGTCCAATTCTGACTTCAAATAGGTCTCATCGGTCTGGAAAAACGAACAACGTTTCGAGCCATGGAATCTATTTTGGAAATAGTCATAGGCGACAGATCGGTCCAACTGCCGAGATCCATTTCTTCGCATCACCATTGCAAAGAGAAACGGAATGGAATCAATGGCTTTCACCACCTGTAAGTCCAGTTCCCTTCCATAGAATCCGGCGGGAAAAAGATCTCCTTCGGAGGCAGCCGTAAAACGCTTCAGTTTATTGACCACCTTATAATTAAATATAGAAACCATTTCTATTCCAAAATAGCCGAAAACAAACACCGGGACAAAAGAAAAATAAAAGACACCAACCAATCGCGAGAGGGTTGGAACCGAATAAAGGAAAGAGGACTCCCAACACGAAGCAATAATGAACCCGACCATAACAACAAAGAGATAAATCCCTAGCAGAATGATCACATAGCGTTTACTCATTCCAAACATACCGTAACATTACAAAGTTCCACACAAAAACTTATACGCTTTCGTGACATATCACTGAAATTAAACGTTCCTCTCCTATTGTTCCACAAAAAAACAGAACCAATTTACGGAGAAATTGGTTCTGCACTCTATTACGTTACAATTATTATTTCATCTCCAAAGGTTGACCGGTCGCCTCTACGACACTCCACCAGAACTCACCCTCCAAATTCACCTTCTTGCGTTGCGCGGTAGCCGCCTCTATTGGCAACAAGGTAAAGGAGCCATTCCAGTAACCAACCACAAAATCTGTACGTCCTGCCATAGCCGCATGCACTGCATTGTGCGTCAACTGCTCACAGAACTTACTATCGTTCGCATTGGCAGGGATACTACGGATGATATAGCTTGGGTCGATGTACTTCACGCAGATCGGAATATTTTTCTTGTTGAAATACTCTGTAATCTGATTCTTCATGTAGACACCGATATCCTCATGCAACACATTACCTGAGGCATCCTTCTTGCGCTCACCCTTGAAGAATTGTTGTCCCGCACCCTCTGCCACGACAACCACAGCATGTTTCTTACGCTCCAAACGTTTCTCCAAGAGGTTCAAGAAGCCGTGTTGTGTCTCAGGATTATCCAAATCGAAGTCCATCTCAGGAATCAAACAGAAATTCACATCAGGCACAGCCAAAGCCACATTCGCAGCGATGAAGCCAGAGTCCCGTCCCATCAACTTCACAAGTGCCACACCATTGATCGCACCCTTCGCCTCATAGTGGGCGTTAAGGATAATGCTTTGAGCAGCCGTGAAGGCAGACTCAAATCCGAATGATTTCTCGATCAAGTTGATATCGTTATCAATGGTCTTAGGCACACCCGCCACCACGATCTTCAAGCCACGGCGTTCGATCTCCTTGTGGATATGGTGAGCGCCCTTCAAAGTACCGTCACCACCGACGCAGAACAAGATATTGATGTTGTTTCTCTCCAACGAATCCACGATCAACTCGACAGGTTGCTCGCCACGGGAAGAGGCCAACATACTACCACCATCCTTATGGATATCATCCACCAAGTCTGGATTCAAATTGACGAACGGAATTTGGTTGTCAGGGTTCAAACCCGCATAACCATATTGGACACCGACAATATTATCCACGCCATAACGGTTGTACAAGTGGGTAACCAATCCACGGATCACATTATTGAGTCCTGGACAGAGGCCTCCGCAGGTCACAATCGCCACCTTGGTCTTGGCTGGCTCAAAGTAGAGAAGTTCCTTAGGTCCTGGCTTTTCAAAAGAGACCAAATCCTCTCCATTTTTAACAGCTGTCATCACCTCATGCAAAGAAGAAGAGTAAAGCACACGCTCACCATCTTCCACGAAGTCATAAATACCGTCACCCTTTACCTTCGACAATTGTAGCGGAGATTTGATTTTACACTCTCCTAATGTTTTTACCGTGAAATCCATGTCCATAGATCAATAATCTTTAGTTTGGTACAAATTTAGTTTTTTTCATTATTTGTTTCGCAAAGATGCGCATGAAAATATTATTAAATTTATAGAACTTACGGATTGAAAGTGTAGATGAGAAACATTATCTTTGAGGAAACAAATCGCATGTATATGAAAAAAACGATAATCGTCTCCATGCTGTTGGCGGGCCTTATGGCATCATACAGCTGCAACGGCAAGAGTAAAAGAGAGGTCAACAAGGTGGATAGCACACCAAGCACCGCCGCAGTGTGCGATGAAACACAAATGGTTAGCGACACAATGCCAAGGGTGAAATTCGTCAGACAGGGCGGAGGAAACATCGAATATGACATGGAGATCCAATCAGACAGCATAAGGATCCACGTCACCCAAAAACAGTTCCGTGAAGCGGACTACACCTTCTGCATCGCGACAGACACCACTACCCTAGCGACCCTCCAAGGGCTCATTTCAAAGAGAATCAGTTGCGGGGAAGCGGACACAACTGCCAAGCCAGGAGCAATGATAATGGGCGGAACGTGGCAATACGCCTACCTAATAGAGGGAGACTCCACCCAAACGCCTATACACAACAAAGAATTAATAGAGATAATCGCCACGACCGAGGATCCAGTGCGAGAGGCGATCGAACAAATAGAAGACAAAAAAAGCGAAGAGTAACCTTCGCTTTTTTTCGTATATAAGGACAATTACTTACGGGTGAACATACGTGCCGATGTTCTCTCCTGCAACCACCTTTTTTAGATTACCGACCTTATCCATGTTAAACACGACGATAGGCAAATTGTTGTCTCGGCACATGACGGTAGCCGCCAAATCCATCACCTTCAAATTCTTGTTCAAGATCTCATCGTATGAGATATCATCATATTTAGTGGCAGAAGGATCCTTCTCTGGATCGGCAGTATAGATACCATCCACGCGAGTGCCCTTGAACATAGCGTCCGCCTCAATCTCAATACCGCGAAGAGAGGAACCAGTGTCAGTCGTGAAGTATGGACAGCCAGTACCAGCAGCGAAAATAGTAATATAGCCCTGGTTCAAAAGCTCAATAGCCTTATCCTTGGAATAAAACTCACCGATAGGCTCCATACGAATAGCAGTAAGGACCTTGCATTTTGCGCCAATAGCAGACAATGCTGAGCAAAGAGCCAAAGCATTAATAGTAGTAGCAAGCATACCCATCTGATCACCCTTTACACGATCAAAACCCTTCTTTGAGCCTGTCAAACCACGGAATATGTTGCCTCCACCGATCACAATACCCAATTGGACACCCATGTCGGCAATCTCCTTTATCTGATCAGCATACTCACTTAATCTATTCTCATCAATACCATAGCCCTTCTCGCCCATAAGCGATTCGCCACTTAACTTTAATAAAATTCTTTTAAACTTAGCCATAAACTAACTTATTTGATGGAACAAAAAAACCGCATCGAAAAGCGATGCGGTTTTTTATATACTGGAATAAAATTATTCAGCAGCAGGTGCCTCGACAACCTCAGCAGCTGGTGCTTCTGCAGCCTCAGCTTGAGTCTTCTTCTTAGAAGAACGACGAGTCTTAGTAGCCTTCTTAGGAGTCTTATCCTTCAACATAGCCTCGTTGAAGTCAACCAACTCGATGAAACACATCTCAGCAGCGTCATTCAAACGGAAACCAGTCTTGATAATTCTAGTGTAACCACCAGCGCGGTTAGCGATCTTTGGAGCGATTACCTTGAACAACTCAGTGACAGCCTCTTTGTTTTGAAGATAGCTAAATACTGTACGATAGTTGTTAGTAAGCTTAGCTGAATCAGTCTCCTTAGACTTAGTCATCAATGGCTCGATGTACTTTCTCAACTCTCTAGCCTTAGCGGTAGTAGTAGAGATTCTCTTGTGCTCAATCAAAGAAACAGCAAGGTTAGCGAGCATAGACTCTCTGTGTCCCTTTTGTCTGCCAAGATGGTTGAATTTCTTATTATGTCTCATTTTAATTATTCTTTATCTAATTTATACTTAGAAATATCCATACCGAACGAAAGGTTCAAAGTATCTAACAACTGGTCAAGCTCTGTCAAAGACTTCTTACCAAAGTTTCTGAACTTTAATAAGTCATTCTTGTTAAACACAACCAATTCGCCCAAAGTCTCAACATCAGCAGCCTTCAAGCAGTTAAGCGCACGAACTGAAAGATCCATGTCAACCAACTTAGACTTAAGTAACTGACGCATGTGAAGAACTTCCTCATCAAAATCATCATTTGAACCTTCATCTGTAGTATCAAGAGAAATCTTCTCGTCAGAGAACAATAGGAAGTGTTGAATCAAAATCTTAGCAGATTCCTTCAACGCATCCTTAGGATGAATTGAACCATCTGTATCAATCTCAATGACCAACTTCTCGAAGTCAGTCTTTTGCTCAACACGGTAGTTCTCAACCGCATACTTGACATTACGGATAGGAGTATAGATAGAGTCAATCGCAATTACTCCGATTTCAGAACCTGGGATCTTGTTCTCGTCAGCAGGAACATATCCACGACCCTTACCAATGGTCAATTCCATTGTGAAAGAAGCGGATGGATCCAAACGACAGATAACAAAATCTTTATTGAGAACGTCGAAACCAGTCAAACTCTTAGCTATATCTCCCGCTTTTAAAATCTCTGTACCTGAAACGTTGAGGGTAACCTTCTCATTCTCAATCTCAGAAACTTTTTGCTTAAAGCGTACTTGCTTAAGGTTGAGGATTACGTTTGTTACATCTTCAATAACGCCTGGGATGACAGAAAATTCATGATCTACACCATCTATCTTAATGGAAGTAATTGCAAAGCCCTCCAAAGAAGAAAGCAGTATGCGTCTTAGGGCATTACCGATAGTAATACCATAACCAGGCTCAAGAGGACGGAACTCAAACTTTCCATGAAAGTTGTCTGCCTCCAACATTATAACCTTATCAGGTTTTTGAAACGCTAATATAGCCATGAATCAATTATTATTTAGAGTAAAGTTCGACGATCAATTGTTCTTTGATATTCTCAGGGATATCTGCACGCTCAGGGAGGTGAAGGAACTTACCTGCGGAAGCAGCTGCGTCCCACTCCAACCAAGGATACTTGCTATGGTTAAAACCTGACAAAGAATTAACGATCGTTTCCAAAGACTTAGCCTTCTCGCGAACGCCAACAACTTGACCTGGCTTTACAGAATATGAAGGGATGTTAACAACCTCACCGTCAACAACGATGTGCTTGTGAGAAACAAGCTGACGAGCTGCTGCACGAGTAGGAGCAATACCCAAACGGAATACGATATTATCGAGACGAGTCTCAAGGAGTTGCAAAAGCACCTCACCGGTAATACCCTTTGAACGAGTTGCTTTGTCAAACAAGTTGCGGAATTGTCTCTCAAGAACGCCGTAAGTATACTTAGCCTTTTGCTTTTCTGCCAACTGAATTCCGTACTCAGATGACTTCTTTCTTCTGTTTACGCCATGTTGTCCTGGTGGGAAATTTCTCTTAGCCAAAATTTTATCTGGACCGAAAATCGGTTCACCAAAACGACGTGCAATCTTAGTCTTAGGACCTGTGTATCTAGCCATTTTAATTACTGTTTATTTCCAAACCTTGAATCGTGCAGCCGCAATTGCAGAGAGGTTTGATATGCAATTATCACAATGCGAGATTCGAAAGTTGTTAAAATAATTTTTTAAACTCTACGTTTTTTAGGTGGTCGACAACCGTTATGTGGTAGTGGTGTTACGTCGATAATTTCCGTAACCTCGATACCTGCACCATGTACAGTTCTGATCGCAGACTCACGGCCATTACCTGGACCCTTAACATATGCCTTCACCTTTCTCAAACCAAGATCATAAGCAACTTTGGCGCAATCTTGCGCTGCCATTTGAGCTGCGTATGGAGTGTTCTTCTTAGAACCTCTAAAGTTCATCTTACCAGCTGAAGACCAAGAAATAACTTGACCCTCTGAGTTAGTCAATGAAACAATGATGTTGTTGAAAGATGAATGAACGTGCAATTGTCCATTAGCGTCAACTTTTACTACTCTTTTTTTGGTTGCTACTGCTTTTTTTGCCATATCTTTATTAATTAAATAGCGTTAGCTAACTATTACTTAGTCGCCTTTTTCTTGTTTGCAACTGTTTTCTTCTTACCCTTACGAGTACGTGCGTTGTTCTTAGTGCTTTGACCACGCAAAGGCAATCCCAAACGGTGACGAATACCACGATAGCATCCGATATCCATCAATCTCTTGATGTTCAATTGCACCTCTGAGCGAAGATCACCTTCAACCTTGAAGCTAGCACCAATAATCTCACGAATCTTGGCAGCTTGATCATCACTCCAATCCTTTACCTTGATGTTCTTATCAACACCAGCTTGTGCTAAGATTTTGTTCGCACTACTACGACCTATACCGAAAATATAGGTCAAACCGATTTCGCCTCTTTTATTCTGTGGCAAATCTACACCGACAATTCTTATAGCCATAAACTAATTTTTTTGCAAAAGTATAAAAAAATTATCCTTGACGTTGTTTATACTTAGGATTTTTTTTGTTAATAACATACAAACGTCCTTTTCTCCTGACAATTTTGCACTCTGGAGTACGTTTTTTCAAAGAAGCTCTAACTTTCATATCTCAATTATTTGTTTTATTTATATCTAAAAGCAATTCGTCCTTTGGACAAATCATATGGAGACATCTCAACTCTCACTTTATCTCCTGGAAGAATCTTAATGTAATGCATTCTCATCTTACCTGAGATATGGGCAGTGATCTCGTGACCATTCTCCAACTCTACTCGGAACATCGCATTTGACAACGCTTCAACGATTGTTCCATCTTGTTCGATCGCAGCTTGTTTAGCCATCTACCTTTATTATGCGTTAATAATTTGTTCGACGTATTCAAATGAAGAAAGAATATCAGGTCCATCGAGACCAACCGAAACCGTATGTTCAAAATGAGCGGCCGGTTTACCGTCAGAGGTTCTAATGGTCCATCCATCATTCTCCAAGTAAACGCTTTTGCTTCCCATATTAATAATAGGTTCAATCGCGATTACAATACCTTCCCTAAAACGAATACCGGATCTTGCCCTGCCGTGATTCGGAACCAAAGGTTCTTCGTGCATTCTCCTTCCAATACCATGTCCCATAACCTCTCGAACAACTGAAAAACCGGCTTCCTCGTTTACCCTTTGAATTTCACTACTCACATCCCCTAGCCGATTATTTACTTTCACTTTAGAAAGTCCAGCATAAAGGGACTGTTTCGTCACCTTCAAAAGGTTCTTGACTTCATCGGATACCTCTCCCACACAAAACGTGTAACAAGAATCTCCATGAAAACCATTTATTTCAGCGCCGCAATCAACCGATACAATATCGCCATCTCGCAGCTCGTATTTAGAAGGAATTCCATGAACGACCTGATCATTAACAGATGTACAGATCGAATTAGGGAAACCATTATATCCTAAGAAACTAGGAACTGCTCCTTGAGATCGGATAAATTCCTCTGCTAGAGAATCGAGTTTCAGAGTAGTAACACCAGGTTTAATCGCTTTCGCTATCTCTCCTAGGGTACGAGCAACAATATTATTGCTCAACCTCATCAACTCAATTTCCTCAGCAGTCTTAAGATAAATCATATATTATTAGTCGTTAGTAGATATCTACACCAGAACGACCTCTAATACGACCAGAATCCAACAAACCGTCATAATGACGCATCAAGAGATGACTCTCAACTTGTTGTAAAGTATCAAGTACAACACCAACAACGATCAACAAGGATGTACCTCCAAAGAATTGAGCGAATTGGTTGGTTATACCAAAGAAACGTGCAATAGCAGGTAACACTGCGATGGCTGCCAAGAAGAAGGCACCAGGGAGAGTGATACGAGACATGATAGTATCAATATACTCAGCAGTCGGAGCACCTTGCTTAACACCAGGAATAAAACTGTTGTTACGCTTCATATCCTCAGACATTTGAGTTGGGTTGATGATGATGGCCACATAGAAATATGTGAACAAGATAATCAAAGCCGCAAAAATGATATTGTACACAAAGCTATTGTTATCACGCATCAAAGAGAAGAAAGCGCCACTTCCATCGCCATTTCCAACCCAAGGAGTAAATACCAACGGAATGAACATAATCGCTTGCGCGAAGATGATAGGCATCACATTGGCCGCATTTACTTTCAATGGAATGTATTGGCGAGCACCGCTAACCTCTTGACCTTGAACCATACGTTTCGCGAATTGTACAGGAACTTTTCGGACACCCTGCACCAAAAGGATTGCCGCGCATGAGACAGCAAAGAGACCAAGAATCTCAAGAATGATCTTAATAAGACCACCATCTTCCTTCATACAAGATGCGAACTCTGCGATCAACGCTTGTGGGAAACGAGCGATGATACCGACAAGGATAATGATGGAGATACCTTGACCTACACCTTTATCTGTGATACGCTCACCCAACCACATCACGAACATACTACCAGCGCAAAGTATGATTGCAGAGGTAATTTGGAACCAAAGTCCATCAGGAATCAATCCCATATCACGGAATTGCATGGACAAGTTCACCAAATAAGAAGGTCCTTGGAGCAAAAGAATGAGAACAGTAAGATAACGAGTTATCTGCATCATCTTCTTTCTTCCACTCTCACCGTCCTTTTGCATTTTTTGGAAATACGGTACAGCGATAGTCAACAATTGCACAACGATAGATGCCGAAATATATGGCATAATACCGAGCGCGAAAATTGAAGCATGAGAGAACGCACCTCCGGAGAACATATCCAACATGGCCATAAGACCTTCCTTGGTTTGTGTCGCAAGATTGTTCGCTTTATCCAACTGCACTGGATCAATTCCTGGCAAAACAACGAATGAACCGAAACGATAGATTAAAACAAACACAAAGGTGACAAGGATTCGATGTCTCAAATCCTTGACCTCTTTAATGTGATTTAATGTCTCTAAGAACTTCATTACTTTACAATTTCGATAGAACCACCTGCTGCCTCGATAGCTGCCTTAGCAGTCTCAGAGAAAGCATTAGCCTTCACATTAACCTTGCTAGAAAAACTCTCCTTACCCTTAGCCAACACCTTGATGATGTCCTTAGAAGAAGCAAGTCCTGCAGATACCAAAACATTGATATCAACTGAATCTACATTCTTCTCAGTTGCAAGAGCTTGAAGATCGCAAAGGTTGATAACCTTGTACTCTACACGGTTGATGTTCTTAAAACCGAACTTAGGCAAACGACGTTGCAAAGGCATTTGTCCACCCTCGAAACCTATCTTTTTTGAATAACCAGAGCGTGACTTAGCACCCTTGTGACCTCTAGTAGAAGTGCCACCCAAACCAGAACCTGGACCACGTCCAATTCTCTTTCTAGTCTTTACCGAGCCATTAGCTGGTTTCAAATTACTCAAATCCATTATGAAATAATTTAAAAGTTGAAAACTATTTTTCTACAATCACCAAGTGTTTAACACTCTCAACCATTCCTAGAATGCTAGGAGTAGCCTCATGTTCTACAACAGCGTTAATTTTCTTCAAACCTAGAGCCTCAAGAGTTTGCTTTTGAACCTTAGGGCATCCGATCTTACTTCTAACTTGTTTAATCTTTATCTTAGCCATAATCCGAAAAATTAACCTTTAAACACTTTTTCCATTGATACACCACGGTTTTGAGCAACAGTGTAAGCATCACGCATCTCAGAAAGAGCGAGGATTGTAGCCTTTACCAAGTTGTGAGGGTTAGAAGAACCCTTAGACTTAGCCAAGACGTCAGTCACACCGACACTCTCAAGAACTGCACGCATCGCACCACCGGCCTTTACTCCGGTACCGTGAGAAGCAGGCTTCAACAAAACCTCAGCTCCACCGAACTTAGCCTCTTGCTCGTGAGGGATAGTACCCTTTAGAACAGGAACCTTTACCAAGTTCTTCTTAGCGGCTTCAACACCCTTTGCTATGGCTGCGGTAACCTCACTGGCTTTACCCAAACCGTATCCGACTACACCTTCCTCATTTCCTACAACAACGATTGCAGCGAAACTAAAGGTACGACCACCCTTGGTCACCTTAGTCACACGGTTAATTGCGACCAACCTATCTTTCAATTCCAAATCGCTGGTTGACTTAACTTTACTATTTTCTACAGCCATAACAATTAAAATTTAAGACCACCCTTACGAGCAGCATCAGCCAATTCCTTAATTCTACCATGATACAAGTATCCGTTACGGTCGAAAACAACCTCAGAAATACCTGCCTCTAAAGCCTTCTTAGCAACCAATTCGCCAACCTTAGCAGCTTGTTCCTTCTTAGCAACCTTCTCGGTCATCTTAAGTGAAGAAGCGGCAGCCAAAGTCTTACCAGCCATATCGTCAATCAATTGAGCGTATATTTGTTTGTTGCTTCTGAACACTGTCAAACGAGGACGAGCAGCAGATCCAGAGATCCTGCTTCTAATTCTCCTCTTAATCTTTAATCTTCTTTCAATTTTAGTCGTCATAATACTACCTTTTTAGTGTGATTACTTAGCACCAGCTGACTTACCAGCCTTACGACGAATCTGCTCGCCAACGAATTTAATACCTTTACCCTTGTAAGGCTCTGGCTTACGGAAAGTACGAATCTTAGCGCAAACTTGGCCTAACAATTGCTTGTCGCAACTCTCGAGGATAACCAATGGGTTTTGGTTTCTCTCACTCTTAGTCTCGACCTTAATCTCCTTTGGCAATTGTAAGAAGATGTTATGGGTATAACCTACAGCGAACTCAAGCACTTGACCTTGGTTGGAAACACGATAACCGACACCGACAAGTTCAAGCTCTTTCTTGTAGCCCTGAGATACACCGATAACCATATTATTAATCAAAGCTCTGTACAATCCGTGCATTGAACGGTGAGATGCGTCTTCTGAAGAACGAGTGAAAGAGATTTCACCATCCTTAACCTCCATATTAATGTCTGGATTTACATATTGTGACAACTCTCCCTTAGGGCCCTTAACTGTCACTACATTATCCTTTACAGAAACTGTAACTCCTGAAGGAATACTGATCGGTAATTTACCTATTCTTGACATATCAACTATCCTCCTTCATTAATAAATGTAACACAATACCTCGCCGCCGATCTTCAAATCGCGAGCTTCCTTATCAGTCATAACTCCTTTTGATGTTGACACGATAGCGATACCAAGGCCATTCAATACCTTAGGCATATCTTTGTAGCCAACATACTTACGCAAACCTGGGGTAGAAACTCTCTTCAATCCCTTGATTGCATTTACTTTGTTGATAGGATCATACTTCAAGGCGATCTTGATAGAGCCTTGGTAACCCTCCTCATTGAACTTGTAGTTCAAGATATAGCCCTTATCGAGCAATATCTTCGTAATCTCCTTTTTCAAATTTGACGCAGGAACTTCAAGCACTCTGTGTTTAGCTTGAATAGCGTTCCTCAATCTCGTTAGATAATCTGCTATTGGATCTGTCATAATAAAATAATTAAATTGATCAGGAATACCTGACAATATTTAACACTAAAAAATTCTTACCAGCTTGCCTTCTTTACGCCTGGGATCAAACCAGCTGATGCCATCTCACGGAATTGGATACGTGAAATACCAAAAAGACGGATATAACCCTTAGGTCTTCCGGTCAATTTGCAACGGTTGTGCTTACGCACTGGCGATGCATTTTTTGGCAATGCTTGAAGAGCCTCATAGTTGCCCTCAGCTTTCAATTGAGCTCTCTTCTCAGCATACTTGGCGCAAAGCTTTGCACGTTTTACCTCACGTGCCTTCATTGATTCTTTTGCCATCTTATTACTTCTTTACATTTTTAAATGGTAAACCAAACTCTCTCAACAAAGCAAAACCTTCTT
The DNA here is from genome assembly GCA_045601045.1 of Paludibacteraceae bacterium. GTDB lineage: Bacteria > Bacteroidota > Bacteroidia > Bacteroidales > Paludibacteraceae > UBA1181. The sequence continues at coordinate 19,936 of JAZRZA010000023.1, forward strand.
CGTCCGTCTTCGCAGAGGTTACAAAGGTAATATTCATTCCCATAATTTTTTGTATAGAATCGATATTTATTTCAGGAAAAATGATTTGTTCCTCGATTCCGAGAGTGTAATTACCTCTTCCATCCAACTTTGACTCGATTCCCTTGAAGTCGCGGATACGAGGAAGAGAGACACGAATAAGGCGCTCCAAGAACTCGTACATCTTCTCGCGACGCAAAGTAACGCGTACACCGATAGGCATCTTCTTACGCAACTTGAAGTTAGAAACGTCCTTCTTAGACAAAGTCGCAACAGCCTTTTGACCGGTGATAGCTGTCAACTCGTTGATAGCAACCTCGATAATCTTCTTATCGGCAACGGCTTGTCCTAAACCTTGGTTAATAACGATCTTCTCCAAAACTGGAACTTGCATCACAGTTTTATAGTTGAACTCCTTCATCAAGGAAGGAACGATACGCTTAGCGTAATCTTGCTTTAAACTTGCAGTATTCATTATTCAATTACCTCCCCTGAACTATTTTTACCTTTAGCATAACGAACTGTCTTTCCGTTTACTTCCTTACGACCAATGCGAGTTGCCTTGCCTGACTTAGGATCAATCAAATTCAAGTTGGAAATATGGATAGGAGCTTCCATCTCCACGATACCACCTTGAGGGTTCTTTGCGCTAGGCTTAGTTGCCTTCTTAACCATGTTAAGACCCTCAACGATAGCCTTTTGGTCTTTAACAAGGACGCGACTCACACGTCCTTGTTTACCCTTACAATCTCCAGAGTTTACGATTACCGTATCTCCCTTTTTGATATGTAACTTACTCATTTCTTTAAAATTAAGAATTAAAGCACCTCTGGTGCCAATGAAACGATTTTCATGTTAGTTGCACGGAGCTCACGAGCGACTGGACCGAAAATACGGCTAGCTCTCATTTCACCTGCAGCATTCAAAAGGACACATGCGTTATCATCGAAACGGATGTAAGAACCATCTGGACGACGAATCTCCTTCTTAGTTCTAACAACAACCGCCTTTGAAACGGTACCCTTCTTCATATCACTTGATGGGATGACATGCTTTACAGTCACTACGACGATGTCTCCAACAGTGGCGTAACGCTTTGCAGTACCTCCCAAGACACGAATACACAATGCCTCTTTTGCACCGCTATTGTCAGCCACAACCATTCTAGATTCTTGCTGTATCATAATTACTTAGCCTTTTCGATTATTTCAACGAATCTCCATCTCTTAGTCTTGCTCAACGGGCGAGTCTCCATGATTCTTACGAAATCGCCGATGTTACACTCGTTATTCTCGTCATGAGCATGATATTTCTTCGTCTTGTTGACGAACTTTTGATAAATAGGGTGTTTCTCCTTCCACTTAACAGCTACAGTAATGGTCTTATCCATCTTGTTGCTGGAAACGATACCCTGTCTTTCTTTTCTTAAATTTCTCATTTTAATCAGCTCGAATTAATTATTTATTTAATTCCCTCAAACGCAACTCAGTGTTGATACGCGCAATGTCCTTACGAGCAGCCTTAATCTGCATAGGATTGTCCAACGGAGAGATCGCATGGTTAAGTTTCATCTTAACCAAGTTTTGCTCTGATGCAGCAAGTTTTTCTTGCAATTCCTGAGTGCTTAACTGTTTTAATTCCGCTATTTTCATATCACTTATGCATTTTGGTTTTGAGCGTCATAATCTCTTCTGACAATAAACTTAGTGGTAACTGGCAATTTTTGAGCAGCTAAGCGCAATGCCTCTTTAGCGATATCAAAAGATACACCTTCCACCTCAATCACAATTCTACCTGGAGTGACAGGGAACACGAATCCCTCAGGGTTACCCTTACCTTTACCCATACGCACCTCAGCAGGCTTCTTAGTGATAGGCTTATCAGGGAATATTCTGATCCAAATCTTTCCTTGTCTTTGCATGTAACGAGTTACTGCCACACGAGCAGCCTCGATTTGACGTCCGGTGATCCACTTTGACTCCAAGACCTTAATACCGAAAGAACCGAAAGCGAGTTGGTTACCGCGTTGAGCGTTACCCTTCATACGGCCTTTCTGCTGTCTTCTGTACTTTGTTCTCTTAGGTTGTAACATTTTTCCTTCAACTTAAATCGTTAACAGAATTATTTCTTCTTATTCTTGAAGCCTGGTTTCTTACCGGCAGCTTGAGAGTTGTTTCCTGAACGTCCTGATTCCTTAGAAGCAGTAAAGTTAGGAGCCAAATCCTTCTTGCCGTAAACCTCACCACGGCAAATCCAAACCTTGATACCAATCAAACCTACATTTGTTAAAGCTTCAGCTTGAGCGTAATCTATATCAGCTCTGAAAGTGTGCAATGGAGTTCTTCCCTCCTTGTACATCTCAGAACGAGCCATCTCAGCACCATTCAAACGGCCTGAAACTTGTACCTTGATACCCTCTGCGCCCATACGCATAGTTGACGCGATCGCAGTCTTAGTAGCACGACGGTAAGCGATCTTACCCTCTACTTGACGAGCGATGTTATTTGCGACAATAGAAGCGTCCAACTCAGGACGTTTAACCTCGAAGATATTGATTTGAACCTCCTTATCGGTGATTCCCTTCAACTCTTCCTTCAATTTTTCAACCTCTTGTCCACCCTTACCGATGATGATACCTGGACGTGCAGTACATACAGTAATAGTGATCAATTTCAATGTACGTTCTATAACTATTCTTGCGACGCTTGCCTTAGCTAGACGGGCGTTGAGGTACTTTCTGATCTTAGCATCCTCCACAATAGTATCGCCGTAATTCTTACCGCCGAACCAGTTGGAATCCCAACCCTTGATGATACCTAGACGGTTACTTATTGGATTTACTTTCTGTCCCATCTAACAATTAGTTTTTGTCTTGTGAATTAATAGAATCTACATAAATAGTCACGTGGTTAGAGCGCTTACGAATTCTGTAACCTCTACCTTGTGGAGCAGGACGAAGTCTCTTCAAAGTTCTACCCTCATCTACGAAGATAGAGCTGATGAACAATTCGCCGTTATCTGCTTTTCTATCATTTTTCTGCTCCCAGTTTGCGATCGCTGAACGAAGCAACTTCTCCAAACGGTTAGAAGCGTCCTTTGTGGAGTACTTCAACACGCTAAGAGCCTTATATGCTTCCATACCGCGAACCATATCAGCGACCAAACGCATCTTGCGCGGAGATGTAGGAACATCATTCATTTTAGCGAAGTATTGAGTTTTAAGCGCATCCTTACGCACGGCTGCCCTCGCATTCTTCTTTAATCTTCTGTTTTCTTTAATTACACCCATTTTAAAAATCTTTTAGAAAGTTTTCACGGTTTATTTCTTCTTATTTCCACCGTGTCCTCTAAATGTACGTGTCAAAGCGAATTCGCCGAGCTTGTGTCCGACCATGTTCTCAGTAACGTACACAGGAATAAACTTATTTCCGTTATGAACTGCTAATGTATGGCCCACGAAATCAGGTGAAATCATGGAAGCTCTTGACCATGTCTTGATTACGGACTTCTTACCGCTCTCATTCATAGCCAAAACCTTTTTCTCAAGCTTAACGCTAATAAATGGGCCTTTTTTTAATGAACGACTCATAAAAATTACCTTTTAAATTACTTTTTCCTTCTTTCGATAATATACTTGTTAGAAGTAGCCTTTGGAGATCTAGTCTTGTAACCCTTAGCTAACAAGCCCTTTCTTGATCTTGGGTGACCTCCAGATTGACGTCCTTCACCACCACCCATTGGGTGATCTACTGGGTTCATCACAACGCCTCGGTTGCGAGGGCGACGACCCAACCAGCGTGAACGTCCAGCCTTTCCTGAAGCCTCCAATGCGTGGTCAGAGTTACCAACCGTACCGATCGTAGCCTTACAAGTACAAAGGATCATTCTGGTTTCGCCAGAAGGTAATTTCACGATTGCATACTTTCCTTCTCTCGAAGTCAATTGAGCAAAAGTTCCTGCGGAACGAACCAATGCAGCTCCTTGTCCTGGACGCAACTCCAAATTGTGGATTACAGTTCCAAGAGGAATGTTTTGCAAAGGCAATGCGTTTCCGACCTCAGGTGACGCTTCTGCTCCTGATAGCAATTGTTGTCCAATTTGCAATCCATTAGGTGCAAGAATGTAACGTTTTTCTCCATCAGCGTAGAACAAAAGAGCGATACGAGCCGAACGGTTTGGATCGTACTCAATTGTCTTGACAACTGCTGGAACACCATCTTTGTCTCTTCTGAAATCAATTACTCTATACTTTCTCTTGTGACCACCACCGATGTAACGCATAGTCAATTGACCTGAATTATTACGTCCACCAGTCTTGCGTAAGCCTACGACAAGAGATTTTTCTGGAACGTTTGTAGTAATTGCATCAAACGTACCAATAACTTTGTGTCTTTGCCCCGGTGTTGTGGGCTTAAATTTACGAACAGCCATTATTATTCAAAATTGCTATAAAAATCTATTACTTGACCTTTCTCCAAAGTAACATACGCCTTCTTGTAAGATGCGTCGCGACCTGAAAGAATACCAGACTTTGTATAACGTGTCTTAGCCTTACCCTCAACTCTTGCAGTGTTGACAGCAACAACCTTCACGCCATACAACTCCTCAACAGCCTTCTTGATCTCAAGCTTGTTAGCTGTTGGAACGACACGAAAACCATAGCGAGATTGTGTCTCGCCAAGGTTTGTCATTTTCTCTGTTATAATCGGTTTAATTATGATTCCCATCTTTTCAACCTCCTTAAGCATTTAAATTTTTCTCAATATTCGCCAATGCATCCTCGGTAATAAGAAGACATGCAGCATCGAGAATCTTGTAAGTATTTAACTCAGAAGATGTTACGACACCTGCATTTTGAATATTTCTTGCCGACAAATATACATTTTTATTTGATTCTGACAAAACTAAAAGTGATTTCTTATCAGCAATCTTAAAACCTTCCAACATTGAGAGGTAAGACTTAGTCTTAGGAGCGTCGAAATTAACGTTCTCCACAACGACGATCTTATTCTCTTTTGCCTTGGTTGACAATGCAGATTTGCGAGCCAATGCATTAGTTTTCTTATTCAACTTAAAGTCGTAGTCACGTGGCTTAGGACCGAATACACGGGCACCACCAACCAAAACTGGTGAGTTGATATCACCACGACGGGCACCACCACCACCTTTTTGACGACCTAACTTTCTAGTACTACCAGAAATCTCGCTTCTCTCCTTTGACTTGTGAGTACCTTGACGTTGAGCAGCCATATATTGTCTAACTGCTAGGTACATCACGTGGTCATTTGGTTCGATACCAAAGACGCTATCGCTCAAAGAGATCTTTCTTCCAGTATCTTCTCCTTTGATATTATATACACTGAGTTCCATTACTTATTCACAATTACGATTGCACCTTTACATCCTGGCAAAGAACCCTTGATTACTAAGAGGTTGTTTTCAGGAATTACTTTTAACACCTGAAGATTCTGAACTGTAACAGAGTCTCCACCCAAACGACCTGCCATACGCATTCCCTTGAATATCTTTGCAGGGTAAGAACAAGCACCGATAGAACCTGGAGCTCTCAAGCGGTTGTGCTGACCGTGAGTTGATTGTTGCACACCACCGAAACCGTGACGCTTAACAACACCTTGGAAACCTTTTCCCTTAGATGTTCCGATCACGTCTACGAAATCTTTGTCTGTGAACAAATCAACAGTAATTTGGTCACCCAACTTGTACTCTTGATCAAAATCCTTGAACTCGGCCAAGTGTCTCTTTGGTGTTGTATCAGACTTCTTGAAGTGACCCAACTCTGCCTTCGTAGTGTGCTTCTCCTTCTTATCCTCGAAGCCCAATTGAAGTGCGCTATAGCCATCTTTCTCGACAGTCTTAATTTGTGTTACAACACAAGGACCTACTTCGACAACAGTGCATGGAATATTCTTTCCCTCAGCACTGAAAACGGATGTCATTCCGATTTTCTTTCCAATTAATCCTGGCATTTCAATAAATATTAATGTTAACTACACTTTAATTTCTACCTCAACTCCGCTTGGCAACTCCAATTTCATCAAAGCGTCAACAGTCTTTGCAGTTGAGCTATAGATGTCGATCAATCTCTTGAACGAAGAGAGTTGGAATTGCTCTCTTGACTTTTTGTTCACGAATGTTGAACGGTTCACTGTAAAAATACGCTTGTGAGTTGGCAATGGAATTGGACCGCTAACAACAGCACCAGTGCTTTTTACGGTCTTAACGATCTTTTCAGCTGACTTGTCAACCAAGTTGTGATCGAAAGACTTTAACTTAATTCTAATTTTTTGACTCATCTCTTTGAATCTATTTTAATATTACAATAATTCAACTTTACCCTTAGCCTCGGCAACTACAGCCTTAGCGATAGCAGTAGAAACCTCTGCGTAATGAGAGAACTCCATAGATGAAGTTGCACGACCAGAAGTGATGGTACGCAAATCAGTTACGTAACCGAACATCTCTGACAATGGCACCTTAGCCTTCACGATACGAGCACCTGAACGGCTGGTCTCCATACCCTCAACTTGACCACGACGCTTGTTCAAGTCACCGATCACGTCACCCATGTTCTCCTCTGGAGTGATAACCTCAAGCTTCATGATAGGCTCCATCAAAACTGGCTTAGCCTTAGCGCAAGCTGCCTTAAATGCCAAGTTAGCGCAGATTTCGAATGACAACTGGTCAGAGTCAACTGGGTGGTAAGAACCATCCATTACAACAACCTTCAATCTCTCTACAGGGAAGCCTGCCAATACACCATTCTTCATAGCTGCTTGGAATCCCTTTTGGATGGATGGGATGAACTCCTTAGGAATGTTACCACCCTTTACTACATCCTCAAATTGCAATGAACCCTCGAAGTTCTCGTCAGCAGGACCGACGCTAACAACGATATCAGCATATTTACCACGACCTCCGGATTGCTTCTTGTAGCACTCACGGTGATCAACTGTTCTTGTGATAGCCTCTTTGTAGCTAACTTGTGGACGACCTTGGTTACACTCAACCTTGAACTCACGTTTCAAACGGTCGATGATGATATCCAAGTGAAGCTCACCCATACCTGAGATAACTGTTTGACCAGATTGCTCGTCAGTCTTAACAGTAAAGGTAGGATCCTCCTCGGCCAACTTAGCCAAACCGATACCCAACTTATCAACGTCTGCTTGAGACTTAGGCTCTACGGCGATACCGATCACTGGATCAGGGAACTCCATAGACTCGAGTACCATGTGGCTCTTCTCGTCCTCACCGCAAAGGGTATCACCAGTACGGATATCCTTGAAACCTACACCTGCACCGATATCACCTGCTGAGATAGTCTCAACTGGGTTTTGGTGGTTTGAGTGCATTTGGAAGATACGAGAGATACGCTCCTTCTTTCCTGAACGGGTATTGAATACGTATGAACCTGCATCCAACTTACCTGAGTATACGCGGAAGAAGCAAAGACGACCTACGAATGGGTCAGTCGCGATCTTAAATGCAAGCGCGCACAAAGGCTCGTCCTCATCTGGGTGACGAACAACCTTAGCCTCCTCGTTTCCTACCTCAGAACCAATGATCTCTGGAGTATCCATTGGGCTTGGCAAGTAAGCGCAAACAGCGTCCAACATAGTTTGAACACCCTTGTTCTTAAATGAAGATCCACATACCATTGGGAATACTTGCATTGAGAGAGTTGCCTTACGAAGAGCAGTCTTGATCTCATCGATAGTGATTGTAGAAGGATCATCGAAATACTTCTCCATCATCGCGTCATCGTAGCTAGCGATTGTCTCCAACATCTTATCTCTCCACTCTTGAGCCTCATCCATCAAATCAGCTGGAATATCCTCGATAGAGTAGTCAGCACCCATGGTCTCATCATGCCAAAGGATAGCCTTCATTTGAACCAAGTCAACTACACCCTTGAAGCTCTCCTCCGCACCGATCGGAATTTGGATAGGGCATGGAGTAGCGCCAAGAACCTCCTTCAACTGAGTAACCACGTCGAAGAAGTTAGCACCTGAACGGTCCATCTTGTTTACGTAACAAATACGAGGTACAGAGTACTTGTCAGCTTGACGCCATACAGTCTCGGATTGAGGCTCAACACCACCAACCGCACAGAAAGTAGCAACGGCACCATCCAAGATACGGAGTGAACGCTCAACCTCTACGGTGAAGTCAACGTGTCCCGGAGTATCAATCAAGTTGATCTTATACTTCTTATCTTGGTATTTCCAGTAAGTAGTAGTAGCAGCGGAAGTAATAGTGATACCTCTCTCCTGCTCTTGGACCATCCAGTCCATGGTAGCAGCTCCATCGTGAACCTCACCGATCTTGTGAGTCAGACCTGTGTAGAACAAGATACGCTCTGACGTAGTTGTCTTACCAGCATCGATGTGAGCCATGATACCGATATTTCTTGTATAATGTAAATCAGCTTTAGCCATTTTATTTTCCTTGTAATATATTAGAATCTGAAGTGAGCGAATGCACGGTTAGCCTCGGCCATCTTGTGCATATCCTCTTTTTTCTTGAATGCACCGCCTTGGTTATTATAAGCGTCTGCGATCTCTGCAGCCAACTTATCTGCCATTGAATGGCCACTTCTTTTACGTGAGAAGAGAATAAGGTTCTTCATAGAGATAGATTCTTTTCTCTCTGGACGAATTTCGGTAGGAACTTGGAATGTAGCACCGCCGACACGACGTGACTTAACCTCCACTTGTGGAGTGATGTTTTCCAAAGCTTTCTTCCAGATTTCTAATGCGGATTTTTCCTCATTAGGGAGTTTTGACTTAACGTTATCCAACGCTGTGTAGAATATATCGTATGCGATAGTCTTCTTACCGTCATACATCAAATGGTTAACGAATCTTGTAACCATTACTTCATTGAAAACTGGATCTGGTAAAATGACCCGTTTCTTTGGTTTTGCTTTTCTCATTTTTACTCAAAAATTTCTAGTTTTTGTTTTGGTTGCAGTTGCTTCAACGGCTTCGCTAAGCCATTTACTCAACCGGTAATTCATTGAGGCCTAAGCCCTTGAATTACTTTTTCTTTGCTGGAGCTGCTTGTCCTGGCTTAGGTCTCTTAGCACCGTACTTAGAACGACGTTGTGTACGACCGTTTACACCTGCGGTATCAAGAGTACCACGTACGATGTGATAACGCACACCTGGAAGGTCCTTAACACGACCACCACGTACCATCACGATTGAGTGCTCTTGCAAATTGTGACCCTCTCCTGGAATGTAAGCATTCACTTCCTTTTGGTTGGTCAAACGTACTCTGGCAACCTTACGCATTGCTGAGTTAGGCTTCTTAGGGGTTGTAGTGTAAACCCTAACGCAGACGCCTCTTCTTTGTGGACATGAGTCCAAAGCTGGAGACTTGCTTTTGTCCGCTTGACTTGCCCTTCCTTTTCTAACTAACTGCTGAATTGTAGGCATTTCGTTAAACTTTAAAACTTTTAATTATTAATAAATATTTTTAGACACTCTACTAAAAGTGCTTGCAAAATTAGAAATAATATTTCGATCCACCAACATTTTTTCTTTTTTTTTGTCCGCCGACGCAATTTATAGGAGATCAGAGCTTATTTAATGTTGTTTCTTTTTAGCGTTAAGTTTATATTTGTGTAAGATTATTGTATCCTATTAATAATACGGAATAATTATGTTGACGAAAAAAGATTACATCAGGTATATTTCCTTAGCGGCACTCTTCCTGGTAGCGGGCATTCTCATCTACCAGACCTACCCCAACATAGGAAAGTTCAAATACAATTATGTACTAGGCAAACCTTGGGAACACGACGCATTGACAGCGCCGTACGCATTTGAGATAAAGAAATCAAAGGAGGAGTTGAAGGTAGAAGAGGATAATCTATTGAAGGATTATGTGCCATTTTACCAAAGCATGTTGGACATTGAAACCAAATACATCAACCTATTGAACGCCAACATCAGCAAAGAGGATGACTCCTCCGACGAGTACAGGAAATACATTGTCCGCAAATTAAAGACGCTTTACAGCATAGGCATCATCTCCTCCGACGAGTTGGACCGTCTGGTGGAAAACGAAAAAAAGGAGATAAACATCCTAACGGGCAATGTGGCGAAAGCCGTCTCCATCTCATCTCTAAAAACCACGAAGAGCGCCTACGAAGAGATCATAAACGGAGCGCCGATGCAGTTAGACAAATCCACTTTGCAAAGCTATAACATCAATAACTACATCCACGAAAACATTATTTACGACCAAGAGAGGAGCGAGTCTGTCAAGAAGGAGATACTGAAATCCATCTCCCTCACCAAAGGTCGTATACAGAGTGGAGAAAAAATCATCGACCACGGAGAGGTCGTGAAGCAACAGACCTACGACATCCTCAACTCTTTAAAGGATGCCGTGCAGGAGAACAGCGGGAAGAAAGACGCCACCCTGATCCACATCGGACAAGTGCTGATCATCCTAAATGTGCTCTGTGCCCTATTCCTTTACTTCCTACTTTTCCGCAGGACTTATCTGCTGAAACCGAAGAATGTGGCCTTGATACTCAGCATCATCGTGATTCTATGCGTCCTGACCTCATTGGCCGTCAAGAACGAAATCACACCGAACCTGATTCCGTACGCCTTGCTGCCTATTCTGGTCACCTGCTTCTTCGACACCCGAACAGCGTTGTTCTCCCACCTGACCGCTATTTTGCTGGCCTCATTCGTGGTGCCCAACGGATTCGAGTTCCTTTTGATGCAGACCATAGTCGGTATGATTTCCATCTGTACCTTGAAGAATATTTACATGCGGTCTCAACTCGTGCAATCCGCGCTCTTTATCATCGTGACCTACTGCACCGTTTACGCCGCATATACATTGGTGCATGAGAACGGAGTGGAGACTTTCGACTGGAAGATGCCATTCCTTTTCTTGGTCAATGGACTGCTGCTGCTATTCGCCTATCCGCTTATCTACATCGTGGAGAAGCTCTTCGGGTATGTTTCGGACGTGACATTGGTGGAATTGGCCAACACCAACAATCCTTTGCTCCGTCAATTCTCAGAGGAGGCACCAGGCAGTTTCCAACACTCCATGCAGGTCTCCAACCTCGCCTCCGACGCAGCACGTAGCATTGGAGCCAACCCGATGTTGGTGAGGACCGGCGCGCTCTACCACGACATCGGCAAGATGGCCAACCCTGCCTTCTTCACGGAGAACCAATCCAGTGTAAACCCTCACGCGGAAATGGGCGACGAGGAGAAGAGCGCTCAGATCATCATCCGTCACGTGGCTGACGGCATCGCGATCGCCAAGAAGAATGGGCTCCCAGAGAAGATTCAAGAGTTCATCAACACCCACCACGGCAAGAGCAAGACGAAATACTTCTACTACACAATGAAGAACAAATATCCGGACAGGGAGATCGATGAGTCTAAATTCACCTATCCAGGTCCGTTGCCAACTTCCAAGGAGATGGCCATCCTCGTGATGTGTGATGCGGTGGAGGCTGCCTCCAGAAGTTTGAAGGAATACACCGACAAGAGCATCAACGACTTGGTGGAGAAGATCATCAACGAGCAGGTCAGCGAAGGCATCTTCAACGAGACACCGATCACCTTTAAGGAGATCAACACCATCAAATCGGTCTTAAAGGGCAAGCTCACGACGATCTACCACACGCGGATCGTCTATCCGGAATTGAATAAGAAATAAATCCGCAGTTGGGTCATCAAACTCGTCACACTTACACATTCAACATTTCACACAGGCATCAAATCATCATCGATCAATCCTCGTTTGGAAAGTATTCTGAATAAATGTCAGCAATTGAATCCGCAAATCCCCAACCACATGGGGAAGCCCATTTCACACAATTACGCAACCTAGGTTTAAAATGCTCCAACAAATCAATTTTTGCGATAAACGCCAATGTCTTATCAAAGTTATTCTCAACAGATGTATAATACTGCTCCCACATATCGCCATAGTCGTATGTGAATTCGCAAGCATTCTCAACATAACAAAGCATTAAATCAGCCAGTTTATCAGGAGATGGTTTAAGTTTTTTGAAATCAGAAACAGCTTTTCGACACACAGAAAATCGGGTTCTTCCTATTAGATTCTTACCCTTGGACGGATAAAATTCGTCAATAATAATCTTTTTGTACTTATCCAACTCCGCATCCTCATTGGGATTAGCATAAAATTCCAGATATTCCTTTGCTTCCTTACGGGCATCATACATATCGAGTACCATGCCTATTATTTCTTCCTTTGGCATGGACACAAGAATTTTCTTCACTGTGGCTTTTGACATACTACAAAATTTTCTAAAACATCCCCGCATTATACCTGTGCGAGGAGGAAAAATGGATTTTCAGACAACAGGAAGCTAACTATTCTTCTAACAACTCACTAATGATGTTAGCCATCTTCTTGTTCTGGAGTTGTCGGCAGAACTTCACTTCGTATCCGTCAAGTTTCAGCTGCTCAAAGAAGAGACGTGCATTCTCAATCTTGGCATCCTCCACCGTTCGCTTGGCTTCATCGTTAGGCACGTCCTTCGTCTCAATCACCACATTCAGTTCCTTCTTACCATCTTTGCGTTCTACTACATACATGAAGTCTGGGCTATAAAGGTCGTTCGTGATGTTAGGGATGCAGATACTCTTCTGTGGAATCTTACCATAGACAATAACATGGTCAACCTCGGTCATGATGTTCTCGCGCTCAAGTGGAGAATCATACACAACCTTGTCATACAGATACCTTGGCGATGGTTCTGCACTCAGTACATTCTTGCCTATTGTCCATTGCAGCACTTCGTTCTTCAAGCTTCCGTCAGCATTAGTAAATGCCGTTGATTTTGATGAATATTTGGCTTGACGGTACTTCACCAGATTCTGTAGGTTCTTCACCTTCCATCCACTGAACTTCGCAATAAACGCACTCAGGGACGATTCGTTGATGTAACCCTCAAGTGTATGTGTCTTGGCATACTCGCAGATGGCAGTGTGGAGCATTGTCATCGAAATGCTTGTCTGGCGGCAAGCACGCTTCAGAAACTCATTGTAGCGCATCTCCTTGCCAGCCAGTACGTACGACTGTCCAGCCTGCAGAATAGATACGGCTTGCCCTTCTGCCGTAGTCACTTTTTGACGTTTGCTTTGGATTGTCTGATGCACAAATACATCCTTTGCCAACAGTTCCGGCAATGCCTCGGCTATCTGTTCATCTATACTCTGCTGATAGAATACGATGTACTTTCGGTTAAGCTGTGCCCAGAGTTCCTTCAGTTCTTCATACCGTGCCTTACGTATCTTCACCATGTCGCGAGCACCCTTGTTACGGTCTTTCACCTTACCCGTCACATTGTTGAACTCTGGGTATTCGGCAAAGAAGTCCATCACCTTTTCCTGATTTAGCTTACGGTCAAGATCAAGTACGTACTGCTTTTGAATGAGTTCCATAAGCA
>JAZRZA010000024.1:0-7389 GCA_045601045.1 Paludibacteraceae bacterium
AATTTCTCCAAAATAGCCTGGATGATGTACGCTGTCTTATCAGGCACTTTTTCAAGGATCTCTTCAATCTCCTTGGGTGCGTTGAAACCGTACCTCTTTGAGGTGGTCTTCTTTCTACCAGCACCATCTCTTTTTCCACCACGAAGGCTTTTTTTTGCTTGATTTTCCATTATTTATACTATATTTGCACCATAAACAAGCCCAAAAGCGGGCGGTGTTGCAGCACCGCCCTAAGGTCTTAAATAAGCCTATTTCTTAACGCTTATCGTAATTGTGACCTTACCAATTTTGAAGCTGATTTCAATCTTTTTTAACTCCATTTTGATTGGCTTTTGGCTTGTTTTTCCTACTCATTTAAAGGCTTTCGGAATCCCCTTTTGTAACCCCTCATCGATTACATTACAAATGTACAAAAATATTTGATAACATACAAATAAAATCAAATAAAAATCACTGAAAATCAGTGTTTTAATACAAAAAAGCACTCTTAAAGGTAATGTAACCTTTTTGAGTGCTTTTCTCGTGTTATCCCCATCTCTTATAAATAAAAAAATACCTATTGGGGTTAGAAAATACCTAATGGGGTTAGAATTGGGGTTAGAAACCAACGAAAAAAAAGTGTCTAATAATACCCTATTATGACACTAATAATGGTTATAATGCCCCCATAACGACACAAAACGCAACTTTCATTTATAGCAATACATCTATATATTAAGCAGTTACGCCAAAAAACCGTCTATTTTGCCTCCCTCTCCCTCGTTTTTGACCCTGATGTCTGCCTTTTTTGGTCTTGGACACATCGACATACCCGCTTTGTTTATTGGCAACAATACCGAATTATTTCGCCACTGTGCGTCTCATCTCCACGTCATCAATTGACCAAGAGACATAATCAGGAGTCCACTCCATCACATAAACATGGTAGCCATCGTTCACCGCAAAAGGCAAGGAATGAATCTTCTCTGTTGTCACCTGAGCATTCTTTTTACCTGTGATGATATTGGATTGAAAAGCCTTCGTGTTTTTACCCAACACCTCGATATCCAACTCATTCCATTGATAAGTACCACCTTTGTCTGAATTGTTGTAATACAAGAACATGGAAGAGATACAACCAGGCGCGCAAGCCATCTTCATCTTCGCCTCAAATCGGCCATACTTGAATGTCTCTTTAGAGTACAACTCCGCACCATAATAGCTGTAAGTACCATCCTCATTCTTCTGTTTCGTCATCTTCATCTGCAAGATTCCATCACTCACAACCACATTATTCGAACTTAAAGTGACAAGATCCATTTTCCAGCTACCCTTGTTCCATCTGGAAGTATTGAAAGAGTCAAACTCATCGGTCCACTCCTCCTTGAAACTCTTGGTGGCAGCATCATAACTTGACACCTTTACATAATCAATGAATTGAGTAATAGGAATTCTATTTCCATCGAAAGCACCTACCCATCCGACATTATTGGCAGCCCACAAGTTAAAACGAAGGCTTTGAGTCTCTACCAAATTAGGCAACTGACCCTTGGTGTCAGGAGTCGGATCCGCAGCGGTAGGTCTCTGCTCCTCCTTAGCGGGCGGATTGTCCAAAGCATCATCATCGTCCTTACCACAAGCGAAAGAGGCTACCAAAAGCACACCAATGCCCAACCATTTCAAAAATGCTGTTTTCTTCATAATATATAATATGCTTAATGTTGTTATTCAATCATTTTCCCAAAGATAGGTAAAAAAGGAACGCGAAACGAGAAGTGCTAATCAAAATCTAGTCACATTCCTAAAAAAAAGGATCCGCCCAATTGGACGGATCCTCACTATCTGTCAACATTTTTTTTACTTGATGATGTCGCAGCCCATGTATGGAACCAATACCTTAGGAACCTTGATGCCCTCTGGGGTCTGGTTGTTCTCCAACAAAGCAGCTACGATACGAGGCAACGCCATCGCACTACCATTCAAAGTGTGGCAAAGTTGCGCCTTCTTATCCGCACCCTTGTAGCGACACTTCAAACGGTTTGCTTGGTAAGTATCGAAGTTAGATACGGAGGAGACCTCCAACCAACGTTGTTGCGCAGCGGAGAACACCTCAAAGTCGAAGCAAGTAGCCGCTGTGAAGCTCATATCACCACCACACAAGTGGAGGATACGATATGGCAACTCCAACTTTTGGAGCAAGCTCTCAACGTGCGCCAACATCTCCTTGTGCGACTCCTTAGAGTGCTCAGGGGTATCGATGCGGACGATCTCAATCTTAGAGAACTCGTGCAAACGGTTTAATCCACGAACATCCTTTCCGTAAGAACCAGCCTCACGACGGAAACATTGTGTGTAGGCGCAGTTTTTGATTGGAAGATCCTTCTCGTCCAAAATCACGTCACGATAAATATTGGTGACAGGCACCTCGGCGGTAGGAATCAAATACAAGTCGTCCACCTCGCAGTGATACATTTGGCCCTCCTTATCAGGCAACTGTCCTGTACCGAAACCAGAAGCTTGGTTTACAACAGTTGGAGGCATAATCTCCAAGTAACCCGCATTACGAGCCTCATCAAGGAAGAAGTTGATCAAAGCGCGTTGCAATCTTGCGCCCAATCCTTTGTACACAGGGAAACCTGCTCCTGAAATCTTCACACCCAACTCGAAGTCGATCAAATCGTACTTCTTCGCCAAATCCCAGTGTGGCATTGGGTTCTCTCCCAAATTAGGGATCTCGTTACCCATCTTCACCACCTTGTTGTCCTCAGCGGTCTTACCATCAGGCACCTCATCATAAGGCATGTTAGGAATAGTATAGAGAATGGCATTGATCTCCTCTTGGGACTTATCCATGCTATCTTGTAAGGTCTTGGTACTCTCCTTCAAAGCAGCCACCTTGCTCTTCGCAGCCTCAGCCTCATCCTTCTTACCCTCCTTCATCAAAGCGCCTACGCTCTTTGACAATGAGTTGATCTCAGCCAAAACGGCATCCAATTGCGCTTGGGAAGAGCGTCTTACCTTATCCAACTCCAAAACTTTATTGATAGGCTCTTTCGCATCAAAATGCTTTCTCGCCAACTTACGGACAACCTCCTCTGGATTCTCCGTGATTACCTTCAACGTCAACATACGCTATATCTTTATGAATTATTTTTTTATTCTTCTGCCACTTCGTGGAACACATCATCCAGTTTCATCTCGTAAACCAATGCGGAGTAGGGCCAAAGGACAATTGTCTTGTCACCAAATTTCCGCTCCACCTTCGACGATCCGAACATTAAATAGTATGGAATATACAATGTGTACTCCGAACCCACATTCATGTGTCTAAGACCGATATAAAAGCCGTCGTACAAATCAACCAACGCGGCAGTGTCTGACGAAGAGACAAAAGTCTCGCCTTTGATGGTCTTGCCCACATAGGTAATGGCAACCGTATCGGTAACAGATGGTTTAATACCTACGCCTACCGTTTTCTTCGAAAAAAGGAGACCTGACGGATCCGACAAGACGTCACTTTCCGCCGCCTTATCCTTCATAAACTTCTCACATTTTTCCTTATTCTCTCGCGCTTTCTCTATTTCACTAGGCTCTACTTCATCCTCCTTACAAGATGAGAAAGTCACAGAGAACGAGATCGCAAAAAACATGGCCAAGGCCATTAACAAAATCTTCTTCATTCCTTCACTTTTCTAATTAACGTCATTCCATCACGAACAGGGACAATCACTTTCTCTAAACGTTCGTCGGCAACAACATTATCATTAAACTGCTGAATTCCAACAGTCTGAGCATCTTTTGAATCCTCCAAAACATGACCATCCCAAAGCGTATTATCCGCGATGATCAGACCACCGAGCCTCAACTTAGGCAAAACAGCCTCCAAATATTGGAGATAGTGCCGCTTATTGCCATCCATAAAGACCACATCAAATGTTCCTTCCAAGGTTGGGATGATCGCGGAAGCATCTCCGATATGCAGATGAATCTTATCTGCAAGACCAGAACGTTGGAACACCTCATCTAAGAATTCCTCCATCTCATCGTTGATCTCCAATGTATGCAGTTCTCCATCAGCAGGCAAGGACTCCGCCATACAAATGGCTGAATATCCTGTGAAAGTACCAATTTCAAGGATGCGTTTCGCAGACATCATAGAGCAGAACATTTTGAGCATCCTACCCTGCAAATGTCCAGAAAGCATACGAGGCTTTAAAGTACGCAAGTGCGTCTCCCTTGTCAACCAAGAGAGCGATGCAGGCTCCTTGTCGATGTGCGACAAGATATACTCCTCTATTGATGCCTCTGAAATATTCATACTTCCGCGAATTTACACAAAAAACGAAATAATTCTCCGTTAAAAGCCTTAAAAATAAGGGTTAATTCTTTTACAGAGTCCCCTTGGTGGAAGGCAACTCATATTTGTAGATGTCACGCTTGACCGCCATCTTGATGGAGCGCGCCAAAGCTTTGAAAATTCCCTCGATCTTATGGTGTTCGTTCTCCCCTTCCGCCTTGATGTTGAGGTTCATCTTGGAAGAATCGCTCAAAGACTTAAAAAAGTGCAAGAACATCTCCGTAGGCATATCGCCCACATACTCACGTTTGAACTCCGCATCCCAAACCAACCAAGGTCTGCCGCCGAAATCAAGTGCCACAGAGCACAAGCAATCATCCATCGGCAAGCAATAGCCATAACGTTCAATACCTCGCTTATTGCCTAAGCAATGCAAAATAGCCTCGCCTAAAGCGATGGCGGTATCCTCGATGGTATGGTGCTCATCCACATTCAAATCCCCCTTCACATGGATGGTCAAA
Organism: Paludibacteraceae bacterium; assembly: GCA_045601045.1. Lineage (GTDB taxonomy): Bacteria > Bacteroidota > Bacteroidia > Bacteroidales > Paludibacteraceae > UBA1181. The sequence goes on from JAZRZA010000024.1 coordinate 4,798, forward strand.
TCGCAACCTGAATGTTTACCGATCTGCTCCAACATGTGGCCAAAGAAGCCCAACCCTGTGGAGATATCGCACTTACCCGTGCCATCCAAATTCAATTGGACAAAGATATCGGTCTCCTTGGTGGTACGTTGTACGGTGGCCACACGCTCTCCCGCAAAAAGGAACTCGGAAATCTGATCCCAGCTTGTCACCACTTTGGCGCACGCATCGGTCAAATTCTCCTTGGTCAACATCTCCTTGCCCTCCTCGATGGATGGTGCGATGAAGATCGCTTTGCAGCCCAAATTCTCCGCCAATTTCACATCGGTCAAACGGTCACCGATTACATAGGATCCCGCCAAATCGTAGGACCCATCCATGTATTGGCCCAACATGCCCGTACCTGGTTTGCGGGTAGGGAGATTATCTTCTGGGAACGATTTGTCGATATGGATGTTGTCGAAATGGATGCCTTCTCCCTCCATCACCTCCAACATCTTGCCTTGCACAGCGTCGAAGTTCTCTTGGGGATAGACCGGGGTACCCAAACCATCTTGGTTGGTCACCATCACCAATTCGAAGGTGAGATTCTTTTGAATGAAATATAGGTTACGCAAAACACCTGGCAAAAAGGTCATTTGCGACAAGTTATCCACTTGGTAAGTAACGGGTGGTTCCACAATCAGTGTACCATCGCGGTCTATGAAAAGGGCTGTCTTCATAATATTTAATTTAACACTACAAATATAGTGTATTTTACCATTTATTCACGTCTAAAACGCTATCTTTGTGAGATAAAAAAGCAACTGAAAGATGAGAAAAATCACACACATATTATTTGCCGCCACAATTTTCATTCTATCATTCGCATCCTGTTCGGAAGAAAGCATCCAAGGAGAATGGAAATGCTACGACTTCACCATCGAGGACACAACTGGCATTCCAAGCGTACTCATAGAAGAGGCGGTGAAAAACGCGAAAAGCACCACGCTCATCTTCCAAAAGGATTCCACCTACCGACAAGATTACATTGTGGAAAACAGCGAGATCTTCTCCGAAACAGGACATTATTCCATTCATGAGAACAGGCTCGTATTAAATCCTGAAAAGATTGGATTCAAGGAGATTTCCGACCCATCGGACATTGAATACAAGAGCATCGCCAACAACGATTTCTTCTCCGACATCACGAAAGTTTCAAATTACCAATTTCAAATGGAGAAGGATCAGTTAAAACTGACAGACTACATTTACGGACAATCGCGCAACAAAACCAATAAGACCACGATGTCGTTCAGTAGAGAGAAGTAACTCACGCACCTTCTTGACGTTTCATCTCAAGCCTTCTCTTCTCTATTTTGGGAGAGACTATCACCAATAGCACCGCGCCCACAACCAAGCAAATACCGAAAGCCAAACGCAAGGTCATCTGCTCTCCAAAGACAAAGATGCCCACGCAGACCGCTGTCAAAGGCTCCAAGGCCCCCATCACAGCAGTAATAGTAGAACCTACATTCCGCACAGCGACTGCCATCATCAAAAGCGAGAGAAGACCTGGGAAGAGGGCCAAGAAGGAGGCCCAGAACCATTGTTTGCCACTCTCTAACAAGTGGATATTTCCCTCCCCCATTGCCCAAGAGGAACAAAGGATCAATATGGAGCAGAAGAGCGCCGCATAGAAGGTCAGTTTCACGGAGGATAATCTAGGTTTGGTACGATTGACCACCACCATGTAGAGGGCATACGAGAGCGCGGAAAGGAATACCAACAAGACTCCCACGAAACTCAACACCGCATCGCCACCTAGATAGAGAATCACTACACCCGCCATCGCCACCACGATGGAGATCGCCACATGCAAAGATAATTTCTCCTTGAAAAAGAGGGCCATAATCGCCGCCACAATAACAGGATAGACGAAAAGTAAAGTTGTGGAAACGCCTACATCCATATAGTAGAAACTATCGTAATAGGTCATAGAGGAGATGGCGAACATCGATCCTAAAAAGAGTAATAGCAAAGCCTCCTTCCCTGAAATCCGAAAGGACTCTCCCTTGAAAACCATATAACCCGCCAAGAGGAGCGACGCCAAGAAGAAACGGTAGAAGAGGACGCAATTGGCCGTCAGCCCCTCACTGTACAAAGAGAGGGCACCCAATGGATTCATTCCATAACAGGCAGCCGAAGCGGCAGCCGCCAAATAGCCTTTTACCGTAGGATTCATATACAACTATGCTTTCGGGTGCAAATGTAAGATTTTTTCCCTTGGAATAAACATAGGCAGGAAACTATAACATTTCAGTCTCTATTGGGCATCATGGATTCCATATTCTTCATCAAATTATTTTCGTATTTTTGCAACGATCAATACTTCGGTAAATTTTACCGTTTAACAATATAATTCAGCTTCAAAGAGCTGCAATTTCATACTTAGATCTTTGAAATTATTTGTCAATATAAATCGCTAAAAACCAGAGAAATAGTTCTCTATAAATTTGGTTAAGTTGCTGATTTTCAGTAACTTTAAGTGTCAAATCCAAAGCACTGAAATGAACACCAGCATACTTAACCAATACAATTCAGAGTGCAAGGAAGCACTCGATTGCGGAGCAA
>JAZRZA010000025.1:0-1885 GCA_045601045.1 Paludibacteraceae bacterium
AAAATGTTATAATATGGGGGTCTTCGGGGCGGCGAAAGCCAATCCTGATGGACAAGACAAAACGCTGCAAAGCAATCGTCTTCCGAAATGTAGGAAGTTTCTGATATGACGATACTGAGGCAGAGGTATGCGCACACACCCGCGCGCCTCTCTCCGTATTTCATATCGGGCATCCTACAGCCTCGGAAGAGATCGGAGGGAGGCCGTTTCTTTTCTTCGATGATTCATTTGCAGTGTGTCGGAAAGGACTGCTCAAATGAAAAACCTGATAATTGCACTGATTCAGTCAATGGTCGTGATGACCACCTTCGCATCTTGGAATGGAACGGATTATTGGGCCTTGATTCGGAACAAGCCAACTGGCACTGAAGAACGAAATGGTATTTTGTGGAAATACTATGTGTACAGTAATTATAACTATGCGGCGGTATGGCCGAATGGGGCGTTGCCTAATGATGTTGTGATTCCTTCGGAGATTGGGGGATATTCTGTCGGCGAATTTTATGGAATCAACGGAGGTGATGCGTGGTCAGTGAGCATTCCGGGATCGGTTCGCCGGATTGAAAGAGCTAACTTCAACGGGGGATTTTCAACTCTTACAAATCTTGTTGTTCGGGAGGATGCTTCAATTTGGACTGTGATTGACGAACAAACATTTGAAGGATGCTCTAATTTGAAAAGCGTTTCGCTTGGAGAGGGTGTTATTGAGGTAAGACGCTGGAGCTTTAGATTTTGTGGCAGTCTGGAGAAAGTGATATTACCTCGTTCACTTCAGTCTATCGGTGCTGCGGCGTTTGCGGATAGCTATGATATGTATATGAACCCAGATCAAATGCCATTCTTGGAGGCAGATGGCGGCAATTATTATCTTGGTGATTGGCTGATTACAGGGTGGGATGCTTCGATGATTAGGGCGGGAACGCGAGGTATCGCAGATGATGCAATAAATGGTGGCTGGACACCCGAATTGCCTGAAGGAATTGAATATATCGGAGAACGCTCGTGTGGAAATTCTTTGCCATCAAGGATTCCGCAATCCGTGAAGTTTATTGGAAGCTATGCTTTTGGCGAACCGCGTATTTGGTATAGTTCCTGGGAGAATCCGTGGCCAACAGAAGTAAATGGAATCTGTTATTACGACGGTTGGTGTTTTGGGCCGATGGATTGGGATAACTTCTTTGTTGATGAAATGGAGTATTATCGTGAAATTGAAGATAGGGCGCAGAATGGTGAAGAAGAGTATCGGCAGATGATTCAGGACGACGCATATCTTCAGATGAAGCGTGATGCTGAAAATCGAATGGATCAGAAGCGCAATGTGAGAATTGTCGAGGGGACTTTTGGCATAGCTTCAAGTGCGTTCAATGCTTCTGGTTGTGGTGGTAATAATATGATGACAAATATCGTGTTCCCTGCGAGTGTGAAATATATCGGGAATAGTGCATTTGAGTTTAGCCCTGCATTGCAAGGAGTTAGTTCGCTGACGAATGTGGAAACCATTGGGAAGTTCGCATTCTCACAATGTGAAGCATTGCCGAGTGTAATGCTTAGCAAAACGATTGATACGCTTTCGTATGGGGCTTTCTATGAATGTTGGGCATTGACGAATGTATATTGCGGAGCGGAGAATTATGACACTTTGTGCTTGTATTCAGCCACTGCATCAAGAGCAAAGGTCATCAATTTGCATTTATACCGTCCCATCAAATATGTTGGTGATTCTGCTTTTGGCAAGATCAATCTGATTTATGAAGACGGCGTGACAGACATTGGAAAGATTATCGGTGGTGAAGGTGCGGGAGAGATTGTGATTCCAAGTTCTGTCACGAACATTTCAGATAATGCGTTTGACGCTTGTCCGGCACTTTCAAATGTTGTCATCAAG
>JAZRZA010000026.1:0-78401 GCA_045601045.1 Paludibacteraceae bacterium
CGTTTTTTCAGATCGAATAGCTCTGTAAACATCAAAAGATTTGCCGGACAGCCGTTTTATTTACTTGATTATAGGGCTTATACATGCCTAAAATTGGCAAAAACAAGGTCTAAGAACCATTTAGCGGACACCAATAATTTTATTTCTTAAAAAAACATTCCACCTATAAAACAATCAGAGGCACCCTCATCAGGTGCCTCCAATTCATAATTCACATTTCAAAATTCTTAAATTCGAACTACTCCCACTCGATCGTTCCCGGTGGCTTGTGTGTCACATCGTACCACAAAGTTTTTACTCCTCAGGAGTCAGTTCATTTATATATTTCACAATAAATGGTCTTAATTCAGGGAGGTCCACCGTCAATGTATCCCACAAACCATCTTTGCTAACCTGATAATATTCATGCACAAGATAATGACGCATACCCCGTATTACTTTCCAGGGCACCTCTTTATGCGCATCCACAAATTCATCTGTCAGCTTATAGGCAGCTTCTCCTATGATTTCTATCATCTTCACCACACCATAATAGCGAACTTTGTCCGTGTCAAGAGAATCATACGACAAACTTGGAAGCAAATCGTTCAACGTATCTATTTGCTCCAATATATGACGAAGTCTATCAACATCTCTAATTATTTCTCTCATAGACAAGAACTTTATCTTTGTTGGCGGAATCAACAGCGAAAGGCAATAATGAACCCTCTTCAACCAAGTCAACTTCGCAACCCAGCAAATCCTGAAGTTGTTGCTTGATACTAACTATTGTAAACAATCCGACACGAAAGTTTTTCCTATCATATTGCACAAGGATATCCACATCACTTTCCGAAGTCTCCTCACCTCTTGAGTAAGATCCGAACAGCCATGCTTTCTCCACGGGTTGCGTCTTGAAGAACTTTCTAATATTTTCCACTACGTTAGTATTCATCCAATCACAAGTTGAATTATTCTCCCACAAATATAATCAAAAATACGACATCATAAAATAACATTAGAGGCACCCTTTCGGATGCCTCCAATATAATAAAGAACAAATAATTACTCCCACTCAATGGTTCCCGGTGGCTTGTGTGTCACATCGTACCACAAAGAACCTGCGCCCTCTGCCACGAATCTGCCCCATAGGCCAGCCAACAACTTTTGGTCGATCTCCGCGAAGTTGGCGGTCATCGCCTCCGAACTATTTACCGGACGCATCACGATGCATGGTTTGTTCGCCACCGTCAAAGGCACTGAAACGACTGGCATCTGCCAAATAGACTCGTACAAATCGTTCTCCTGCAAAAACTCGGTACAGATATTATCGAACTTACGCAAGGTATCGAACTTATCCTTGGTAGCGTATTGAGCGATCAATTTAGGCTCCTCATCTGAAGCGGCACCCACTTGCCAAATCACACGGTTGATCACCTTGAAACGGTTCACCAACTCAGTGGAGAACTTCTCGCATTGCTTCCATGTGAGGTTTTGTGTGGTCAACAAGAATGGTTGCGCGTATGTACGTCCATCACCTTGCACACCCACACTCTTGATAGGAAGGATTCTTCCCTCGATATTGTTTTCTTTCAAGTAATCTGCCAAGCCAGGCACCTCCTCCGCTTTCGCAAATTCGCCCTTACCGTCGGTACAAAGCAGACGCACGCCCAAGCCTGGGCCAGGGAATGGGTGTCTCCATACCAAGTTGTGAGGAATACCGAGCTCCTCACCCAACATACGAACCTCGTCCTTGTAAAGGTCAGCCAACGGTTCGAGCAACAAACCTTGCTCCATCAAATCCATCACCTCCTTCACACGGTTGTGGTGTGTCTTGATCAAGTCGGCGTTCTTGGTTCCACCACTCTCGATGGTATCTGGGTAGATGGTTCCTTGCGCGATCATCCACTCCTTTGGATCCAAGTTCAACTTGGCCATCTCCTCATCCTTCACCACCAAGAAGGTAGCGCCGATGATCTTACGCTTCTGCTCAGGAGCGGTGATGCCCTCCAATCTGCTCAAGAAAGAGTTGGTAGCGTCCACCACACGAAGGTTGTTCATTCCCTCCGCCTTCAAGAAGTCGATGATCTTAGCCGACTCATCCATACGCATCATTCCGTTGTCGATGTGCAAGCCCATCACACGATCGGTGCCCAACACACGATTCAACAAAACGAACGCCACGGTGCTATCCACACCGCCGGAGACAAGCAAGAAGACCTTGCGGTCGCCCACCTCACGCTTGATCTTCTCGGAGATCAAAGGCATGTAGCTCTTCATGTTCCAAGCACGCTCGCAGCCGCAGATATCGATGAAGTTATCCAAGATATTCAAACCATACTTACTATGGGTCACCTCTGGGTGGAACTGAATACCATAGATCTTGCGGCTGTCATTCGCCACCGCAGCGATCTCGCAGTCTTTGGTAGACGCGATGATCTTATAGCCATCAGGCAACTTCTCCACAGCATCTCCGTGGCTCATCCACATAGGAGAAGAGGCAGGGATATTCTTCAACAATGGGTGTTGCGCCTCCTTCAATTGAAGATCCGCGATACCATACTCCTTCACCTTTCCTGGGCGAACACTACCACCCAACTGAGAGGCCATCAACTGGTGTCCGTAACAGATACCCAACTTAGGCACTGGGATATTCAAAATCTCGGGGTTATACTCAGGAGCATCCTCCGCATAAACACTGGAAGGACCTCCACTGTAGATGATACCCTTCGCGCCAGCCAACTCCTCCACAGAGGCTGTCGGTGAGCATATTTCAGTGAAAACGCCCAAACGGCGCACTCTGTTCGCGATCAAGTGGGCATATTGTCCACCGAAATCCAATACGATAATTTTCTCCACCTTATTTTTTAATTAAGAGTTAAGAATTAAGAGTTAAGAGATTCCCTAATCTTACTTCTATGCTATTTTCATTATTTACTTTAACAATTCGTCAAACAAGACATCCGACTCATCCATGGAGTCGATGACATGCTTCGCTTGCATATAGAAAGGCTCTCGTTTCGCCAAGGCCTCGCCAATAAAGGCAAGCAACTCGTCATCGGTTTTGTCCTTCAACAAAGGTCGTTGCGCCTTACCGTCTTTCAAAAATCTAAAAAGACCCTCGGGAGATGCCTTCAAATAGACGGTCTCGCCATTCTCATTCATCAAATCAATGTTGTCGAAAAAGCAAGCGGCGCCGCCACCTGTGGAGATGATCACATTCTCGAAGGCACAAACCTCCTCCAACATGGCACGCTCCAATTTTCGGAACCCCTCCTCTCCTCTTTCTTCGAAAATCTGAGGAATGGTTTTATGGAAACGACCCTCTATGTAAGCGTCCAAATCAATAAAATCCAGCCCATACTTTTTGGACAAGCGGGTGCCGGTATGCGTCTTTCCGCACCCCATATATCCGACCAAGAATATCGTTTTCTTATTCATCACCAATCATCAAAATTATAATCTCCGTCAAATTCTATATAATCGCCTTCCGGTTTAGGAGGCATCTTGTCCCTTGTGAATTGAACAGGAACGATATAAGCCACCTTCACACGTTGACCTTTCAGATCTCCAGGCTTAAAGACTGGCAATCCATTCATGATACGAAGCGCCTCCTCGTCATAAGCTTCGTTCACAGACTGTACGATCTCCTGACGAGTGGCCCTACCGCAACGGTCGATCACCACCTGGACAGCCACCGTGCCCTTCGCCAAAATCGGGTTATTCAAACTATCGTAAGCCTCGACCACCTCCGGATAGGTAAGGTTGGCATAGATGAAACGGGTAAACTCCACATCACCACCGCCAGGGAACTCCGGCAAGTTCAACTCCGACGGCCAAGAACCATAAGTTCCGCCATAGATAGTGGACTCAGAACCATCCACACATCCCGGATAGAGCTTCTCGTACATCTCATAGGGATTCTGCCCCATCAACGCGAACGAGCTAACCATGAACAATATAAAAGGAAAGAAATGTTTCATATCCCAAAAATATTTTTGCACCCAGAATTTAAAACAATGTCAACTGAGGATTTTCGTCAGCAGAAGCCTCCGCATCCCCCTCTTCGTCTTCCGGTTCAGCAGGGTCCACTTTTTCAGGGAAGCGGAGAGGCTCTAACTCCTCGATGGTCTTGATATCCCACGTATGAATTCGTTTACCTTTGGCCTTCATTCCCTTCACGCCAATGAACTCATCCGCATCAATCTCCATCGGAATACGATGCGCATCCGCACCGCCAAAGACAACATTGAGACGCGGATAATAGGTATCCGTAATCAATAACATCTGCGATTTAGGATTATCACCGATAAAGTTCTGACGCTTGGTCGTCAACTCAAAACGGAATCGTTTCAAATACTTATAACCTTCGTTGGCGTCATATAAAGCGACAGTCCACACCTTCTCCGGATCAAACTTCTCGAGAATCTTCACATCCTCCTCGAAGTGGTTGGTATCCTCAAAACCAGACAAGTAATATTCGCCCTTGGAGGTAACCACCAAAATCTTGTCCTCCGATTGGAATTCACCCAAGAGTTCACCCTGTCCGTTGTAGTTCAAACGAAGCACGTCACGATCAAACCATACCGAGCGACCGCCTAAAGTAGAAGATCCCTTAGACTTCAAGGTAATCTTTTGGACATCATTTTTCGTCAAGATATTACCCATAGACTGACGACCCTTGATCGCGATCTCGCCAAAATCCCGGTCGAAGGAGGAAACCTTCAGACGTAATCTTGGCTTCAGCACGACATGAATTGTCTCCGCCTCGGCATTGAAATTAACGGAAAAATAGAGGATCTTGGTACCTGGCGTTCCCTGCGTGATGTCATAATCCTTATCGCGGGAGACACCCGTAATCGCAAAACGTTTGATATAAGTAAATCCGCTCTTGCCGTCACGATAAGCGACATTGTAAATCGTGCGCTTATCATTCTTACGAAAGACATAGACATGGAGCATATCTTTACCGATATACTTCTTGTCAGAAACCTTCATCACTTGGAATTTACCATCCTTACGGATTACGATGATATCATCCATATCGGAGCAATTGCAGACAAACTCATCCTTTTTGAGGCCTGTACCCACAAATCCCTCTTCCCAATTGACATATAACTTCTCGTTCGCCTCGACCACCTTCGATGCCTCGATGGTCTCGAAGTTTCTGATCTCAGTCATACGAGGATGCTTTGCGCCATACTTGTTTTTCAACATCTTGTACCATGCAATCGCATACTGAACAAGATGATCCAAATTATAATCGACACCCTCTATCTGCTCTTTCAAAGCGGCGATCAACTCCTCTGACTTATCAGAGTTGAACTTCAAGATACGTGCCATCTTGATCTCTAACAAACGTTGAAGATCCTCGCGCGTGATCTCTCGCACAAACATCGGTTTGAAAGGCTCCAAACGAAGGGAGATGTGGTCTAATGCGGCATCCACACTCTTACTCTCCTCGAACTTTTTATCTTTATAGATACGCTCCTCGATGAATATCTTCTCCAAAGAGCAGAAGTGCAACCGCTCCAACAACTCGGCACGTTGAATCTCCAACTCCTGACGCAACAAGTCCTTGGTACGATCTACCGACAACTTCAACATATTGGAAACATTGGTGAAGATCGGTTTCTTATCATTGATAACGCAACAACATGGAGAGATGCTCACCTCACAATCGGTGAAGGCATAGAGCGCGTCTATGGTCTTATCGGAAGAGGTCTTATCACCCAAATGGATGATGATCTCAGCATGGTCGGAGGTATTGTCCTCCACTTTGCGAATATTAATCTTACCCTTCTCATTGGCCTTCAGAATGGATTCAATCAAGACATTGGTGGTCTTGCCATAAGGGATATCGTTGATGATTAGCGTCTTATTATCCTGTTTACTGATTTTGGCGCGGACACGCACCTTGCCACCACGCTCGCCATCATTATAGTGTGAGACGTCTATAAGTCCACCTGTTTGGAAATCAGGATATAATTCAAACTCCTCGTCACTCAGATAAGCGATGGCCGCATCGATGATCTCATTAAAGTTGTGAGGCAATATCTTAGAAGAGAGACCGACCGCGATACCCTCCACGCCTTGTGCCAACAAGAGCGGGAATTTAACAGGCAATGTAATCGGTTCTTTCTTACGACCATCGTAAGAGGCCTTCCACTCTGTAATTTTAGGGCTAAATACAACATCCAACGCGAACTTCGAGAGCCTAGCCTCGATGTAACGTGGAGCTGCAGCGCTATCACCCGTCAAAATGTTACCCCAGTTTCCTTGACAATCAATCAAAATATCTTTCTGACCTAAGGTAACCAAGGCACCGCCAATAGACGCGTCACCGTGAGGGTGATAAGACATCGTATTACCGACAATGTTCGCCACCTTATTGTAACGACCATCATCCAACTCTTTCATAGAATGAAGAATACGACGCTGTACAGGTTTCAATCCATCATCAAGGTGAGGGACAGCACGCTCCAAGATAACATAAGAGGCATAATCCAAGAACCAACTTCTATACATGCCTGGGATATGATGCACAACATCCCCTCCCTCCGACTGCTTCACATCATAAGAGGAGGTGGCACTAACTATAGAATCATCGTTCAAAGAATCATCCAATTCATTGTTATTATCAATCGTCTCGTCCGCCATATTAGATCTAATTATTCAATTCAGGGTACGAATTTACAAAATAATTGGGAGAAAGCGAAAAAAAGAAAAGGTGGAAGATTAGAAAACCTTCCACCTTTCAAAAACAAGGTGCGGATAAAGGGACTCGAACCCACACGCCTCGCGGCACCAGATCCTAAGTCTGGCGCGTCTACCAGTTTCGCCATATCCGCATGACTTTGGTAATGCAAAGATAGACAAAAGAATTGAATTGCAAAAGAAAATATAAAAAAAGGGAGAGAATTTTCATTCTCTCCCTTTCCATATCAGAACATTCTAAAATTAGAATGGATACTTAGATGCTGGAGTTGCTCCGTAGTACTTAGTGAAACGAACACCACCATTGTCATCAGGAACGACACGGAAGTTATCAATAGCCACGAAGAATTTACCACCAAACTCAGGAGTAGTCGCTGCTTGACCACCACTACCCTCTGCGTGGAACAACATGTTGTACATATCTCTCTTAGTCAATTGACCGCAAGAAACGAAGTTAGCGTTAGTAACCAAGTTGTACTTAGAGATGTTGTATCTGAAATAAGAAGATGTCAAAGGCACTGCGATAGTCATCCACTCGCCATTGGTGTGGAATGGATCCTTAACAGTAGCAGATGGAGAATCAGACTCGTCAACTGACAAAGTAACCATGTTCAACCATGCTCCTGCAGTTCCATCACCCTTACCCTCACAAGTTTGAGCCTCTTCGTTCCAACTGTTAAGGTCGGTCATATCACGGCTGAAGTAACCGCAGTTAACTGGCTTCTTATACTTATCATTACAAAGATCATCCTCAGCACCATAAGCGGAGAATACGATGTAGAACCATTGAGCCAATGGAATCTCTTTAGGGATCAATACCTCAAACTTCAAGACCATCTTGTCAAGATCCATATCCTCGAACTCACCCATCAATGACTTCTCCTCCATACCTTGAGAGTAAGGAGTAAAGTAAATCATCTCATCGGTATTAAATCCGAACTCTGTAGGAGTAGTGATAGCAGCGTAGTAACCGTCGCAACCCTCTGGCATACCACCCATAGCACTCTTCATAGCCTCGAACTTGTCGAACTTAGAAGAAGACTTAACGAAATCATTCCAATCGTATGAGAAGGTATCCAATGCACCGTGAAGGTCAGATGCGAGCACGTTGTCGAAATCCAAGAATACATTTCTCTTATCACGGAACAACATTGGGGACTCACACTCACCAAATTGGTTTCTTACCAAAACTGGCTTTGAATCAGCTACACCAGCAGGAACTTTAACCAACAACTCTTTGCCGTCATTCTTAACATCATATTCAGCTTTGATCAACTCTCCATCCTCTCCATAGAAGAAGACTTCCAACTCATCACCGCCTACAGACAAGAATGCATTACCAGCGATTCTCAAAGTACCGCCCTCTGGAACAAACTCTGAACGGAACATCTTGATAGAAGGAGCAGGAACTGGCTTAGCCAAATCTATATAGCGCTCACAACCACCAGCGTTTTGCAAAAGAAGTTGCTCGGTACGCAAGTTGTCTGCATCACTTTTCAAAGTAACGATAACAGCCTCGTCAGTAACGAAGTTAGGATTGAAATCAACCGCATATCTATCATTACCATTTACCAAGAACACTCCAGTAGTGGTGCTTAGACCACTACCATGGATAATTACAGTTGTACCAGCAGACAACTCATTCAATGCAACACCTGTCGAATCTACGTTATCTACGTAGTCAACCTGAAACGCATCACAGTTACAGTTAACGCACTTATCCTCACATGAAGAGAAGAATGCAGTTAAAGCAGCAACAGATGCTAAAAAACCATATTTTACTTTCATTGTAATAAATCTTTAAAGATTAATAAGGATAGTCATCAGCGATAACACGATCGTAAAGATCCTCAACCTCAGCCTTCAAGTAATTCTTTGCAGAAGTTGGGATTGGCAAGAACCATGCACGGTTAGACTCAAATGACTCAAGGTCAATATTGTACTCCTCAGTTCCAGCATTGTAACTGTTCTCAGGATGAGCTGCAGCTAATACAACGTTCAAGTCGTGAACCAACTGACGACGTGCGAAACCAGACTCGCTCTCGAACAAAGCGGCATCCTCTACCTCTGGAGATTGAGAGAATTGGATAGATCTATCCATTTGACGCATGAACTTCATACCCATCTCATAATCACGATAGAACAAACGCTTCAAGTCAAGCCATGCTTGGCCTTCCATAGCGAACTCCTTACGACGTTGTTGAATAAGGTCCTTACGAACCAATGTGTGATACATAGGGAACTTTGGCTTAACCGCAAATTCCTCAGTACCACTTTCTCCAACAGTTACATTGAAGATAACATCTTCAGTAACAGCTTGGCTCTCCATATCATCGAACAAAGCGACTTGAGACTCATCCAAAGATGGAGCTCCGTGAGCTGATAAGACTGCGTTGATATCATCAACACCAACAGAAGACTTAGCGGTAACATCTAGATCCTCTTGCGCCATCTTCGCCTCAGCACGCATCATATAAACGTCTGACAAACGAATGATATCCACACGACGGTCAACGGCCATACCCTTATCGTTGAAAGCAGTACCATCAACACCCCAAATGAACTTCTTCACATTGTTCAAAACGTTTTGACCACTGTTCAAGAACTCTGAACCTGACTTAGTATGAGCGTCTGGGCCATAATCAGCGTACTTAGAACCATAGTATACAACCTTTCCGCTAACAGTTTGATACTCTTGGCCGACATAGAAGCACAACTCTTTCTTACGAGGGTCATTGCTAGAGAATGAGTTATAAAGAGTATAAGAGATACCCTTACCTGAACCCCATCCTGAACCTGGACTCCAGATCTCCTCAGGAGCCATTTGAGATTGGTATGCGGAACCCTCACCATAGTTACCCAATGGGAAATACAATGAGAAGATCGACTCTGAAGAAGGATTTGTACGGTTAGCAGCAGAGAAAATCTCAGCATGAGTAGACAACGAAGCGCCACTCTCTTCAATTACCTCTGTACAAAGTTTCTCAGCTTTGCTCATATACTCCTTACTCTCAGACTCAGTAACAGTGAAAGGATACTTTGTTCCAGGAATATCTTTCACGCAAGATCCCATTGTCAAATACAACTTTGCCAAAAGAGCTTTAGCGGAATATTTAGAAGCTCTCCACTTATCTGCAGGGGCTGGATCAAGATGATCAGCCGCAAACTTCAAGTCTTTCTCAATAGCTGCATAAAGAGTTTTTCTTGACACACGAGGAACAGCAACGTTCTCAGTAAGGTCCTTTCCAGTATTCAAGACCAAAGGCACCTCTCCGAAATACTCAGTTGCCAAGAAGTGAGCGTATGCTCTGAACAAACAAGCCTCGGCGATGATCTTATCCTTTTGGCTATCAGTGATAGTAGCACCCTCCACATTATCCATATTATTCATCTTATCGATGATCTGGTTTGCGGAAGAAATAACACCTGAATACAAAGAAGTGTAACCCTCCTTCAAAATTGGGTTATCCTCACCAATAGAGAGCAAGAACAACGCGCCCTCCTCTTGGTGAACATTGAAGAGGATACCAGGAATACCCTCATTCACACACCATGCGAACTTTTGGTCATACTCGAACCACTTATATCCTCCGTACAACGCTCTAGTCATCAACTGAGCATCAGAGTAAGTCTTAACAGACTCAGTACTGTAGTTGTCATAGATGTCAACATCGAGGAAATCCTTACATGAGGTGGAGCAGAACGCCAAAGCGCTCAAACCCCAAACCAATGTTTTATATCTAAATTTATTCAATTTCATATTACTATATCTCTAAATATTAGAAGTTAAAATTCAAGCCAATCACATAAGATCTTGACAATGGGTAGCTTCCCATATCAATACCTTGGTTAATAGCATTGACGCTAGGAACCTCAGGGTTCAAACCAGAGTACTTAGTGAAGGTTGCCACATTGTGAACGTTGAATGAAACGCTCATGCTGTTCAACTTCATCTTCTTGATGAACTCTTGAGGAACGTTATAAGAGAGACCGATTGATTGGATACGCAAGTAAGATGCATCCTCAACATAACGATCAGAGATTACGTTTGCAGCATTACCTCCATCAGATACTGAGTTTGGACGTGGAATGTTAGTAGAAGCGTTCTCGATCTTCTTACCAACTACATTACCATCAGCATCAACATCATCTACTACGCGAGCACAGTCAAGAACAGTTCTCAATTGGTTAACACCACCACGGTCCATACCCTCCAATTTAGAACGCAACAAGTTATATACATCGTTGCCATAAGATCCAGAAAGGAAGATATTCAATGACCAAGGACCCCAAGTCAAAGTGTTTCCAAAACCGAAAGTAAATGCAGGGTTTGGATCACCGATGAATGTTTTATCGTTCTCGTCAATTACACCATCACCGTTGAGGTCTACATAGTTGATATCACCAACGTCTGTACTAGATGCACGCTTCAACTCATTCAATTGCTCGGTGTTTTGAATCAAACCATCAGTCTTGAATCCCCAGAACATACCAGGAGCGTGACCAACCTTGCTGACACAATATGTACGAGTAGCAGTCTTAAATGATCTCTTACCCTCCAATACTGCAGAGTCGCTTTGCAAAGAAAGCACCTCATTACGTACAACAGAGATATTCAAATCAGATGTCCAAGTAAATGGCTTGCCACCCAACTTGTCGATAGAGATATTAGTAGATCCCACATTAACATCGAAACCGACATTCTTGATAGAACCTGCATTGATATCAGGGATAGCAGTGTAAAGGTAATCGTTAGCAGTAGATCCCAAAGTTGGACCTGGCTCAGCACGTACGATCAAGTCGTTGTTTTGCTTGTAGAACGCATCAAATACGAGGTTGATACGGTTGTTGATGAAGCTGACGTCAACACCGGCGTTGAGCTGCCAGTTTGTCTCCCAAACCAAGTCTGGATTCAACCAGTTACCTTGAGTCATCGCGTCTAC
This sequence comes from Paludibacteraceae bacterium, assembly GCA_045601045.1. Taxonomy (GTDB): domain Bacteria; phylum Bacteroidota; class Bacteroidia; order Bacteroidales; family Paludibacteraceae; genus UBA1181. The sequence continues at coordinate 11,640 of JAZRZA010000026.1, forward strand.
GCCACCAATTGAATTAACTGGCTTGAAGTAACCGATGTGACCCATGTTGGTACCAGCGTTACCTGTTTGACCCCAACCCAAACGAAGCTTCAATTGGTTGATAGCCTTCTTAGTCTTAGCGACCTCCTTCATGAAATCCTCCTCAGCGATGTTCCATGCCAAAGCGACTGATGGGAAGAAGTCCCAACGGTGCTCAGGAGACAATGTTGAAGATCCATCCAAACGACCAGTAGCAGTGATCAAATAACGATCCAACAAACTATAGTTAACACGAGCGAAACCAGACATCATAGATGCTGCACCCTTGTAACCAGAGATAGGACCATCCTCACCAAGAGCAGTATTTTGATATTGCTTGTCGATGAATCTCATCTCATCCAAGTAATCAGACTTAGTTAGGGAAGTACCCTCCCAAGATGCCTTCCAAGCCTCATAACCCAACATAGCGTTGATTCTGTGCTTCTTGTTTACAGATTGTCTTTGATAGTTCAAAGTAGAACAGAAGCGCCAGTATTGATTCTCACGGTCGATGAACATTTGCTTGTTACCTGCCAAACCTTGAGAAGGAAGGAATGTGCTCTCACCCTCATTAGAGAAATCAACACCGAACTCGTTTCTCCAGTTAAGACCGTGGATCTTATCTCTGAAGAATTGGATATCAGCGAATGTTTGACCAATGAAATTGTTTCTCTTCATGAAGATTGGAGAGTAAGTTGCGTTACGGAGAGGGTTCATCTTGATTTCTTGATCCTCAGCTCCCAACTCAGTGAATGTACCGTCAGAGTTGTAAGGCGAAGTAGCAGGGCTAGAGATCAAAGATTGGATGTAGATAGCCTCCTCCATAGAAGTTGTGCTAATACCAGCCAACTTGTTGTCGTCCGTCAACTCGAAACCTTGTTGCTTAGTTTGGTTGATGTAAGTGTATGACATGTTCATACCCATTCTCAACCATGACTTAGCTTGGTTCTCCAAATTCAAACGTCCGTTAAAACGTTGGAAGTCAGTGTTAACGAGGATACCGTCTTGATTCATATAACCCATAGACATAGCGTATTGGGTCTTCTCTGAACCACCTGACAAAGACAATTGGTGATTGTGGCTAATTGCAGTGTGGAACATTACATCTTGCCAATCGGTACCATTACCACCGAACATTGCGACAGCCTTCAACTTTGGATCGACTTGAGACTTGTAACATTCAGCGATATAAGGATCTGTGTAATATTGAGCGAACTCTTTCAAGTTCATCAAATCCAACTTGTCAGTTGCGGATGCAACGGCGAATTGACCAGCATAAGAGATAGATGGTTTCTCCTCCTTGTTAGCAGAACCCTTCTTAGTAGTGATCACGATGACACCATTTGCAGCACGAGAACCGTAGATAGCAGTTGCGGAAGCATCCTTCAAGACCTCCATTGACAAAATGTCGTTAGGGTTGATAGATGCCAATGGGTTAGCACCAGAACTTTGCTTACCACCACCAATAGGCATACCGTCCACAACGTACAATGGATCGTTGCTACCAGTCAAAGAGCTGACACCACGGATTTGCACAGTAGCAGCCTCACCTGGTTGACCTGAACTTGACGCTACACGCACACCAGATACCTTACCAGCCAACGCTTGGTCAACTGATGCGGTAGAAGCCTTTGTCAAAGCGTCACCCTTTACAGATGACAACGCACCAGTCACGTCGGACTTTCTCATCTTACCGTAACCAGTTGACACCTCGACAACATCCAACTCCTCAGCATCTTCCTCAAGGACGATGTTCAACTTGGATGTCTTCGCATCGATTTTCACTGTTTTGGTCTTATATCCAGAGAAGGATATTTCCAAAACGTCTCCATTCTCGACATCTATCTCGAAGCTACCATCTTCATCGGTAACCTCATAGTTGTCGGAATTTTTCACTACAACGTCTGCTCCAGGCAACGCACCATGTGAGTCCTTTACGACACCGGAGATGTCACGACCCATAAGTCCGCCAGCCGCACAAAGCAACGCTAAAGACAATAAAAATTTTCTCATCTTTTAAACTATTATTAATACAAATTGAAATATTCTTACAATTATTCACATTAAACAAAAAGCAAATGCAAATATAAGTTAATTAATAATAAATACCACCTTTTTTGTAAAAAAATGCTAAAAGAATTTGTATCAACATTTCGACATTAAGCAAAAAGAAAAAGTCCGCGGAATAGCCCGCGGACTTTAATTTGGAACGTCACTGAAAACCAGAGCGTTCTATTTTTCTATTCTAAAAAGAGAACCTTATCTCACAATTACTTTGTAACTTCTCTTGCCTACGCAAAGCACATAAACACCTTGACGGCCCACAGGGATGACGTTCTCGCTACCCTCGTAAACCACGTTACCAAGCAAGTCGTACAACTTCACGGAGCCCTTGTTCATAAGATAAATTGTCTTATCAGAAACGCTGAACGAAAGTGCCTCTTCTTGAACATCCTGACAACCCACTTGTTGTGGGATAGGTTTCATCACCGCAATCAAAGCGAATCCCTTAGCAGGCATAGTGGCAGGGCACTCGTTCTTCCAGTTAGCGAACTCATAACCAGCAAAGACTGGATCCGCAATCACGATATTCTCTCCATAAGCGAAAGTAAGACGGGCAGGTGTACCCAACATCGCATTGTTTACCGAAGAGACCATCATCAAGGTGACGGTATAACTCAAAACGTTCCACTCGGCATTTACCACAACATCGTAGGCTGGCATCACCTTGCATAGAGTATCCCACTTCACAAACTTGTGTCCCTCCTTGGTAGGAGCAGTCAAATCCGCAATGGTGGCTCCATACTCATATACCGTATCAATCAAGGCAATCTCACCATCCATCACCTTATAAGAGAATGTGGAAGTACTCCAAACCGCCGACAAAGTCACATCCTCGGCAGGCATCGTTTCTGGCCAAGTAGCACCCCATCCCTTGAATGTGTAACCAGTCTTAGCAGGGTCGGCAACAGTCTCGACTGCCTCGCCATAGTTATAAGTTTGATTCTTGATGGTATCGCCATCCACGATAGCTACGAAATGGTAACTATTTACACTGTATGCACCCTTTACAACCACATCTTCCGCAGGCATCACCTTAGGGAAGGCATCCAACCAAGAGAAAGTATAACCCACCTTCTCCGCAACAGTCGGAACAGTCACATCCGCGCCATAAGCGTAGGCTTGTTTAGTAGAGTCACCATCAACAACTGTAATCAAAAGGAATTGAGCCTCGTCCCATACTGCCTGTGCGACAAAGTCGGAATCTGGCATGGTGGCTGGAATCTCAGGGTTCCAGCCCTCGAATGTATAACCAGTCTTGGTCAAATCATCAAACTTCAACTCCGCGCCATAAGCGATAACAGAATCGGCAACCACATCCTCACCATCCTTCAAAGTGAATTGGTATTTATTGGCCACCCAAGAAGCGGACACCACTACATCCTCGGCAGGCATTACCTTAGGCAACTCCACATCAAACACAAGGGTGTGTCCCTTCTTCTCGTCGTAAGCAGGCTCGACAGCCGCTTGGTACTCAATCTTCTGAGAGAGGAGCGTGTCGTCTTCCACCATAACGATGAAGTCATAAGAGTTGACTTGCCACATTGCCTCCGCCACAAAGGCTGAATCCGGCATGGTAGCAGGAATCTCAGGGTTCCAACCGCTGAATGTATAACCAGTCTTGGTCAAATCATCGAACTTCAAGTCCGCACCGTAAACGATCGCGGAATCAGCAACCACATCCTCGCCATCCTTCAAAGTGAATGGGTATGTATTAGCCACCCACGAAGCGGATACCACAACATCCTCGGCAGGCATTACCTTAGGCAATTCCACATCAAATACAAGGGTGTGGCCCTTCTTCTCCTCGTAAGCAGGCTCAATAGCCGCTTGGTACTCAACCTTCTGAGAGAGGAGCGTATCTTCACCCACCATAACGATGAAGTCGTAAGAGTTGACTTGCCACATCGCCTCCGCCATAAAGGCGGTATCAGGCATCACCGCAGGAATCTCTGGATTCCATCCGTTGAATGTATAACCTGTCTTAGCCAAGTCATCGAACTGAAGCGAATCGCCAGGAACAATCATTGAATCAACCACCACAACTTCGCCATCCTTCAAGACGAATGGGAAGAGATCCTTCTCCCAAGATGCGTTGATCACAACTGAATCAGCTGGCATAGTAGCAGGGAGTGGATTCTTGAAGACAAGGGTATAACCCTCCTCGCCAACGAAAGGAGGCAACTTGATCTCCGATTGGAAAGGAATCATCTCGTTATACAAAGTATCCTCCGCCGTCTTAACGATGAGCGAATAACTATTCACGCTCCACTCGGCGTCTGCGGCGAATGCGCTATCAGGCATGGTAGCAGGGATAGCAGGGTTCCAACCAACAAAGGTGTGACCCTCTTTGTCCAAATCCGCGAACGACAACTCGGTGCCATAAGCGATCACGCTATCCACCATGATAGAATCACCATCCTTCAAAGTGAATGGGTATGTATTGGCCACCCACGAAACGGTAAGAACCACTGTATCGGCTGGCATTATGGCTGGCACAGCAGGATCGATGAGAAGCGTATGTCCCTTCTTCGTCTCAATCGCTGGCAAACTGATGGAATCCTCGAAAGGCACCATCACTGAGAAGAGAGTATCACCCTCCGAAAGCGCGATCAAAGGATACTTGGTCCTACTCCATTGAGCCACTGTGGTAAAGTTAGAATCAGTCATTACCACTGGCACTTCAGGCAACCAACCGTCAAAAGTGAATCCTACACGATCCGCCAACACGACAGGATCAATCATATCACCTGGCTTGTAGACCGAATAAGCGACGGTATCACCTTCGCTGATAGCCGTGAAATATACCTTCTCAGGTTTCCAAGAACCATTGACTGCCATATCCGCGTCGGACATGACAACAGGCAACTCGGTATCCCATACCCAAAAATAACCAACGCTATCTGGCGTTGCCGGATAAACGATGGTATCTCCATATGCGTAGCTAGCGACGAAGAAGGTATCCTCACCCATCATCATCACCAACGGATAGTAGAGCTTCTCCCATGTCAATTCCACATCAACAGCCTCAGCAGGCATAATAGCTGGCACATCCGACCAGTTATTCAAACCATATCCTCTTTTCACTGGTTGGGAAAGAACGACATTAGCGGCATAAGCCACCATACTATCCACATAGATGGAATCGGCATCATAAATCTTCAAACCGTAGTTTTTACGAACGAATGACCCCAAGAATGTCAAATCAGCCTCTGGCATTGTTGTCACATCCTCACTGGTCCACTCAAAGTCGAATCCTGTCGTATCAGCAGGTCGGTAGTTCTCACGGTCGATGGCCTCGCCCGCCAAGATGGAATCGGAAGCGATGTTCTTGCCATCCACGACCACATTGAGCGCGAAAACAGTCTGCTTGAACTGAGCGACAAAGGTCAAATCCTCGTCAGGCATTGCATCGGGAACCTCTGGCAACCATCCGACAAATTCATATCCTTTTTTCACAGGTTCCGTAACAGCTGGAATCACATCCGCATAAGCGACACTCTCCTTAATGGTATCTGTACCTGCAACAAAAGAGGCGGTGTGAATATTTCTTGTCCATTGCGCCACATAGGTCTCGCCCTCCATCTCAGCCACACCCGTAGCTGGAAGAGCAGGCGTCCAACCCGTCAACGTGAAACCCTCCACAACAGGAGCCTCCACCACAACAGGTTCACCACACTCAAACACTTGCTCGCCATCCGTCAAAGCCAAGCCATTGGCAGGATCGGAGAACTGGATGGTTGCCGTATATTTGGCATTGTCATATAGCGCTGTGATTACGACATCCTCATTAGGCATCACCTCAGGCAAACTCTTGTCCCAACCCAAAAATGCGCCGCAACCGATGATAGGAGCAGTTGGTTCCTCTATCACAACCGACTCGGATGCTCTCAATGGTTCGGAGACAAAGATCTCTTTTCCATAAGCCACATACTTCACATAATGGCAAGCGGTGACGGTAAAACCAGACACATATCCCGAATAGTTGAAATTTTCATGAAGTCTGATATAACGAGTCGATTTTGACAACTCGACATCAACCGTATTGCTTTTATCTCTCTTGCTCCATACAGTAGTCCATTCACTACCATCCGCACTCTCCTCCAAGGTCCAACCATTTCCCGTAGAGGCACCTGATGCGGAGGTGGTAAAACTTACTCTATCGGGAGCGTCCGCAATGTGAACGGTAAAATAATGGTCGTCCCAGCAAAAGCCACAACCATCCGACAAAAGACCGGTCGAGTACATACGGATCTTCTCCTTCTCCCACACATGTCTATATTTAGTTCCCTTGTCCACATCACTACTATTGAAAATGGACTCCGTCATGGTAAATGGGACTGCTACTTGGGCAGATGCTTGAAAAATAGAAGCGGTTGCCAGAACTGATGATAAAAATAAACTCTTAAAAAATTTCCTCATAAAACATTTATTAGGTAAAACCCGAACGCTCGGCAAAAAGAAGGGAGATATCCAAAGACATCTCCCTTATCACAATCTCCGAGACGTCAAAAACGCCGCAAAGTTAATAAAAAATTTCCAAATCAACCATTTTTGAGATTAATCCCACTTTGTATTACGCATATCGCCTGTCTGCTCGAAGGCCAAGTGCATATTCAAAGCCTTGGAAAGCGTCATTGGCGTATGGCACTTGCCAGCCGACAACTTGAGGTAATCCCACAAAAGTTCTTTGTAGTCTGGGTGAACACAGTTCTCGATGATAGCCTCAGCCTTTTGCATAGGCGATTTAGCGCGCAAATCGGCAACACCTTGCTCGGTGACGATCACCTTCACGGAGTGCTCGGAGCTATCAATGTGGCTCGCCATCGGAACGATTGCGGAGATCACGCCACCCTTAGCTACTGATGGGCAAGTGAAGATAGAAAGGAATGCGTTACGCGCGAAATCGGCGGAACCACCCAAACCATTCATCATCTTTTGTCCCAAGACATTGGTTGAGTTCACATTTCCGAAGATATCCAACTCCAAAGCGGTGTTGATTGCGATGACACCGAGACGGCGTACCACCTCAGGGTTGTTGGTCAACTCTTGTGGACGCAACATCAACTTATCCTTAAAGAACTCATAGTTGCCATACACATCCATCAACACATCGTCAGACAAGGTCAACGAGCTACCGCTGGCAAATGTGATACGGCCTTTCTTCATCAAATCGATCACTGAATTTTGGATCACCTCGGTAAACATCGTGAAGGAAGGAATATCATCGCAGTTACCCAAAGAGCCGAGCACCGCATTAGCAATATTTCCCACACCAGATTGCAAAGGCAAGAACTCCTTAGGGATGATTCCCTTGTGAAGCTCGCTCAACAAGAAGTTAGCGACATTCTCACCAATCTTAGCAGTCACCGCATCTACTGGGGTAAACGGTGCGATACCATCCTTCATATCAGTCTTCACGACACCGATCACCTTTGCAGGATCTACCTTCAAAGTAGCGGTACCGATACGATCGGAAGATGTATAGATAGGAATTTCACGACGGTAAGGAGGATTGATTGGCTCATACAAGTCGTGCATACCATGGATCTTCGCAGGATGATGCGCGTTCAACTCGATGATGATATGCTTAGCGCACTCCGTCAAAGTTGGGGTGATACCCACAGAGGTGGTTAAAACGATCTCACCCTTGTCGGTGATGTCTGCCGCCTCGATCAATGCGTAATCCACAGGGCCGAGGAATCCATATCTCAAATCTTGAGCCACATGGGACAAGTGCATATCAAAATATTGCACCTCACATTTATTGATCGCGTCACGCATGTACTTGCTGGATTGGAACGGAGTACGGAACTTAACCGCCTTCGCGCGGGAAAGCGCGCCATCGATCTCATCACCAGTAGAACCACCAGTGATCATTCCCACCTTGAACTCGTTTCCTTTCGCGTGCTCCTCCTCTGCCTTCTTGGCAAGAGCTGTGGTTACCGCCTTCACAGTTCCTACAGATGAGAAACCGCCAATACCAATCACATCGTTGTGCTTAATGTAAGATGCTGCCTCCTCGGCAGTGATAAACTTGTACGCCATTGTAACTTCTGTATTTTAATTCAATAACACTTTACTTTCCTAAATACAATGCAAAATTAAAACAAAAAAGTATATGGCACTATCTTTTTACTGTTAAAATCGCATAAATATTTTAAATTTGGCCAATATTAGCATATTTATGCAAGCATTATGCTATAAAAAGAACCGTCTCCGCGGATTTCCACAGAGACGGTTTAAAATTTGGCGTTATCTAGAAAAATTAGTCCCAAGCCAAAGCCGAAGCACCCAAAACAGCTGCGTCAGCGTCCTTCATTTCAGAGAACAAAACCTTTACCTTGCCCTTGAATACAGCCATCAAATTGTCATCCATCGCCTTCTTGAGCGGATTGAGCAACAAATCGCCAGCCTTCGCCAAACCACCGAAGAGGACGAATGCCTCAGGGCTACTGAACTTCACGAAATCAGCCAAAGCCTCACCCAAGATTTGTCCTGTGAAAGCGAAGATATCCTTTGCGATAGCGTCGCCAGCCATAGCCGCGTCAAACACATCCTTTGAAGTGATCTTATCCAAATCAATCTTGCGAAGAAGAGAATCCTCTCCCGCACGGTTTTGCAACATCTCCTTAGCGGTACGAGCCACACCAGTCGCTGAGGTATAGGTCTCCAAACAACCCTTGTTACCACAACCGCAAGTACGTCCGTCGCGACGAACGATCACGTGGCCCAACTCACCTGCATTACCATCGTGTCCATAGATCAATTGTCCGTTAGCGACAACACCACTACCTACACCAGTACCCAAAGTGATCATGATGAAATCACGCATGCCACGAGCTGCTCCATACTTCATCTCACCAATAGCCGCCGCATTCGCGTCGTTGGTCAAAGTGACAGGAACACCCACCTTCTCCGAAAGCATCTTCGCAAATGGAACGATACCCTTCCAAGGCAAGTTAGCGGCGTGCTCGATATTACCAGTATAGTAGTTCGCATTTGGCGCTCCCACACCGATACCCTTGATCTTCTCAATACCACCGTTCTTGGCGATCAACTCCAAGATACCGTTGCCCAAAGCGTTGATATACTCCTCAAGCACAGGATAAGCCTGTGTCTTGATTGAATTGGATGCCAAGACATTGCCTTGCGCGTCAACAATTCCGAACACTGAATTGGTACCACCAATGTCGATACCAACCACATTAGGTTTCAATTCTGACTTCATATTAAATATTTTTGAGTTTATTATTTGATTCTATTTCACTTGTTTACGCTTCTTGCAACCAATGAATCCGTACCACAAAAGATACGCATAACACACCAACGGCAAAGCGAAGGCCATTTGAGGATTGGTCACATCGGCAATCAATCCTTGGAAGAAAGGCACCAAAGCGCCACCCAGGATCATCATCACCAAAAGGGAAGATCCCTGAGAGGTATATTTACCCAAACCATCTATCGCCAAGGTAATCACATTCGGGAACATAATGGAGTTGAACAAACCAACCGCCAAAATTGACCACAAAGAGAGAGTGCCCGACGTAGAGAGCATCACCACAATCAAAATCATATTGGCCAAGGAGAACAATCCCAAAGTACGGGAAGGGACAGACTTCGCCAAAAGGAACACTACAAAATTAACCGCAAGAAATAGAATAAAGTAATATACTTTATCCGCAAAGAAGAAATCGACGAATCCTTCGAAATTCAAATGCGCCGCCTTGCCCAAAACAAAGAAGATCAAAAGCAAAGAACAAACGGCGGAGCAAAGCATCAGAAGGACTTTCTTTCCCATCCGCATCTTGCTCATGGATATCGCACCCATGAAACGTCCGATCATCGCGCCTCCCCAATAGAAGGTCAAAAGACGACTCGCCTCAAGGTTTTCCAAATTATGGCATCTGTTCATATAATCCACCAAATTACTACCGATGGCCACCTCCGCGCCTACATAGCAGAAGATACCCACCATACCAAAAATCAAATGAGGGTACTTCAAGGCGCCTGTATTATCCACAAGTCTGTTGTCGTCTGGAATCTCGATAGTAGGGATATCAGCGAAAAATATCACACCGAACAGGATCAACAAAAGGCTCGCCAATACCAAATAAGGGATACGCACCGAAGAGGCTCCTCCATCCTCACTCAAAAAGTAAGAAAAGATCAAGGTTCCTCCAATCACTGGCGCCAAAGTGGTTCCCAAGGAATTGAAAGCTTGGGAAAGATTCAAGCGGCTAGATGCGGTATCAGAAGATCCCAAAGAGGCAACCAGCGGATTAGCAGCGATCTGCAAGAAGGTAAAACCCGCTCCCAAAAGGAACAAAGCGGTAAGAAATATTCCAAATTTAGGATTCTCATCACTTGCCTCTATAAAGAATAGGAAACATGCCACCGCAGACATAAAAAGGCCCAACGCGATCGTGTGCTTATACCCTACCTTCAAAATCGGGTCGCCACAGATGGCCGAGACAACGAAATAGATCAACGACACAAAGAAATAGGCTAAGAAAAAAGCCAACTGAACCAAAGTCGCCTCACCTTGCGACAACATGAAAACACCCTTCAAATAAGGAATTAAGATGTCATTCAAGCAGGTGATGAATCCCCACATGAAAAACAGGGTGGTCAACGTAATCAACGGAAGCACATACGTCTTTTTACTATTATTTTCCATTCTTTTATAATTAATTCATTTTCAAATTATTAAAAATCGATCGCCAACTTCAAATTAATCAACCTACCCGTCAAATAGTTAGGCACCGCATAAGCCGTGGTAACAGTAGGAATCCAATACTTTGAAGCTTCGTTTCGCGTTCCAATCAAGTTGAAAACATCGAAATTCACAGAGAACGTCTTCATCCACGAGAAAAATTTCTTCTCCATAACAGGATCTATGCCCTTTCTCAAATGGAAAGCCAATCCAATATCGATACGTTTATAATTCTTCAAGCGGACATCATATCGATTGACGTACTCTTTGTCGAAAGTGAAAGGCAAACCGCCAGACCAAATCATCTTAATATTGAATTTCAACTTGTCAAATCCCGGCATATAATCCTGGAAAAACATGGAGAGGTTGAATCGTTGGTCGGTAGGACGCGGATAATAACCATGACTCAATCCATAGATATTCTCCTTCGTATTCATCAACGAAACTGAAATCCACGAGTCCGTACCAGGAACAAATTCTCCGAATAGTTTCACATCACCACCAAAGGCGAATCCATCGGCGCAATTCTCACCCATATAGATGATCTTCATATTATCCATGCGATATGGAATAATACGGTCGATGTATTTATAGTACAATTCAGTCGTCAACTTAAATGGTCTACCCCACTTTCTGAAATAGAAGTCGCTGGCCGCGATGGCATGAACGGAACGAGGTGATTTGACATCATGGTTCAAAGAGACCTCCACATTACCATTCTCCATCTTCTCATAACGCATCATCTCCTTGAAGAAAAGTGCCTGGTGATAGAGTCCTGTCGCAAAACGGAATCCCCAATTACTGTTCTTAGGGAACCATGCCAAAGAGGCGCGCGGACTCGCCGTTAGCTGTTGGTTGAAACTCCAATAAGACATTCTCACACCGCCAACGACCACCATCTTGCAACGTGGGAAGTGATGGGTATAAGTGTTTTGCGCGAAACAAGAGAAACGGACATTACCAGCCTGCAAATCACCGTTCAAATTCTCATAAAGCTTCATCGCTTCGCTACTAGAAGGCGCGGAATATCCTGCGGAGTCGCGGTACTCCCACTCATTGAGGGTCTCATTCATCTTCTCGAACTGAACCGAAGCGCCCCACTTGACGAGATTTTTCCGAAGGTCCAACGAGTTGTTGAAGGAGAGATTGGTCACATTGGCATACAACTCATCACGCGCATGTTGATGAAACGTTCCGATACCTTCCGTCTCAGTCACCACATTGGAGGTAACATCCAAGGCGCCCACCAAATAGCCAGTCGTGATATCATACGTGACATCCTCAGAAGTGAAGAACGAGGATCCGATCAAATCAAAAGACCATCGCTTGGTCGGCTTCACATTCAACGACAACGAGCCCATAAAAGTGGTGAACAAATCCTTCTCCTGCCCATCGAACTCGAATCTGACCTTCTTGAGAGAAGACATTGTACCGAAATTGGTCTCCTTACTAGCCGGAATGGAGAGATAATCATTTCGAGAGATATTGCCTAAAAACGAAAGGCTGCATTTCGGGTTGAAACGATAGGTAAGGTAGGTTTGATAATCCAAGAAGCGAGGTTTGTACTCCGCATCCGTCTGCAAATTATTCAAGACATAAGAAGATGATTTGAAGCGGAATCCATGCAACTGCGAGAACTTCTCGGAAGAGGTTCCCAAGTAAGCAGTGGCACCCAATAGGCTCAACGAGACAGCCCCCTCAAAGGCGGAAGGTGTTTTATACTTGATATCCAATACGGACGACATCTTATCGCCATACTCTGGCGTAAAACCACCAGAGGAGAACGAAACGGATTCCACCATGTCCGAATTAACAAAGGAAAGTCCCTCTTGCTCGCCACTTCGAATCAAAAAAGGACGATAAACCTCAATGGAATTGACATAGACACAATTCTCATCATAGTTACCACCACGAACGGAGTACTGGGAACTCAACTCATTATTGGAAGAGACACCGGGCATGGTCGTCACCATACTGACGATACCGTCTCCAGTCATCGTAGGGATGGACTTGGAGACATCCACATTCAAGACCTCAATCGTAGTCTCCTGTTTCTTCTGCGCCACCACATCGAAAGAGCCAAGATCGACGCTATTCTCCTTCATATTGACACGTATTGAGACAGAATCGCGATCCGCCAAGACCGTGCGCTCCACATCCGTGTAACCAATCAGTGAAAAGTGAAGAGTATAAGATACCACAGAATCGGAAGGCAATTCGATCGAAAAACGTCCCGAAGGATCCGTATAAGTGCCATCACCGTAGCCTTTCAACTCCACACCCACCACATCCAAAGGAGCGCCTGTACTGCTTACCACAACACCATACACATGCTTTGCTCCCACCATTTGTATGGTCAGGAAACACAAGGAAAATATGGCAAGCAATTTACGCATCGAATCTTTTACTTTGTAAAAATATCTTCTTTACTGGCAGGTCTCAACTCTTCCAACCAAGAGAAATTATCCAATCTTTTCTCATCCTCCGGAAATTTAGTCGGTGGATAAAGGATACCCTCCGAATCAGGTGTCATCACGATCTTTTCGACCTGCCTATTTTTTTTCATGTAAATGGTCATCGCGTCGCCATGCGCCTTATTCACGCCAATCAAAGCATTATAGTCATCCTTGGAATAGTAGATGGATTTGGCGTTACCCATCATCTCCACACGAGACAATGCATTATTCTTCAAATAGGCCTTGGATTCCTTACCCGACAGCTGATTATACATATCCTCCGCCTCAAATTGAATAATCATAGAACGATTGATGATATGGATATAATCAGGCTTTTTGTTCTTGAAGTAAACATCGATTTTTTCGCCAGTCAACTGACTCTCCTCACTCCAAAGGACAGGTTCTTTATACATCGTGAGCACAGAATCATTCGTGGAATAGACCAAAGAATCACACTTGCCCTGCATGTCGTCACGGAAGAACTTCACATGATGGTATCCCCTGATTTCACTTCTGGAAGAGTCGAGTTCAAGGCCACGCAAGGTGTCGGCCGCCAAGTAGAGAGAATCCTCTTCGGAATAATCTATCACATAAGCGTGATCTGTTATATAGCCATTAGCAGGATAATTGCGCCAAAACTCAGCGTAGTTTCCACGGGCAATGACCTTCTGGGTAGAGTCCTGCGCCTCAATATTGTGATAAGCCTTCGCCAACTTACGTTCCATATCGTAATAGATGGAGTCGGCGGTGAGTCTTCTACCCTCTTTGGAAGTGATTACGGAATAGTCATACAACCTTCCCACTTGGGTTTTTCGATTCATCCTCGCATTGGTGGTATAGATGGTGTATTCACTCTCATAGACATAAGAAGGACCCACCAAAACAGTCTTACCCGTTTCGTTATTAAATTGCAGCGAATCACTTTTAATGGTATAATTGGGGTGATTCAAAACAACGTCATTCTTGAAAAAATAATCCTTGCTCGTGGTGTAATAGTAGCCCAACTGGGATGTGAGCACCATATCAGCGTCCACGATTTTACCGCCACCAAAATAATATCCGAAATTGCGGTCTCTGTAAAAATCCAAAGCGTTCGTATGCAAAGTGGTTCCATCATTATCCGCCATCACATTTCCGCGAATACGCATCAGTTGGGTTTCTCCATCATAATGCATTTGATCGGCCGTCATCGTAGAGGTTCCATCCACTACACGTACATTTCCGAAGGCATCAAACGAATCGTTGTCATAAAAATAGGCACTGTCGCAATACATCAACGCCGTTTCATGGCGGAACCTGACATTACCCTTCAAGACTTGATACTCGGCTCCTTTGGTATTATCGAAAGAGAGCAGGTCGCATTGTTCCAATATGACATTCTTCGTCCCTCCAAAGAGGAACGAAACAGAAAACACCATCCATATCAGACAAAGAACCTTTTTCATAAACCTACCGAACTATTTGATCCAACCAGGATATTGGAACTCGCAATTCTGCCACTTAGGATCGATCTTGACATAGATGCTTTTCTGCTTCTCTCGCACCCAGTCTCTTAACACCTCCGCATTTTTCTGTTCTTGGTAGGCTGCCTTGATCTCCATAAAATCATCCTCAACATTCGCCTTGTGGGCTTTGAGCAACGACTTCACCTTCGCCACCGCGAATACAGCATTACCCTTGGCATCAATCATCATAAAAGGAGAGGAAACCTCGCCCTTCTTCAATGAATAAACCGCCTTGGCCACCTCTTGCGGCAAATCCCGCATCTCAAAACGAGACGAACCCGTCTTAGCGTTCGTCAACAAACCACCGCAGTTTTTGGTGCTCTTATCTACAGAATAAGTGGCGACAGCCTCCTCAAAAGTCAACTCTTCCTTCGCAATCGCCTTCGCAACGCTATCCAAACGGGTACGAGCCTTAAACTCTTCGTCAAATGTAGATTTAGGCTTCATCAAAATATGACGCACGTTCACCTTCTCGCCACTCTTCTCTATCAATTGGATGATATGGAAGCCAAACTCCGTCTCCACCACCTTCGACACACGGTTCACATCATGCAAAGAGAAAGCCACATCAGCGAACTCATGCACCAATTGGCCCTTACCCATAAAGCCCAACTCTCCGCCTCGTTTAGCGGACTCCTTATCTTCTGAATAAAGAATAGCCAACGTAGAGAACTCCGTCTCCTTGCTCTCCACACGGTCTTTGAACTCCCTCAGCTTGCTCTTAACCGCCTCGATGGCAGAAGCGCTGACCTCTGGGGCGATGGTAAGCAATTGGACCTCAATCTGCGTTGGAATTTCAGGAATACTATCCGAAGGCAACGAATTGTAAAAAGCCTTCACCTCCGCCGGGGTAACCTTCGCGTCACCCACAATCTTCCGTTGCATTTGTTGAATTATTTGTTGGTTAGAGACCATCTCGGACAACTCTTCACGAAGAGAGGCAAGGTCTTGGTTGAAATACTCCTCCACCTTTTCTCGGGACCCAATCTGACCAATCAAATAACTGATACGCATCTCCACCTGGTTGGAGACCGACTTTTCATCGGCATAGATACTATCGATCTTAGCCTGGTCCAAATAGAGTTTTTGCAACGCCAATTGCTCTGGAATATAACAATAAGGATCGCCCTCAATGGTGGAACCCTCATAACGAAGCCTTTGGCGGAACTCCTCCACATCGGACAAGAGAATCGCCTCGTCACCAACAACCCAAGCCACCTCATCAATCATACTCGCTCCGAAAGAGGGCATCAATGACGCAATGGCTGAAAATAAAGCGGAAAATAATAATTTTTTATTCATAATCGATCAATAACATTTCACCGAACCATTCTGCAAACCCTTCTCATACAAACTGTTTTTGTATGAACGAAGGAAATCCGCCTTTCTCTGTTCAGTCAATATAGAATGAATTCTGCTCTTCGCAAATTCAAATGGTTGCTTATCACCTGCCAACTTACAAGCGTTGACATACAAGAAGACAGTGCGAACGGAGTCGCTCTCCTCATAAAGTTTCTTCTCCTTAAAATCAGTCTCCTGGATAGAAAGTGGCGATCTCTTGACAATCTCGGACAATGGAGTCCAACTATCATTGAAATACTCTACCTTCGCCGCATTCTTCACGCTTAGCGTCTCAATCATCTCCATATTGACCTCACTAGGCGACTCCATCAACAATTTTATCGCCGTAAAATCAGGAGAACTATTCAACAAACTCAATATCACACCCTTTAGCAATGGTTCATGCAAATAGAACAACGACGGATTATCGTTGTAATAGGTAAAAGTCTGTTGATCTGTAATTTGAGAGGATAACCGCTCGTTAATCAGCTGAAGTTCATATTCATATACATACAATGACTGTCTATAATTCTCCACCAATGAATCGATCTCCTTCGCGCTGCGGTCGCTGACCTGTTCACGTGCCAATTCATACATCAGATTCTTGGAGATCCAATCCTTCACATAATACTCTATCGCAGCTATGCTATCGGATGAGTTAAGACCGTTCAAATCCAAATTTCGACGAATATCAGCCTCCGTCAACTTCGCGCCGCCCGCCTTGGCCACCACCTTGTCTGGTCGTATGACAGACGATATGTAATCACAAGCGGAGAAGCCCACACATAGCGCAGCTAATCCCAGGACGGGAAGAACTGTTCGAATAACGGAACGAAACTTCATCATAACGTCTTACTCCTCGATTGAATTGATAACGGCTTGGTACTTGACAACAGGGAACCTACCGCGTAAATACTCCACCCATTGCGCCTCTAAATAATTTTGATAGTCGGCGGTCAATGGACCCTTCACATCAGCATAAGATTCTGGTGCATCCAACAACTTACCCGTTGTAGTAACGAATGCGTCCGTCACAACCTGCTGTTTCTTAAAGACAAGCGCATCCACATCACGATTTGCCCCCTCCGAGAAGATTCCCTTCACAACCTTTATGGCAGGAGTGTCCGACGTGTTGAATTCACGCTCTAAAACCACGTTGATTGAATCGTAAGGAATAGCTTGTGGTTGGACCTTCTTCTTACCCTTCACGGCGGAAGCTGGAACATAGTTGGCGATAAACTTATCTACTTTAATCTTTGTAGCCTCGTCCACACACTTGATCACAGCACCTTTGTACTTCGGTGCGTCCCATTTGTAATCAGACTTGTGTTCGTTAAAATATTTCTCCAATCCCTCGCGATCCTTGGCAGCCTTTGTCCAAACCTTCTTCGAACTGATTTCAAACAAGAGCAAACCATCCTTGTACTCGTTGAGCAAATTGCGATACTCTGGATTCTCCGCACGCAGGCGAGAAAGCGCCTCATCCCATACAAAATGCTGAATATAGTTCTTGAACGTGTAGTTCACCAAATCCTCCGCATCCTTACGAGGATCGGCATCCTTATCAGGATAGTGTGTGTTCACCGCTTTCATAAATTCAGGGAAGAATGTCATTTGAGAATAGACATTACCCGCATACTCAAAAAGAGGTTCCGAAAGCAGACGACGGATAGAATCTCTGCGTTCCCTTGTGGCATCGTCATTTGCCATGGCGGCGATCTCATAGAAAGGAACAAGATTCTCCTCGTGCAAACGAAGGTTATTTTGCACTTTAAAACGCTCTATAAGATCGTCTACGCTATTCTCTCCGCGATCAGACCTCGCCATCTTACTTTTCAAATCCTCCTTCACCTCATCAAAAGATGGGTTAGAAACGATATCCGTAATCGTCACAACATGGATGCCAAGCATAGACTTAACCACCTCATAGGTCCCCACCTTACCAATCGCCTTCACACCACGCACTAGATCAACCGGCATCGCATTGTTATTGGAGAGATAATCCATATCACCACCCTTATCCTTCGTATAGGTATCTGTGGAATATTTCATCGCCGCGTCGGAGAACTTCAACTTACCCTTTTTCAATTGGGAGCAAAGCTTTTGCGCCAATTTTTCGGTTGCGGCATCCGAACCTGAAAGAAGGATATGAGAGAACCTCAAATCCTTAATGATACGCTCTTTGCTATTGACCTTCACAATATGGTAACCGAAACGAGATCGAAATGGAAGACTTACTGAACCGACAGGCGTATTGTAGGCCATGGTTTCAAATGGGTAAACTGTACCAAACACCGTGATCTCTCCAATGTATCCGCCATCCTTCTTTGACGGGCAATCCGAATTTTGTTTTGCCAACTCTTCGAAAGAGGCACCCTTCTTGATTTGTTCATAGATATCATAAATCTTCGCATACGCGGCGCTGGTATCACTTGAATTCTCCGCGACGGAGATCAAGATATGGGAAGCGCCGACCTTGTAGTTGCTTCGATCGTATGCCTCATGTAGCAATCTATCCTCCAAGATGGAATCCCGAAGGTATGGGAAGGTTAACTGATTCTCATATTGCTCATACTCCTTCAAGAAATTTTTGGATTGGTGGTAAAACAGCTCCTTCGCCTGTGTCACCTTCAACTTGAAGTTCACAAAAAGGTCAACATATTCACTAAGAGACTTCTTCTCTAAAGCGGTGCTAGAATTATTTTTGCGATAGATATACTCAAACTCGGACTTCGTCACCTCCTCGCCATTGATCAAGAATGCGACAGGATCAGATACTTGCGCGAACAACCCCTGCATGAGAGTGAAAGACGCGACAACCGTCAAAATGGAACGTTTCATATTCCCAGTTACAATTATTCTAATTAAACTTAATTTGGGCAAATTTACAAAAATATCCTTTATTAAAGCAAAAAAGAGAGACCTTTTGGGCCTCTCTTCCTGGAATATTAGAATTTGTTTAGAATTACTTATCCTTAGAGATTTGCTTTTCCTTAATTCTAGCCTTCTTACCAGTAAGCTCACGCAAGTAGTACAACTTAGCACGACGAACCTTACCTACCTTGTTCACAGTGATGCTGTCGATAAATGGAGAATCCATAGGGAAAATTCTCTCTACACCTACACCACCAGAGATCTTACGAACAGTAAAACGCTTCTTGTCTTGGTGACCACAAATACGGATAACATCACCGCGGAATTGTTGTACACGCTCCTTGTTACCCTCTACGATTCTGTACGCAACAGTGATCGTATCACCACTCTTGAATTGAGGGAATTCCTTTCCAGTACCGAAAGCACCCTCTGCAATCTTAATTAAATCCATTTCAGTTTTTAATACTTATTTTTAACAATAACGCAATGTAACGGATACCTTACGCCCCGACAGAGATTGCGCAAAAACTTCGCAAAAGTAATTAAAGTTTTCGAACGAAACAAACTATTGTCTCATTAAAAAACGACATTGACGATTTTACCAGGAACGACAATGATTTTTTTCGGTGTCTTTCCTTCCATATTCTTCGCAAAAACATCAGAAGCAACCACGTTCTTCTCCACCTCCTCTTTCGGCATATCAGCAGGCAACTCCATTGTTGACTTCACTTTACCATTAAATGAGATGGCGTACTTGCAGTTGGATTCCTTCAGATATTTCTCCTCAAATTTAGGCCACTCGGCATCACATACCGTCGTATTGTGTCCCAAAAGATGATACAACTCTTCCGAAATGTGTGGAGCGAATGGAGCTAGGAGGACACACAAAGTCTCCAAAGCCGATTTCTTGTTACACTTCAAAGAAGAGAGCTCGTTCAAGCAAATCATAAAGGCTGCCACGGAAGTGTTGAATGAGAAATTCTCCACGTCGAATGTCACCTTCTTAATCAACTTATGAAGAGATTTCAACTCTTCGGCGGTCATAGGTTCGTCACTAACGGACAACTCATCCTTAGAGAAGAACAATCCCCAGAACTTCTTCAAGAATCTATGCACACCATCGATACCATTGGTATCCCAAGGCTTGGATTGCTCCAATGGGCCGAGGAACATCTCATACAAACGAAGGGTATCAGCGCCATACTTCTCGACAACAACATCAGGATTAACCACATTGAACATAGACTTGGACATCTTCTCGACAGCCCATCCACAAATATACTTACCATCCTCCAAGATGAATTCAGCTGCTTTGTAGTCAGGCATCCAGTTTTTGAAAGCCTCAATATCCAAAACATCATTGCTAACGATATTGACGTCCACGTGAATAGGCGTAACATCGTATTGATCCTTCAGATTCAAAGAGACAAAAGTGTTGGTGTCCTTTATACGATAGACGAAGTTGGAACGGCCTTGGATCATACCTTGGTTGATCAACTTTTGGAATGGCTCATCCTTGCAAATGACACCAAGGTCAAACAAGAACTTATTCCAGAAACGGCTATAGATCAAGTGACCTGTGGCATGCTCGGTACCTCCCAAATAGAGGTCAACATTTTGCCAATATCCATTCGCCTCTTCGCTTACCAACGCGTTGTTGTTATGAGGATCCATATAGCGCAAGAAATAAGCAGAAGAACCAGCGAAGCCAGGCATCGTATTCAACTCATACGGATAACCCTCCTTCGTACACCAATTCTTGGCATGGCCCAATGGTGGTTCGCCGGAAGCGGTTGGGTGGAAATTCTCGATCTCAGGGAGCTCCAAAGGAAGGGCGTTCTCGTCCATCACCTTAGGCATACCATTCTGATAGTAAACAGGGAATGGTTCTCCCCAATAACGTTGTCTGCTGAAAATAGCATCTCTCAGACGATAGTTAACCTTTACGCGACCGAGATCATGCTCTTTCACATATTTTTTCGTATAGGCAATCGCCTCTTTGACTGTCTTGCCATTCAAGAAGCCGGAATTAGTCATAATTCCATCCTTGGCGTCAAAGCTCTGCTCGCTCACATCACAACCTTCGATAACAGGGATGATAGGCAAGTTAAAGTGCTTAGCGAATGCGTAGTCGCGGGAATCGTGCGCAGGAACCGCCATAATAGCGCCTGTTCCATAACCCGACAAAACATAATCACTGATCCAAATAGGAATCTCCTTCTCAGTCACAGGGTTTATCGCGTATGCGCCCGTGAATACACCTGTCACCTTTCGATCCGCCAAACGTTCACGTTCGGTTCTACGTTTCACGGCAGCTAAATATTCATCAACAGCCGCCTTTTGAGCAGGGGTTGTCACCTTATCCACATAAATGGACTCTGGAGCCAAAACCATAAAGGTAACACCAAATATTGTATCCGCACGAGTAGTGAATATTTCAAAATCAAGATCCATATCCTTGATCTTGAATCGCATCTCAGTACCTTCGCTTCGTCCAATCCAATTGCGTTGGGTCTCCTTCAAAGAGTCTGTCCAATCAATACGGTCAAGGCCTTCCAACAATCTTTGCGCATAAGCGGAGACACGAAGACTCCATTGTCTCATGACACGCTGCTCAACAGGGTGACCACCACGGATAGAGACGCCCTCGCTGATCTCGTCGTTTGCAAGAACACATCCCAAGTTAGGACAGAAGTTCACCTTGGTATCAGCCAAATATGCGATACGATAATTCATCAACACGGCATCCTTCTTAACCTCATCCATAGATTTCCATTCAGAAGCGGAGAAGGTCATCTCCTCTGAACATGCGGCGTTGACACCAGCAGCGCCATTGGCTTCGAACTTGGCAATCAATTCAGAGATAGGCTTAGCCTTTTCGCAATCATTGTCATAGTAAGAGTTGAACATCTTGATGAATGCCCACTGTGTCCATTTATAGTAATTAGGCTCACATGTACGCACCTCACGAGACCAATCATAACAGAATCCGATCTTGTCCAATTGTTCGCGGTAACGATTGATATTCTTCGCAGTGGTAACAGCAGGGTGTTGGCCGGTTTGAATCGCATACTGCTCAGCAGGCAAACCATAAGAGTCATAACCCATTGGATGCAATACATTGAAACCACAAAGACGTTTATAACGGCTATAAATATCCGATGCGATATAACCAAGAGGGTGACCTACGTGTAAACCAGCGCCAGAAGGATACGGGAACATATCCAAAACATAAAATTTAGGACGTGACTTATCAACTTCTACCTTGTAAATGGCATTATCTTTCCAATAACTTTGCCACTTCTGCTCTATTTCTCTGAAATTATACTCCATAACTATGAAAAATTTACGCGAATTTAATGAAAATAAATAGATGTCACAAAAGAAAGAACAGGACAAAAAAAGGGTGACGAATAATCGTCACCCTTTTCAATATCATCTTGATAAGATTAATACTCCCACAAGTCATTCTCGAAGTTAGACAACAAAGTCTTAACCTTCGCTTGCTCTTTTCTTACATCCTCAGAGCTTCTGTTATACTCCAACAAGTTTCTGTTGTAGATATTAGACTCTTTATAGATGTAGCTAGAGAAACGTCTCTTAACGAAGATATCATCCATTGATGGTCTAGCTCCATTGTTCTTGTCAGTGATAAGGATCTCTTGTTGAGCCAAGAATGGACGCAATGTCTCAAATGGAACCCAGAAGAGAGGAAACTTTCTCAAACCTGTATCAGTATTCTTAACCATAATAGGGCAGAATGCGATGATACGTGCATTGAAAGTTGAAGTGATCTTATCGAAATACCAAACTTCCTTAACATAGAACTTGATAACGTCTCTGTTAGGTACGTCTGACTCCTCAACGACGATGATAGAATCATTAGTCAAAGAATCAGCCTTTACAGTTGCGATGATCTCGAACTTATCAACGATCTCACTGAATGGAATCTCGTGCTCTTTAGTAAAAATCTCACGAGTATCCAAGTACTCATAAACCTTAATCTTACCTTCTTGAACAAGTCTAAAAATCAGAGTAAAGAAACTTTGTCTGTTGTCTACTGCTTGTTCAGGGTAATACAAAGGATAATTCATCTTCTCACGCAAGTCGATAGTCCTATAAACAACCTTTTGCCAGAAAATATCGTCTGCACGAGGATTAACCAATTCAATAGGCTCAAGATTCTCTTTTGGACCACTTGTTGGCATGTTAGACGCGATCTCCACAGAGACATCACCTGACTCATCGAAGAAAGAGTTCTCCTCGAATTGCGCAGATACGGCAGAAGTGGACATTGCTGCCAAACCAACAAACAATAATTTGAAAAAATTCTTACTCATAACTTTCAAACTTTCTAAACTACTTACTTAATT
Organism: Paludibacteraceae bacterium; assembly: GCA_045601045.1. GTDB lineage: Bacteria > Bacteroidota > Bacteroidia > Bacteroidales > Paludibacteraceae > UBA1181. The sequence continues at coordinate 34,984 of JAZRZA010000026.1, forward strand.
TTAACCTCGAGAGGTGGCAAGTTACGTTTCATTCCATCTTGTCCGAGAGCAACGATGTTGTTTACGAACACAGACTTTCTGTTAGTCATCTCTCTAAAGATCTTCTTTTGTTTATCGTTCAATTGATTTCCAGAAGTCTTCTCGATCAAAGTGTTACCCATAGAGTCGAAATAGTTCAAAGCGAATTCCAAAACCTTGTACTTAACGTCCAAGTCAGAGTCGTTCAACTCAGCAACGATTTGTTGGCAAGTGATCAAACGAGACTTATCGATCGCTTTATCAAAACTAAATCCTCTATATCTGCACTTAACACCTTGCGCATTGGTGTACTCAACCATTCCTAGTGGATCTGGCAACTTCTTAACACGGAATGTCTTAGTTGCGATGTGTTGAGTCTTACCATCAACTACAGCGCTAACTGAGATGTTACAAGGAGTACCTACGGTGCTAGGAACGATAGTCCAACCTGTACCAGTCTTAGTTTGAGACTTACAGTTTGATGGATTGATTTGGATGCTGCTAGCAGGCACACCTGGAACAGATACACTGATAGGGTTCTTGAATCCGGCGTAGAGCACGTTCATCAAGTCAGCTGACACTGTAGCAGTTGGCTCACCAACCATATACTCACTAGAGAAAGGATACTCAACTGTCTCACCATTCTTCTTAGTAAGAGACATAGTACCAGAGTATTTACCAGGACCAACATTACCGCAGATAAACTCGTAATGGTTCTTGTCCAATTGCTTACCATTGATAGTGATAACTGGCTTCTTAGTAGAGTCAGTAGCAGCCAAGATAATCTCTGCAGAATACTTACCGCCCTTCATGATGTAACTTGAGTTAGGAATTGCGTAAGCTTTAATTTGGTTTACGATGAACGCGTCAGCATCCATAGCACCGATCAAAGCACCCAAAGCCTCACCTTGAGCCACCTTAACATCATTCTCGATCTTATCCAACACAGTCAAAGAAGCGATTGCAGGCATCTCAGCGAATACTGAGTTCTCCCACTTAACCTTACCTTCCTTAGAAACGATGTCCTCAGTAGAGAATGTCTTATCCAAAGCAACTGCTTTGGCAGAGTCAGAAGCCGTTTTTTGTCTCAAAAGGATTGACTTCAAGAACTCACGATAATCGTTCATGTGATCCTTCAAGATTTGACCGTTAGTCTTGTTAGTGGCAGGATCTTTCTCTACCAAACCAACTTGATGCACAATGTTCAAATCACCAATGTTGAAGCCTTCCTCATCTACAGCGTCAAGTCCCTTAGTTTCGTCACCAGCGACCTTTCTGATAATGTTCAACTTCAAATCATCGATATACTTAACAAACGCATCAGATTGTGCAACAACGCTATCAATCTTAGCTTTCTGTCTAATAGCCTTGGTTGAGTCAGAGCTAGACATCAAAGCTGCGAACTCGCTCTTTCTTTGCTCAACCTTACTATCACTCACCTTCGTATTTTGACGCATGGACGAATCCACCGCCAAGTATCCATTCAAGATCTGGGCAGACACGTTCAATGCAAGCATTGCGGTCAACACCAAATACATCATGGATATCATCTTCTGTCTCGGGGTTTCCGGACAATTTTTAGCGCCACCCATAAGTAAACTTTCTAATTTTAATTAAAACTAACTAAAGAATAAATTATTTAAGGGTCATAGCGCTAAGCATACCACCATAAACATTGTTCAAGCTCTTCATTTGAGAAGCCAACAAAGAAACTTGCTTCTTGTACTCCTCTGCCTCAGCAGCTGAACCATTCAAAGAAGACTCGATAGTCTTAACAGCAGCTGCCAAAGTCTTCATAGCCTCGTTTTGCTCGTTTACAGACTTAACTTGAAGCTCGAATACTGAGTTGATAGTAGAGATGTTCTTGTTGATACCGTCGATTTGATCAGCGAAGTTCTTAGAACCTTGAGAAGCTGAACCGATGCTAGCAGCGATATTTTGGTAAGAAGATACCAAAGAATCTGAAGACTCCTTCAAGTTAGCTTGAGAGCTTGCGAATGCGCTAGCAGCAGAAGATGCGGCACGCAAGTTGTTTGTGTACTCATTTGAGACAGCAGCTGCGCTTGACAAGTCGTTCAATTGGCTAGCAGTAGCGTTCAAGTTATGGATACCATTCTTCAAAGTGTCCAACTCAGCGTTTACAGTCTCTCGGATCTCTGCAAGAGCAAGAGCCTTCTCGTCTTGGCCATTGTTAGCCATAAGACCATTAGCAGTAGCAGCTCCAACGCCAGCTACACCTTCGTCCTCACCTACCAATTGTGGATAGATTCTATCCCAGTGGTACTCTGTGTGAGGTTTATCAAATGCTGACAAAGCGAAAAGGAATGCCTCAGTCAACATACCAGCAGTCAACACAATGCTCGCACCTGGCCAGTGCATGATCTTAAACAACGCACCGATAATAACGACAGATGCACCCAAACCATAAGCCAATCCAGTGAATTTCTGATAACCTGGAGATTTTTGTAATTCTGAAAAACTCATTTTAAAATATTTTTAAGGTTAATAATATTGATTACAAATTAAATACTTTTGAATTAGTCGCCGATGTAGCTACGTACACAACGGAAACCTAAGAATGAACGGTTCTCATTTTGATACTCGTAAGTACGAACACCACATTGCAAGAAGACACCAACATCCTTCCATGAACCACCACGGATTACCTTACGTCTCATAACGTCAGCGTCAGAACTCTTAGCATTGTAATCGTAGCTTGGATTCAAATCGTGTACGAATGTATAGTTAGACTCGTGGTATGCGGAAGAGGTCCACTCAGCAACGTTACCAGCCATATCATACAAACCATACTCATTTGGTGGATAAGAAGCAACCTTAGATGCGATCAAATAACCATCATCGGTATAGTTACCTCTTTGAGGTTTGAAGTTAGCCAAGAAACAACCCTTAGCGGTACGGATGTAGTTACCTCCCCAAGGATACATAGACAAGTCTTTACCACCACGTGCAGCGTACTCCCACTCAGCCTCGGTTGGGAGGCGATAATCTTGTACTCTCACGCCCTTGTTAGCAACTTGGTAAGAGTTGAACAAGAATGTTCTCCAGTGGCAGAATGCTTGAGCTTGCTCCCAAGATACACCGACAACAGGATACTCACCATAACCTGGGTGAGCGAAATACATCTTCATGTATGGCTCATTGTAAGCGTAAGTGTAGTCACGAATCCAGCACAATGTATCAGGATAAATGTTCACACGCTTTACAGAGATAAAGTCTGAACGATGCTTCAACTCACGATAAACAGTGATGTTTTGGATCTCACCATTCTCATTGTAGATAGTTGTATCCTTCTTAACCATCACATCAGCGCTATCCTTAGTCTTACCCAAACCAGCGATGCTACGGTTGTAACGGCCCAACAATGGATCAAACTTGTTCTCTTTCTTTGCAGCTTGGATGTAGTCAACCCAAGAATACTTGTACATGTAGATAGCAGCATTCACCTCGTTAGCGAAGTCAATTCTGTCTGCACCTTGATAGTACATGCTATCCAATACAGCCTTTTGATCCTCAGTTTGCTTTCCCCAAGGAATTTTCTTCTTGTTGTTCAAGATTGGAGTCTCTAACTCATTACCATTCTTGTCTTGGTAAATCTTGTAAGACTCATCCACGTCAGCCAACTTTTCTCTTGCGATAGAGTCACGTACCCAATGAACGAACTGACGATACTCACCATTGGTGATCTCTGTCTCATCCATCCAGAAAGCATCCAAAGACACTGTACGGGATTGTGAAGACATAGCCCAGTTTGCATCTTGGTCATTTTGACCCATCGTAAAGGAACCACGTCTGATGTACAGCATTCCGTAAGGAACTGGCTCCTTCCAAGACTTGTTGTAAACTCCCACCAATTCTCCATTTTCTCCACTGCAGGCAGCGAGAAGGACGGCGACTAATGAAATAATTAACAGCTTTTTCATGATATAAACTACTTTATTATTGTCTTTGTCATTTGTTATTATTTACTACTACAATATTCGATCACTTTTGTATTTGTTCTTTTTGGTGAACTGAGGTTTGAAGCTATAACGCAAATAGACTTCATGACTTCCCCCCGACCTTATCAACTTCGACGTGGGTAAATCATAAGAATAACCTAACCGGAGTCCACTTATCACATCCATTCCAAGAATGAACACGAAAGCGTCCCCGAAACGATAAGAAATTCCGCCTCTCACTCTTTTATTATATTCTAATAAACCCGAAACCTCTGCTTGCCATGATCTAAAGTCCGTCTTCAACATAGCCGACGGTGTCAATGATACTAACGGATTCGACGTCGAAAAATTGTATCCACCTGTCAAAAAAAACGACCGAGGCATATACAACAAGTACGATTCGCTTCCCAGATCAATTGTTCCCGAATTCAAATGGAGAACTGATAGTCCGATGTAGTATTTCTCGTCAGTGTATAAACAACCGAACGACACATCAAATAACATATCACTTAGATCATCCAAAGTAAAACCAGAAACAAAAGGATCATTCTCCTTGTGGAATTCATCTCCCATCATCACCTTCCCATCATCACCACCTGTCAAATCAACATTCTTCTTGTCAAACGTGTGGTTAATGAAACCGACACTCAATCCAAGACTCAACCTTCCACTCCAAAGTTTCGTTTTATACGAATATTGTAAAAGAACGCTTTGGTTTTTAAACAAACCTATCTCGTCACTTGAAAAGACAATTCCAGCGCCATGTATAGATCTCCCCGCCTTAAAAGGCGCATTGAAAGAGAAATAAACATCTTGCGGTCCACCACTGTATCCTGCCCACTGTTTCCGGAAAGCACCGAAAACGCTCATCATATCATTCTCCGCCACCGCTGCGGGATTAGTGGTCGTTGGCAACTCCATATACTGGCTAAATTGAGGCGTCAACTGAGCCATCGAATTCAAAATTGAAATACTCAGAAAAAAACCGATCAATATCAAATTCTTTTTTCTCATATTCCAACCACCAGTATGAAGAAAATCGACAACAATATTACTTCTTTTTACATTAATTCACAAATAAAAATTCTCATTTTTTCAGTGTCACAAAGCACTGGAAAATACATATCATTTAAATTCAGTGAATTAGTGTTTTATTTTTTTATTCATTAATATTCCTCTTCATTGAAAAGGAAATCCTCTTTACTAGGGTAATCGGGCCAAATATCCTCGATACTCTCATATATTTCTCCCTCGTCCTCCATCTCTTGCAAGTTCTCCAACACTTCCAAAGGAGCTCCAGAGCGAACCGCAAAATCAACCAACTCATCTTTGGTTGCCGGCCATGGTGCATCTTCCAACTTTGATGCTAATTCTAATGTCCAATACATAACGAAAAAGAATTAATAGTTTTGTCTCATATTGAGATTTGCAAAAGTATACCTTTTTTCATTACGAACAACCATTTGCACAAAAAATTTCGCGTGAATAATATCATTATGTCACACTTTTCTTTGTTTCATAGGTGAATTCCAGGAAGATACCTGACAAAATAATCTTCTTTTTGCAAAGATGAATCCATAAATGCGATGCCTAAACGGAACAAATCCACCGTGACGCGGACCTGTTCTTCCGCCTGAATCCGACGCCAAACGGCAGTCGCACGTTCATCCTTATATATATCGTTCATCACCACCACAGTATGGTCATGAAATTTTGGTTTCAAAAGAGCGAAACATGCATCCAAATCCTCAGTGCGAGCATTCAAACAGACGAAATCCACTCGCGCCAGTCCAGCCAGCAGAGAAGGAAGATCAGTTTTCGCCGACGAACCTGCCACACGAACATGCTCAAACCCGGCCTTTCCTAGGAAACGAGAGACATGGCCTGCTAGTTCCGAATTCTCTTCAAACGTCACCACGTCTAACTTGGAATTTGGGGCTGCCATATACATGGCGGAAATTCCCAAACCCAATTTCAACGAAATCACATTCGAAGGTTTATACTTATTCACCAATCGGAACAGAAGTTCTCCTGTGGCAGGCGAAACTTCATCACGGCACAGTTCAGAAAGGGCAACCTCCCGGCCATCCACCATCAAACTATGTTTAGATGTTCCGTACAAATTCCGCACCTTTTCGACAAGGCTATATTTATAATAAGGTAACTCCTCCCTGATCACATTCGTGACCAAGTCAAAAGCGAACGGTGAATGGACACCGTATCCGCGCCAATGGCGGGAACAGAGCAAATACCTCAAATAATTCTTGAAATAGTGGAACGTCATAAATACCGAGACAAACAAATCGCCAAAACAAAAAGAGATGGAGACCGAAGCCCCCATCCCTTATCCTATTTCGCAAGACATTAAGCCTTTACACGCTCGATGTATGATCCATCACGAGTATCAACCAAAATAGTCTCACCCTCGTTGATGAACAATGGCACACGAACAGTAGCGCCTGTCTCAACAGTAGCAGGTTTCAAAGTGTTAGTAGCGGTGTCGCCCTTCAAACCTGGCTCTGTGTATGTAACCTTCAACGGAGTCTTCACTGGCATCTCAGCGAAAAGAACAGACTCTGAAGAAGCGTCGAATACTACCTCAACAACATCACCCTCTTTCATGAAATCAACACCGGTGATCAAATCATGACCGATAGGAATTTGCTCGAAAGTCTCTTGGTTCATGAAGATATAATCCTCACCCTCTTTGTACAAGAATTGGTGCTCACGACGCTCCACACGAACGTCCTCCAACTTCTCACCAATGTTGAAACGCTTCTCAACAACGAGACCGTTAACAACATTTTTCAATTTAGTACGCATGAAGGTATTACCCTTACCTGGCTTTACGTGAAGGAACTCAATACAGAAGTATAGCTTTCCATCCATACGGATACAAGTTCCGTTCTTGATGTCTTGTGAATTAATCATATTGTTACTAAAATAATGAATATCCTAATTATGTTGCCACAAAAATAGTGTAAATCCGCAAAATACACAATAAAAGATGACAAAAAGAGACAAAGTAGTTTTCTTAGGGAAAAGAATTACTAACTTTGCAGACACAATTTTTGTAACAAATATAAGATAGAATACTAAAATGAATTTTGTTGAGGAACTCAGATGGCGTGGAATGATCCAAGACATGACGCCTGGCACAGAAGAGCAGTTGAAAAAAGAGATGACTTCGGCTTACTTGGGAATCGACCCAACCGCCGACTCCCTACATATCGGTCACTTGGTAGGTGTGATGATGTTGCGCCACTTTCAACGTAGCGGACACAAGCCAATCGCTTTGATCGGTGGCGCCACAGGTATGATCGGCGACCCATCCGGCAAATCACAAGAGCGTGTTTTAATCGACGAGGAGAAACTCCGCCACAACCAGGAGTGCATCAAGAAGCAATTGGAGAAGTTCTTGGATTTCAACAGCAATGCCGAGAATGCGGCTGAGTTGGTGAACAATTACGACTGGATGAAGGACTTCACCTTCCTTGATTTCATCAGAAACGTGGGTAAGCTCATCACGGTCAACTACATGATGTCCAAGGATTCCGTAAAGAGACGTTTCACATGCGAGAACGGTGCGGACGGTATGTCTTTCACTGAGTTCTCTTACCAATTGTTGCAAGGTTACGACTTCGTACACTTGAACAGCACCAAGAACTGCAAACTGCAATTAGGTGGCGCGGATCAATGGGGTAACATCACCACAGGTACCGAGATGATCAGAAAAGTGACCGGCAACGAAGCATTTGCCCTCACCTGCCCTCTTATCACTAAAGCGGACGGAAAGAAATTCGGAAAGACAGAATCCGGAAACGTCTGGTTGGACAAGCGCTACACCTCTCCTTATAAGTTCTACCAATTCTGGCTAAACGTGTCAGACGACGACGCGGAGAAGTACATCAAAATCTTCACCAGTCTTCCAAAGGATGAGATCGACGCCCTTATCGAAGAGCAAAAGGCTGCGCCTCACTTGCGTCCGCTCCAAAAGAGATTGGCTCAAGAGATCACAGTCATGGTTCACTCTAAAGAAGATTACGACGCAGCAGTGGAGGCATCCAACATCCTATTCGGCAACGCCACTTCAGAATCCTTGAAGAAATTGGACGAAGAGACCCTTCTCTCCGTATTCGAAGGTGTCCCTCAATTCGAGGTTTCACTTGACGAGATCAAGCAAGGCGTCAAAATGGCTGATCTTTTCACCGACAAGGCCAGCGTATTCCCATCGAAGGGAGAGTTGAGAAAGTTGGTTCAAGGCGGCGGCGTCTCCATCAACAAAGAAAAAGTAGCGGACTACGACACGACGATCGATGGTTCCTACCTATTGAATAACAAGTACATACTTGTTCAAAAAGGCAAAAAGAACTACTTCTTGATCATTGCGAAATAAAAAAAAGCGAAAAATTTTCGCCAAAACATTTGCAGGTTCAAAAATAAGTAGTACCTTTGCAACGCTTTCGGAAAAGAAAGCAACTGAGGATTGTCTCATGGTGTAATGGTAGCACTACAGTTTTTGGTACTGTCTGTCGAGGTTCGAATCCTCGTGAGACAACAAATCCACGAAAGGCTCTGAAATTTCAGAGCCTTTTTATTTTTACTTGCAAATCACTCCCCCAATATGAGCTAAGCGAGCATGAATTGGTTGAGGAGATTGAGAAGGTATAAAAAGAGTAAGACCGGGATCGGGATGGTCCTGTTCTTGTTTTTTACCCTCAAACATCAATGTGAATATATTAAAAATTGATGATGTCTTTCTACTTTATCCTTCGACCTCTATTGATATAATCTGATTGATCAGAATACTACTTTATTATCTTACATTTCAACTGTATATCTTTCCCTTTCCTTTTTGAAGCATAGGTCCAACTAAAAGGTGTACCAAAATGAACAATGTTTTCAGGTTTCAGCAGCTCATTTGTATATTCATCAATCGTATGAATATAGATGTCAGTATCATCTGAAATAAGAATATATTCTGCCAATTGATCTTTTGAACGTATTTTCCCACCAAATCCACCAAGCACCCAGCGAACTAATATTTTCATGTATGGAACAAGAGCTTTTGTTAACAGATCCTTTTTTTCTCCGAAATCCCTCAAATTGCCATGAACCTGGAACTCTTTCAAAAGTTCTCTCAGATTTTCATCACTAGGATTCAAAACATCCGCAAAAGCATCAGCGTCATACTGATGTACACTTACGGATTTCTCGTTTGTTTTTTTGCAACTAATGGTGTAATGGTCTTCGTTCCTATTGGAATCTCTGTATTTAACATATACAATAACATCCGTCTTTGGGTTTCCTCCTGACTCTAAATTGCCAATAATCTTTTTATCAGAAGTGGCATCAATTCTTAGGATCTTACACTTGTCAACATCAGGAAGCAGAAAATCAACAATTTTCTTAAAAACATTGTATTGAACACCAACCTTTACACCATCATCAGCAATCCATCTTTCAAAGTTTTCCGAATCACTTAAAACAGACGCTATCATAGATTCAAAGTCATTGCCTATCAAATCTTTTTGTTGTCCTTTATTTAACTGGCTGGTTCCGTATTCGACAATTGAATCATGAACTTCATTTTGGCTTAAGACATCATCTATTGCAGAATAATAGACAGGCTTTTTCTGAGAAATCTTCGTCTTATAATTTTTGAAATTTTTCAATTCCTTTTCTTCTATACCATCGGGGTAGATAAGAACAGATTTACTAATCGCATGGTCTATCTGCTTAATGTGGAAGCTATCCCATTGCTGCTCTTTAACTCGATCATGACGAAATGAGGTAGTTATATTAATAATCCACTTACTATCATCAAAAAAAGTTATTAGAAAATTACAATAAAATTGGTTGGGATCACAACCCTCATATCCACATGTATATTTCTTTTCGTAGTGCTTAATTAGACGTTTTTCCTTACAATAGTCGATGATTTGCTCTAATGATTTAATGGCATTTTGCCCATGTTGAGAGCGTCCGCTATTATCTAACTCGTTCTTGCTCATGTCAACTTATTCTTGTCCAACAATTGTGTTTACCACGCTTTCTGCAAGTCTCTGAACCACAGGAACAGCTACTGAGTTTCCAAATTGATGATACATCTGTGTTCTAGAAACAGGAACTCGAAAATCCTTTGGATAACCCATGATGGCTTTACATTCATTTTCCGTGAGTAGTCTCAATCCAGTATCACCACCACGGACAAATGTACCTGTTATTCTTTGAATCTTATGATAAGAAGCACAAAGTGTTTTTACTGGGAAATCCGAATTCGAATCAATAATTTGTGGGTGCCCGTCATCCTTTTTGAATATATAACTTTTTTGCAGATGCTCTGATATACAAGGACCATGAGCTTCTGTTTCCACAAACTTTCCTATACCTACTTTTTCGCCAGTCCCCTCTGGTATTTGATAATTCGTAGTGTCAATATCGTTTCTAAACCCAATAAAATACAGACGTTTTCTTTCTTGAGGGACACCAAAATCAGCACTATTCAAAACCTTAGGATATACTTTGTAATTCAATTCGTTTTGAAGCACATCCATAATGGTTTCATACGTCTTTCCCTCTTCATGAGTTAGAAGACCTGGTACATTTTCAAGGATAAAAGCCCTAGGATGTTTTACTCTTATAATCTCTGCTATATAAAAGAACAATGTACCTTGGGTTCTGTGTCTAAATCCTTCTCGCTTGCCAATTGAGCTAAATGGTTGACAGGGGAAACCTCCAGTCAAAACATCGAAGTCAGGAATAAAATTCGGATCTATCTTCGTAATATCGCCGAATGGAACATCACCGTAGTTTTCATAATATGTCTTTTGAGCACTTTCATCCCATTCAGAAGAAAATAAACATTCTCCTCCTACATTTTGCAATGCCATACGGAAACCGCCAATTCCTGCAAACAAATCAATAAATGTAAATCTAATATTATCATTTGACTGGAACTGTTTCTTTCTCATTTCTGACAACAACTGTTCCTTCAACTTATCACATTTCACATCAAGGCAAATAGACCAAAGTTTTAAAACTTCCTCCGCTTTATCAACATAGTTATGCTCAAAGCCAAATCCAGTATTCCATAAATGAAGATGTTGAGTTACTAATGCAGCTTGTTCATCATAACTAATTAATGACCCATTCGAATCTAACAATGAAACAGGAATGTCATTAACATTCATTTGCTTTAAAGCCTTCTCTATATGTTTTCTTATCTGAAAAATCATCTTAAATACATTTGAAACACAAAGTTACTAAAGTATATTTGAGGTGCAAGTATTGTTCAAAGACAATATAAAACAGATTGGAGCAACATCATACACAGTTGAGCGATTCCCCTTTCTGTTTAATCATACCCTTCTATTTTGATTTTCTTCTGTTACTTCATCAATGCTCATGCCAGGGCCATCATCTTCAGCGATCTTTGCAAGAACCCAGAGATAATCTATTTTGTTCTTAATTTCCATGTATTCAGAATTTATTCTTACAAATATACATAATACCTATGCATGTTAAGGACACATGTTTCATAAAAATGCCCCACCGTCCACCATCCCATCAAACACTTATATATGAAGCAGTAAAAGCCCATGGTATCTAAACTTGGAGTAATCCAGACCATGAGCCGAGGAGGAGAAGTATGATAGTGCTAAAGACCACAAACAGAAAAACCGAATCACTAGCTTCTTATTTTTTGCCCCAATGACAGATATTGTCGTTGGGGATTATTTTTTACTGGACTCTGTATTGGCAAGCATAACAAAGGGCACGGCAATTCTAACACCGTACCCTTTGTCCTCATACTCATGGTCTTAATTTAACGGACGGATTGAAGTGGTGAATAATCTTCCCAATCGTCTCCATCTCATCATTGTTCATGTACCTAGCTCCGTAACTGTTCCTATCAGAGCCACCTCCGTACTCCTGAACATGCACCGTTCCCTTGTCAAAATGTCGTCCATCACCTCCGTACTTTGTATAGTTAGTATGAGGATGTCCCCAATCGTAATCAACCGACCAATTATGATCTTTGTAGATTCGAAGTTGTTTCGGGAGTCCATCCTTTCCCAAGCACAAGTAACCATCTGACGATGCAGAACATTGTGGCAAGTTAGAATTCTTACCGTCTTTATCAACTACAAGCTTGATAACCTTTAACTTCAAGCCATACATGGTAATCTCCGTACCAGGAACTGTTTCATAAAGGTATGCACTAAACACACCTTCACCGTTATGATTTTTTTGTGATCCCATTCTACAAGTTGTCAAAATTATGGTTATAGTTTATACCTTGATAGTTTCTCTTACGTAGCCAATCCAGCAAAGTCATGCTTTCCGAGCACCCTAACACCTCTATGTTTATGGCCATGGCTTCATCAATATTCATGGCATAGACAGAGCTTATAAAGTTCTCCTTGTCGTATCTGCCAATTTCATACTCATCAAAATAGGATCTAACAATGTAAATCCCATCTTCATTGTCATGGTCAGACATCAGCAGATCGTTGGCGTAAGTAAAAACATATTGTTGTCTGTATCTGACAGTCTCAAAGAATTGCTTCTCCTCATCAGATATATAATTCAAGGCGAGATTGTCCAAATACTCCTTGACAACCTCTGGTAATTGTTTAAAGTCTGTTCTCATGTCGTCTGAAATGTTTAGAAATTACTGTTTCCATGAATCTAATCTCTGTTTGAAAACCAGGAATGGTAACAGGGTCGCCATATACAAAAATAAGTTTGGGACATAACTCCTCTTGTACACGTTGCATACCATAACACCACAATCGGAATGCGGTTGACGATTCTGCTATTCCAGTTCCACAGGTCGCCAACACACTTCCTTCTGGCAAACCTTCAAGACTATATGCCAAGCTATCCACATTCCCCCAACTAAATGTAGGGATCACGTCAATACCTATAGACTGCCAGAAAGCGCCCACAAACCGAGACCTATACACATTCCACTTGTTTAGGCTTTGAGGAACATCAACGTATAATGAATAGTCGGGTGTGAACAAACAATCAAATTTGAGTAAATTGGACGTTGTTTGCTCTAGTCTTTCCCAAAGAGCATGACTAAATTTATAGTCATCCATAAAAAATGTAAAGCCTGATTGATCCCACATAATTTGTTATGATTGCAAAAAGGATGAACCTCCCAATCGGTTCTGCCACGATATGGTTTTAGAACTGGAAAGTCATTTTTGTCGCTTAGACTCATGCCTTCCATTAGATGCATGTTATTGTACTGAGACTTTCGTCTTTGAGAGGATGACATATTCATGTATTTCCGTAGTTTCCCACTTTCTGAACATGCCATCCGATACATTTCCTTTTCGGAAAATATGTAATTATTCATAAAATAATGTAGCCTCCTTTGCTACCGTTTTAATTAAAAAAAAATTAATTTAAACGTCGATTATTTCAGAATAGCCCTCTTAATATGTGAAAATTGTTTAATTTTGCACCGCAATTCACGAGAGTTATTCGTTGTTTTCTGGACGCAGGTCTTGAATCGACAACAAAACCTCTACAATCCTCATCGTCCGGCCAGACAATGGGGATTTTTGCCCTCTATAAAATTGTAGTATCAATCTGTCATAGGCATTCTCCTTTCTTTTTTTCGCCACCCCACTCTCTAATTCTCTTGTCTATATCAGATATGGGTTGTCGAGGGTTAATGATTTTTAATTCTTTTAGTTTTTCTGAGGCTTGTTGCTTCGTCAAAACTTCGTGTTCCACCATTGCATCAATTATGTAAATCAGCCCATGGACTTCCACTCCATCCTTGGTTGCTGCCTTTCGTAATTTCATGTCTCCTGTGAGCAAGATATAATTGTGGGATTTCGCAAAATGCCAAACAGAGCAGTCCGTAAAGGAAACATTTGTTCTATTCTGATTCTGTTGATACAACGAAGCAACCTTTGTCATATTCTCCACATCTAAATCACCAATCTTCACAATGCCTTTGTCCACCAGATTCTGGACAGGCTTCGACTGGTCTGACTTCTTCAGTTCATGGACGACAAACTTGGTAGTGTGTACTTCCCATGGAAGTGACGTGAACTGGTTTAGAATCCCCAACTCAATCAGGTCGATAAAAATATTTGTGTCGTTTACTACTATATGCTCCATTAAAAATCGTTTGCTTTTTTTCTGACACTACTAATGGACTCTTGCAAAAGCGACGCTGCTTTTGAAAGCGTGATCAAATTCAATGATACTGCCGAGTAAACCATCGACTCAAATCTATTGGTTATTGGCTCCTGGAACCTTGACTTCATGACAAACTCGTTCAACTTCTGGTTGGACTTCTTATGTATGCAATAACCCGTATAACGAGATTCGCTAATAATCTCCAACTGTTTCAGTTTTTGCATGATCGCATCTATGGATATTCCATACGTCTGCTGAAGCAATTTGAGTTTCGCAGTAGGTACTTTCGCCCCCTTTTCGAAATTTTCGGTTAAAACATCCGAAGAGACAAGCATCTCATTGGCAAAAACATGACACAAGTTTTCCTTCTCCCTCATGTCCAAATCACCAGAGAATTTAGAGTCAAACAACAAGTGAGCAAGTTCATGCAAAGCCGTAAACCTACGTCTTTCCACAAAATCCTGATTCTTATTCAGAACTATAATGGCGTGTTTTCCATTGATTACTCCGCTTAAACCATCAAAATTATCATCAGCTTCAACCATTATCACCTTTATCCCTTTGCTTTCCAAGAGATCCAACACATTGGTAATAGGCGATTTGCCAAGTTCCCAATCCACCCTGACACGCTGAGCCAATTGAATCATCTGCTCACGAGACCCAATACTAGAGACTTCCTCCCAATGCACTAGTTCAGCATCCTCTTTACCAAGAATACTCTCAACCTCAAGATACTTCTCCACGTCGTTCTGAATTTTAACCTTCAGTGCGGAAATATCCTTTTTCCCAACGCTAGACTTTTTACGGAATGAAACTTCAAAAGCCTCCACATCAAACGTGAACGGACGGAAGAAATAATCAGAATCGACACACAAGGCTTCAGAAAGGGCAATCAATGCATCGTCGTTGGGCATCATCTTCCCAGTCTCATATTTATGAATGGATTGTTTGGTAACAACACCATTCATCAATGAGCATAGTTGATCCATCGAGAGCTTCCTCAATACTCTGGCCTGCTTTAAGCGCCTCGAAAATATGTCAGTCAAATTTTGCATATCACAACATTTTTTAATCCGTTTACAAAAATAAGCATCTTTTCCTATTTGTAAACCAAATTTCAAGAAAAAAGTTTACATAAATTATCAACATACAAATTTTGTAAACCAACAAATCCCCCTCCTCCCAAACGCCATGAAACACTTATATATGAGAGATAAATAATTAAAAACCAAAACTATACAACATATACAACTGGAGATTTGCAAGAGAGCAATCAGGATCCAGCTACCAACCCGAAGAGGGAACAATTAAACAACGAATTATTAACCCAAGGCTTCATAGAGAGCAGTAGAACCGAAGAGGAGAACTACAAACTACTCTATGGGGCCTTTTCATTTTTAAGAATATGAATAACAATCAAATTACAGAAGAGGGAGTTCAAGTAGCAGTAGTGAACGAACGACCAAGTTTTATCGAATCCAATACACAAGCAGTAACGTATGAGGATTTAAAAAGAGATTATGTACCAAGTTTCGGTGGCGATTCAGAACTAACAATACCACACGCTCATTTTATTGATGTGGTAAGAAGATCAGCCGAGACAGTATTTGGAGAAGTTTGCGAACAACAATCGTCCCTCAATGTTCCAACAATAAAATTTCATTCGCAACAAAAAAGCACTCCAAAGCATACAATAAATTTCAAAAATGTATAAATTTGCCACCGAAAAAAGGACAATGCGTCAATGAATGCACATCCAACAACATCAGTGGTAATAAAAAAACAAAGGAAATGAAGAAATTATTTTTGCTGGCAGCGCTCCTCTTTTCCATGAGCCTATTCGCTCAGGAGCAAGGCGACGACAATGGATTTGAGTTGAAATTCCAAGTCGGATTAGGAAACAGTGGCAAGTATGGAATGCCGAAAGGGCTCACAAAGATCGACAAACTACAAGGTTACAACGCGAAAGTCACTTTCGGTGGAACCATGGCGAATAGATGGTACTTGGCTTATCCAGGAAACTTAGGCATCGCCCTTCAAGCCAAATGGTTAGAAATCAACGGCGGTAAAGGAGAAGAGACAGTAGGCGGAAATCTCGTGCAAAAGATGGCGTTCTACAATGTGGATGCTTTGGGTGCGGGTGCCATCCTCTCCTTCTACCTCTCAAGAAAGATGGCCCTTGATGTCACTTACAACATCGCGCCAAGTCTATTCATCATCAGAGAGAAAGGTGTAGACGAGAAGGACAAAGACGACGATCACATCCAAGCAAGCTTCGGTCCTTCCCATACGTTCGGTCTTGCATTCAGAGCAAGTATATTCGAAGTGGGTGCCGACTTTAAACTTTACAATCCAACTCGTCAAAAGTGGTTCAACAATGACGAGGAGGTGGATTCATGGGGTGACCTTATCGACGCTTTCTCTGAAAAGCAAAAAATCAACGCCAACAAGCTCAGGGTATTTGTCGGTTTGAAGTTTTAAGAATTTTAAGAATTAACAGTCAAGGGAGAAAGCCAACAACTTTCTCCCTTTTTCATTTAAGGTCATCCGCCTAATTTCTCTATTCTTTGCTCAATTAATATTACATTTGCACCAAGAAAAAAAACAATAATGGCAGAATCACTGAAAGATGCATTAGCGAAAAGGATACTCATCCTCGATGGAGGGATGGGCACCATGATACAACGGTTCAAACTGAAAGAGGAGGATTACCGAGGCGAATTCGCCAAAGACGCGCCCGTTCCCCAAAAGGGAAACAACGACCTGCTCTGCGTCACCCAACCAGATGTGATCAGAAGCATCCATAGGCAATATTTGGAGGCGGGTGCGGACATCATCGAGACCTGCTCCTTCAACTCGCAGCAAATCTCCCTATCAGACTACGAAATGCAAAGCCATGTGGCGCTGTTCAACAAAAGTGCGGCGAAGTTGGCCAGGGAGATGGCCGACGAATATACACGGAAGGATCCAAGCAAGCCTCGTTTCGTGGCCGGATCGGTCGGTCCTACCAACAAGACCTGTTCCATCTCCCCAGATGTGAACGATCCCTCTATGCGTAATATCACCTACGCCGAGATGCAAGACTTCTACGAAGAGCAGATGGATGCCCTCATCGAGGGTGGTGTGGACGCGCTATTGATCGAAACCATTTTCGACACGCTGAATGCCAAGGCTGCCATCAGTGCCGCGCAAAGAAGCATCGAACGCAGCGGGAAAGAGGTTTACATTATGCTATCCGCCACCGTAGCGGACATCAGCGGCCGTACCCTATCAGGACAAACCATCCAAGCTTTTTTGAACTCCATAGCGCATGCTCACCCGCTATCGGTGGGCCTCAACTGCTCCTTCGGCGCGCGAGACTTAAAGAAGTACTTGAAGGAGATGGGAGAAAACGCGCCATACTACCTCAGTGCCTATCCCAATGCGGGATTGCCGAACCAATTCGGAGAGTACGATGAGACGCCAGAGATGATGGCGGAGCAAGTGAAGGAGTATTTCGACGAGTGTCTGGTCGATATCATCGGAGGATGCTGCGGAACAACACCAGACCACATCGCCGCCTACCAAGAGTTGGTAAAGAACGCGAAGCAAAGGAGAGTCATCCCTGCCGCCAACCACCACATGAAACTTTCTGGTCTGGAGCCATTAGAGATAAAATCCGTCAACAGCAGTTTGGGTACGGAACAACCGCGTTCCCTCTTCCTCAACATCGGAGAGCGCTGCAACGTGGCGGGTTCGAAGAAGTTCCTCCGTCTTATCAACGAGAAGAACTACGAAGAGGCGATGAACATCGCCCGCAAACAGGTGGAAGATGGCGCGCAGGTGGTGGATGTCAATATGGATGACGCCATGCTTGACGCCAAGGCGGAGATGGTCACCTTCCTGAACCTGATCGCCTCCGACCCCGACGTGTCGCGCGTACCGATCATGATCGACTCCTCCAAATGGGAGGTGATCGAAGCGGGACTTCACTGCGTGCAAGGCAAGTGCATCGTCAACTCCATCTCCCTGAAAGAGGGAGAAGAGGTATTTCTGGAGAAAGCGAAGAAGATCATGAAATATGGTGCAGCCACGGTAGTCATGGCCTTCGACGAAAAGGGACAAGCGGACACCTTCGAACGCAAAAAGGAGATTTGCGGAAGAGCTTATCAACTCTTGATGACCATCGGATTTCCACCAGAGGACATTATCTTTGACCCCAATATCTTGGCCGTAGCGACAGGTATAGAGGAGCATAACAACTATGGATTGGACTTCATCAACGCCACAGAGTGGATCCGACAAAACCTTCCATACGCGAAAATCAGTGGAGGTGTGAGCAACCTATCTTTCTCTTTCAGAGGAAACAACCCGATCCGTGAGGCAATCCACTCGGTATTCCTCTACCACGCCTACAAAAAGGGTATGGATATGGGTATCGTCAATGCGGGTATGCTACAAGTCTATCAAGACATTCCTTCCGATTTGTTGGAACTGGTCGAGGATGTGGTACTCAACCGTCGTCCCGACGCGACCGAGCGTTTGATCGAGAAGGCAGACGCCATCAAAGCGTCGCAAAGCAACGAGAAACAAGAGACGCACATCGAATGGAGAGACTATCCATTGGAGAAACGTATCGAATATAGTCTGGTCAAGGGTATCAGCGATTTCCTTGAGGCCGACATGAACGAGGCATTGACCACCTACCCGACAGCCATCGAAATCATCGAGAAACCGCTGATGAATGGCATGAACGAGGTGGGCAAACTCTTTGGAGAGGGTAAGATGTTCTTACCACAGGTGGTAAAGACCGCCCGAACCATGAAGAAGGCGGTTTCCATCCTACAACCGCACATCGAGGCACAAAACGCGGGTAGCAGCAACAAATCAGGCAAGGTACTGATCGCCACCGTAAAGGGTGATGTCCACGATATCGGTAAAAATATCGTCGCCGTGGTTCTGGCCTGCAACAACTTCGACGTGATCGACTTAGGCGTAATGGTGCCAACAGAAGAGATCATCGAGACCGCGATCAAAGAGAAAGTGGACGTAGTCTGCCTCAGCGGTCTGATCACCCCTTCCTTAGAGGAGATGTGCAAAGTAGCGGAAGCGATGGAGAAGGCTGGACTCAAAATGCCTTTACTCGTAGGCGGCGCCACCACCTCCGACATCCACACAGCAGTCAAAATCGCCCCGAATTACAGCGGAACCGTGATGCGCATGCGAGACGCCTCCCAAAACACCTACGCCATCTCCCGTCTTCTCAGCAAAGAGACACAAGGCGAATTTATCGCCAACATCAAGGCGGAGCAAGAGAAATGCAGAATCGAGCAAGAGAAAAAACAGAGTGATTTGCTCGACCTGGAAGAGGCGAAGAAGCGGAAGTTGAATCTTTTTTAGGACAACTTCCAATAGACATCGATCGCAAAAGCAAGGGCCGAATGATTCAACCATCATCCAGCCCTTGCTAGTATCCATGGAATAATTCCTATTTATAAAAATTCTTCGTGAAAGCCTCAACCTCTCCACGACCTAGTACGCAGCGGAAGAACCAAGCATGGATAAAACCTAAGCCATAACCCCACAATTGCGTAAAGGCGGCAGGAACAGAGAGCAAGCCGATCTTCAAGCTACCATTTTGGCGGGTGGAATCCACCATCACCAACAAAGAGTAAAGGATTAACGGCGCCAAACAAGAGAGGGGTGCACAAATCGAAAAACTACCCGAAAGAAGTGAGATCACCAAGGCCACTACCGCAGAGAGGAGGCAGCCCAAAGAGCCCAACGTAAAGAGCGTAGGCAAAAGGTGGACCAACTTCAACGATTCAGGGTATTTCTTATAGAGATTGATGCGGGCCATGCCACTGTTATAGACCTGCTTGAAAAATTTCTTCAGATCAGTCCTACGCTTGTGCCACACCCACGAATCGGGGAAAAGACGGCACTTATAGCCACCCTTGAAAATTCGAATACTGAAGTCAATATCCTCACCGAAACGCATGTCGGAGAACCCCTCCAAAGCGCGGAAAACATCCGCCTTCACTCCAAGATTGAAACTGCGGGGATAGAACTTGTCCATCTTCTTCTTGCCACCACGAATACCTCCTGTAGTGAAGAAGGAGGTCATGGAATAACTGATGGCCTTTTGCAGATCCGTAAAGGAGTCATGGGCGGCATCGGGACCACCAAAAGCATCGGCATATTCACGAGCCAACTCTTCGGCAGTATTTTTCAGATAATCAGTAGGCAATATAACATCAGAATCCAGGATCAGGAGATACTCGCCTTGCGCCCTTTCCGCCGCATAGTTGCGTGTTTGTCCCGGCCCACTATTCTCCTTGTAGAAATATTGGATTTTAATTTTATCGGCAAAGGAGGAACAGACCTCCTCACACTTCAAAGAGGAGCCATCCTCCACAATCACCACCTCAAAATCAGTAAAAGATTGGGTTGTCAAACTCTCCAACAACTCCTTTACTTCATTGGGACGGTTATATACCGGAACTAATATAGAGAACAACATGGCATTCACTTAATTATCTGATACAAAAACCTTGATTTTCAGGTTTTACGAACTTAGGCAACAACCACTTCGCCAAGAAGAAGGCCACTATGGCACCCAACATATCCGCCAACCAATCAAACCAGTCACCACTGCGGGGTGGGAAGAAGTTCTCTTGGAGCAACTCGATGACACCGCCATAAACGATAGGATAAACCAAGCCCCATAGGAGCATCGTCCTCTCCTTGAAACCATATCTTTGACGGTATAATTCAAAACAAACAACAGCCGCAAGCAAAAAATACATCAAAAAGTGAATCACCTTGTCCAACCCTTCGAATTGAAGTTGAGGCACCTCTGGTACCGAACGAATGATGCTCACATATAAAATGGCAAGCGACAAGACAAGCGACATGCCATAAACCCTAAAAAACTTCATCATGACACCTAACTACTAATAAAATCACAATTTTTTATTACTTTTGCAAAGGTATAAATATTAGAAAGAAAATACAATGAAAACTGTAGTAAGCGGCATCCGTTCAACAGGAAACCTACACTTGGGTAATTATTACGGAGCCTTGAAGAACTTCATACGCATGCAAGAGAACAACAACTGTTTCTTCTTCATCGCAGATTATCACTCACTCACCACTCATCCTGACCCTAGCCTTCTCTACCCCAACGTGAAGAGCGTATTGACTGAGTATCTCGCTTGCGGTTTGGACCCTGAAAAATCAGCCATCTTCATCCAAAGCGATGTGCCCGAAGTGGTGGAGTTGTACCTCATGCTCAACATGCACGCTTACTTAGGAGAGTTGACCAAAACCGTATCCTTCAAAGATAAGGCGAGAAAGAACCCTGAGAATGTCAATGCGGGATTGCTCACCTACCCTACTTTGATGGCTGCCGACATCCTTATCCACAACGCAGATCAAGTTCCTGTCGGAAAGGATCAATTGCAACACTTGGAGATGACTAGAAACTTCGCGAAACGTTTCAACAACTTCTACAAAGTGGAGTATTTCAAGGAGCCAATCGCCTACAGCGACGGCACAGAGCCTATCAAGATCCCTGGATTGGACGGAAGCGGAAAGATGGGTAAGAGCGAAGGCAACTGCATCTATTTGGCAGACGACGCCAAGACCATCGAGAAGAAGGTAAAGAAGGCTTTGACCGACCAAGGACCTACAGAGATGAACTCAGTAAAACCAGAATGCATCGAGAACCTCTTCACCTTGATGAAAGTGGTTTCCACGCCAGACACCGTTCAATACTTCGACGAGAAGTGGAACACCTGCGAGATCCGCTACGGAGATTTGAAGAAGCAATTGGCAGCCGACATCATCGCGGCGACAGAGCCAATCCGCGAGAAAATCGCTTACATAGACGCGCATCCAGAGATTCTTCACAACGCCATCAGCCGTGGCCGCGACATCGCCCGCGAGAGCGCGCAAAAGACCATCAAGGATGTCAGAGAGATCATGGGATTCAAAAGTTTCTAATTTATCCCTCAACCTAATTTCAAATACCGGCGAGTCTTAAGGCTCGCCCTAATTCTTTTGCAATGAAAGACAAATCAATTTTGAAGCACATAGGTAGTATCCTATTTTTCGTTGTCATCACTATCTTCTTTTTCCTTCCACAATTCCAAGGGAAGGAATTGTCACAAGGTGACCAAATCAAATGGCACGGAATGGCCAAAGAGACCGCTGATTTCCACGAAAAGACAGGCGAGAATGTCGCATGGTGCGGTAGCATGTTCTCCGGAATGCCAGGTTACACTGTCAGCATCAAGCACAACTACGTCAATGCGCTTTCAATGGTTGAAGCGCCTTTCAGCGCGCTGAATTACCATACTGCCGCCATCATACTATTGGCGCTCGTATGTGGTTACATCCTATTCATCACGCTTAGATGTCCGATTCCAATCGCCATTTTCGGAGCAGTGGCATTCGCCCTCTCCTCCTACTTTCCCATCATCATCGAAGCGGGACACGTGACCAAAGGATGGGTGATGGCCACCATGCCTATCGTCATCGCCAGCATGCTACTGATAATGAAACGCCAATACTTGCTGGGAGGAACATTTTTCGCATTCGCCTTGACAGAGAACATTAGACATGGGCACATCCAAGTAACTTTCTATCTATTGATTCTCTGCCTATTCATTTTCATCGGCTATTTGATCGGCAAAATCATCCAAAAGAAATATGGTGAAATCCTAAAATCAACGGGGGTTTTTTTGGCTGGCGCCACAGTTGCCATCCTAATGAACAGTGCCCAACTCTACTCCAACTACGAGATGAGTAAGAGCAGTATCCGAGGCAAATCGGAACTTACCGCGCAAGTGGACGGCAAAACAGATAAATCATCGGGACTGGACCAAGACTACGCTTTCAGTTGGAGCTACGGAAAGGCGGAAACATTCACCTTCCTCATCCCTAATTTCAATGGAGGCGCATCCGGCGGAGAGTTGGATGCTAAATCATCCGCTTTGGCGAAGGCATATAAGAAGAACCAAATGCAGACACCTAAGACACTGCGTACTTACACCTACTGGGGCGACCAACCCTTCACTTCAGGGCCAGTTTACCTAGGCGCGATTGTCTGTTTCCTATTTGTCCTCTCCCTATTTATCGTGGACAAGAAATACAAATGGTGGGTGGTAGCAGGAACATTATTCCTTATCATCATGAGTTGGGGCAAGAATTTCTCCATCGTCAATGACTTCCTATTCCACCATCTACCATTCTACAACAAATTCAGGACGCCTTCCATGGCTTTGATCATTCCGCAATTAACCTTCGCATGGTTAGGTGCGCTTGCGTTGAAAGCCATTTATGACGGCAGTGTGGAAAAAGAGAAATTAGTCAAATCACTTTACATTTCAGCGGGCATTACAGGCGGCATTTGCTTGATCTTCGCGCTAGTACCTTCCCTCTTCCTTGACTTCTCTTCCCCAATGGACGAGAACTATCAATTACCGGATTGGTATCTCACCGCTCTTATGGCGGATAGGGAAAGCCTATTGACATCAGACGCATGGAGATCTTTCATCTTCATAGCCATCTCGTTTGTCATCCTATTCGCTCTCACACGAATAAAGGAGAGCAAGCCATACATCTACTGCGCTATGTCCGCCATCGCGCTGCTGTCATTCATTGATCTTTGGACAATCGACAAACGATATCTCAACGAATCGAACTTCGAGAAGAAAACTAAGAAGAAGGAGTTTGTGCTAACAGAGGCCGACAAGTTCATCCTTCAAGACACTGCTCCATCTTACCGTGTCCTCACCATGAACAATCCGTTCAACGACACCAACGTCTCCTATTTCCACAAGTCCATTGGAGGATACAACGCCGCGAAGCTCCGTAGATACCAAGACTTGATCGAGACGCACATTGTCCAAGAAATGGATGCGATCAGAGCTAACATGGGCGGCATCAGAACCCTCGCCGACGCGGACAAGGCGATATCCGACGCCCATACGCCAGTTTTGGACATGTTGAATATGCGCTATTTAATCCTCCAAAATGACATTCCTGCCGCCACCAACCACAACGCCAACGGCAATGCTTGGTTCGTGGATGAGATTATCTACGCGAATAATGCGGACGAGGAGATCAGTAAGCTGAGCGAAATCGACGTCAAGAAGAGCGCCATCGTAAACAAAAAGTTCATGAGATATTTTGAACATTGCCAAGCGAAGAGGGATAGCGCCTCCACCATCACCATGACCGAGTACAATCCTATGAGCGTCAAGTACAAGGCGGATTGCGCATCCGACCAGGTGGCTATCTTCTCCGAGGTCTATTACCAACCAGGATGGAATGCCTATATCGACGGCAAGGAGGTGGACCATTTCCAAGCCAATTGGATTCTCCGTGGACTAGCAATTCCTGCTGGTGCCCACGACATCGAATTCAAATTCGAGCCAAAAACCTACTGGAATTTAACACTACTAGGTTCTATCGGCTCATTTATATTGCTGTTAGGTGTCATCGCAGCCATATTCTTTTCCTACAAAAACGGAATGCTTCTAAAGAAAGAAGAGGCTTAAAAAGGATAAGGCCCAACATCGGACAAAGATTAAGAGCAACAAAAGTCGAACGTTTATGGAAAGTAATTCACGCAAACATTATACCATATTCACGCCATTCAAGACGATGTGTTTTGTACCAGACCACTACTCAGTAGTGCTGGACAATGCGGAAGACTTGGCGGAGCAAGGTAATTTTGTGGATCTCGTTTATTGCGACGGGAAGGCCATACAAAACTGTATCTACAATTGTTATGGAGACAAAAGACTTTGCAAAGCTTGCGTGAAGTATCAACGTTACTTCCACAGACACATCACCCACAAGGAGAACATCAAAGCGACACCGATTTCCCAGTTTCAACGTAGCGACATGGTGGATTTCAACCGCTTCGTCCAAGGAATCCACTACGAGACAATCGACGAGATCAAGGAGATCACCCACAAGGGGGCACACATCGGTCTGGCAGCCGTCTCCTCCTATTTGACATTAAGCAGAAACTTGGATCCGCTAATCGACGACGAATTCAAAGATTTCATGAACAGATACCTCTTCATGAGCGCGCAAACGACAGATTTGGCGGAAGAGGCCATCAAACAGCTTCACCCCGACACAGTGGCATGCTTCAACGGTAGATTGATCTGCAATCGTCCAATAGTCGATTTATGCATCAACCAAGGAATGCCGTTCAAAACCTACGAAGTGGGATACAACGAAGAGAATAGAATCAACAAGAAGATTTTCGACAACAATCTCCCCCACGACCCAGACACCAACACCAAGATGATCAATGCGTTGTGGGAATCAGAGGGGAAAAGCCAGGAAGAGCGAATCGCCACCGCGAAACGATTCTTCGAAAAGAGAAGAAACGCCATCGTCAGCGGCGACAAGGTGGCCTACACCAAAAATCAAAGCATGGGACTTCTCCCGGCAGCTTGGGACAACTCCAAGATCAATATCTCCATCTTCAACAGTTCGGAGGATGAGTTCGCCTCTCTGGGAGAGAAGTTCGCCAAGTTATCCCTCTTCCCCAACCAAATCACGGGAATCAAATACATCTTTGAGCGATTCAAGGATATCGAAGATATCCATTTTTACCTGCGGGTACATCCAAATTTGACCAAGGTAAACTATAAGTACCACAAGAATCTCTACGAGTTGGACAAATACAAGAACGTAACCATCATCCCCGCAGATTCAAAAATCAGCACCTATACCTTGGTGGACAGCTCGGACAAGGTGATAGTATTCGGCTCCTCTGTCGGATTCGAAGCGGCGTACGCCAACAAGCCTGTCATTCTTTTAGGATGTACGATGTACAGAGATTTAGGCATTTGTCATGTAGCCCATAGTACAGAAGAATTGGATCAATATATCCTAGACAAGGAGTTGAAACCATTGGACAATCTTGGCGCGCTTAAATTCGCCTACTACATCGTCAACTCAGAGTTTCCTACGCCAAAGTACTTCGCGGACCACAAGAAGACAACCAAGAGTATCCTAGGCAAGAAATTCATCCTTACCAGAAGTGTCATCCGCAACAGTCCACTCTCGCCGTACATCAACTACTTTTACCAAATATTGGGCAAGTATCTTTGGTCAAAGTCAAAATGCAGTTATCCAACCAAGGAGCGTGAATAAGCACTTCTAACGCACAAAAAGCAAAGGGGGCATGGCAATCAACCATACCCCCTTTTTATATCGTTAAAAACGCTCTAATCCTTTGAGAAGAGCCCTCGTGTCACATGCGCACGGAAAGCAATTAACATGTCGCCCTTGACTTTCTCTCCTTTCAACAAGAAGCTCCACCACAAAACAATCGTGCCACCCCATTTTACCGCTTCGGAGAAGAGCCTCTTGACATATTTCCAAGTAGAAATCGCCTTAGTTCTTTTTCGTTCACTACATCCGATTTGGTAAGTCACACGCTCGAAATAATCCTTCTCCAACTTGGCTTGCGGAATAATATGATGCAACACCGGTCCAGGAAGATAGAGCACCTCCATACCTAACGCATGCATCTTATCAAAAATATCCTTCTCTTCCGAAGCGGTCAACGAACCACCTTTTCTTCCCAATTCCGTATTGAATAGTCCCACCTTTTGGAATACCTCGCTACGAAAAGCCGCATTTCCACCACCCGGGAATCGACCAGAAGGATAATGACGTTGCGCATCACCGTAGTTCATCCATGCGCAAAGCAAAGCCTTCGTATAGGAGGTCATCCAAGATGGCTCACTGGTCTCATACAAAGGTTCAATAGGTCCACCCGCGGCCATCACCCTCGGATGAAGCTTAAAACACTCCGCAAAGTCAGACAAATAGTGGTCATCCACCAAGGCATCATCATCCACAAAGACCAAGATGTCTCCTTTCGCCTCCCGGATGCCTCTGTTCTTAGCGGCGGATAATCCTTGTTCCTCCTCTTTCACGTAACGGAAGACCACATCTGGATGGGCCTCCGCAAATTCTTGGCATACACCCTTCGTATTATCGGTGCAATTATTATCCACCAATAAAATCTCATAATTCGACTTTGAAAGGGTATTCGCCACGATACTCTCCAACAAATTTCGGATGTATTTCTCTCTATTATAAGTACATATAATGACTGTCAGCATAATCATTAGACCATTATATAGGAATTAACAAAAGACAAAAGTATATCTATTACAAGAAAGAAACAAATTTAACGGGAAGGGATCACTTCGACACATACGTGAAGAATTTCTTTTCCATCCGATTGCCGTCCTCATCCACGATAGTGATGACATGTTCCCCTTCAGTAGCGGTGACTCCCTTAAGGTGAGGCTCTGTCGTGGTGCCCAAATAGGTCTCGTCCAAATGCCAATAGAGCATCATACCTGGCTGATGATGGGCCACCTCAAAAATAATTTCACCCAATTCGCCACTCACCTCCTTCGGGATATACAATCGCCTGAAATCCTTCGGATAGATAAACTCCATCGGATGCTCCAAATCATCCTCACAGGATGGCGCGATAGGAGGCAACGGTCTGTAATTGGTCCCCTTCATACGATAATAAGACTCCATCGTAGGAGGCAATACGAACCAACTCTTATGGACCATCTCCGTCGGTGAGAGACATCGAGATGTAACACGGTATTTCTCGTCTTGTGAGAGATGGACGATTCGGTGGTAAGGGCATGGTTCTCCGTTCGCGCAGGGAGCATAAAGCATCACCGTGTCAATGTTCGGGCAGTCCCTTCCCCTCAAATAGCCACTTTCATGGCACACCTCCATAGGGGAGAAATCCCGGGAAGGTTGACGGAACCATGTCGTATGGGGCAAAACATTGAAAACAGAAAACATTAACGGCGCGGCATATTTCGCGCCCGTCAACTCGGGACGTCCCTCTCCATCGGCGTTACCTACCCAGACGCCTACCACATATTCCGGCGTGGCACCGACCGCCCAAGCATCTCTGTTTCCGAAACTGGTACCCGTTTTCCATGCCACCTTTCGAGAGGAGGAAAAGACTCGCCAATCAGTCACATCCGGACGATTCAACTCCTTGATGGCCTCAAACGTATGCCATACTGATCCCGCATGGAACAGAACCGGCTCTTCAGAATATTTCGCCTTCTCTTTCCGACGGCATAACCTAGGGGCATGAATATCCCCTTCGTTGTAATTTTGGTTATCGTTATAATGGAGCAACGTCCGCGCCATAGAGGCATACACACCAGACACATCCCACAACGTAGCTTCCGCGCCACCTAAAATCAAGGTCAATCCATAATGGTCCGGCGAATAGTCCAGTGTGGTGATACCCGCCCGCTTCAAATAATTTTGGAAGGCGG
Organism: Paludibacteraceae bacterium; assembly: GCA_045601045.1. Taxonomy (GTDB): domain Bacteria; phylum Bacteroidota; class Bacteroidia; order Bacteroidales; family Paludibacteraceae; genus UBA1181. The sequence continues at coordinate 63,479 of JAZRZA010000026.1, forward strand.
GGATGCCATATTTCCGCAGCATCAAAACAGCAGGGATATTTAAAGAACGGGCCAACGCTGTATGGGCAGGCACCGCTCCATCAAAGGTTCGGTTGTAGTTTTGTGGCTTGTAACCCGCAATCTGGATAGGCACATCCGGTAGCAACATAGAAGGGACCAACTGGCCATCCTCTATCATCGCGCAAAAAAGGAACGGTTTCAAAATGCTACCCGTACTACGTCGAGAAGTAATCACATCCACCTGGTTATCATCATTGTCATTGTAATGCGCGTTGCCACAATAGGCCAAGACATTTCCCGTCTCGGTCTCCTGCACAATCAAGGCGATATTCTGCACACCATTCTGCGCATACTCCCGCTGGAAACCCGACACAATCATCTCCATTTCACGTTGCAGCGCCGCATCCAAGGGTACCGTCACCAACTTACCATGCTCCTCACGGTTGAGGCGATCCACCAAGTGAGGTGCCATCATCTGCAAAGAGTAGGGTTTATCAGGCAATGGCTCATCCAGAGCCAAATGGTAGGTCTCTTCATCAAAATTGCCCTCTTCAAACATTTTCCGCAACAGACGGTTCCGTTTTTTGAGCAACTGTTCACGGTTCTTACCCGGATGGATCATCGCGGGCGCGTTGGGAAGAACTGCCAACAAAGCGGCCTCAGCCCACGAGAGATCCTCGCCCTTTCGCATATAATAACGCCAAGTCGCCGTCTGAATGCCAACCGTATTTCCTCCATAAGGCGCATTAGAGACATACAAAGAGATGATCTCCTCCTTCGAATAGTGCAGCTCCAGCCATAATGCGCCAACAGCCTCTATCAGCTTCTCGGACAACACCCTATTTTTTTGTCCTCTGCTCATTCGAATCACCTGCATGGAGAGGGTACTTCCTCCGCTGACGACATGTCCCGCCTTGAGGTTCTGCCTCAACGCCCTAAATATGGAGATAGGATTGACACCCAGATGTTGATAGAAATATCCATCTTCAAAACAAAGAGTAGCCTTTTTCAACTTATCAGGAACAGTGTCCATCGGAGGGAACCGCCACTGGCCGTCATTGGCCAACCGTGCGCCGACCATTTCTCCCTCCTCCGTCACAACCACAGTGGAATAATCCTCCGGGAATAACTGCACACGCACCAAGAGGGCTATTATAAACAATAAAAAAGGGATGAAACATATCCACGCCTTCTTGCTACGCAAATATTGTTTCATCCCATTATGATTTAAGCGAGAGAGCGATTATTACACTCTGCTTGCACGTTTTCTTTCTGTCTCGTCCAAAAGGATCTTACGGAGACGCATGCTCTTAGGGGTAACCTCCACATACTCATCCTCCTTGATGTACTCGAGCGCCTCCTCCAAAGAGAAGATCACTGGCGGAATGATTCTCGCCTTATCGTCAGAACTCTTGGAACGCATGTTGGTCAACTGCTTAGACTTGGTCACATTGATCACGATATCGTTGTCCTTACAGTGCTCACCCACCACTTGACCCGCATAGACTTCGTCTTGTGGACTGATGAAGAAGCGACCTCTGTCTTGCAACTTATCCAAAGCGTATGCGAATACAGTACCTGCCTCCATAGCGATCAACGATCCATTGGTTCTACGCTCGATATCGCCCTTGTATGGTTGATACTCCAAGAAACGGTGCGCCATGACGCCCTCACCAGCGGTAGCGGTCAAGACATTGGTACGCAAACCGATGATACCACGGGAAGGAATCACGAACTCCAAGTGAACGCGGTCGCCCTTACGCTCCATAGATACCATATCTCCCTTTCTTACGGAAACCATCTCGATCACCTTACCGGAAACCTCATCTGGCAAATCAATGGTCAATTGCTCCACTGGCTCGCACTTCACACCGTCAATCTCCTTGAAGATAACTTGAGGTTGACCCACTTGCAACTCATAACCCTCACGACGCATGGTCTCGATCAAGACAGACAAGTGTAGCACACCACGTCCATAAACGAACCACTTATCAGAATCGGGATCCTTAACGACACGGAGTGCCAAGTTGCGGTCCAACTCCTTCTCCAAACGGTCGTTGATATGTCTTGAAGTAACGAACTTACCCTCTTTTCCGAAGAATGGAGAATCATTGATGGAGAATACCATACTCATGGTTGGTTCATCAATAGCGATTGGTGGCAATGGCTCCGGATTCTCCAAATCACATACAGTGTCACCGATGTCAAAACCATCGATGCCGACCAAAGCACAAATTTCTCCGCATTGAGCCTCACGGACAGTAGCCTGACCAAATCCCTCAAAAACACGCAACTCCTTGATTCGAACCTTCTTCACCGTTCCATCTCTCTTCACCAATGAAAGATCTTGAGACTCTTTCAAGGTTCCGCGATGGATACGACCGATGGCGATACGACCTACATAAGAGGAGAAATCCAAAGAGGTTACCAACATTTGAGGGGTACCCTCATTGATACGTGGTTCTGGGATATATTTGATGATGGCATCCAATACTGGTGTAATATCATTCTCACGAGGCTTCTTCCAGTCGTCCGACATCCAGTTGTTCTTAGCGGATCCGTAGATAGTTGGGAAATCCAACTGCTCCTCGGTAGCGTCCAAATTGAACATCAAATCAAAAACAGCCTCTTGCACCTCTTCTGGACGGCAGTTAGGCTTATCCACCTTGTTGATGACAACGATTGGTTTCAAGCCCAATTGAATTGCCTTTTGCAACACGAAACGGGTTTGCGGCATAGGGCCCTCGAAAGCATCCACCAACAAAAGAACACCGTCAGCCATGTTGAGCACACGCTCCACCTCACCACCGAAATCGGAGTGTCCTGGGGTATCAATGATATTGATCTTATAATCCTTATAGCGGATGGAAACATTTTTAGAAACGATGGTTATTCCTCGTTCACGCTCCAAATCATTGTTGTCCAGAATCAAATCCTGTGGCTTCTCATGGTCACTAAAGAGGTTACCAGCCAACAACATCTTGTCCACCAACGTTGTCTTTCCGTGGTCGACGTGAGCGATAATCGCAACGTTTCTAATCTTTTGCATCTTAATTATTTCTTAATGGGGAAACATATACACCCCGATTCATTAATTCAGAGGAGAGATAATTCACCTCAAATTTCAAGTCGCGAATTTACAAAAAAATTCATTAAAAACATGTTCTCCAACATAAAAGTATTTTACGCAACCGATAGCCAATATCAAATGCAACGAAATGGCGAAGAGCAGCATATTACGGGAGGTCTCTCCTATCAAACCATTCAACTGTATAGGTTGTTCAATCTTACGGATCTTTAACCAGGTAAGGAAATGCAAGGCGCTATAAGGCAACAACATCAGCCATCCGAAGAGATTCGCCTCAATCAAAAGGCACAAAACAGCGGATAAAAGCACAGCCGTTAATCCAGAAGCTAAATAGAGATAGAGGCCAAACTTTTTGCCAAGCAACACCACCAAAGTACGCTTGCCCGATTTCGCATCGTTCTCCACGTCGCGGTAATTGTTCAAGACCAACAAGACATTCACAGCCAACCCAGTAGCGAGTCCTGCCAAGGTCACAACAGAGGTCCACACTAAGGTCTGGACATACGCGGTGAAACCCACCGCCACCAATCCGAAGAAGAGAATCACCGCCACATCACCCAAGCCATTGTAGGCCAATGGGAAAGGGCCTGACGTATAGAAGTAGGCGAAGAGGACACAGAAGATGCCGACAAAAACCAGTTGCCATCCCACATAGAACATCAGAACAGATCCACATAGGCAGCCCAAGGCCACTACGGCAAGAATTCCCTTTTTCATGCAATCTGGCGTGATCCATCCTTGTGCGGTCGCACGAAGGGGGCCCAATCGTCCCTCGCCATCACTACCCTTGAGGAAATCATAAAGGTCATTGATCAAATTCGCCGCAATCTGCATCGCAATGGCGAAGAGTAAGCAAGCCAAGGCTGGCACCAACTGAAACGTCTCATAATAGTAAGCGATCGCGCAACCCACCCAAACGGGAGCCACCGCTGCTGCCAAGGTCTTGGGACGAGCCGCAAGACACCAAGCCTTCAAGGAATTTTGTTTTACAGTATCCATTCTTAAATCTTTCCGCATTCACTCAAATTACGCGAAGATACCAAATTAACCTAATAACCACACAAAAAGGCGAGGATGAACTTCTCCACCCTCGCCTTCGCAAATATGACACCACAAATTATTTCTTCACGATTCGCTCCGTATAAACAGACTCTCCATTTGAAACACGTACCACATAGATACCCTTTGAGAGAGCGCTCAAGTTAATACGCTTCTCGGTTGCGGAGATTCGAGCCTTCGCCACTACGCCACCTAACACATTCAACACCTCAACATCAGCCTCACAGTCGTCGAAGAGCTCAATGGTCAAGAGATCGTTCACAGGGTTAGGATAGAGACCTGCGACCATATTGTTAACAACCAACTCACTGGCTGCCGAATTACCCTTCGTAGCCTTTACGACGGCACGCGCGCAACCTGAGCCCGCAGTCACATTCCAGTCAGCGACGCCCATAAATCCAGACTTGTCCTTATCGACACCCAAGAAGGAAAGAGGCTCTCCTTGATATGGGAACGACGCATAATTGGACATGCTCTCGTAATAACCAATCGCGAAGGCCTTGCAATCAAACAACAAAGAGTACGATCCAGCCTGCGGAATCATAATCGGATTAGTGAAATTCACCTTCACTGACTTGGTCGAACCAGAAACTTGGATAGGCTCAGAAGTATAGGTTCCCTTGGCAGCTCCCGTCAACTCCGCAGTCACTTCAAAACTTCCCGAATTGTATGGCGTACCATTCAAGATCAGCGTCACAGCGGTAATCATGCACTCCTTCTCCGCAGAGAATCTCACAGGCATTGGACCCCAGTTCACATTAGCGGCAGGGAAATTCTTCTCGGAAGGTCCGACCACGATGTCCATCGCACCCGCATCTTGAACATAGAATACCTTATCCTCCGTGATAACGGTCTTATAAGATGAGCCTGTAGCCAATGGCTTGCCGCCTTCAGCCACATCATACCACTCGTAGTCACCTGAACTGGTCACCTTCAAGGTCACATTGCCATTGATGTCGGATTCCGCATCCTCCACCTCAGGCAACAACGAGGTAACGTTAAACTTATATTCCATTGTACCGCAGTTCTCGGCAGAGACCGCGCATACATATTTACCGGCCTTGGTCACCTCGTATTTACCACCCTTAGCATCCGCGATCACATCACCATTTCTGCTCCACACATACTTGGAAGCGGCATCGTATGAGAAATCAGCAGTGAAACTTGCAGGATTACACAATTCAAATTCAGAAGCATACTCTACGGATGGCAGAGCCGCCTCAATGACGACACTTCCCGAAGTGGTCCAATCTCCGGCGGAGTCAATCTCACAAGTATATTCGCCAGCCTCGGTAGCCTTAAAGGTTGAGGCTGTTTTGGAAGATTCCACCTTCTTGCCATCCTTGTACCAGGTGAATGTCTTCTTGCCATCGGCTGCCACCTTGGAATCCAACTCAATGGATGACTTGCCACAAATGGATTGATTCTCGCCCAACTCAGGGGTTGGGTGGCCGAATTTGTTGGTATTGACAGGAGCGAGCATGGAGTTGATATAACCCAAGGCACCTACCAAACCGGCGTTGTAGTCGATACCACCCTCGGAAGATTCGTAGTTGGACAACGACTCGGTATAAGCGCCACTTTTCACACTGTTTCCGTTACCACCTACCAAGAATCCTAACTGGATAAACTTATAACTGGAATTAGGAACCGGGATAGCGCCCATATCATTTCCGTCATAACGGAAGAAATTACGGTGGTGAGGAATCACAGGGTGTTTGGTACCAAAACCAACGATGAACGAAAGGTTGGATGGATTTTTACCCATAATAAACTCGATGGTAGTCAATGTATAGGGATCGATCTCCTTCTCGCCCTTCAATTTAGAGTAAAGCGCATGGGAGAAAGCTTGGTTACAAGGGTAACGAAGCGCACCCCAATCATCAAACTTAGCATTCAACATATAGCCTGAACCAGGTTTGTACATCGTGTTGATATAGAAATCCATCACTTGCATAGCCTTCTTGCTGACAGAAGAGGCGTCACCTAAATTAGCCATCGCATATGCGGCCAAGTCCTCCGTGTTGTTATAGCCCAAAGAGAAATTGTAATTATAATCCTTGGAAGCGTCCATCCATCCGCAGTTCTCCTCTGCCGCCTTCAAATAAGTTTTATCTCCTGTCGCGCGATACAACTCCGCGAAGAAAGTAACCATATCAGGAACGTACTTCGGCTTTTCGCCATAGTAACCGCCCGCTCCCGTATTTCCTTTGGAAGTACCGGTCACAAATTCATAAGCGACTACCGCCTTCTTCAAACACAGATCCGCATACTCGGGATCAAACGGACGATACACACGCGCCATCACCGCCAAAGCGGCACCACCCAAAGCGGCCATTGAAGTAGCGTTTCCAGAAGCCTTCTTCACGGCGCGACTACCATCGGCATTTCCTCCATTCGCCTTAGGCAATGCGGACTTCACTGTAGATGTGCACCAAACATTGTGGTCAGAATCATCACCCTTTTGATAGTAAAAAGTCTTATTATCGCGGAACGCCTTGATGATAAAGTCGGTCGCATACTTCGCCTCATCCAAAATATCAGGGATTCCGTTCGGAACACCCTTCTTGCCTTCCCAAGTATAATCACCGGAATTCACATAACCATTGTAGTCAAACGAATAGAAATCATCATATCCAGCAGGGAACTCGGAATAACCCAACAAAAGCATATAGGCAGAGTAGAAGAACGTCTGGCCGAACAACACATGGTCGCCACAGTCGAACCATCCACCTGTCAAATCATACGATCCGTCCGCATCCTTCAAGAAGGATTTACCCTTCACAAATGCGCTTTGCTGGAATCCGATACCATTGGCAAGTCTAGTAGGCTCGTGATCGGCCACCAACCAGTTGACACCATCACCCATACGTTGCGCGCCGTAGAACCTCACAGTCATCCAAAGGGCCTTCTGATACTGTTCCGTTTGAAAAGCAGGAGCCGCCATAAGCGAAAATCCACCCAAGGCGATACCCAAGAGAGTCAAAATTGCTTTTTTCAAATTTACCATATCCTTCAAAATTTACTTCACAAATTAAATAAATGCGCTCGGCATTCTTCACATCATATACAATTATAATTGCAAAAATAGAGAAAATTTCGAAACATACAAGAGTTCATTTAAGGAAGGGTAATTTTTGTAATGGGCAAATATTGATTAAATTTGCGAAAATTTAAGGTCACAAAATAAGATCACGGAATTAAAGCGATGTGTCGGAAGGTTTTTCAATCCAAAGCTATACTCCTTATACTTCTTGCCTTATGCTCCTTCACAACCTTGAGGGCGGAGCAGGAAGCGTCGTGGTTTGATGTGGACATGGCAGAAACATCAGGTCCCGACACCATTGAGTTCCTTCCAGTGGTCATTTTCGACTCCCTAAAGGCTGTTCAGTTACAACCTTTCGAACTCCCTTTTGAAATCGGTTATACGACAAAAAGCAAGCCTGACTCCCTGACACAATTCGAAAAGGGGTACCAAGGCTTCCTGTTCAAAGACAAACTCAACCATCGAACCGCCTACAACATCGCTAGCACCAAACCAGAATTGGTCGATTTCTACAATCTTGGCACATACGACCACACTTTGGACAAACCAATCACGAAAAGCAGGAAAATCAGAGTGGAGGGAGTGGATACTCCGGAGGTGCTGCCAATGCCATTCACATTGGAACGGGAAGTCAAAAAAAAGGAGAACGATTATTGGACTTTCAAAGGAGACTTATCTCTACAATTCTCCCAATACTATGTAACACCGAACTGGCACAAAGGAGGAACATCCAACGCCACTTTCCTCAACATCTTCGAGTACGACATCAAATACAAAAAGAATCGTTTGTCTTGGGAGAACCGTTTCGATGTGAAAATCGGATTTTACAATACGGTCGAGGATACCATCCGTGCCTTCCGTGTCAACAATGACGTCTTTAAAATAGACTCAAAGGTGGGTTACCAAACAAAATGGTGTAAGAAAGCCTATTATTCCGCCGATGTGGAGTTCAACACCTCCCTATTCAAGGGATACAAAAAGACCAATTCCAATGAGGTGGCGACCTCATTCCTCTCCCCTTCCCGACTCTTCATGAGCGCGGGTTTGGATTACAAACACAACAAAAACGCCACCATCCGTGTCGCGCCAGTGGCCTACAAGGTTATCTTCTTGATGCCTCACTCAGACATCGACCCGCTAACCGTAGGTCTTGACAGCACAGAACTGAGCAAAGGCTACCCTGGCTACATGGTACAAGCGAAACTAAACTGGAAATTCAACAAGGAGATTCAAATCATCTCCAACTTCGACCTCTTCAGTTCGTACAACTGCCGTAACATTGAATTCAATTGGGAGACGATCGGAAAATTTACCATCAACCGTTTTTTGAGCACACGTCTCTCCCTCATCATGCGCTATGATAATACGCCCAAGGACGTAAAAGCGAAAATCCAAATTCAAGAGCAATTATCCTTTGGATTTAGCTATCATTTCCAGTAATTCACACTGAAAATCAACCTGTTATCAAAAAAGACGCAATTCATTTTGATACAAAAATCTAAATGTTTGACACTATATTCACATGTCAAGCAACAACTTCCCTATACATTTGCAACCGTGAGATCGATGATAACTCGCCACTGGAAAACACTATTATAAATAATAATCAGGAACGATTGTCCAGGAACGATTGTCAATGATGAGAGATTAGAAAACATATACCATTATTTAATAAATTACACCATGAAAACACTAAAACTGGCAACGACACTATTTTGTGCTGCATTATCAGTAGCAAGCAGTTTCGCTGGAATCAACAAGAACCCAAACAAATTTTTGGGTAACATCACCACTGGAGGTTACGAGCAATGCGACATCTCCGGTTACAAGTTCTCCGACTATTGGGAGCAAGTAACCTGCGAGAACGGTTGCAAATGGGGTTCCATCCACAAAGGTTGGGGAAAATTCGATTGGGGCAACGCCGACAGAACGTACCAATACTGTAAGCAAAACGGCCTCATCTTCAAATTCCACGCCATGATCTGGGGTAGCCAATATCCTGGCTGGATCAAGGGATTGAGCGTTGCGGACACCAAGAAGGCTATCATCGAGTGGTACGACGCAGTGGCTAAGCACTTCCCTGATTTGCAAATCATGGACGTTGTGAACGAGGCTATCTACTCAGGCGGAAACTACCACTCACCTTATAAAGAAACAAACATCATCGAGGCATTGGGAGAGCTCGCAAACGAGCGCAACCACGCCAACTACGGTTGTAACAAGAATGGTTATTCAGGAACCAACTCTTACCAATGGATCGCCGAGGCATTCCGCTTGGCTCGTGAACGTTGGCCAAAAGCCATCTTGATCTACAACGACTACAACACCTTCCAATGGCAAAAGACAGAGTTCATCAACCTTGTCAATGGATTAAAGGCTTGTAACGCGCCAATCGACGCTGCAGGTTGTCAATCACACGATTTGAATGATATGGGCGGCGCTCAATTCAAGAACGCGTTGTATGAGATCCACGACAAAATCAAATTGCCTATCTACATCACAGAGTACGATATCGCAAAATCAGACGACCAAGTATTCTACACAAGATACTCTGAGCAATTCCCTGTCATGTGGGAGGCTGACTTCGTACCAGGCGTAACCCTTTGGGGATGGCAATACGGATCCACTTGGGTAAATGGTTCAGGTTTGATCAGAAACGGTCAAAAAAGATCTGCCATGACTTGGTTGGAGAACTACATGAAAACGGATGCCGCAAAGAACGCCAAGGCTCCTACAATGGGAGGTCCATCTGTAACCGGTTCCATCTCACTTTCCGCAGAAAACGTAGAGTTGGGTAACGCCGTCAAGATTTCTGTCCACGCAACTGCATCAGAGGGAGTTGACCATGTGGATATCTTCGCCGACGGAAATCTTTTGGTAAATAAATATGTCGCTCCTTACGAGTGGGAATACAAAGCAGACAAAGCTGGCAAGGTCACTATCTCAATCGTTGTTTACGACAAAAAGGGCAACAAGTCCGAGTCAAAAGCAACCGTTACAGTTTGCGACGAACGTGCTCCTTACGGTGTTAGCGCTACCTCATTGCCAGGTACTTTGGAGGTGGAGAACTTTGACCGCGGTTGCGCAGGCATATCATTCCACGATTCTGACGACAAAAACGAAGGTGCTGACGAGGATGGCGGTGAGGATTATCGCCAAGATGGTTCAGGGGTGGATATCGTGAAGTTGCCTAACGGCGGATATGCAATCGGTTACACCGCAGCTGACGAGTGGGTGGAATATACTGTCAACGTAACCAAAGCAGGTAACTATTCATACGAGGCCAACGTTGCTTCCGGTAGCGACGCTTCTAAATTCCACTTGGCAAAGATGGATGCAACTGGTAAAGAAACGGCTCTCACACAAACCATCTCTATCGAGAAGGGTCCAGATTGGAATACTTACTCAATCGTCAAGGGTAATCTTACTCAAAGATTGGAAGAGGGCGAGCAACGCATCCGCTTGGTAATCGACGGTCCTTACGCAAACATCGACTACATCAAGTTCGCTTGTAGAGATTGTGGAACAAGCACAGATCTTGAAATGGTAAGCAACGATGTAATGGTTGGCGAATACGCCATCTTCAACATGGTTGGCGAGTACCTTGGCAAGGTAACCATCGAGGCTGGTGCCGACATCAATGACTTAATTAAACAAACCGCAGGTTCTAAAGGCGTTTATGTCTTGAGAAACATGAACACAGAGAAATCCTCTACGTTCATCTGCAGATAATCATCTAAATTCTGAAAACTGATGGGAGGGAGCGGCCACAAGGTCGTTCCCTCCTTCGTTTATATCCTTGTACAATCAAGACAGACGATATTCTCTTTCCCCGCCGCCATATTTTCACTATCTTCGCGACAAAGAAACACTATATGCCGAACAGACTACAAATTTTCATCGTCATACTATCGATGATGACGTTATATTCAACCGCAACATATGCGGAAGAAGATGCCCAAGCAGAAGTAAAAAAGGAGAACAAAGCAAAAAAGGAGCATAAAATTACTGGGGTCATCTCCGTAGGTGGTTCACTCAGCTCCGGCAACATCAACAAGGCGGATGTTCGGGCGTCGGGAGGAATGTCGGTCGAAGATAGCTTGTTCACGCTCGCCCTAAGCGGCAAGTACACCCTCTCCAAGGTGGACGACAAGATCAGGAACAACGGCGTCGAGTCGCACTTCAAGATGGAATTCCTACCCTACAGAAGATGGACTCCCCTCTTCGCCCACGAATACCTCCACAATAAATACAAGGGATATAATTTCAGAATGGCAGCGGTGGTGGGCGCTAAATACAACATCTACCGCAAACCGAAGGTCTGCGACTACTCCATTAGTTTAGCAGGCGTATACGACATCGTCGACTACACCGACGAGAAGAAAACGCTCGACGACCAAGCGTTCCGTATCTCGCTGCGCCCCAGAATAATCCAAAAGATCGGACACACTGCCAACATAATCGAGAAGATCTTCTATCAACCCAGGGTGAACAGATTCAAGGATTGTCTGATAAAAAACCAGACGGAGATAGAATGCAGAATCGTCTCCATCCTTTTCCTAAGCGTCACCTACGAGTACGATTACCGAAGCGTCTTGCCACCTATGAAGGAGGGCTTCACTTACGAGCACCACGACCATTCGCTCGAATTTTCGGTGAAGGTGAAGTTGTAGAGACGCAGGGCAGGGCAACGCCCCTATATCGCCAATTATCATTGACTTCGACTCCGCTCAGCCAACAGCCATTCAGTTTTTTCACCGGGCACGTCTGCGCTTTGCTTCAACGTACCCGGTTATTGAGGTAACGTCCTGCGGACGAATGGGGAGAAGTCCTTGCATTATTCAAGAAAATGATTACATTTGCTATCAAATGAATTTTCAAACTAATACGATAAGATTACAAAAGAGATAGAACTTTATAAGTATTTATAACATAAAGCATTAGCAACAATCGCACTCGAATCAAAAAGCCTGAGAAACGATTTGATTTGACGAATCGGGATTGCTATGCTCACGGGGCAGCGTCAAAAGAGGCTCCTATAACCACTATAATTCCTAATGCTCACGTCGTTCTGGCGTGGGCGTCTATAGTGGTTAGCGGGGTTTCTCTCAGGCTTCCCCGTGAGTGCGAATAGATGGCCTACGCCTTCTTTTTGCCCGCAGTGATTGAGGCTTCTGCGCCAAAACGACGCATTATGGCTAACGAGAACTTGGGCAAGGCGAAGAAGGAGAAGAACGACGAATTCTACACCCAATACCCTGACATTCAGAAGGAGATCAACGCCTATTTGGAGTATGACGAGAATGTTTTTCGCGGCAAAACCATCCTTTTGCCTTGCGACGACCCCGAATGGAGCAACTTCACCAAATTTTTCGCACAGAATTTCGAACAGTTCGGTTTGAAAAAACTGATTAGCACCAGTTATGCCCCTGAAAGCAAGAAAATCCTTTCATGGCAACCCACCCTATTCGAAACCGAGAACCCCAACTATGATGCCGACAAATCCAAGACGCACGGAAAAATCTTCGTGCTCGACCACGACACCAATGCGAACGGGAAGATTGACATCGACGATCTCGAATGGGACTACCTGCAAGGCGATGGTGACTTCCGCAGCGAAGAGGTAAAGTCTCTGCGTGACGAAGCGGATATTATCATCACCAACCCACCGTTTAGTCTGTTTAGGGAGTTTATGGTGTGGATAATGGAGGCAGAGAAAAAGTTTCTGATATTAGGAAACATGAATGCTATTACATACAAGGAGATTTTTCCTCTTATAAAGAATAACAATATATGGCTTGGTGTCACATCAGGAGGCAAAGAATACATAAAACCAGATGGAAGCACTCAAAAAATGGGTAACACAAATTGGTTTACAAATTTAGATCACGGCAGAAGGCATAATATGCTTCCTTTGATGAGTATAGAGGATAACATTCTTTATAGCAAACATAAAGACATTAAGGAAGTTGGCTATAAGCATTATGAGAACTATGATGCCATCGATGTCCCATACTGCGATGCCATTCCAAGCGACTATGATGGAGTAATGGGAGTTCCAATATCTTTTCTTGAAAAATATTGTCCAGAGCAATTTGAAATTATATGGAGAAGTCACGACATGGAATGGGTTGAGAGTTCTTGTGACTTCTTTACACATCCTAATCAAGATGACCTAATAAAATTCAAAAAGGCAGACAAGACATGGAGAGTTCAAATACCTTATTTCGTCAACGAAAAAGGAGACGCTGTCATGTCATATCAACGCATCTTCATCCGCAAAATCAAGCAATCATAACAGCCTCATCATGAGGCATAAGAAAGCTAAATTAATTATTAACCTTTTAAATATTTAACATTATGGATTTTTCAAAAAAATTTGACTTAACAACAAAAGAAGGATGGGTTAACGCTGGATTACTGTATAGTGGACCTTTAGGATGGGTGGCATTTGGTATCAAAGAGATGTTCACCGACAACACTGAAAAGCAAGTAGAAGGTGCTAAAGAATTAATGGCAGCCGCAAAACAAAATGGTTACAAACATGTAAAATTCAAGATCAGCAAAAAAGGAGGAGGAGAACTTGAAGCCGCTGGATACGGTAAAATCAGAGCGGATCTCGGCAACACCGTAGAATTTGAAGGTTGGTGCTAACCTTCCCGCGTCCGCAGGACGCTACCTCCATAACCCCGTACATCGCAGCGCAGCGAAGATGTGCGGGGCCCAACCCCATAAATCCCAACGGAGAGAGACTCGTAGTAGCGATAAAATCACAACGCACAACAAACTAAAGATCAAACAATCATGAACACCACCCTACTCACTACCCTCACCATCGAGGAACTATGCCACGGATTCGTCTATAACGAATTGGAAGGTAAAGGTCTATTCGGCTGGTCAGGCAAACTGACAATCCAGCCAGAATACCAAAGAAACTATATCTACGCCGACGGTAAGAAGGACGTGGCAGTTATCGAGAGCATCCTCAAAGGTTATCCACTAGGATTAATATATTTCAGCAAAGTGGGCGACGACCGCTATGAAGTTCTTGACGGACAACAGCGCATCACAAGCATCGGCAGGTTCCTGACAGGCAAGTTCGCCGTGAAGGATGCGGGTGGCATGGAACGTTACTTTAGCGGACTTGACACAAGCATCCAAGATATGATAAAGAAAACCACCTTACTCATCTATGTATGCGAGGGCGAGGAACCCGAACTGAAAGAGTGGTTTGAAACGATCAATATCGCAGGCGTACCATTGAATCGTCAAGAATTGTTAAATGCCATCCATTCAGGGCCTTTCGTCACCAAGGCGAAAGAGACATTCTCAAACTCCACCAACCCGCTTCTCCAAAAGTGGGGAACCTATATCAAGGGGGAAGCAAATAGACAAGAAGTGCTTCACACAGCATTGAAATGGGTAGCAAAGGGAGAGGACAACATCAGCGGTTATATGAGCCAACACAGACAAGACAACAATATCAATGAGTTGAAAATGTACTTCGATGCGGTCATTGATTGGGCAAAGGCTATATTTCCTAAACCCCAATCTGAGATGAGAGGATTGGAATGGGGCGAATTATACGAAAAATTATTGGTGTCCGCTAAATGGTTCTTAGACCTTGTTTTTGCCAATTTTAGGCATGTATAAGCCCTATAATCAAGTAAATAAAACGGCTGTCCGGCAAATCTTTTGATGTTTACAGAGCTATTCGATCTGAAAAAACG
>JAZRZA010000027.1:0-122122 GCA_045601045.1 Paludibacteraceae bacterium
TATTGGTGTCCGCTAAACGGTTCTAAGACCCTTCTTTTACCATTATTAGACTTGTATAAGCCCCATAATCAAGTAAATGCAACGGCTGCCCGGTGAATTTTTTGGTGTATACGGAGCGATTCGAACTAAAAAACGCTCAAATTGCCTGTTTTGGTCTCAATGGACGGATTTTCACTCTTCAGATGTGCAGGTACACATGAAAAGGGTCGGCTGTCCGGCAAACAAACGCATTAAATTTTAGGAATGAAAGTTTAGCGGACACCAATAACGAAAAATACCATTCTCAATTCTACAATCCAGCCCAAATGGGGCAAAGGGTGGAAGAACTCTACGCCGATGAATTCGTAAAAAACAAGAAGGGAATCTTCGAGTATCTACTTGGTGGCGAACAAGACAAAAAATTGCTTCAAATCCGCATCTTTGAGCCAAGCGTCATCAAGACTGTCTATGCCAAACAGACCAAAGAGGCAGAGGCAAAAGGCGTAAGCAACTGTCCACACTGCGTGATAGAGAACGGAGCAAACAAATCGAAGATTTGGAAACAATCGGAGATGGACGCCGACCACGTCACCGCCTGGAGCAAAGGAGGTGCGACAGACATCAGCAACTGCGAAATGCTCTGCTCCACGCATAATCGGGCGAAAGGGAATAAATAAACCCCACAAACCTGCGCTTCCCGCGTCCGTAGGACGCCACCTCACTAACCCCGTACATTGCAGCAAAGCGGAGATGTGCGGGGTGAGAATGTGTCTGCATCGACAAAGGAGATGCTGTCGGTTGGACCCATCAACAAAAAGGGCGGCCGCCTCAACAGCAACCGCCCTCAACCTATTATTAACCTCGTCAAACGAACAGTTTCACGAATTCTACACCGTCTCCGTTTTGACACGATGTCTATAAACCAGCGTCGCCAGAACAAAGTAAACGCAGATCTGAGCCATCAAACCGATGCACTCCAGACGTAAATCCGGCAAGGTGGCACCCATTGAATTGATCTTCACAAAGCCCTGCAATCCGAAAGTGGATGGAAAGAGATAACTGATGGCCTTCCAGTACCAAGGCACCGCGCATCCAGGCCAAGAAAGACCAGAGATGAAGAGGAATATCAACGAAGTGAAAGCCACCAAGATATAGGCCGTCTCTTTCTCCTTCACAAAGACACTGATGGACATGCCAAAGAAGATGCAAGCCGTCAGATATGGAAGCATAAAGGCGATGATATTCAACGGATCACCCATACGAGGCAAATTGAACACGGAAGGGATCACCCACAATAGGTAAACGCTCATCACGCCGTAGAACATCATATAGCAAAGCGCCTTTCCGAAAATAATGCGGAACGAGCCTCTACGATTGCGCATAATCGGTGCGAGGGTGTGATACATCTTCTTGTCGTAAACACTGCCTGAGAGGGCACAAATACCTATAATCAGCGTCTGCTGAATCAAGAGCATCAAGAAGCCAGGAATCAAGAAACTGGCAAAACCACTCTTTGGGTTGAAGAAAGCGACATCCTTGTACTCGATCGGTGTCGTGGAGACCTCCTCCTCGCGGGCAGTCGCGCCGCTCATATCACGCACCTGGATATCCTTGTTCATCTCCAAAGAGACCTCCGTGGCAGTCAACAGAAAGCACTTGTAGTACAAAAGACTGGTCATATCGGAGTAGAGTTGCACATAGGCGTGCCTCTTATGGGCCAAAGCGCTTGAAAACTCACGAGGGAAAACCATGATGCCGAAAGCCTCACGTCGGCGCAACGCCTCCTTCGCCTCCTCCATATTGGCACAGACACCTACCACCTCCACATCAGGCGACGCATCGCACATTCTTCTGAACTCACGCGTCTCGGGAGAGTTGCAATAGTCCACCACCACCATCTTCGCTTCACGCGCCACCTCGTTGTTATAGATCAAACTATATATGACGGGATAGATGAGCGGAGCCACAATAAAGAGCATCAGAATCGCATTGTCGTGGATGATGAGCGAAAACTCATCACGCCAGACGACCAAAAGATCGGATAACCCCTCCTTTATTTGTTTGAAAAATCTATTTATCATATCAACTATCTTTAATCACCTTCCTACGCCTTGTAAACACTATTCAAGTAAACATTACGTAACCTAAACGTCATCATCATCGGCAGGAACAAAAAGATCAGCAAAGCGACATAAGATGGCCATACATAGTGAAAAGAATAGCCATTTAAGCCATTGTTCGCATAGAGGACAAAATAGTGCCTCAACGGGAAGAAATTAGCAGCGATCTGAAGTGCACGAGGCATCTCCCCCACAGGGAATGTGAATCCGCTAATGGAGAATGACAACATCGTGATGAAGGCCGAGAAACTCAACGAAATACTCATAATCGGAGCCAAAGCATAGAGGAAGATACCCAATGCCTGTGAAGCCCAAACCAACAAGTAAGAGAGGAGCAACATATTCGCCATCCCACTGTTACAAGGGAATCCCATGAAACGATAGAGAACCACATCATAGAACGTCGCCATCAACATGAAAGTCAACGTATAAGGAGCCAACTTTCCCACCAGGAGGGTAAAAATATCATTGCCCGCCATGGAGAGCACCTCACGGGAGCGTTGTTCCTTCACCTCGGAACCCAAGACATAGACAGTCAGCATCACGATGATCACACTCAAAAGGCCCGGCAATAAGACATTGCACAAGTAGATCGCATAATTCACCTGCGGATTGCCCAATGGATGGGAATCTATCACAATTGGTTGCAGATCGATCATCGCTTGCTCCATCGTCTCACCCTTCGCCAGTCTCAATTCACGGCCGACCGCGGCCGATCCCAAGACAGAGAGTGTCTTCATATCACGGAAGAGCATAGAACCCGCCACAATGTACGAGTTGTTCGTATAGAACGACACCTTGGGTTGTCTGAACGACAAAACATCGTGTTCAAAACCACTTGGGATATAATAGATACCATATATCTCTCCCCGTTGCATCATCTTCCTCGCCTCCGCGAAATCCTTGGCGTGCACCACGACATCCGTCTGCTTAAAGGCGTCCAACTGACGGGACAATCGGCGGGACAGAGCAGAATTATCCGCATCCACCACCGCAGTCGGGATCTCCTTAGGAAGTCCCTCATCCATCAGCGAGAGGAAGAAGAAGAGAGAGAATACGGGTATGATAATCATGCAAAAGAGATAGAGTCGACGCGATACAATACGCCTCCCCTCCCGCTTCATGATCATCCATATTCTATTTAACGTCGCGTTTTTCATCGTTTCACGATTACTGACATACCAGAAACCAAGCCCTCCACCTTTTCAGTCGGAACGGCACGAATCTCAAAAGTCTTGGAATCGAACTCACCAGCCACCTTGGTAGCCTTCCAAGCGGCGAATGATCCCATGTCTTTCACATAGTTTACCTTCAAAGAGATCTCCTTATTCCTCAAAGCAGGAACAAAAGCGGTGAATTCAGCACCCTCCAAGAAGTCCGCGCAATCCTTCTCGCGCAAATTGAATGTCACCCAAACATCCGCCGTATCAATCACATTCATGATCGGAGCTCCTGAGCCCACCAACTCACCTCTTTGAGGGAATATCTCGCTGATCTTACCAGAAATGGGAGAGGTCAAGACCGTTTCTGAGATATAGGAACGAACCTCCGCAACGGCACCCTTCGCTCTTTTCAATTGAGCCAAGGCAGCATCTTTATCCTCTTGGTCCGCACCACGCATCGCCATGTCATATTGAGATTTAGCGGCCTGCTCAGTAGCTAACATCGCCTTGTAGTTAGCCTCCGCCTCATCTCTCTTTTGCGCAGGAACAACGCCTTGCTCGTAAACCTTTTGGACACGTTCATAAGAGGCCTTTGCCACATCTAATCCAGCCTTCGCCTTTTGCCACATCTCGTAAGCGGCCTTGATTTGCTCATCGCTCGCGCCACGCAAAGCCTTCTGGTTCACTGCGGAAGCAGCTTTCTCCGCCGCACGTGCCTGTGACAATTTCGCCTCAATCTCCGGGCTGTTCAAAAGCACCAAGGTGTCGCCTTCTGAAATATATTGACCCTCCTTCACCGTAAACTTCTCGATACGGGCAGGAATCTTTCCTGAAATACGAAGTTCCGTGAACTCCACCTCTCCTTGGATAATCTCCTTGTCTGGTTTAATCATAAAGACACCCACCAAAACCACACCTGCCACTAGGGCGAGTAAAACGACAAATGCCACTAGCATATTGACGTCTTTGTTTAAATTATTGAACTTACTCATTTTATATTTTTTATTACTTACCTAATTTTCCAATAGCCTTTTGGTAATTGATCTCACTCATCTTCGCCTCGATTTCCGCATCTATCTTGTCTGAATTAGCCGCCAACCAAGCGGTCTGCGCCTCCAACAAATTAGAAGCAGGGATCACACCCTCCTTGAAACCGATAGTCGCATAGCGAAGGTTCTCGTCCGCACGCTCCAAATTTCGCTTGGAAACCTCCCACTTACGAATCGCTTCGGAATGCTTGAAAGAGGATTGACTCACTTGCAATTCAATCTTCTCCTTCACATCCTCCTCCTTGTATTGCGCGATCCTTGTTTCGCATTTTGCCGCTTTCAAAGTATAGATGTTCTCGCCCCAGTGGAGCAACGGAACATTCACCATTACGCCCACATGCCAGTCAAAACCAAACTTGGTTTCAAAGCCATTTTTTGCGGAAGGGTTCGTTCCCGTATAGTTACCGAACAAAGCCACTGTAGGCATCAATGCGGCACGCTCCACCTTCTCTTTTTGCTTGTAGATATTTTGGGCCAGTTCCAAACTACGTACCTCGGTTCTGCTATTGTAAACATCGTTGATATCACAAGGTTCCGCCTCTACGATTTCAATGGACCCGCCATTCTCATCCGCCAAAGAGAAATCCTCATCCAAAGACAAGCCACAATATTGAGCCAAGAGCATTTTGGAGAGATTAATGCCATTATCCACCTTAAAGAGCGTCATTTCCGCCTCATTTCGCTTCACTGAGACAGTCAATTCATCCGCCTTAGTCGCCAAACCCGACTCTATCAGATTCGTCACATCCTGTTGCATCTTATCCAAGAGCTTGACCAAAGACTCCACCGCCTTCTTTTTGTTGTTGAGAGAGACGATTTGCCAATAAGCGCCATCCACCTGGACAAGGATATCCTCCTTCTGGGTATTCATCTTGCTTTGCGCTAATTGCTTCTTCAACTCGGTGATCTTGTTGTAAGCCACAATCTTTCCGCCCATAAAAACGGGTTGGGTCAAATTCAAGGAGGCGACGAAAATATTGCGGGTATCAAATTCCAACTCCTCCTTCGGAATCGTAGTGTACTCCTTCCATTGCAACTTTTCTGGATTCTTTCGAGGGTCGAATGGGAGACCATTCTCATCAAGCGGAGCCGGTGAGCCATTCACTAAAGCCCACTTGTTATTCAATTGATTACTTGCAATGGTGATATTACCACTCTGATCCACCTGCATGGTAGGCATAGCGAACCCGAATCCATTTGAGGAAACCGTTCCAATCGGCAAGTAAAGATCCTCACCTACCAAGGACAATTTATCACCATTACGCACATAAGCGCCCTTGATGCTAAGATCCGGGAAATACTTCGTGCGGGCGGCTTTGCGCTCATAGGCGGCCTTCTCAACTTCCGCTTGAGCGATCTTCTGCTCTTTGTTGTTCTTCAACGCCAAATCACGGCACTCTTCCAGCGTATAAACAGCGGATTGCGCCCACAAGAATGATGAGGCCAACAAAGAACCCACAGTTAGATACAAACTCTTTTTCATTATCATATATTACTTAACACCTTCATTCTCCTCACTTTCACGGAGGTTATTAAACACTCGTCCAAGTAAATCTATCGCCGTTTGGATTTCAGCGTCGGAAAGTCCCTTAAAACAAGTCTTCATCGTGCTCAAAGTGGCTTCACGTACCAAATCATGGCACTTGACACCTTTCTCCGTCAAATGAATATGATTGGATCTCCTGTCCGTGTCGCTGGTTTCTCGCTCCACCAACCCCTGCTTCTCCATATTCTGGATCAGACGGGTAACACTCGGACGGTCGCGGAAGGTTGCCTCCGCCAAGGCGTTCTGCGTCTGGCTGGTACCATCCATTCTCACCCATAGACACATCAAAATAGACCACTGTTCAGGGGTGATATCTTCACCCGTCTTCTTAATGCAACGCGCCAAATGGCGGTTAATCGCATTCGAAACTTTACCGCTAATCACAGCGAAAGCCAACTCTAAATCCTTAACGTATTTCTCCATTGTTCTATTTTTTTATCACCGCAAAGTTAGTTGTTTAGACAACACAACAATCTTAAATAAACTTAAATTATTGTCGCGACAACATAACGATTGATATTTTTTAAGAATTCACAGAAATCAAATTCCATCAAAACCACGGCGCGGAAAATGGTCCCACAAGGAAAATTTATTCGAAAAATAGTTGCGCATCAGAGAATTTCGTCATATATTGTAAACAGAAAATGGGAACAAAGACTGCAAATAGCATCTCGCAAGAGATCAACAAGGCGCAAACAAAGCCGCGAGACGGCGAATAGAAAATAGAATAGATAGTATAAACTATATATCAATTAAAGAGTAAGCGAAGACTATTGAATTTTTGTCGCCTATATTTAAAGTATACCAAGGACGGCAGACGTCCGTATAGAACCATCGAGGGAAACCGCCCGATGGTTCTTTTTTTGTATTATAGAGATTTGTTACTACCTTTGCCTTATTAGGACCATAAAATATTTATTATATGAAAAAGAGTATAATCATTTTCTCCGCAGCGCTAATGCTCATTAGCGTCGGATGCAAGGAAAACGCATATAAAACTTACGAGAACCCTACTTTCCACATAGAGTACCCCAAGACATGGGATGCTGAAGATAGCATTTTCGAAGTGCTTCCTTTCGCCGCTTACGGTCCAACCCAAATGGTGGCCATCAGGACTCGTTTGCTGGACAGTGTTCCTGAAGAGGAGCGAAATCTAGACGCGTTCGCGCAATCCCGCATTACGGATTTCGAGCAAAACATAGTGGATTTCAATCTGCAACAGTTGGAGAAGGTGGAGGATGGCGTCATTCTTCACTATTCAAGCGGAAAAAAGGAGAGCGAGACTTCCAACTATTATGAAACCTTGATGAAACTAACCATGAAGGGAAACAAATTCTACGGTATCAGCTGCGAGGCCGCCAACGATGCGGAGAAAGACACTGCCGACCACATCGTCAGATCTTTCTGCTTGAAGTAATCAATCGAAGCATCCAAACGCCCACATAGGTCATAAGGCCATTTAAAAGCAAGAGTTCGTACCCCATCTCGTAAGAGAAGGCGGTACGAATTTTCATTGATACGCCATAGGAGATAAAGGGTGAGAGAATCGCCACCAACAGCACCCACTTGGAAGAGAAGGATCCCCTCTTATGAATGATGGCGTAGGCGAACATACCCAAGAGCGGTCCATAGAGATAGGAGACCAACTGGTAAATCAAATCTATGGCATGGTTACTATGGATGAAATTCAAGGCAATCACCAAAGCACCCACACAGACGGCCACAGCCAAATGGACCTTATGACGGAAGGAGGCGTCAATTTTACCCGCCTCCCGGCCAAGTATATCTTGGATGAAAGAGGTGGTCATTGCCGTCATCGCGGAATCAACACTCGAAAGTGAAGAGGCCAACATACCCACGGAGAAACAGGCCATCGCCCAGAAACCTGTCTGCTTCACGAAATAGGGCAGCAACCCGTCACCCACCGCAGGCAAGCTATCAACCCCATAATAGGAGGAGATCAGTAGCCCCAGGACAAGGAAAAGCAAATTAACCGGAATAAAAATCAGGGCGTAGGACATCATATTACGTTGCGCTTCGCGCAAAGAACGGCAAGAGAGGTTCTTCTGAATCATATCTTGGTCTAAACCAGTCATCACAATCACCACAAAAGCGCCACTGACGAATTGCTTCCAGAAATAGCTGCGGCTACTCCAATCCTCGAAGTTGAAAATCTTGGAATAGGCAGACTCCTTCACAAAACGGAATCCCTCCATCATATCCATCCCCGTCGCTTCCAAAGCGGAGCGGAAAAGCAAAAACAACGTCGTAACCATTACAACGGTCTGCAAAAGATCGGTCCACACCACCGCCTTGATACCACTCTTATAGGTATAGAGATAGACAAAAAGAAGGCATAACGCGACAAACAAAGGATATGGCACACCTTGGAGATCCACCATTTGAAAGAGGACATAAGCCGCCACATAAAATTTCACGGAAGAGCCCAGTAATTTATTCAGTAGGAAAAATAGCGAGCCCGTCCATCTCCCCACTCGTCCCAGCTTGGATTCCAAGAAGGCGTAGATGGAGACATTGCCTGAATTGTAATAGATGGGCAACAATAGATAGGCCACTACCACATAACCTAGCAGAAAGCCGAAAACCATCTGCATATAAGTGAAAGCGGTAGAAGGCACCCAGCCAGGAACCGAGACAAAGGAAACACCTGAAACAGAGGCTCCGACCATTCCAACCGCCACTGCCCACCAAGGAGAACGCCGATTCCCCAAAAAGAAATCGGCGTCACTATCATTTCCGCCCGCACGTTTTGAAACGCCAACGAGCAAGCATAAATAAACGAGTAAAAGCGCTATAAGCATTTTATCAGGATTAGAGCTTTCTCTGGACTACTTCTCACCGTCCTTCTCCGCATCTTTTTTCTTTTGCTCCTGCATCTGCTTTTGGGCTTCCATCATTTGATTTTGCATATTCTCCATCTTCTTTTGGATACGACCCAACCAGGAGTTGTCCTCCTCTTCAATGTTTGTGCTGTTCACCGCACGAATGACATCAGAGCCAGACTGCTTTCTCATACGATCCTCTTTTTCCTGTTGCTCTTTCTGTTTATTTCGAGCGGCACGATGCTCCTCAATCTCCACGAGCAGTTTCTTCTCGTCAATGGACTTACGAATCGCAAGGTTCTGAACGATGGTTAGGAGCAAAGAGATGAAATAGTAGTAGGTCAAACCAGAGGCGATCTTATTGAACCAAAAGAAGAAGACAATCGGCATGACATACATCATGTACTTCATGACCTTCATTTGTTGCTCCGCCTGTTCGCCTCCCATGGAAGGATTCGCGTTCATTTGCATGTTGAACTTGGTATATACCACATTTGTTATGGTCATCAACAAGCAGAACAAACTCAAGTGGTCACCAATCAATGGAAGATCAAATCCCCATGAGATAAACGCATCATAAGAAGAGAGATCCTCCGCCCACAAGAAGGATTGGTGTCTCAACTCTGTCGCAGTCGGGATAAAGAAATATACCGCCATCAGGAATGGCATGGAGAGCAACATCGGAAGACATCCACCTGCCGGATTAACGCCCGCATCCTTGTAGAATTCCTGCATCTTTTGGCTTCTTACCATAGGCGATTCATCTTTCATTTGCTCATTCAACGCGTCCATCTCTGGTTTCAAGGCACGCTGCTTGGCCGATGAAAGGTAGGATTTATAGGTAAACGGTGTCAAGAATAATCTCACCACAAACGTCAACAACAAAATCACAAGACCATAATTATCCACAAATGAGCAAAGCAAGTCGAACACAGGGATGATGAACAACTGGTTCACCCAGCGAATCAAAGAGAAGCCGAGTGCCAAAATACGGTGTAGATTCAATTTCTCGTCACCGGATGTGCCCTCATTGAACGACTTCAACAATTTGTAGTTGTTCGGTCCGAAGAAGAACCTAAAATTAGCCTTACCAGACTCAAAAGGAACCGAAGCGGCCAATTCATATCGTTTCAGATGGAGGGAATCGGCAAGCATGGTCGACTTCAAATCGACCTTCTCCATCAAATTACCATCCGCGATGAAAATGCTGGAAAAATAGAGATCCTTGAATGCCACCCAACGCACAGGGTCAGAAACGGTCGTCTCATCATTTTTTGTCTCGCTCAAATATTCGCGGCCACCGTCAGGTGTATAGTAATACAATTGCGCGTATCTATCCTCGAAATCACGGCCCTTCTCCAATTGAGGAATCTCCAAAGACCAAGTAGTGGCCAAACTTTTCATCGGACTACTCAAAGAGGCATCCAAGTTATTAGCCTCAACAGAGAATTGAAGCATATAACTATCCTCAGGAAGTGTATAAACGAAGTTCAAACTTCCGCCATTGGTGGTAGGCAAAGCGAATATGATTGAATTACTGCTTTGGGAAGCCACCGAGAAATTCAAATCCGCGGTGGACAAATTACGGTTGCTGGCTGTCTGTAAGGCAATCGCGAACTTGGAATCATCCCCACCAAACAAGTTAAGCTGATCCATATTGCGATCGAAATGCTCCTTCAACACGACATTGACTACTTGCGCTCCCTTGGTAGAAAAGGTAATCTTCACAAGCTTATTCTCCAAAACCACATCTTGAGCGGCAGCCATTCCCGCAGCGGAGAATTCACCATACGCATTTTGTGACTTTACTAACTTGACAGAATCGCTATCAGTGGCATCAAACAATGAAAACTCACCTTGTTCTTTCAATCTAGCCGCCTCCAACTGTTGCTGTAGTTGAACCGCCTCGATAGAGTCTTGGTAGCGCTTACGAGCCTCAATTTGCTCTGGAGAAGGTTTGGTGAAGAAGATATATCCTGCCACGACAAGAAACATCAACACAAAACCCGTAATCGAATTTTTATCCATTTTATGTTTAAAAAATTTAATATCCTAAACTAATCAACCCTCCCCGCTCAGGAGAGTCCTTATAATTAATAATTTTGCAAAGGTAAAAAAAATAAGTACATTTGCATATTATGGGTATCATACAATTGTTTAAAAATATTAAACCGTTTGTAATGCCTTACAAATGGTTGGTCGCGGCGACACTGTTGCTGACACTGATCGGGTCATTTATGGCCCAAGTGAACGCCATCGTGCTAGATTGGACTGTTGACTCCATCAACGGCCACTTGCAACAAGGTGGCAAATGGGGAGCAGAAGCCATTCGCATCGTCACATTCGTCGCCATCGTATTGTTAGGCAAGGAGGTCCTCTCCGCCATCATCACCTTCATGCAAAGGTTCTTCGGCGAGAAGATGCGCATCCTCGTCTCCAAAGATTTGGCGCAGTCAGTCATCGAGAAGGTACTCACTTTCCGCGTGGCCTTCTTCACCGCCAATAACAACGAAGCGGGCAAATTGCAGACCCGTATTGATCAGGGCGTGGCCAGTCTGTCAAGAACAGTACAAAACTTCTTCATTGACCTATTGCCCCTCTTCACCAGCGCCATTCTCGCGTTGGTCTTGATGTTCAAAGCGAACGTTTGGGTGGGTCTAACCGCTTTACTCATCATGCCGATCTACTTCTTCATCACGTATAAGCAGACACAAAGATTGAAGAACTGGCGACGTGATATGCGCCAATACCGTGAGCTGAAGAGCCACGGCATCATGAACATCATCGAATCCATCAATGTCATCAAATCGTTCAACAGGGAGCGTATCGAGGGCGACAAACAGTTGGAGATACAAAACCAGGTGACCAACAACCAGACTGAAACAAGGAAAATCAGCTTCCTCTTTGAAGGTCTCAAGAGTTTCATGCAACAGATCGGAACGGTTTTGATCATCATCCTCACCGCCTACCTGGTATTGGACGACTACCCTGGCATGTCCATCGGAAAAATCATGTACCACGTCATGTTGTTCAACAATGTCGTGGCACCTATCCACCAACTGCACCGCATCTACGACGACATGAACGACGCGCTCATCTACGCGGAGGGATTCTTCGACATTTTGAAGTCCGACAACGAGGTGGAACCTACCGGATCCTACAAACCAGACCGCATTAAGGGCGACTTCGAAATTTCGGGGGTGGACTTCACCTACCCTAACGGCACAAAAGCGCTCCACAACATCAACATGAAGGTGGAGAGCGGAAAGATCACCGCATTCGTCGGACTCTCCGGAGCAGGCAAGAGTACCATCGTCAACCTATTGGATAAATTCTATACGCCAGACTGCGGAAGCATCAAATTGGACGGTGTGGACATCAGTGAATACGACACAAAGTACCTTCGTGACAACATCGGTTTGGTACTTCAAAAGAACCATATTTTCGACGGAACCATCGCGGAGAATATCCTCTACGGAAATCCGGACGCCTCTATCGAGGAGGTCTATGAAGCGGCAAAGAAGGCTTACCTATACGATCAGGTAATGTCTTTGCCACAACAATTCAACAGCAAAGCGACTTTGCTCTCTGGTGGACAGCAACAACGCATCGCCATCGCTCGCATGTTCTTGAAGAACCCGCCAATTATCTTCTTGGACGAACCGACAGCCAGCCTAGACGCCATCGCCACAGAGCAGATCAAGAACAGCATCGACGCGATCAAGAAAGATAGAACGGTAATCATCATCTCTCATAGCATCTCCCAAATCATAGACAGCGACATGATCTATGCGCTGAAAAACGGCCATGTAGAGCAAGGTGGTGACCCAGATGAGGTTTACAAGCAAGGCGGCATCTACAAGGAGATCGTGGACGCGTCCGCAAGAAGCCTCAACATCGAAAAGATTTCAAAAACCATAGAGGGAGACCATAAAAACTCCTAATACGGACAACTGTCAAAACACAAGAGGATTATGCAAGAGAAAGAAGAGGGACAGAAAAAGTATTGTTACAAATACCCACACCCCGCAGTAACCACCGACTGCGTGATATTTTGTTTCGATGGGAAAGAGTTGAACGTCTTATTAGTGCAAAGAGGCGTCGATCCTTACAAAGACGCATGGGCCTTTCCCGGCGGATTCCTTCAAATGAATGAATCTGCGGAGGAGTGCGCTTTGCGAGAGCTGAAAGAGGAGACGCAACTGGAGCCTGAGCACATAGAACAATTTCACACCTTCACAGAGGTGAACCGAGACCCTAGAGAGAGAGTCATCTCCATCGCCTACTTCGCTTTAGTGAAGAAATCGGACGTGGTAGGAGGCGACGACGCATCGCAGGCCAAATGGTTCAAACTGAACGAAGTGCCAAGACTTGCCTTTGACCACGATTATATTTTCAGAAAAGCATTGAACGCTTTGAAAGAAAAGATCCATTTCGAGCCAATCGGTTTCGAGTTGTTGGAGGAGGAGTTCTCCATGCCAGATTTGCAGCGTCTATACGAGGCGATTTTGGAGGTGAAGTTCGACAGACGCAACTTCCAAAAGAAGATGCTCCAACAAGGCATCTTGGAAGAGGCCACCATCCAAGAAAACACAATCAAACACGTCATCAAGGACAACGTCATCGTGATGGAGGAGGGAGTCTCCGCCAAAGGAAAGACCGGAAGATCCAAGAACAAAAAATGGAGATTCATTCCTTCTAAATACGAGGAGATGAAGACTAAAAAGATGTTTAGATTGGAATTTTAACGGATTACAACAGGAAAGAGATAAATATTAAAGCGAAAAAACGTAACTTCGCGACAGTTTAATTAACTACAAAAAAAGGATATATGATGAAATGTAATGTGATTTTAGCGGCAGCCCTTATGGCATGCACATCAGCATTCGCAGGTACAAGAGCAGACGTGATGAATGCTCCATGCTCGTCCATCGACGCAATGATGGCAACCGTTTTGAGTCAACAACAAAAGCCTTACGCAGCAGGCGCAAGCGGAGAGGACGCTTACGACAATCCAGGATTGATCACCTATGCGTTCAGACAATTGGGTATTGATGTTCCAGCAGAGCCAAACGCCTTGAGTTCTTTCAACAAAAAGATCACCGCACCAAAGAAGATGAAGAGAGGTGACGTTGTATTCTTCTCCAACGCATTGAATCCAAAGGAAATCTACATGACTGGTATCGTACAACACATCAACGAAGAGGGCACATTCAATTTCATTTGTGTGTTGCCTGACAAGGGCGTACTCATCGCCAGCAGCACCGATCCAGGATTCCAAGGCAACTTCATGCACGCTATCCGCATCGTTTCCGACGAGCAGATCAAGGATATCCGCGGTGGATACCAAAAGGATTTGGCCAACATCGAAAAGGCAAAGGCTGATTTGGAGAAGGCAAAGCAAGAAGTGGTAAAGTCAGAGAACAAACTCCGCGATTTGGAGAATGATTTCATCAAAAACAACACAGCCACTTTGAAACTTAAATAACCAGAAACGATTCCATAGAAAAAGGATGTGTCATACGGCACATCCTTTTTTCTTTATATACGCCGAGAACTAACGCCCCTTATTTCATGTTTTTAGCCGCTCTGGCGATGAAATGCAAGCGGTTGAGTACATTCACCTCACTGACACCTCCGTCGAAGTCTAGGAAGAGGAGATTCATATCCGGAAAAATATCCTTCACACGCTTCTCGATACCCTTCGAGATCACATGGTTGGCGATACAGCCAAATGGCTGCAAGCTAATAGCCGCATTGATACCTCTCTCAGCGAACGAAGCGAACTCCGCAGGGATCAACCAACCCTCTCCGAATTGCGCGGCCAAATTAGTGATCTTTTCCGCTCTTTTAGCCTCCTCATGGATATTCGCATTCTTCTCGTAGTAACGGAATGCGGAAGCGGCCTTATCTATCTTACGGATCACACGATTCAGATATTTCTCGCCCAAAGAAGACAAGAGTCTTGCGATAAACTTGCGTTTCTTCTCCAAATGGTTCGCCTCATTGAATTTAGCGTTAGGGAAATATTGAAGGAAGAAATCGCTCAACGACGGAATGACAGGTTCAATACCCTCTTCCACCAACCAATCGACCACATGCTGATGTCCAAAAGAGTTGTATTTGATAAAGATCTCACCCACGATACCAATACGAGGCACATCCTTTGTTTCGGAAATAGCGTCGAACTTTTGAGCGGCCTCACCCATCAAACGAACCATCTCCTTGGATTTCTTCGCGCCGACAGCACTTACACCCAACGCAATGTATTCGTCCAAAATTGCCCTAGCAGCACCTTTCTCCTTCTCCCTCACCACGGCGGAATAGTACATCTTCGAGAGCGCGTCCGCATAGAAGACCAAATAGATGACGAGTTTCGCGATCTTCTTCACATTAGGCGTGAAACCAGATTGCTCGTTGATCGTATCCATAATGGAGATGGATATCACAGGGATATCACCATAACCTGCGGAGAGCAAGGCTTTCTTGATCAAAGCGATATAGTTGGTCGCTCTGCACTGTCCACCCGTTTGTGTGATAGCGAAAACGACATTGTTGCGGTCATATTTTCCCGACTCCATGGCACGAATGCAATCGCCCACCACCAATGTGGCTGGATAGCAGATTTCGTTGTTGGCATACTTCAAACCATATTGTACGGAGAGTTCGTCGCTTGGCGGCATATTCTCGAAATGGTAGCCAATCAAATCGAAGAGAACAGGAATAAACGGCGAGTGGAAATCGGAGAAGAATGGAACAAGGATTTTCTTATTCACATCCTTTTTCAAGAATTCAGGCGTAGTGACAAAATCCTGACGGACCGGTTCACTCTCCTCGTTTTTGTATTTCAACGATTCGATCAAAGATCGGATACGAAGTCTCAACGAACCGGCATTGTTCACATCATCCACCTTCAACAAGGTGACATTCTTGCCGTAACGTTTCATCATATCAATGACCTCATCCACAATAAAGGCATCCGGACCACATCCGAATGACGTCAACTGCACATAGTGGACATTCTCCTTTGATTCAGCTACCCACTGAGCCACTTTCATAATACGGTTCATATAGGACCACTGTGGAATAATGTGGGAATCCTTCAAAGAAGCCTCCGTATCTCTCACAATATCCTCCGTCACCACGTCCACACCAAATGAGGTAATGATTTCAGAGACTTTATGTTGTACCAACGGATCGTTGTGGTAAGGTCTTCCAGCCAAGACAATCACCAGGCGGTTCTCCTCCTTGGCCTTCGCCAAAAGGTGATTGGCCTTATCCCGCAAAGTATTGGAGAAGTTATCCCTAGCCTTCATAGCCTCTTCAAAAGCCGCCTTAAAGACCTTCTTGTCGTAATTCTTCTCCAAGATGGACTTCATATAGGCCGAGCATGACTTTTCCAACAACTTGTCATCCTTGAAATTGATGACAGGCGCGTCCATTGGGATGCCAAATCGCTCCTCTACATTGATAGAACTACGTAGCACATCGGAATAACCCGCCACCACCGGACAGTTGTAACTATTATTGGAATTAGGCTCCATACGCTCATAAATGACGTATGGATAGAAGATGCGGTCCACCTTCTTCTCCGCTAAATCGAAGATGTGTCCATGCAACAACTTCGCAGGGAAACAGATGTTGTCCGCCATTACGGTGTTCAATCCCTTTTCATACATCGCGAACGTGGATCGGGCCGAATTCTTCACCGCTATATTGCAACGGGTGAAAAGCGTATACCAGAACGGGAAGTTTTCGTACATATTCAAGGCACGAGGAATTCCCACGGTGAAATATGGTTTTTCGAGCACACCCTTCTTGTCCTTCTTGAATGCCAATTCATTCTTGTAGAAACTCATATTGAAGGCCACTCTACCCTTCTCACCCTTATTGGTATAAACCTTTTCGCACTTATTTCCGGAA
This sequence comes from Paludibacteraceae bacterium, assembly GCA_045601045.1. GTDB lineage: Bacteria > Bacteroidota > Bacteroidia > Bacteroidales > Paludibacteraceae > UBA1181. Next base: position 16,624 of record JAZRZA010000027.1, read on the forward strand.
TAGTAAACCTTTCCGTTGGCGAAGACATTTTTCAATATTTGGCAGTTGTTCTCGCAACCCACACAACGGAGCGGTTCGGAAGTATATTCCTTCAAATCCACCAATTGAGAGAGCTCCACACCCTCTGTAGCAGGTTGAACGCGTTTCTTAGAGAAGAGCGCCGCACCATAGGCACCCATCAGCTCCGGATAGTTGGAGACAATCACTTCCTTGCCTACCGAAAGCTCGAAGGCACGCACCACAGCTGAGTTACGCATGGTACCGCCCTGCAAAACGATGTGTTCGCCCAAATCCTTCACATCCTTCAATTTCAACACCTTATAAAGGCAGTTCTTGATGACGGAATAGGCCAAACCAGCGGAAATATCATCCAACGGAGATCCCTCGCGCAAACATTGCTTCACCTTGGAGTTCATGAAGACCGTACAACGGGTACCAAGGTCACAAGGGTTTTGGCTCTCACACGCACGACGCACAAAGTCCGCGATCGGACATTTCAACGATTGCGCGAAACTATCGATGAAGGAACCACAACCAGAAGAGCACGCCTCATTGATTTCTAGACGATTAATCGCACCCTTCTCCACGAAGATGGCCTTCATATCTTGACCTCCAATATCTAAGATAAAGGAGACCTTTGGATTCAATTTATAAGCGGCCGTATAGTGGGCAATGGTCTCCACCATACCGAAATTCAAGCCAAAAGCGGTCTTGATCAGCTCCTCACCATAACCAGTCGAGCATCCAGCCACCACTTTCAAGTTTTTACCGCACGCGCGGGCCTCCTCCAACAAGAGGGTAAGGCCCTCCTTGACCGTCTCCAACGGACGGCCACCATTCTTTTTGTAGAAGGTAAAGAAAATTCGCTCCTGCTCGTCCATCGCCACCACCTTGGTAGTCGTCGAACCAGAGTCGATACCTATATAGCAATTTTCCGAGGCGAGTTGGGAGATCTCCACCTTTTCAATCTTGTTCTTCTCCTTGCTGATCTTCCAATCCTCGAACTGCTGTTTGGACTCAAACAACGGAGCCAAAGCTGATTTCGCGATTTCCGTATTCTCGCGTTTCGTCTTGAAGAGTGCGATGAATTCATCCAAGCTCTTCACCTCAGCTTTCTCGCTCATAGAGAGGCTGGCACCCCAAGCAGGCACCACAGAGGCCTGTTCGGTCATAACAATGTCCTCGTCACCGAAACCGATCTTCTCCTGCATAATCTTGCGAAGCGCAGGAATATGCGCGAAAGGACCTCCGCAAAGGAACACCTTCGACTTTATGTCACATCCGCGGGAGAGGGCGGAGATAACCTGTGTAGCCACTGCCGTAAATATGGAAGCGGCGATATTCTCACGCTTTACATTCAAAGCGATCAAGTTCTGAATATCCGTTTTGGAGAATACACCACAACGGGATGCGATCGGATAGACCGCATCGGCACGGAGGGCCATATCGCTAAGTTCGCTCACCTCCACACCCAATATTACCGCCATCTGATCGATGAAGGCACCCGTACCTCCGGCACAGTTACCATTCATACGGATATCAGGCTGCATATTTTTGTTGAAGAAGATCATCTTACTGTCCTCTCCACCAATATCTATCAATGTTTTTGTGCCAGGGAAACGTTTCTCGATCACTTGGGTAGCGGCAACCACCTCTTGAATAAACGGCAATCCAAAACGCTCAGAAAGACCCATTCCAGCGGAACCGGTCACCTGAATTCTCACATCAGCAACAGAAAATTGAGTCTTTAGTTTCTCCAAAGATTGCAACAAAGTTCCCTGTATATCCGCATGATGTCTCGCATAGTCGGTATATACAAGTTCTCCTTCGCCATCCGTAACGACCACCTTCAAAGTGGTGGATCCAGCATCCAGACCAATATTAAATATGTTTTTTAACATAAAAATCGATTTGCCGCAAAAGTACGAAAACTTTCCCCTAAAAAAAACAAAATCCCCATCCAATTCCGCACTAATGTTAATTATTTCAAACACAACTATTTTCCATACAAGACAAAAGGGGCGGTGAATTCAAAATCTTCCGCTCTGATTTTTTGTATTTTAGAAAAAAAATGAATACCTTTGGGGTGCCTATATAAGTATAATTTAAAGACACGGAAATGTGTCAGAGTATAAATGTTGTATTATTGTATATGTAAGTATTAATGTATCATGAAAAGTTTCTTGAAAAATTTTAAGAGATGCGCGTTCGTCGTATGCGCGTCCTTGGCATCCATGGCAGCGTTTGCACAGTACCCTGCGGGGTCTCCAGTTGCCATTAACGGTAAATTACAAGTAAAAGGGACACAACTCGTCAACGAGTGTGGTTACCCAGTGCAACTCCGCGGCATGAGTTCCCATGGTCCACAATGGTTTGGCAACTGTATCTGTGAGGCAGGCATCAAAAATTTGGTGGATGAATGGGGAATCAGTGTCTACCGAATCGCCATGTACGTGCAAGAAAAAGGATATGTGACGAACAAGCAAGGTTTCCGTGAAAAGATTGACGAGGTCGTTAAGATCTGTGGAGACCTAGGTATATACTGCCTTATCGACTGGCACGTCCTCTCACCAGGCAACCCCAATGACAACAGCTATTCAGACGCTGAGGATTTCTGGAAATACATGTCACAAAAACATGGTTCGAAGAAGCACGTCCTTTATGAACTTTGCAACGAACCCAACGGTTGTCAATGGTCAGAGGTAAAAAAATACGCTGAAAAGATCATCCCTATTTTTCGAAACAACAACGACGAGACTATCGCCATCGTAGGAACCCCAACATGGAGCCAAGATGTGGACAACGCCTCTAACGACAAGTTGAACTACTCGAATGTGATGTACACCCTTCACTTCTACGCAGGTTCACATGGACAATACTTAATAGACAAGGCCAACACGGCTATCAGAAATGGCGCGCCCATTTTCATCACAGAGTTCGGTGTTTCCAAAGCAGATGGTAACGGTGGTGTATTCCCTAACGAGACACGCAACTGGATCAAATGGGCCAACGACAACAATGTCAGCTTCATCAACTGGAGTTACTCCGATGCCAACGAGACATCCGGAGCACTTAACCCAGGATCTTGCAACGGTGGGAAATGGAACAACACCTCCACCTCTGGAACGCTCATCAAGGAGCTGATCAAGAGCAATCCGAAGACATTCACCGCATGCAATGGCCAACAACAAGGTGGTCAACAACAAGGTGGTCAACAGCAAGGTGGACAACAACAAGGTGGACAGCAACAAGGCGGTCAACAGCAAGGTGGACAACAACAAGGTGGACAACAGCAAGGCGGCCAGCAGCAAACCCAACCTGTCACCTACCCTGATCTCACCACCAATATCACAGCCGGCCAAGGATACAGAATCGTCAACAAGGCGACAGGAAAGGTGATGTCATCCAACAACAAGATGGAGGGCGACGCACCATTGGTAACCGTAACCAGAAAAGAGGGTGACAGAAGCCAAATCTACGTATTCAAAGGGGTTGACGAGTTCTTCAGACTACGAAACGAGGCATCCATGAAGTGTCTCTCCAACAAGTACCAACCGAATGATGGCACAGCCATTGTCCAATTGGACTACAACCAATGGGACGAGAGCGAGAAATGGAAGATCACCTTGGTGAATGACAAGTGGTTCCGCATTGAGAACAAGAGCGTCAATAACAATAACACCTGCATCGCCTCTACGGGCAGCAACGACGGTGACGCTGTAAAACAAACCACATGGAGCAACCAAGACGCTCAACTTTGGGGCTTAGAAAAGACCGACGTGGACGATTCAGGCGTGGCCTCTTTCGCAGCGGAAAGCCTTGTATTCTACCCTACGATTTGGGGAGACGAATTCATCATCGAGGGATTCGGATTCGACAAGGTGATGGTCAGCAACATCTCAGGCGTAACCCTCAAACAATTTGAGGCAGCCGATAGCTACAATGTGGCAGACCTCTCCGCAGGCATCTATTTCGTAACCGTTATGGAGGGAGAGAACATCATCGGCAGATTCAAAGCCATCAAGAAATAAGACTTCAGACAATATTATTTTAACAGTTAAACAACAAGAAGGGCGGAAGAGATATTTTCTTCCGCTCTTTGCTTTTAAATAACCGGTTCTATATTCTTGGCGATGGGATTGTAATTAGATCCACATCGACCTACGAAACGGGCTTCAGGACCACAACGAATCTCCATTACAACGATGACGGGACAATAATAAAAAGAAGGACCAGAGAAGCAGGATATGAGGGTTTCCCTATTTTATCATCTCAGTTTCCAGAAATGGGAGGTAAAGAGCAAGATAATCGTGTAAATCTCCAAACGACCTACCAACATCAAACCAGACAAAACCCACTTTCCAAAATCGGAAACCTCAGCGAAATTGGCGGCTGGTCCTGTAAGTCCATAGCCGGGTCCATTATTGGAGATAGCCGTCAAACAAGAACCTACTGCCGTCTCGAAATCCAATCCGCTTAATGCCAACAAAAATGTTCCCAGTAGGAAAACCATTAGGAATAGGAAGAAGAATGCCAAAATACGCTCCACAGCATCCACAGACACAGGACGGTCAGAGACCTTCAAGGGCAAAACCGCATTCGGATGGGAATGCAAGCGAAGTTCGTTCAACGAGTTCTTTACCGCAATGATGATACGGATTAATTTCACTCCTCCGCTGGATGAACCCGCACAAGCGCCACTCAACATCATAACGGCAGTCGGCATGCAGAAAGCAGCTCCCCAACCCACATAATCACAATAGGTACCTTGGTAGCCACACGAGGTGAATATACTCAACACATGGAAGAGCGCCGCGCGGAATTTCGCCTCAACGCCAACAGGCATCTGGGAAGACTCCACCGACATCGGATTCCAAAGCAACATCACAAAGAAAAGAAGCGTCAAAATGACGGAAAGCAACACATACCAGCGCAACTCCTCATTGACACGGAACACCTTCCATTCCCCCACTGTGGCAAAATAGTAAAGCGCGAAGTTGACGCCTGCCAGAAACATAAAAAGACAGCAGACATACTCCAAATAGGGTGAATTGAAATAGGCGAAGTTGGCTTGGTGCGTGCTGAAACCGCCCGTTCCCACAGTAGTCATGGAATGGCAGACCGCATCATAGAAATCCATGGGACCAATCCAAAAGAAGAGGAAACAAAGAAAAGTCAAAATCGCATAAATCAAGAGGATACCTCTAGCCGCCTCTTGTGTCTTCGGACGCAATTTTTTCAAGGAGACACTCGTGGCCTCCGTGGCGAACAACTGCGTATTGTTACGGTTGAATGAGGGCAGCAAAGCGATGGAGAACAACATAATTCCTAAACCACCCATCCACTGCATCGTACTACGCCAGAATAAGATGCCATGAGGTTGCTCATCAATATTATTCAGGACAGAAGCGCCCGTTGTGGTAAAACCAGACATCGTTTCAAAAAAAGCATCCGCCACCGAGTCTACCGTTCCATAGAGCAAGAAGGGCAACATGCCAAAAACAGAGAATACCACCCATGCGCCTGAGATGATAATATAGCAATCCTTTCGGGTCAAGGAGGCCTTGTTCTTACGGTTAGGGAAATAGAGTGCCGCGGAAACAGCGCTGGTCAAGGCTGTCGTCATCAACAACGCCTTCCAGTCTGCCTCTTGGTAGCACAAAGCGACCAAAGTAGAGATGATCAAAAACGCATTCTCCATAAATAGGAGAACTCCAAATATCTTCTTTTTCATGATAAAATATCCAATTCCTCAATGGGATTTTCTCTTACCTCTTACCCGCCATATATTTTGTCGGGAACCAAGAGATCAACAAACCGATCAGCAACGAAGAGAGAAGAATCAACAAGACATCCGTCCATCTGACACAGATAGGATAGGCGTCCACCACAAAACCTCCCTCATCACCGTTATTCAACTTGATAACACCAAACCATTGCTGTATGCCACAAAGGATCAGTCCCAATGTGACGCCAATCAAGGTGCCAAAGACAGAGATCAACCACCCCTCCAAGAGGAACACCTGACGTACAAATCGATGGGTTGCCCCTAAATTATAGAGTGTGATGACATTCGATTTCTTCTCCAGAATCAACATGGTCAGCGAACCCATCACATTGAAAACCGCAATCAGCAAAATAAAGATCAAGATCAGAAAAGAGATCCACTTCTCGATTTTCATCATGCGATAGAATCCCTCATGTTGCTCCTCCTTGTTTTGTACCAAGAAGTTGTCACCCATGATCTCCCTGATTTGACTTTGGGCCTCTTCCCGATCCACATCATCCGACAATCCCAACTCCACAGAGGTGACCTCCCCTTCGTCAAAGCCGAACAATCGTCTCGCGAAATCGATATCCACAAAGGCATATTTGGAATCTATCTCCAACTGGTTCGTGCCATAAATACCCATCAAAAAGAGTTGTTCTTCCGAAAAGGCCTTCTCAGGGTTTGCCACATTCACTTTCACATCATGCTTGGGAGCATACAAAGAGATCGGCCGCATAAAACCAAGTCCCGCGCCGATTTGGTTGGCTAACGCGCCACCAACCACCACATAGAAATCCTCGTCTTCCCGTAACGTAAAGGCTCCAGCCTGCATCACGTCACGAACATTGGTCAGCGTGGCGTAATTCTCCGTCACACCCTTCACCGCCACCATGGTCTGGCGATCTTTGCTTCTGATCAAAGCGTTCTCCTCCATGACATCACAAGCGACACGCACGAAATCCAGCGATTTGACACGCGCCACACGCTCGTCATGGGACAAAAATGTCTTTCCCTCCACCAAAGTAATCTTAATATCCGGATCAAATGAGTTGAAGAGCCCCTGAATCAGTTGCTGAAACCCATTATACCCAGACAACACGCAGACAAGAGCAAGCGTCGCCACACAAATACCACCAGCGCAAATGGCTGAAATAATATTGATGGCATTATGATCTTTGCGTGAGAAAAGATACCTTAAAGCGAAGAAGAGTTGGAGTCTCATTTTTTATCCAAGCCCAAAAGTCTATCAATATTCTCCAAATAATCCAACGAGTCATCCAAAAAGAATGTCAACTCTGGCACCTGACGAAGTTGGTACCTGGTACGTTGAGACAAATCATGGCGAATGGATTTGGTGGCTCCCTTTATCATCTCCATCATCTCGGCCTGCTTGTCATTAGGGAAGATACTTAAATAGGCTCTCGCCACGCTTAAATCCGCAGAAACAGAAACAGACGTAACGGAAATCAAAACACCACCCTGTGACTTGGTGAATTTTTGGAAAATATCGCCCAACTCCTTTTGGATGAGTCTATCAATTTTGTTTTTTCTAGTTGATTCCATAGTAACTAATCATTATATATATTAATTTTGCAAAGGTAATAAAAATGTTGTATCTGCGGAAAGCGGTACAACGCTATCGTAAAAGTTCTATTTGTTTTAGTTTATGGAATCACAATTATTGTATCAAATCGCCCTTTCCATGGCCAAAGGTGTAGGAATCCGCACCATCAAGAATCTGCTCTCCGCATGGGGAGAGGAAGCCAACGTATTCAACCACACATTGCAAGAGTTGCAATCGATCCCTAACATTGGCGCGGCAACCGCGCAAAACTTACTGAATCCCCTGCTGCTGAAACAGGCAGAAAAAGAGTTGAACTTTCTCACACGGATAGGCGGAAGGGCGATTCCCTACTCCTCCAAGGATTATCCGTCTCGGCTACGGGAGTGCGACGACGCCCCCTTCATCCTCTACACGAAGGGGAATATGGACTTCAACACCCAACACGTCATCGGCATCGTGGGAACACGGAAAATGACCAACTACGGAAAGGAAATTTGCGAAGAGATCATCTCCGACTTGGCGGACAAACATCCTGACTTACTGGTCATCAGCGGATTAGCCCACGGCGTGGACGGATGCGCGCATAGGAAGGCCCTGGATTTGGGGCTCTCCACCATAGGCGTGGTCGGCCACGGATTAGACCTAATGTATCCCGCGCAACACAAGTCGTTAGTGGAGAAGATGATGATCCAAGGAGGCATGGTCACCGAGTACCGTGCAGGCTGCTTCGTGGACAAGAAAAACTTCGTCTCCCGCAACCGGATCATCGCCGGACTGAGCGATGTGATTCTTGTGGTGGAATCCGGAGAGAAGGGAGGAGCGCTCTTCACCGCAGAGTTCGCCAACTCCTACAACAGGGATGTCTGCGCCATTCCCGGACGCGTCGGAGATAGCTACTCGGCTGGATGCAACCAATTGATCAAAAGCCACCAAGCCGTTATGGTGGAGAGTGCGGAAGAGATCGAGAAACTGATGAATTGGGATGTGGCGAAGACCACCCATCCCACCATCAACCTCTCTAAATTCATGTCATTGTCAGGGGAACAGAAAATCATTGTCGAAGCCTTACAGCTGGCGGAGAGAATGGAGATCAACGAATTGGTCAAGAAGACACAGATCCCCTTCGGCAGACTGTCATCACTTCTCTTTGAAATGGAGATGGACGACCTTGTCCACACCGCCCCGGGAAACGTTTACTATCTACCAATGGGAAGATAAAAAAAGAGGCCCTGGATTCGTTCAGGGCCTCTATGCTTTCACGAAGTAATCACTTACTTCTTGGGGAACCACATCTTAAAGGTGATGATACGGGTCACTCTCGATTTCACCGGCACGCCATCCTGTGTGGCAGGCGTCCACTTAGGCATCATCTCCATCACCCGCAACGCTTCCGCATCCAAGCTCGGGGAGACGCTTCGATCCACCTTCACATCCTTGACTGAGCCATCCTCCTCCACATCAAATGAGACATAAACCAAGCCTGACTCATTATTATCCATCGCCTTTTGCGGATAGGAGATGTTCGCTTGAAGGAATTTAATATATTCCCCCTTCCCTCCCGGAAATTCAGCAAGCTCGGATTGTGCCGACAAAAGTGAAGCCACAGAGAGCAAGCAAGCCGTTAATATGAATTTTAAACGTATCGATTTCATCCTGTGTTATGTTTTGATTAATATGAGAATGTACTACCTCCCAAGAACTCGCGCAACAACGAGGTGAACGGAATCTCCGTCTCCTGGATTGGCGTGAAATATTTCAAGAAGTTCTGCAATCTATGAACCTCTGAATATTCTGGACAATTCTGACGCACTTCCGACAAGATAGGTTCCGCGAATTTCTTCAACACGCTCAATTCAAAAATCAACGCGGAGTTGAACATCGCATCCGCATTCTCCTGATAAGGGAAAATCCACTTCGCCTCGCCCGCGTTCACCTTAGGCCAACGGCTGATGGTATCAACCGCAGAGTAGCCTCTGTACTTGTAATCACGGATGATACGACGCAACAAACGGTTGTCAGTCGTAGGAATCCAGTTATGGTTATCGAATGAAATAGTGGTCAAAGCAGAGACATAGACCTTGAATTTCCTATCCGCGGGAATCTCCGCCGTAAGGATTGGATTCAAGGCATGGATGCCCTCCACCACCAAAATATCGTTCTCATTCAACTTAATCTTATTGCCACGGAACTCACGTCCGCCGGTCTCAAAGTTGTAGGTAGGAAGATCTACCTCCTCACCCGCCAACAACTTCTTCAAGTGGTCGTTGAATAGATTCAAATCAACCGCATACAACGATTCGAAATCGTAGTCGCCATTCTCATCGCGCGGCGTCTCTGTCCTTGGCACGAAATAGTCATCCATCGAGAGCGGCGTCGGACGTTTACCATTCACCGCCAACGCGACACTCAATCGTTTGCTGAATGTGGTCTTTCCAGAAGAGGATGGGCCTGAAACCAAAACCAGCTTCACACTACCCTTCTCGCAAATCTCATCCGCGATCTTGGTGATCTTCTTCTCTTGCAACGCCTCAGCGATTTTTATCACGTTGGACATATTGCTCTTCTTTTGGATGAGCTGGTTCATGTTGCCCACATTGCTGAGTCCCATGATCTCATTCCACTCCGTATGTTCGCTGAAAGTACCGAACAATTTATCCTGATTCACCTCCTCGCTGATCTTGGCTGGATCAGTACGGTCTGGGACACGGAGGAACATGCCATCCTTATAAGGCTCCAAGTCAAAGATATCAATATAACCCGTGGATGGAGCCAAAGGGCCGATGTACCAATCCATCAAACCATCCAACTCATACACCTTCGTATACAAATCGCCCAACGACTTCAACAAGAGACTGACATCCGTCGCGCCACGTTTCTCAAAGACTTCGATCGCCTCCTCCGTCGGAATCATCTTCATCACGAAAGGAAGATCCAATGCGATGATTTTTCGCATCTCCGCCTTGACACGCTCCGTCAAATCACGGTCAATGGTCTGATTGACACCCTGCAACTTACAGTAATACCCCTTGGCGATCGGATGATCCAAACGGATCTCCGCTCCCGGGAACAAGGTGTAAAACGCCTTGCATAAAATAAAGGAGAGGGAGCGTACATAGGCACGCATACCCGCCGGAACATTATTGCTTTGGAACTCAACTCGCTTGGGATTATATATCTTGAATTTCAAATCACGGGTCACATTATTCACCTGCGCCACAAATGGCTTTCCCGTCAAAGAGAGATTCAAATCCTTGTAAACATCCAACAAACTAGTACCCATCGGGTAACTATATTTCTTCTGCGTATTCACGCAAAATAGTTCAACCATATTAGACATAACTCATCAATTTACAAATTCAACAATTCTCGATTCACGCACGGCGTATCACTACAATCCAGCCGACAACTCATTCTTTGTCATAAACTTCAAGAGATTTTTTTGGTAATTCGCCTTCATCTCCTTCTCTTTACCGGCCAATTCATAGATATACTCCATCAAAACAGCCTCATCATCGTAAGAGGTGCTATCCTTTACCAAAATCTCTACCACCTCCTTTAATTGGTGACTGTAATAATCGGCATAGAAACCCACATAAGTATCTGCTGAGAGGCGGAGCCCATCGTCACCTCGATAATCGGACATGCCGTGAATATTGCTCCAACTTTTCTTAATTACCTCAACACCCTCTTCATAGGTCTTCTTCAAATTATCCTTGGAGGATTGACTGTTTTCCTGTTTACGCAATTTGATTGCCTGCGTCATATCGCCTACGGCGGAAACTGTAGCATCCACGTTTCTTGTCACCTTATCACAATAATCGGAAGGGGATGTGCAAGAAGCCAACATAACTGCGGCGATAATAACCATCAATACTTTTTTCATCTTTCTAAAATTTAAAATTTACGATGTTGAGGCATCTGCTTGCGCCGCCTCTTTAACATCTTGGCATATTTTGCTTATAAAGATATAAAAACTTATGAAAAAAAAAGCATTTTTTGAGTTTTTGAGTAGAAAGAAGATTAAATTTGTAGAGAAAAGAATTCTAACAGAGTTCACTATTTTGATTGGAATATTAAGTAACACGGGGGGCCTTTTATCTTTTCAACATTCACGAAAGAGAGAGGGAGATCCACCACAAATTCGTATAAAGAATGACAAAGAAGTATGACTTTTTGGTGATTGGTTCCGGCATTGCTGGAATGAGTTTCGCACTGAAAGTAGCGCACAAAGGCAAAGTAGCGATTCTTTGCAAGACACAAATGGCAGAGGCCAACACACACTATGCGCAAGGCGGTGTGGCATCTGTCACAAAGAAGACAGATGAGTTTGAACATCACGTGACCGATACTTTGATTGCAGGCGACGGCATCTGCGACGAGGCGGTAGTACGCAAAGTGGTAGAGGGTGCACCTGAGCAAATCAAACAATTGGTTTCATGGGGCGTTGATTTCGACAAAAACGAGAAGGGTGAATACGACCTTCACAAGGAGGGAGGACATTCAGACTTCCGCATCCTTCACCACAAAGATAACACAGGACAAGAGATCCAAGAGAGTTTGATCGAAGCAGTCAAAAACCATCCAAACATTGATATTTACGACCAACACTTCGCCATTGAGATCATCACCCAACACCACTTGGGGCAATTGGTGAAACACACCACTCCTAACATCGAATGCTACGGCGCGTACGTCTTGGACATCCGTACCAACCACGTACACACCTTCTTAGCGAAACTAACTTTGATCGCGACAGGAGGTATTGGTAACATTTACCAAACCACCACCAACCCGCCAGTAGCTACCGGAGATGGCATCTCTATGGTTTATCGCGCGAAAGGTTTGGTGGAAGATATGGAGTTCGTGCAATTCCACCCTACCGCCCTTTACCACCCAGGCGATCGTCCATCCTTCCTCATCACAGAGGCGATGCGTGGTTACGGAGGCATCCTTCGCAACAAAAAAGGCGAAGCTTTCATGAAGAAATACGACTCAAGAGGCTCTCTCGCGCCAAGAGATGTTGTGGCACGCGCCATCGACAATGAGATGAAGATCACAGGCGACGAGCATGTCTATTTGGACGTCACCCACAAGGATGCGGAGACCACTAAACGTGAATACCCAACCATCTACAACAAATGTCTATCTCTCGGCATAGACATCACCAAGGATTACATTCCAGTGGCACCAGCGGCACACTACCTATGCGGAGGTATCAAGGTGGATTTGAATGCCAGAACCAGCATCCACAACCTATACGCGGCAGGAGAGTGCTCATGTACAGGTTTGCACGGTGCCAACCGATTGGCGTCCAACTCACTCATCGAGGCAGTTGTATACGCAGATGCGGCAGCCAAAGATGCATTGAAATATCTGCCAGCCCTATCATGGAAGGAAGATATCCCTGAATGGAACGACGAAGGCACCTCTCTCAACGAGGAGATGGTCCTCATCACCCAAAGCGAGAAAGAGGTCAACCAAATCATGAACGCCTACGTGGGTATCGTTCGATCTAACCTAAGATTGAAGCGCGCGTACGATCGTCTGGAAATCATCTACAGAGAGACAGAAAACCTCTTCCAGAGATCAGTTGTGTCAAAAGAGATTTGCGAGTTGAGAAACATTATCAACACCGCATATTTGGTCATCAAGGCAGCTTCTCAACGCAAAGAGAGCCGCGGACTACACTACACGATAGATTATCCAAAGAAGAATCCTCACATGAGCCTTTACGACACAGATGAGTTACTTCGTATGGAAGAAAACAATGGCAATCATAAGGATTAAGGCAATAGAGATGATCCATTGCCAAACGGGAGGGAACGTGATACGCGTTCCCTTTCTTTTTTTGTTAGGGTCTAAATGCTCACGAGCACCCTTAAAATGAGCGGACGATTCGCTACTCTTCTCCCCGATCTTTTGGCCACAGACAACACAATATTTGGCGCCATCGGGCAAATTATTTCCACAATTGTAACACTTCATAGGAAGAACAATTTACCTGGAAGATCGGCGTTCCGAGACAATAAGCAAAGCCTCCTCTTTAACCGATTCAGGCAATTCTATCTGACGCAATTGAAGGCTTTTTAACCAACCAGCCACATCAAACTCCTTCATCGTATAGAGCACATTCTGGAACTCCGCAACCTCCTCGTCGGAATAGGAAGAGGGATCTCTACGGGCATAGAGATCTAACTCCTCATCATCGTAATAATCGGGTTTAACTTTCGTACTCAACAACGACTCCTTCTCACAAACAGCGTGTTGACCGCAACACTCATCAGAAGCAGTATCAGGTTTTGGTTCCTCCTTCATAGGTTGAACGTCCGTTTGAATCTGTTCCAAATCCTCCGTCTGTTGTTCCATCGTCTCATTCGCACGACGTTTCCGTCTCACACTCATATAAACGAGATAAGAAAACAACACCAAGAGAAAAATAAGTAGTAATATAAGCGTCTTCATAGCGTCTACAATTAAAGAGCATCCACACATGTGGTCAGTTTCATACTGTTAGAACCCTTCACCAACACCAAAGAATCTGTAACAGGATGAGTCTGTAAATAGTCATTCAAATCAGCCGCGGTTGCGAACTTCATCGCATTGGAAGAGGTCTTCTCGAAATTAGGGCCAATCAAAAAGGCTGCCTTCAAGTCCATTCCAGCCACAAAATCAGCAATCTTTTGATGCTCTTCCTCGCTCACATGGCCCAATTCTTTCATATCACCCAAGACAACCACTTTGCTATCGTTCTTCATAACTTTGAAATTACTCAAAGCAGCTGCCATACTGGTCGGATTGGCATTATAAGCATCCACAATCAAATCATTCTTTGCTGTTTTCAAGAATTGAGAACGACTATTGGTTGGCGTATATTCGGCCAAAGCCTCTACGACAAGATTCGCATCCACACCAAAGTATGTACCCACCGCAATACTAGCCAATACATTCTCAAAGTTATAAGATCCGATCAATTTTGTCTGGATCTCCCTACCATTCCAAGAGATGGTTAAAAATGGATCGGAGGCCACCATCGTAGCTTCTGTAGCAGATCCAGCGCCATAGGCGATACGATCCAACCCTTGGGATCTTTGGGAGAGATGAGGGTTGGCGGTATGATAGAAAACCTTACCACCATTTTGCTTCAAATAGTCATACAACTCACACTTGGTATTCAAGACGCCCTCGAAAGAACCGAACCCTAAAATATGGGCAGTACCCACATTGGTAATCAAACCGAAATCCGGATGAGCTATATCCACCAACTCCTTGATATCCCCGGGATGGCTGGCACCCATCTCCACAATAGCCAACTCATGCTCTCTCTTCATGGAAAGAAGCGTCAACGGAACACCAATCTGATTATTAAGATTGCCTTTCGTATAAATCAAATTAAATTTCTTGGAGAGCACCGCCGCAATCAGCTCCTTCGTTGTGGTCTTTCCATTACTACCAGTAATACCGATTATTTTGATACCCAATTGTTGACGATGGTATTCCGCCAATTTCTGGAGCGTCAGTAAACAATTTTCCACCAACAAGATGCGTTTGCCATCAGCATACTCCGACTCATCCACAAAGGCATAGGCACACCCCTTTTCCAAAGCACTTTGGGCAAATTTGTTACCGTTGAAATTTTCGCCCTTCAAAGCGAAGAAAATAGAATTAGGAGGACAATTTCTACTATCCGTTGTCACGAGTGGAAACTGGCAAAAAATATCATAAATAGCCTTAATACCCATTTTAAGATAAATTTATATGAATGCTGTAATGGAAATAACAATCAAAAATACAAAGAATTCGCAAACAGTGTATGACTATCCAAAAAGAAAGTTCACAAAATAAAAAAAGCCCCTACTAGAGGGGCTTTTCTTATCTATGAAATACATTATCTTACGTCGCCGTCTTCAGCACCTACCTTACTCATCGCGCAACGGAAACCGATATCGCTACGAGACTCAGTTTGCTCAAGATATCTTCTTTGACCAGGGTTCAACCAGTAAGCACGGTCTTTCCAACCTCCACCCTTGTAGATACGAGTGGTATTGCTAACCTTAGAGGTCAACATGCTCTCCTTGTCATCCTCTGGATCTGGATCGTACAACTTCTTGGTAGCATCGTCTGGAACAACAATCGCTGTCCAATCCTCGCTGTTCAATGAGCTTGACGCATCACCATCACGGTAGTTACGAACATCCAACTTAGCGTATGCCTCAGGATCCTCTGTCTTATCAACTGGATAAGCGAATATTACACGACCCAAGCTATCGATTTGTGGAACCTTCACGTTCACACCGTCAATTGTAGTCTCTTCTCTCAAAGCGACCTTGTACTCATTACCACGGAATGGGTTGTACTCTTGAACATCATCGCTAGACAATACACGATATACATCCAACACCCACTCGTTTACGTTACCAGCCATACAATACAAACCGAACTCATTTGGCCAGAATGCATCAACTGGTGCAGTGATTGTAGAGTGGTCATTCAAGTTACCACCCATACCCATCATATCGCCTCGTCCACGGACGTAGTTAGCGAACATTTGACCCTTAACCTTCTTGCTAGGGTTACGCATTTGGTGACCATACCAAGGATAAATCTTTCTCTCTTGGTAGTTCTCCTCACCCTCGATAGCCTTTGTACCATATGCGGCGTACTCCCACTCTGCCTCGGTTGGGAGACGGAACTTCGGCATCAAGATACCATCAGACATGTTGGTCTTTCTTGCGTTACCATAAACGTCAGTCATAGGCTTCTTACCCTCTGCTGGCTTGTAGTCTGACTTCATCAAGTACTTTTGAGTGCTGAATACTTGGTTTTGTGCGATATCGTTAGGGTCAGTGTTACCCTTCAAAGCTTGGAAGTCTGGGTATTGGATAACACCCTTGGCTGCCATTCTCATCTCGTTCACACGGTCAGTACGCCAAATACAATAATCATTACATTGCTCCCAGTTAACACCTACAACTGGATACCAGTTATAAGCCACGTGAGAGAAGTAGAAATCCAAATATGGCTCGTTGTAAGCCAACTCCTCACGCCATACCAATGTGTCAGGGTATGCTTTCTCAACATATTCTGGATTATTGTGGAAGACATTGCTCATCCAATATAGATACTCACGCCAGTTAACGTTAGAGATTTCATATTTATCCATATAGAAAGATGCGACAGTCACACGTCTTGGGATATTATTCCAATCGCCGATCACATCCTCAATCACACGACCTTGTGTAAACGTACCACCCTCAACGAATGTCATTCCCGGAGGTGTCTCTTGTACGTAACCATTAACAACTTGGAATCCGCCGTTCTCCTTGTCGTTGTATTTCCAACCTGTAGCGTTTGATTCCTTAGAGTCTTTCAACTTTTTTTCTCCGCACGAAGCCAATGTAAAACCAGCTAACATCAACAACGCCGCAGTCTTCAAAAAATTTACGCGTCTCATAGCACTATAAATAAGATAATGTTTCATTTAATTTCTATAACTCTTCTTTTGCAGTTTTATTGCCCCCACAACCTCAAAAATCTCAAGCTCAATATTCATCAACACAATCAATTTCACGAGTGAAGTAGTGGACAAAGATATATATTTTCTATTTTTGCAAAAAAGTTTTCTATAAAATTTTTTTAAGTTTTTTTAGTAACAAACTGATTTACAACTCAAAATAAGACACATGAACAGGTCCAACCAAGAGTTCAAACCCGCAATTATGGGCATCATAAATGTCACACCCGACTCGTTTTTCGAGGACAGCAGATGTGAAGATGACGACAAAATCATCTCCCAAGCGCAAAAGATGCTGGAAGAAGGAGCCTCCATTCTCGACATCGGGGCATGCTCAACTCGCCCTGGAAGCGCGCCCGTCAGCGAGGAGGAAGAGATGCGGAGAATGAGCCACGCATTAAACATCATCAGAGAGCATCACCCTGACATCACGCTCTCCATCGACACTTTCAGAGCGAGCGTAGCGGAGATGTCGGTCAAAGAGTACGGCGCGCAGATCATCAATGACGTATATGGGTGCGACCGCCAAATGTACGAGACAGTGGGTAAATTAGGATGTACTTACGTATTAATGCACTGCCACGAGGTGGATTCATCCTCCAAAGAAGACCTATTAAAGAAAATTTTCACTTTCTTTGCAAATGAAATAGAGAAGTTGAACGCAAACGGCGTGCGAGACATCATCATCGATCCCGGATTCGGCTTCGGCAAGACGATGGAAGAGAACTTCGCGCTCTTATCAATGACGAGAGAATTGAAGTCACTAGGCTACCCTATCCTTGTGGGAATTTCCAGGAAACGCATGATCTGGCAAACGCTGGACATCACCCCTGCGGAGGCTTTGAATGGCACCTCCATACTAAACACGCTCTCCCTCACGCAAGGAGCCGACATCCTCCGCGTACACGACGTGAAAGAGGCGAAACAATGCGTTGATTTATATGCGAAATACAACTCCCTCTAAACACAAGTTGTTGAACTATATTTATAATAGGTAACGGAATGAAAGAAATCGGACTTATCGACTACATCGACATCTTTCTTGTCAGCTGCATACTTTACAAGACCTACAAGGTTTTAAGAGGTACGGTTGCCATCCGAATATTCATTGGCATTCTATTTTTCATCGTAGCCTGGCTGATGGTGAACTTCGTGTTCCACATGAACCTACTGGGCGGTATCATGGATCAAATCGTCAATGTGGGAGCCATCGCGCTCATCGTATTGTTTCAGGAGGAGATACGGCAATCCCTATCCCGCATCGGAACCGGCGGCAGCAGACTCTCCAAATTCATCAACAGACTATTCTCTGTCGACCCGACTCAATTGGTGGATGCCGAGATCAAACAAATCGCCATCGCCTGCAAAAACCTCGCGAAAAGAAAGATCGGCGCGCTGATCGTTTTCGAGCGGACCAAGGATCTCAAAAACATAGAAGTCACCGGAGACGTCATCAATGCGGATATCAACGCCCGCCTCATCGAGAATATCTTTTTCAAAAACTCACCACTACACGACGGTGCGATGGTGATCTCCAAAAACAAAATTTCAGCAGCGGGATGTATTCTTCCCGTATCCCATAATTTCGACCTTCCCAAAGAGGTAGGTCTTCGCCACCGCGCGGCCGTAGGTCTCTCCGAAAAGACAGATGCGATCATCATCATCATTTCAGAAGAAACCGGAAAGATATCCTACGCGCAAAACGGGAAGTTGAAAATCAACATCTCATCAGAGGAGTTGGAGGCAGTCATTTCTAATAAAACAGAAGAAAACAGCCATGATACAAGCAAGTAACATCACAAAAAGTTTCGGAACTTTCACGGCGCTCCGCGGCGTGGATCTCTCCATCAAGGAGGGAGAGTTCGTCTCCATCATCGGAGCGAGTGGCGCGGGGAAGACAACCTTATTGCAAATCATCGGCACTCTGGACAAGCCTGACACCGGAGATGTGATCATCAACAACACCAATGTATTCGCATTATCCAACGACGAACTTGCCCACTTCAGGAATAAGCACATTGGCTTCGTGTTTCAATTCCACCAACTTCTTCCTGAATTCACCGCTTTGGAAAATGTGATGATTCCAGGTCTCATCGCGCAACGTGACAAGGCGGAGGTAGAGGCGGAGGCGAGAAAATTGCTCTCCTTTATGAACGTCAGCGAAAGAGCGGAGCACAAACCTAGCGAAATGTCAGGCGGAGAGAAGCAAAGGGTAGCTGTCGCAAGGGCATTGATCAACCGTCCGAGCGTTCTTCTAGCGGATGAGCCAACCGGAAGCCTCGATTCCAAGAACAAAAAAGACCTCCACAACCTATTTTGCCAGTTGCAAAAAGAGCTTGGGCAAACCATCGTGACGGTGACGCACGACATGGAGATGGCGGCAGGTTCTGACCGTATCATCAACATGCAGGACGGAAAGATAATTAAGAATTAAGAATTATGAACTAAGAATTAAAAATTGGGTTGGCGGACTCACTGAAAACCCCTATATTCGCGAAATAATAGATATTTGGAAGGAAAATACAGAAACATAATATAAGTAGTAAAACAATGGGAAGAGCTTTTGAATACCGTAAAGCAAGAATCTTTGCGAGAAACGCACGTCTTTCAAAGACATTCACTCGCATCTCAAAGGAAATTACAATCAGTGTAAAGGCCAGCGGACCAGATCCATCAGTGAACTCTCGTCTCCGTATGCTTTTGCAAAAGGCAAAGGCAGAGTGTATGCCAAAGGATAGCGTTGACCGTGCCATCAAGAAGGCGACAGATAAGGACGCCGCTGATATCAAGGAGATCATCTACGAGGGATACGGACCTGGCGGTGTCGCTATTTTGGTAGTGGCTGCCACTGACAACAATACAAGAACCGTTTCTAACGTACGTTCATATTTGACCAAGCACGGCGGAACATTGGGTACTTCCGGAAGCCTTTCATTCCTTTTTGAGCACAAATGCGTCTTCAAGGTAACTGCCAACGACAGCGTGAACATGGAGGATTTGGAGCTTGAATTGATCGACTTCGGCGTAGAGGAGGTTTACCAAGACGAGGAGAATGGAGACATCATCATCGAGGGAGCATTCGAGAGCAACTCAAAAATCCAATCATACTTGGAGGAGAACAAACTTGAGATCAAGGACGTGGAGTTCATCTACCAACCTAACGACTACAAGGAGATCACTCCAGAGCAAAGAGAGACCCTCAACAAATTGCTCGACAAAATGGATGAGGACGACGATGTATCCATCGTATTCACCAATGTGAAAGAGGAGGAGGAATAATAAATTCCATATATCATTAGGAAAGCCTTGGTGATACGCCAAGGCTTTTTTTATAAATTACAATTATTCGGAAAAAAGAATTAACAAATTCTTTGCTTTTCCATTTTTTTATTATATTTGCGATATCAAATTAGGCGACAGAAGCCTAATGTTATATGGTTGATTTTTTTGTTTAACTTTTAATTTATTATTTAAAATGAAAAAGATTTTCAATTTGGTAGCGATTTTCGCAGCCTTGGCAGCAGCCTTCACTTTCGCATCTTGTGCAGACGAGTCAAAAGCAGAGGAGGACACAATGGAGCAACAATTGCCACAAATCATTGTTGAGGCAAACAAGTCTTACTCTTTCAACAACCAAACTATCGGCAAGAGCGGTTACTTCAAGGTAATTAGCGCTACAGGTACTGCAGGATCAAAGGTAGTTGAGATCGAGATCACAACTAAGAAGGATGACGCAAAGGGTACAGTTTACACTTTGGGTGATGACAAGGATCACACTTCTTACTTGATGTGGGATGGTACTACATTCTCTAACGTATTCCAAAAGGACGCTGTTGCTAACGCAGACAAGATCGTTTTCTGCTTGGCTTCAGATTCAGATCAATACGTAATCACTTCTGCTACTGTTAACAAGGGTGTTAACGCTGCAGGTGCAACTGAGACTTTGTTCGGTATCAAGAAGTAATTCGCTACTGAATTTAGCAAATCACAAAAAGCGGGCTTCGGTCCGCTTTTTTTTTGTATATACCTGTACCATCTACACCAAGCGCCATCAAAAAATCCCTGTTTGTGATTCCGAAATATTTCATTAATTTTGCAAACTAATTATATACTTTGGACAAGAATGTACGAATATATCAAAGGCAAAATTGAAGAGTTGAGTCCCGCGATGGCTGTCATCGAGGCCTCTCAAATCGGTTACGCCATCAACATATCGCTAAACACATTTGCCGCGCTGGAAGGAAAATCAGAGGCAAAACTATACATCTACGAAGCCATCCGAGAAGATGCCTTCGTACTATATGGATTTTCGGAGAAGTCGGAAAGAGAGCTATTCCTCCTACTCATATCCGTTTCTGGAGTAGGTGCCAACACCGCACGGATGATTCTTTCATCCTTTTCCGTGGATGAATTACAAGCCATCATCAGCGGAGAGAATGTCAACCAACTAAAAGCGGTAAAAGGCATCGGATTAAAGACTGCTCAACGCATCATCGTTGACCTCAAAGACAAAGTTGGGAAAGAGAGTTCCCCTATCGGTACTCAAATACAATCCAACAACAACAGAGAAGAGGCGCTCACCGCTTTGGTTTTACTTGGATTCAATCGAAGCGCATCCGCAAAAGTGGTGGACAAGATCATCGCTGCCGACCCAAGCATCACACTAGAAAAAATTATCAAAGAGGCACTAAAACAGCTTTGATTCCGTTACCTATTCATAGGAGAGATAAAACCTTGGAAAATAGATTAAAAAACATATTATTATTCTTCGGTCTGCTTTTCGGCATCATCGCCTACTCCGCCTACGCTCAAAACACGTCGGAAGGAGAGGATTCCCGTCCTGCGCCAGCCGATAGAAAACCATCCGTCAGCTCAAGCGAAGACGACGGAACGCCACTGCACTACCCCATCAAGAGTCACGAGAATGTCACTTACGAAGATTTCCAAAAGAAATCACCCATAGATCTGAAAGATCCAGACAACATGACCACCGATGTGGAGTATGATCCTAACAGCGGTTTCTACATCTATCGTACCAAAGTGGGCGACATGGAGATTTCCACACCTTTCGTACTCAGCGAGGACGAGTACAGAAAGCATGCCCTACAAGAATCCATGAACAATTATTGGGCAGAGAAGGCAAAGACCAATACTGATGGAGGTAACAAATTCACTGCCAGTGAGATACAAATAGGAATCGGTAAAAAGGGAGACCAAATATTCGGTCCTGGTGGCGTGCAACTGAAAACGCAAGGATCCGTGGATTTGGATTTCGGATTTTCCATCTCGAAGAGAGACAATCCAGCCATTTCCGAACGAAACAGAAGAAACACAAGTTTCGACTTCGACAGCAAGATTCAATTATCCGCCAACGGTTCGGTGGGTGACAAAATCAACTTCAGCCTCAACTACAACACTGAGGCCACCTTCAACGCGGATCAAAAACTGATCAACCTCAACTATAAAGGAGACGAAGACGATATCGTCCAACGTGTGGAGGCTGGTAACGTCAGATTACCGCTCTCTTCACAACTCATTTCCGGAAGTAACGATTTGTTCGGTTTCAGAAC
Organism: Paludibacteraceae bacterium; assembly: GCA_045601045.1. GTDB lineage: Bacteria > Bacteroidota > Bacteroidia > Bacteroidales > Paludibacteraceae > UBA1181. Next base: position 39,039 of record JAZRZA010000027.1, read on the forward strand.
CGACTTGCAATTTGGAAAGTTAAAGGTGGCTGCCATCGTTTCCCAACAAGAATCGGAACGCAAAACGATCTCTACACAAGGCGCGCAAACCACTGATTTTGAGTTAAGAGCAACTGAATATGAGGAGAACAGGCACTTCTTCCTCTCCACCTACTTCTACGACCACTACGACGAATGGGCTAAAAACGCCCCAAATCCACAATCAGGAATCGTCATCAACAAAGTGGAAATTTGGACCACAAACACAACAGCCTCTTCCCACAACGCGACAATGAGAAACATCATTGCCATCAGAGATTTGGCCGAGAGTTACGACGAAAAGGGGAAATCACTAGCATGGCCGAACAACACCATTGGAAACGTTTATAGCAATATAGACACCAGCAAGGTATTGAGAGATATCCCAACCGCCTCAACGGAGATGACCAAGGTGGACATCGGAGAAGGGAACATGGTTCCATCCATAGATTACGAGATTCTCAACAACGCGAAATTGTTGAAAGAATCGGAATATACCTTGAATTCAGAGTTGGGTTACATTTCATTGAAAAGTTCGGTATCGTCAGACAACATCATCGCTGTCGCATACGAATATACACAAGGCGGTAAGGTTTACAGAGTCGGTGAGTTGACCACAAGCACCACCGACACAGCCAGCACCTCCACCAAGAACCTCTTCGTGAAATTGATCAAGGGATCCCTACCTTCTCCACGAAACAAGAAATTGTGGAACCTTTCGATGAAGAACGTCTATTCACTAGGCGCCTACAACATTCAGGAAGACAATTTCAAAGTGGAAATCAAATATTATGTGCAAGGAGATTCCTCCTCACAATATCTGAATTACATTCCAGAACTCAGCAACAAGAACTTGCTTCGAGTTTTGAACATGGACCGTTTGAACAAGCGTCTTAACGCAATGCCTGATGGCTACTTTGATTTTATTAGAGGCTATACCGTCGATCCGACCACAGGTAGGATCATCTTCCTATCCACCCGACCATTCGATAAAGGTATCAAAGATGGTTACGGAGCTATCGCAGGTGTGGATAAATACACCTTCCCTGAACTCTACGACTCTACTCTTACCAGAGCGAAAGAGTATACCGAGAAGAACAAATATGTCATCCGTGGAGAATATAGCTCTTCGTCCGGCTCCGAAATCCGCCTAGGCGCCACCAATGTGGCCAGAGGATCCGTGCGCGTCACCGCAGGTGGTCGTACATTGGTGGAAGGAACAGGTTACACCGTGGATTACAACCTGGGTATCGTGAAGATCTTGGACGAGATCGCCCTATCTTCCAACTCTCCAATCAATGTCTCTTTGGAAAGCGAATCGTTCTTCAACACGCAAAGGAAATCCCTGATAGGAACCAATATGGAGTATGCCTTCTCCGACAAATTCGCATTAGGAGGTACCATCCTCCACCTATCGGAGAAACCGCTCACCCAGAAGGTAGGTCTCGGCAACGAGCCAATCTCCAACACCATTTGGGGAATGAACGCCTCTTTCAAGAGCGACTGGCAATGGCTGACCAAGATCATAGACAAAATTCCATTGATTGATGCGAAGGCACCATCTTCCGTGGCATTCTCCGGAGAATTCGCGCAATTGATCCCAGGTCACAACAAGGCGGTGGATTTGGAGAACGCGGGAACATCCTACATTGACGACTTCGAGGGTACTGAGTCATCCATCAACATCAAAAACCCTACCGCATGGACTTTAGCCAGCACGCCAAAAGTCACATCAGGAGAATTGATGAACAAACGTTTCATCCGCGACCACGATGGATTCTGGAGCAATCAACTCAAATCCCACGATGCTACCAACATTGGATATGGATTGAACAGATCTCACTTGGCTTGGTACTATATTGATCAAATATTCACGACGAACAGCAACAATATACCTGACCACATCAAAAAGGACAAGGATCAATTGAGCAGCCACTTCGTTCGCCAAATCGAGGAGAGGGAAATCTATCCAGACAAGAGTCAACGAATGGGAGAGTCCACCACCTTGCAGACACTCCACTTGCACTACTATCCAAAGGAGAGAGGTCCATACAACTTGGATGTAGATGGCATGGGCGAAGATGGTTATTTGTCCAAACCAGAGGACAGATGGGCCGGTATCATGCGTAAACTCGACAACACCAACTTCGAGAATTCCAACGTGGAATATTTGGAGTTCTGGTTGATGGACCCATACGCGGACTCTACATCAGCTGACTTCAACACCTCCTCGGGAAAACTGGTATTCAACTTGGGTAACGTTTCGGAGGATATCTTGAAGGATGGTAGAAAATCATTTGAGAATGGTCTTCCTACCAATAACAACAACGCGGCGGTTGATACCACCGTTTGGGGTCTTGTGCCAAGATTGACCGCGCTCACCGGATCATTCGACAACGCGAACCTCGCGCAACAAGACTTGGGTCTAAATGGACTTTCAAGTGAAGATGAGGCAAGATTCTCCCTTTCTTACGCCAAGTACCAAAGAGAGATCACGAACAAGGTTTCAGGAGAGACAAAACAAAGATGGGACGCATCCACCTTCTCCCCTCTCAATGACCCAGCCGGTGACGACTACCACTATTTCAGAGGCAAAGATTTCGACGAAATCCAAGCAAGTATCTTCGACCGTTACAAATACTACAATGGTTTGGAGGGCAACTCAACCGCCTCTGCGGACAAGTTCACCTCTTCAGCCACCACATCTCCAGACGTGGAGGATATCAACGGAGATAACACCTTGAACGAGTCTGAACAATATTACGAATACATTGTTGATATCGACAGGGATATTTTCAGAGATCAGAGCAAATGGGAAGAGAACTACATCACCAACATGGTGAAAACCGACGACATCAAAACCAAAAACGGTGAAGTGAAGAGCATCCGTTGGTATCAGTTCAGAATTCCGATCAAAAGCAACAAGAAACGTCCGGAGGGTGGTATTTCAGACTTCCGTTCCATCCGATACATCCGTATGTATTTGACAGGATTCGAAGAGGAAGAGCACTTGCGCTTTGGTGAATTGAAATTGGTGAGAACTGATTGGCGCATCTACGAGAAAAACGACAAGCTTGTGGACGACAAGGTGTATGCGAAATTGCAAGGAACCGGTAAGATCGACATCTCATCCGTATGTACTGAGAACGATAAGCGAAAGAGTCCTATCGGTTACTGCATGCCTCCAGGCATCGATCCTACCTACGACCCTAGTCAGACCCAATTGACCGCGGAAAACGAGCAGGCGATGGTTCTACGCATCGACAGTTTGGAGTCTAACGACGCCCGCGCGGTTTACAAGAACATGAAATTGGATGCTCGTCAGTACAAGCGTTTCAAGATGTTTGTCCATGCTGAAGAGTTAAGCATATACGACAAGATTCCGAACAATCGTCTTTACATCTTTGTACGTTTCGGTTCTGACTATACGGAGAACTACTACGAGTATAAAATTCCATTGAGAATCACCGATCCTAACGAGGTGGTCGGCAAAGAGAACAAAGAGGCGGTTTGGCCAGCAGAGAATAGTTTCGACTTCGAATTCGCAAAACTCACTGACCTCAAATTGGAACGCGACAGACGTAAAGCGGCCGGTGCGATCAGGTACAACGAGGCGTATACCAAGATGGATGGTCACAACACGATGTCCGTCCTCGGTTCTCCATCTTTCGGAGATATTACCTCCATGATGATTGGTATCGTCAACGAAGACAACCAACCTCACAGCGCGGAGATTTGGGTGAACGAAATGCGCATGTCCGGATTTGAGGAGGAGGGCGGATGGGCCGCTGTCGCCAACTTGGGCATCGTATTCTCCGATTTAGGATCTTTCACCATCGGAGGACAAGTGGAAACCGTGGGATTCGGTGGTTTGGAGGATAATGTGATGGATAGAAACCAAGATAACTTCTACGAGTACAACATCTCGGCATCTGTCCAACTCGGAAAGTTATTCCCTGACAAGGGCAAGGTGAACATGCCATTTACCTACACCAGAACGCATCAACGCACCTCTCCGAAGTACGATCCGTTGAATACAGACGTGGAATTATCCAAATCTCTGGACAACTACGAATCAGACGCTATCAAGGACTCTATCAAACAGATGTCCCAAACCAACAAGATCTACAAGAGTTATGCCTTGAATAATGTTCGTGTGGGTATCACCAGCAAAAAACCAATGCCTTACGACCCAGCCAACTTCTCATTCAGCTTGGGCTATAACAAATCGGAGGAAACCAATCCGGAGGTGGAGTACGAGCGTATCCAAAACTATAAGGGTACTTTCAACTATGTATATTCCATCAACCCGAAACCGGTTGAGCCATTCAAGAAGGCTAAATCCAAGGCGTTGAAATCGCAACACATGAAGTTGATCCGAGATTTCAATTTCTACTACGTGCCAAGAAACATCTCCTTCGGAACCTCTATGATGCGATACTACGAAGAGTCTCAAATGAGAAACTTCTCGGAACCGGTGATGAAAGATACCACCTTCCAATACATGTCCTACGACAAGAATTGGCAATGGGATAGGACATCCGACATCAAGTGGGATCTGACTCGCAACTTGAAGTTTAGTTTCACAACAGCGACCAACTCAGAAATCGCCGAAATCATCAGAACGGATGAAAGCGAGGATAACCGTCTCATCAATATTCCTATCAACAAGCAATATCTGGAAGACATCGGTTATTTGGATTGGTACGACAAGTGGAAGGATACTGTATGGAGCAGCATCAAACATTTCGGTGAGCCAGTTTCCTACGAACAGAAGTTCAATATATCCTACAATATCCCTGTCAACAAATTACCACATTTGGACTGGATCACATCTAACGCGCAATACACCGCATTCTACCAGTGGGACAAGGGAACCATATTGTCACTTGGCGAGGTGCCTATTACGGGTAACATCATCGAGAACCAAAGGAATTGGAATGGCGATGTCCGATTCAACTTCGAGACCTTCTACAACAAGTTCCCTCGACTGAAGGAGATAAACCGTAAATATTCAAAAACGCCTACCACACCGAAGAAGGACCAAGACAAAAAGGCGACAGAGAAGAAAGACGAAAAGCCTAAGACCTTCGAGCGCAAAAACTTGAAGTTGAAAGCAGGTAGCAAGACTCGTATCAGCCACAGATTGAATTCCACAAATGTAACGGTAGTCGTGAAGGATACAGCGGGTAAGAGTGTGCCAGTAAAGGTCTCTGTGGTGGATGCCAATACCGTCACAGTTACTAGCAAGACCGATTTAGACAGACTCTCCATGACTGTTACCAGCAAACCGGAGAATGGATTGAATAAGTTCGCGGAATACTCCGCAAGGTTCTTGATGATGATCCGCAACATCAGCTTCAACTATCGTCACAGCGATGTTTTGGAGGTGAATGGCTATAAGCCTACCAGTGGATTCCTTGGACAAGACAGCCACAACCCAGGTTATGACTTTACATTCGGCTTCTTCAATGCGGATAATTTCATCCACCGCGCATACGCGGAAGATTCATTGTTGCTAACCAATGAGGGCATCACATCGCCAATCGTACGTTCCGTCACACAGAACTTAACTGCTAAGGCGCTGATCGAACCAATTCCAAACTTAAAGATTGATTTGAACGCCTCTTGGATGAAGAACAACAGAGACGACATCTACTACATGTACGGTTATACGGACGACTGGAACATGAAGGAGTTCGCGGGAACCTTCTCTCGCACCTGCCTTCCTATCCGTACCTCATTCGTCAAGAACGGAACCAATTCCGAATTGTTCGAGAACTTTTTGAACTACAGAAAAACCGTTCAAAGCAGAATTTATAGTGAAGTCGGCACCATGAACAGCAATGGTAACGCCAACTTCGTGAACCCAAGCGGTGCCGATGTATTGGTGCCTGCCTTCTATGCGGCTTACATGAAGAAGGACGCCAGAAAGGTAGATTTGAACTATATTCCATCAGGCTCTTTCAAGAGTATGATAAGTTCGTTGATTCCAAACTGGAAGGTGACTTGCGACGCTTTGATGCGCATCGGAAATATCAGAAAGAACTTTAAGTCTTTCAACATCAACCACGCCTACAAGAGCACATATAGCGTCGGTCCATACAGATCCTTGTTGGAATGGAACGACAATCTCTACGGCAGTAGCCAATATGGAACTTGCGGAGAATACAAAGACTTCAACAACGTGACTTCCAAGTATGATGTATCAAACGTCAGCATCACGGAACAATTCTCACCACTCATCGGTGTGGATGCTAGTTTGAAAAATAGTTTGACAATGAAGGCGGAGGTAAAACGTTCCCGCAACGTCCAATTGGACATCCCAGGCAACCAAATCTTGGAGTCATCCAGCATGGAATTTGTAGTGGGTGCAGGTTACCGTTTTGATGACATCGGCATGATCATCAACGTCGGCAAGCAACAAAAGAAGATCAAGAACGACTTGAACCTCCGAGGAGACCTCTCCTTCAAGAACACGGATGCCTTCATCCGTATCATTGACGAGGCCTATTCTCAATTGAGCAGCGGTCTCCGATCCATGTCCTTGAAGTTATCCGCGGACTACGTGTTAAGCGAGCGGTTGAACGTCAAGCTCTACTACGACTGCAAGTCCAGCACGCCAAAGGTGTCTGAAGGATTCCCTATCATCACCTCTGACTTCGGAATCGCATTTAAGATTAATCTAACACGATAAAATAATGGCACTTTTACCCTCAAAGGAGCTTCAAGACATTCGTAGATTCGCATGGATATTGTTCTGGATGAACATAGCAACCTTTGCTATCAACATCTCGCCATTTCTATTTGGAAGCTTCAATATTGGAATGGGGTTCGGGTGTTCACAGCTCCTTATCTCTTTGATTCCGTTATGTCTCTCCCTGTGGTCGCTATACCAAATAAAGAAAATAGGCGGAGAACTTCTCATAAAGAATGAAATGGAAGAGGAAGTGGATACTACAATGTTCTTTACATCGATTAAGAACTACCTATTGGTAAATATTTTCAGCATCGCATTTTCACTAATTGCAAGACAGTTAGTCAGCTTACTATTTTTAGGAGCAAACTTCTTCTCCGAAGTAAGATAAAGCAAAACAATAAAGGCTGTCATCCACATCGGTTGGCAGCCTTTCCTTTCGGTGCAAAGAACTGAGAACAAAGGGATGGCACCTATTCTCAAAACAAACGAACTATGCAGCGTTGCCTATTTATTCCTTGTACCAACTTGCGTACATTCGATAGTTATTTGAGATCTTATTGATCATCTCCTTGGTCTGTTCTGGGGAGACATCCTTCAACTTCTTGGCAGGCACTCCCGCATATAGACTGCCCGGCTCCACCACCGTATTGGGGGTGATCAAAGCATTTGCGGCGATAATGGAGTTCTCTCCGATCACCGCGCCATCCAAGATGGTGGAACCCATTCCCACCAAGACATTGTCGCAAACCTTCGCGCCATGGATCGTCGCATTGTGTCCCACGGAGACATTATCACCAATCTCAATGGTGGACTTTTGGTACAAAGTGTGGAGCACGCTGCCATCCTGAATATTCACATTCTTTCCGATACGGATGGAGTTGACATCACCTCGCAACACAGTATTGAACCAAATGCTGCTACCCTCGCCTATCTCCACATCACCGATCACGGTGGCGTTATCCGCCAAGAAAACATCCTCGGCGATCTTTGGGGTAAACCCTCTCACTGATTTAATTAAAGCCATATAACCTGTTTTAAATAAAATGGGCACCCACAAGGGGTGCCCCTACGTCATTTATTTCCTTTGATTATTTCTTTGATTCCTTACGCTTCACAAGTTCCTCGTTCAAGATCATATCAAGTGTCTTCATATCGATCTTCTTCGCGATGATTTTGCGATCCTTGTTCAAAAGATAAACGCCTGGGGTTGCGGAAGTGTCATAGAACTCCCAGAAGTAGGATTCACGGTATGGATCCCAAACATTCACCCAATCCTGCATATGGTTCTTATTGACGAATTCCATCCATTCGTTTCGGTCGGTCTGCGTATAGCAAGCGAAGACCTCAAATCCCTTATCCTTCCACTTCACATAGACAGAGTCATGAAGCACAGGAGTCGTCTTCTTACAATGGCCGCAAGTTGGCTCGAAGAAATAAACTAAAACGCACTCCGCTTTGATATCAGACAACTTTACGACACGGCTGGTTGAATCACGCATAGCGAGCATATATCCATCATCTCCGACCAAATTGTAACGAATCTTCTTAGCCTCTTTGCGAAGCGACTCCACCCAAGCGGAATCCGCCCACTTGGCTTGTCCAGTGAAATAATACTTATCAGCCAACTTCAACCACAATTTATCCATACCCATCATCTTGCTGGAGATACCATAATTGATCATCTTACTGGTCATCACTTGGAAGGTCAAGGTATCACCCTTGCTACGCTCAATCAAATCGATAGCGGCAGCGGCCAGTGTATCGGGATCCTGTAACACATGACGAGAGATGAATCCATCTACCATAGAAGGGAAGAATGGTGTGCGCAAGAAGCGAGGATCGCTCAAATTGATGTTGTCGAAATAGTGCTTCTTGAAATATTGGTAACGGACACGAGAACGGATAGAATCGGGCACCTCATCGAATTCAGGCGTTTCCACCGGAATAGTACCCTTCACATAGGCTCCTAAGAAATTATTCTTGTTGCGCGCCACCAAATCATTCTGATAACCCATCACCTTTTCTGTCATCTTATCAAATGTGTTATAGAAAGTGGTGGAATCGATCTTCTTGTCCTTGTACTTTTGCTGCAACTCGATACGTTCGGTATTCATACCAATCAAGAACTTGCGCAAATCCTGGAATCCGGCACTCTCTGAAGCACCCGTCACCATCGCCTCATCCAACTTGGTGGTATCCACAACCACCTTGATGTTCTGATCAGCTCCAACAAGCATGTCAAAATACTTGTCTGCGGTAAAATAGATGATGTAGATACCCTGATCCAAATCCTTCTTCTTGGAAAAGACGCCATTACCCTTGGCATCCAACATCACGGTATCGCAAGAATAAGTCTTGCCATTCATATGATAAGCCAGAAAGGCTTTATCATTCTTCATATTCTTCACATTCAACTGAATCCTATATCCCGCATTGGCAAGGATGGACAGCGAAAAGGCCATCGTCAACAAAAACAATCTTTTCATGATCCTATGTCGTATTATATTTTGCATAAATAATGTGCTAATTTAACTATTTTATCATCATCTCATCATAGGAGATGTCATTTTAGCGAGCCATTTTAATGTTTTTTCACTTATAATCAAGGGGGAAAGTATGGTTTTCACCCGCTCGTGGTATCTATTTAGCCAAAGCAACTCCTCATCGGTAAGCATATCCACCTTGATCAAATTACGATCATACGGGAAGAGCGTCAAAGTCTCAAACCCATAGAAGGCGCCATATTCGCTCTCCAAGCGTCGCTCAACAGCCACCATATTCTCAATACGTATGCCATATCGTCCCTCTCGGTAAACGCCAGGTTCATCTGAGAGCACCATACCAGGCCGCAAGGCCACTCCGTTGCCCACTTTCCGGATATTTTGCGGTCCCTCATGCACACAGAGGAAATGGCCTACACCATGGCCCGTTCCGTGTCCGAAGTCAGCGCCGACACGCCACAAGAATTGTTTGGCCAGAGCATCCAGTTGGGAGCCTTGTGTCCCATCAGGGAATTGGGCCATCGCAATCGCGATATGACCTTTCAACACAGAGGTATAATCAACCTGTTGATCCTCCGTAGGCACACCGAAACAGAATGTTCGGGTGATATCCGTCGTACCATGGAGATAGTTTCCTCCCGAATCCACCAAAAGCAAAGAACTCTTTCCAATGGAGCGATTGGAGGCCTCGGTCGCGCTATAATGCACGATCGCGCCATGGTCGCCGTACCCCGCTATAGTGGAGAAACTTTCGCATTTGAAGTCTTCCTGCTGGGCACGACACCGCAACAATATGCCAGCCACCGCCAACTCCGTCACCGTGTCGTCGGAGGCGACTCGCTCATATATTTCGGAAAAAGCGTTCGCCAAAGCCACGCCGTCCTTCACCATCGCGTTGCGGAATCCCGCCAATTCCACCTCATTCTTGCAAGCCTTCAACAAAGCGACAGGCGAATTTTCCCACACCACAACGCAAGAGAGGGCCGAACAAAGTCCATGGTTACACTTCGAAGGATCCACCGAAAGGGCAAAGGATTGAGGCAAAGACTTCAAATGGTCGGTAATGGCCTCGTAAGGATAGACCTCAACGCCCTCCCGCGATAAAAGAAGAGTCAATTCGGGGGCTACCGATCGCTCGTCGACGAAGAGTCGCGTAACATCCTTTTGAACCAACGCATAAGCCATAAAAACTGGATTATAGGGGGTATCGGAAGCACGCAAATTCAAAGTCCAGGCCACCTCATCCAAAGCGCAGATCAATAGTCCATCCGCCTTGGTATTTCGGAAGATCGACTCACGCTTTTGGGCATGGGACATACCCGTGATAGATTTCGGCAGACGGTACAAAGGTGTGCGAAGAGGGGTTATCCCCTCATCCCACAAAGGTTTAACATCCGTTTTAAGGGAAATCTGTCGTGCAGACAAAGCCTGTTCCAAAGATCGGACCGCCGTCACGGAAAAACAGGATCCATCGATACCGACAGTTTGGTTGGCGGTTAATTGCGACGTAATCCAATCAATGTAGGAAGGCGTTTCAGGCAAACCATCCTTGTAGAGGTCAATGCCACTTCCCTTCAATTCATCGTCAGCCTGCAAATAGTAACGGGAATCGGTCCATAGGCCAGCACGCTCAGATAAAACCACCAATGTGCCAGCGGATCCGGTAAAACCCGATATATGTTTTCTTAATTTATACTCCTCGGGGGGATATTCACTCAAATGCGGGTCCTCGGATGGAACGATGTAGCCATCCAACCCTTGTTCCGCCATACGGGAGCGCACAGCAGACAGTCTATTCTTTGCAGCGTTCATACTTACGCTATTTATTGACGAAACGGCTCATTTTTTCAGGCAATTCCGCTTTGAAAGTCATCACCTTAGTTGTCATTGGATGACGAAGCGTAATCGACTCCGCATGCAAACCGACACGACCGATCGGAGAGGTAGATCCACCATATTTCTTATCACCGACAATCGGGTGTCCGATGCTCTGCATGTGCACACGGATTTGATTCTTTCTGCCCGTCACCAAGGTCACCCTCAAAAGGGTGTGTTCCTTCATGCGTTTCTCCACCTCGTAACGAGTGATGGACTCTTGCCCACCATTATCAAAATCAGAGGAATAGACCTTCTTTGATTTAGGGTCCTCATTCAACCAAGTATGGATCTCATCACGATCCTTCTCCACTACACCCTCTACAATGGCGTAATATATTTTGCTATGCACATCACGCTGCCAGTTACGTTGCATCAGGAATTGGACATCCCGGTTCTTCGCGAAGATCAAAACACCAGAGGTCTCGCGGTCCAAGCGATGCACCACATAGAGTCGATTGCTCTTTTTTTGCTTTTTCAAATGATTCATCACCACACGGAAGGCTGTATACTCCTCCTGTTTATCTGTCGCGACGGACAGAACACCAGCCGCCTTATCAACCACAATTATATGCTCATCCTCATACAAGACAGTGACCTTGCTGCTCTTCAAACCGCTACCCGACTTGGAGAAATCCACCCTCACTTGATCACCTAGTTGAAGTTTGTAATCAAATTGCGTATTTACCTGGTCATTCACAAAGACCTGTCCACGGGCAAGAACGCCTTTCACCGCAGTTTTACTCATACTGCCGATTTTCGCCATCACGAAATCAAAAAGAGGAGCTTCCTCTTTGACGCGAAAGTTCACACTCTTACTATTTCCCTGTTTGAAAGATGATTCCTTTGTCAACATAATCTCTACATTTTTTGACACGACGAAATTACGACCTGTCACTTTTAAGGCACAAAATTAACGAAAAAGCACAATATACCATCAAATAATTGCATCATTTGGATAACGAGAGAAATAGCACACAAAAAAATCCATTTTTTCAATCGATATTTCCGAGAAAAATGCTTAAATTTATCCGATTTTTCATTAGCGAATATTGTTTGACAAGAAAATTTGATGTGGCATGAGTTATCTGAGATTTGATAAAACACTTTTAACCAATCTGGAGCAATCTCAACAAAGGGAGATGTTACGCACCAACAAGTCGGGTGCCTACCACTGCACCACAGTGATCGGCTGCAACACCAGGAAATACCACGGATTGTTGATCACACCCGTCAAAAATCTCGACAACGACAACCATGTCCTTCTCTCTTCTTTGGACGAGACAGTCATCCAACACGGAGCGGCCTTCAACTTAGGCATCCACAAATACGATGGTGACTACTACGCTCCGCAAGGACACAAGTACCAAAGGGAGTTCAATTTCGACATCGTGCCTTCCGAGGTTTACCGCGTGGGTGGTGTGGTCATCTCCAAAGAGAAAGTATTCGTCTCTTACGAGAATAGAATCCTCATCAAGTACACCCTACTTGACGCGCGCTCGGAGACCATCCTTCAATTCAAACCATACCTCGCGTTCAGAAACGTGAACGCATTGTGCGTGGAGAATGACAAAATCAACACCGCCTTCAGCGAAGTGGAGAACGGTATCGCCATGTGTCTATACCCAGGCTATCCGCAGCTCTTCATGCAATTCAGCAAACCAGTCAAATTCGTTTCCGATCCGAACTGGAACAAAGGCATTGAATATCCGAAGGAGCTCGAGCGCGGCTACTACCACAAAGAGGATTTGTTCGTACCAGGCCACTTCGAATTGCCCATCAAGAAGGGCGAATCAGTCATTTTCTCCGCAGGTGTCAGCGAAGCGGAATGCGGCAAACTCACAGAAATCTGTTTCAACGAAATATCCAGCAGAACTACCCGTACCAGTTTCTTCAACTGTTTGAAGAACTCCGCGGAGCAATTATTCTGCCGAAAGAGCCCAGAGGAGTTGACCATTCTTGCGGGTTACCCTTGGTTCAAATGTCAAGCGAGAGAGATGTTCATCTCCTTACCAGGCATATCATTGGCCCGAGAGGACAAATCCGGGTTCAACAAAGTAATGGCCAGCATGATTCCCGCCATCCGCAACTTCATGAACGGCAAACCTATCGACCTTGAAGTACTAGGCATGGAGAAGCCAGACGTGCTATTGTGGGTGATATGGGACATTCAAGAATACGCGAAGGCCACTTCCGACGAAGAGGCCTGGGAACTCTACGGAGATATTCTGAAAGACATTATTGAATTTATCTTAAAGCAACACCACACGAATCTCTTCATCCATGACAACGCTTTGCTATACAGTCACGGATGGGATAGCCCAAACACTTGGATGGACGCCACCTACAACGGCAAGCCCATCACACCAAGAAGCGGTTACATCGTAGAGATCAACGCATTGTGGTACAACGTGCTTCGTTTCGTCGCCGAACTCTCCATGAAATTCGGGGAGGAGCATTTCAGCGACTCATTGACGGAGTACGCGAACAAGGTACAAGAGAACTTTTCACCAACCTTCTGGAACGGCTACTACTTGTACGACTTCGTTTGCGAACATCACAAAGAGTTATCGGTTCGTCCTAATATGATATTCGCGGCGTCTTTGAAATATTCTCCTTTGGAGAACAAGCAAAAGAAAGCCATCGTGGATATCGCCACAAAAGAGTTGTTCACCCCCAAGGGTCTACGTTCATTGAGTCCCAAGAGTCCGAACTACAAAGGATCTTGCGAAGGCAACGAGGACACACGTCTTTTCTCCAAACACCAAGGAGCCGCATGGCCATGGTTGTTGGGACCATACATCGAGGCATACCTCAGCGTCTATAAGAACAGTGGTTTCTTCTTCGCGGAGAGAGCCTTGACGGGCATCGAGGAGGAGATGTTCATCGGTTGCGTCGGAACCCTCAACGAAATGTTCGACGGAAACCCGCCATACAAAGGAAGAGGGGGAATCTCTTACGCCATGAACGTGGCCGAGATATTGAGAACCATCAAAATTCTAAAAAGTCAAAAGAACGATTAGTAAGCATACAGTATGAAGGCATTAATGTTTGGTTGGGAGTTTCCTCCACACATCCTAGGAGGTTTAGGAACGGCAAGTTACGGTCTTACCCGTGGCATGTCCGTACAGAAAGACATGGAGATCTCCTTTGTCTTGCCGAAACCTTGGGGCGACGAAGACCAAAGTTTCATGAAGATTATCGCCGCCAACAAGGTACCCGTTGTTTGGTGCGAACCCAATTGGGACTACCTCAACCAAGAGTTGGCAGGAAGGATAACCACCGACGAATACTACCATTACAGGAACTGTATTCAGGAGGATAACAACTACATCGGCACCAATGGCATTGGATCGATCGAGTTTTCCGGTCGTTACCCCAACAACCTTCAAGAAGAGATCCGCAACTATGATGCGGTAGCCGGCGTTGTCAGCAGGGCATTGGATTTCGACATCATCCACTCCCACGACTGGTTGACCTATCCTGCCGGTGTACATGCGAAATATGTTTCAGGGAAACCGCTTGTCATCCATGTCCATGCGACTGATTTCGACAGAAGCCGAGGCAACGTGAACCCAACCGTTTATAGCATTGAGAAGGCCGGCATGGACCATGCGGACCACATCATCACTGTGAGCGATAAGACCAGGGACACGGTAATCGACCGATACAACATCGATCCTCGCAAAGTGACCACGGTCCACAATGCGGTAGAACCGTTAAGTCCAACTATCCAAGCCATTGAGGGCAAACACAATACCAAAGACAAAGTGGTCACCTTCCTCGGACGTATCACCATGCAAAAGGGGCCTGAGTACTTCGTGGAGGCAGCTTATAAGGTATTGCAGAAGACCAACAATGTCCGTTTCGTCATGGCAGGAAGCGGAGATATGATGGAGAAGATGATCAGCCTTGTCGCAAATAGAAACATCAGCGACAGATTCCACTTCACTGGATTCTTGAAGGGCAATCAAGTATATGAGATGCTGAAATCCAGCGATGTATATATTATGCCATCCGTATCCGAGCCATTTGGTATCTCTCCTTTGGAGGCCATGCAAGTAGGCGTCCCTACCATCGTCTCCAAGCAATCAGGATGCGCCGAGATCCTCAACAACGCCATCAAGGTGGATTATTGGGATATCGATGCGATGGCCAACGCCATCTACTCCATCATCACCTACCCATCCATGTACGATTACCTTCGCGTGGAGGGTAAGAAAGAGGTGGATGGCATCATCTGGGAGAACGCCGCCTTGAAGGTACGTGACATCTACAACAAGGTATTAGGCTGGAAATAAAAAGAATAACAAAAAATTACTGATATATCATGAGGTCAATTTGCTTTTACTTTCAAATTCACCAACCATTTAGGTTGAAACGATACAAGTTCTTCGACATCGGTTATGATCATTACTACTACGATGATTACACCAACGAGGAGGTCATCCGCCGTATCGCGGAGCACTGTTATTTGCCAGCCAATCAGACAATCCTTCAAATGATTAAAGAGACTGAAGGCAAATTCAAAGTGGCATTCTCTATCTCCGGTGTGGCGTTGGAGCAATTAGAGTTGTATGCGCCAGAAGTAATTGACTCATTCAAGGAGTTGGCACAAACTGGTTGTGTGGAGTTCCTTGCGGAGACATTCGCCCACTCCCTCGCAAGTTTGGAAGAGGAGAACGACGAATTTGAGATGCAAGTGAAGCAACACGCCAGCAAAATCCAAAGTCTTTTCGGATACAAACCCACCACTTTCAGAAACACAGAATTGCTCTACTCTGACGAAATCGGTAGAAGAGTGGCGAACATGGGCTTCAAGGGTATGATCACAGAGGGCGCGAAGCATGTACTTGGATGGAAGAGTCCAAACTACGTCTATTGCTGCGCCAGCAACCCAAGACTCAAATTGTTGTTGAAGAACTCAAAACTAAGCGACGATATCACCTTCCGCTTCTCCGATTGGAGTTGGGACCAATTCCCATTGACCGCGGACAAGTTGATCGATTGGATAGCATCCTGTCCAAAGGACGAAGACGTCATCAACCTCTTCATGGGTTATGAGACTTTCGGTGAGATCCAGTGCAAGGAGACAGGTATCTTCGAGTTCTTGAAAGCATTGCCTCGCATAGCGGAAAAGGCAGGTATCAATTTCGAGACACCAGCCAACCTATTCAGCAAGAAGAAACCAATCGACCAGATACATGTTCCCTACACCATTTCATGGGCAGACGAGGAGCGTAACACATCCGCTTGGTTGGGTAATGAGTTGCAAAGATCCGCATTCGACAAACTTTATAGCATCCGCGACAAAGTTCGTCTCTGTTCGGACCGAAAAATCCTACAAGATTGGAATTACCTTCAATCTTGCGACCACTTCTATTACATGAGTACGAAGCACTTCTCTGGAGGTTCCAACCATCTCTCACCTTACGAGACTCCATTCGAGGCCTTCACCAACTACATGAACGTATTGAGCGACTTCATGATTCGTGTCCGCGAGAAATTCCCGGAGGGTGTCGACGTGGAGGAGTTGAACTCCCTCATGAAGACCATCGACGCGCAGGGAAAAATCATCGCGCAATTGGAGGCGGAAAAGAGTCAGGGATTCGCCGCATCAAAGGCTTGCAAAGCCACAAAGAGCGAGGCTAAAACCACAAAAAAGGCGACATCCACAAAGAAAAGCGCAACAAAAACCGCAAAGAAAGCTTAATCCGAGTGGATCAAACAGCAAGGGGATCTCTATCAAGCATAGAGATCCCCTTTGATATCTTCAACAATTAAAAACAACGCTTATGAGCGCACTTAGCGTACTTTTCTTCGTACTTCCACTGCCCATCCTATTCTTCGCACACAAGATGGAAGAGTTTCTCACCCAAAAGAGGTGGGCAAGTCGGCAAAACGACGAACTAAAAGGTCGATTCCCACAAGTTTGGGGAGCCATACACAACCTCCCAGAACTCAGCACAAAGGGCTTTGTATCTCTCATCGTCGTCGAAATGATATTATTTATATTGCTGGGCTGTATCTTGGTGCTAGTCCAAGCGCCACAGGCCACATTGGTATGGAGCATTCTGTTCACTGGCTTTTCGCTCCACCTTTTGGTACACATCACGCAAGTAGTCATCGCCAGACAATATGTTCCTGGCATCGTCTCCGCACTCATATCAGTTCCCTACGCCTGCACGGGTATCAACTCGCTCGTGCACTGGCACGGTTGGAACTTTTTACTCATAGCCCTAATCGGCGCGGTAACCATGCTCGCCATCTTCCGAATCGCCCTTCTCATAGGCAAGAAGATCGGAGGAAGATAAATTTTGGCGCATCACGCCACATTTCTTAACTTCGCGTTGAATTTAGATTATACGATATGAGAAAGATTAGATGCCCTAAATGCGACCAATTCATCCGATTCGAAGAGAGCCGTATCGAGCCAGGCGCCTCCCTTATCCTCCACTGCGATAATTGCGGAAAGAATTTTAGCGTCCGATTCAAATCCAAAGAGGAGAAGAAAGAGGAGGTGGACTACACCTACGGCTGCATCGTGGTGGTGGAGAACGTCTTCTGCGAAAAGCAAATCATCCCGCTGCAACTCGGAGAGAACATGTTCGGCCGACGCTGTCCGGGCAACGAAATCTCCTCCCCTATCGATACGGGAGATATGAGCATGGATAGAAAACACTGCATCATCCATGTAGAGGAGAAAAATGGTAAAATCATCCACAAGGTAGAGGATTACGACAGCCTCGTGGGAACCTTTGTCATGAATGACATTTTACAAAAAAAGGAAAAGAGAGTCGTTAGCGACAGTGAGATCATCACATTGGGCGCCACCACACTTATACTGAAAACGGGCGCGCCAGATTAACGCTCCGAAATAATTATTGTCGGATCATTATTGACCCCAAAGTTCAGAGACGGACCCCTCAGCAGGAGTATCCGTCTCTTTTTTTTATGAAGAACAAAAAAATAATCACCATTAAGTCACATATTTTCACTAATTTTGCCTTTTGGCGGAGTGTGTTCACACAATTTTTCACACAATCGTCAGTTATACATAGAGAAAATGGCAAGAATGTTAAGATTAAATCGTACATATTTTCTGTTTGGGCTAATCGCGCTATTAACCCTCTGCGGTTGCGACTTGAAGAAGAACACATGGGTCAACCGTAAGCACCAAGCGTTAAACACCAAATACAACGTCTATTTCAACGCGAATGAATCCTTCAAGAAAGGCAACAAACGAATTGAAGAGGCCTTTGCTCCAGACTATTCACATGTGATACCTGTCTTCGCCGTCAGCGACCCTTCCACATTGGGCACCGGAACCGGAGACATGAACAGAGCCGTATCCAAATGCGAGTCCGCGGTGCAAGAGCGTTCCATCCAGAAGAAGCCAAAGAAAAAATATGACAAGATGCGTGACCCCAACTATGTCACCTTCTACAACCAAGAGGAGTTTAACTCCTATATGGATGAAGTATGGATGTTGATGGGTAAAGCGAAATACTACGCCAACGACTACCTCGCCGCTTCGGCCACCTTCACATACGTGACCAAGCACTTCCCTCAAGACAAGAATCTTGTCACAGAGGCCAATATTTGGAAAGCACGTTCACTAAAGGAGATGGATTGGCTATACGAGGCAGACGAAATCCTCAAACGCATTGACCCGGAAGAATTGAGTCCTAAATTGGTCAATCTCTACAATGGTGCCATGGCGGATCTACTTGTGACACAGCGTGAGTACAACGCGGCGCTTCCTTATCTATTCAAAGCGGCAGAGACCGAAAAGGACCGTATCCAACGCACCCGTTTCTACTTTGTGGCGGCCCAAATAAAGCAATTGCAAGGGGAAAAAGAGGAGGCATTTAATTTATACAACAAAGTTTTGAAGGCCAATCCGCCTTACCAAATGTCCTTTAACGCCCAAATCAGACAGACGGAAGTGGTGGGTGGCAACCAATCCAGCGAGTCATTGATCGCCCGCCTGAAGAAGATGGCCAAGAGCAAAAACAACGAGGAGTATTTGGATCAAATCTACTATGCGATCGGTAACATCTACTTGGCCAAGAAAGATACCGCAAAGGCCATCGCCAACTACGAGACATCCATTGAGAAGAGCGTCCGAAACGGTCGCGAAAAGGCGCAATCTCTCATTACTTTGGGAGACCTCTACTACGAGCGTCCCGACTATGTAAAAGCACAGCCTTGCTTCTCGGAGGCATCTTCCCTCATCGACCACAAGCATGACGATTACAAGCGTGTCTCACGTTTGGCATCCGTCTTGGACGAATTGGTGCAGAACTACACCACATACAAGTTGCAGGACAGTTTGTTGATCCTCTCCACTGCCTCCAAACCAGACTTGACCGCAGCCATTAACCGCGAGATCAGCAAAGTGATCGAGGAGGAGAAACGCGAGCGCGAGCGTCGCCAAAAGGAGTACGAGGAGCAGAAACAGCTTGAACTGGAGATTGAGAACATGGCGGTGATGGACAAACGCGCCTTAGGTGCCAACGAGGCTTCCACCTGGTATTTCTATGTCAAGAGCACGGTGGACAAGGGTAAGTTGGAGTTCCGCAAAAAGTTCGGTCAAAGAAGATTGGAGGATAACTGGAACCGCAGAAACAAGATGATTTCCGCCTTCTCCGAAGAGTCTTTATCCGACATGGTAGACATGGATGCGCTCTCACTTGAGGGAGAAGAAACAGAGGGCGGAGAAGGCAACAACCAAGCCTTGGCCAACGAGGCCAATCCGAAACGTCCCGAATATTATTTGAAACAAATTCCTTTCTCCGACGACCAAAAGAGTGTAGCGCACAGCCAACTATCCGATGCGCTTTTCAATTTGGGAGTAGTCTATGACGAGAAATTAAACGACTACGACAAGGCATACGAGGCATTTGAAGAGTTCGCGAGACGCTATCCTGACGATCCTCGCGCCGCAGACGGATACTACTGTTGCTACCGTATCGCGGAGAAAAACAACGATGCGGAAAAGGCTAACCATTACAGAGAGAAACTAACCACTGTCTATCCAGACTGCAAGTATGCGAAGATTCTCTCCCAACCTAATTTCAGAGAAAACTTGGAGAAGATGCAAGGCGTTCAGGATTCGCTTTATGAGCGAACTTATGCATCATTCCTTAATGGCAAATTCGATAGTGTTCAGGTGAACACTGCCTATATGGAGGCCAATTACCCTGTCTCATCATTGATGCCAAAATTCCTGTTGTTGAATGCTTTGAGCATAGGAAAGACGGCCAGCAAAGACACCTTCGCCACGGTGCTGAACAACTTGTTGGAGCGATTCCCTAATAGCGAAGTCTCTGCCATGGCTAAGGATATCCTCGCCCTTATCAACCAAGGTAACACGCCAGAGCAAGGCACCTCTACCAGCAATTTGATGGCACTCCGCGAGGAGACACAAAAGAACGAGGCAAAGGAAAATGGTGTGGTGACAAACGACGGATTCACGGTAAGTTACGACTCACCTTATATCTTCCTGCTCTTGACAGACACAACCAAGGTGAACCAAAACAAATTGCTCTACGAGGCGGCCACCTACAACTTCACGAAGTTCCTCATCAAAGATTTCGATTTGGAGTTGAACAAGGGAATCCTATACGTCTCAGGATTGGATAACTATGACGAAGCGATATGGTACATCAACGGCATCATCGCAGACAAAGATATCCAAGCCTTGTTGAGTGGAACCGACTACAAATACCTGCTCATCACGCCAGAGAATTTGCAACTTATCGGCACCAAGTTTACTGTGGAGCAATACGAGGAGTTCTACAGGGATAACATTGCCGGCAAGCGCAAACGAGCCAACACCGCTACCGTGGAATTGGTGGATGAGCAGAAGAAAATAGAAGAAATAACCGCCGTCCAGAAGTTGGATGTGAAGGAGGGTGACGACCTAAACGGAGCGCAAACAACCATTCCAGCAGTGGAGCCTCAAGTTACAGAGCAAGAGCGCAATCAAGAACCTGCTCCTACAACCAAGGAAGAGGCCAAACAGGAGGCGAACATAGAGCCACAAGCCACACCTGAGCCAGAGCCTACGCCAACAACACCAGAAGCGCAACCCGCTCCAAAGGCGGAGGAACCTAAAAAAGAGTTGAGGAAATACAAAGGGCTCTACACCTACGACCCTACCGCGCCGCACTACTATATAGTATTGATGCAAGGGAAGGCAGACGAAGCGGTCGTATTGAACGCATTGAGTGAGTACAATAAGAACTCGCACGCGTTACTCAACTTGAAAGCGAACGCCACATCCGCGCAGGCATTCCCGCAGATTTTTGAGGTAGGCGAATTGCCATCCGCGGAATTGGGTATGTCTTATCTCACACAAGTAGTCAAGAGTTCCGCTGTCAAGAGTTCCTTCGGAACTATTCCATACCGTAACATCATCATTTCCAAAGATAATCTTCAAGTATTGAAGGAGAGCGGAAACATCAATGTTTACATGGAACTCTACAAACGCTTGTACCTAAAACGATAGTGCTATGAAGAGAGACAAAATTCTTTGGGCGGACGATGAGATTGATCTATTAAAGGCACATGTGCTCTTTCTAGAATCAAAAGGATATGAGGTGGTTTGCGTCAACAACGGAAAGGATGCCGTGCAATGCTGCGAAGAACAGCACTTCGACATCATATTCCTCGACGAAAACATGCCAGGACTCAGCGGCTTGGAGGCCTTGTCTCTTATCAAAGAGAAGGATACCGCGGTTCCCGTTGTCATGATAACCAAAAGCGAAGAGGAGAACCTGATGGAACAGGCCATCGGCAAGAAAATCGCCGACTATCTCATCAAGCCTGTGAACCCGAACCAAATTCTGCTCTCTATCAAGAAGAATATCAACAAGAGCGAAATCATCTCCTCCACCACGACCGACGACTACCGCTCGGAATTCGCCAAGATCGGTTCGCTTATCAACGACTCTTTCCGATTTGAGGATTGGGCGGAAGTCTATAAAAAACTGGTCTACTGGGAGATTCAACTAGAGAATGCCGACACCCAGATGCAGGAGTTGCTCCGCATGCAGAAGGAGGAGGCTAATTCCACCTTCGTGAAATACATCAAACGTAATTACGAAAAGTGGTTCGAACCCAATGCGGAACATCCAATGATGAGTCACGAACTCTTCAAAAAGTGCATCTTCCCCACCCTCGATTTAGGAGAAAAGGTCTTCCTGATCGTATTGGACAATTTCAGATTGGACCAATGGCGCGTCATCAAGGATTTGTTGACCAACGATTATGTGGTGGAGAACGAGGAGTTATACAGCAGTATGCTGCCGACTGCCACTCAATATGCTCGTAACGCCATCTTCGCAGGATTGCTTCCCGCACAAATCAAGAAGATGTTCCCCGACTATTGGATCGAAGAGGGCGACGAGGAGGGTAAAAACCTCTACGAGAAGGAGTTGCTTCAGACCCAGATAGATCGATACAGAAAGAAATACAGTTTCTCCTACCACAAGATCAACGACCCAGCGGCGGGAGAGAAACTGGTAGCCGACCTTCCGCAATATTTGAACAACCAACTCAATGTGGCTGTATTCAACTTTGTCGATATGCTTTCACACGCGCGCACCGAATCGAAGATGATCCGCGAACTCGCCTCCTCCGAAGCGGCTTACCGATCGCTCACCAAATCGTGGTTCCAACACTCCCCTATTTTGGAGTTGTTCAAGGCGTTGGCGCAACATGACATCCGCGTCATGATCACCACCGACCACGGCACCATCCGCACCGATAAGGCGATCAAAGTAATCGGTGACAAAAACACCAACACGAACCTTCGTTATAAGGTAGGTAAGAATTTGGATTACAATGCGAAAGAGGTAATGGCGATCAAACAACCAGAGAAGATCGGTTTGCCTATCATCAATGTAAGTTCCACCTATATTTTCGCTGGAAACAACGATTTCTTCGCCTATCCGAACAACTACAACTACTACGTCTCCTACTACAAGGATACTTTCCAACACGGAGGCATCTCCATCGAGGAGATGATCATACCGTTTGTGACGTTAAGGCATAAGTAAGCCGATTTTTTTCACGGAAGAATCATATTGAAGGATATTCCTTTCAAAAAAAGCGGAAAAGGCACGCTCCACCAAGTCGCGGCAATATGGATGAGATTTGTCAATCAAATAATATCCCCTTGCGAAATCAACTCTATCTCACCCTTCGTAAATTCAAAAGCGAGGCCATCTTCCGTGGTGGGTGACTCACAAAGCCAAGCAATGCGACCTTCGTCATCAATAAACAACTCCGTAAAAGTAATCAATGTCATCACCGAGTCTCTCGTGACATTCTCCTTCTTCAACGTCTCAGGAAGTTTCAGAATACTACTGAACCAATTATACGAACTCAAGAAGTATTCTAGCGTGACATCCTTAATTTTCTCCCACAGCGTTCCATTCATTTCCAAATACTTCTGATAAGCATCACGCATCTTATCGTTGAGACACTTTTCGTCGGCCCTGATGGTTAATGGTAAGGTGTGGATCTTTCCATCCATTCTGACAATAATGGTTTTGTCATAACCCATATAACTTGGGAACAAAAGCCCCAACACGCCATCTCTTACTTTCTCCTTCTTACTGAAAGAACGTAGTTCATCCACTCGCATCACTTGAATCTGATCTTCGGAAAGCAACACCCCAAGATATTGATTATTCCATGCAGTGTGGCATATCCAACCATAATTTCCCTCCTTGTCAATGTAAAGCGTTTTGAGGATAACTTCGTTAATCACCAGATTAACCCCGTCCATCTGCATCATTTCATCAGCCTTTTTCTCATCTCCCGTATATACGCCTAATAACAAACGAGACAAATCACGGAAATGGTTTTCTTTCTTTTCATGATATGTTGCATAGGCCTTTTTTTGCACGTCAGAGATGCTTTCAGTTTCACCACCTTCCAACTCAATCTCCAAATACTCCAATTCGCCGAAAAAACGATGCTGTTCCAAACCCTTCCAACAATTCTTTCCATTGTGGATGAGAAGCCCTAATTCCAAGTCGTTGATTTTATGAAGATTGCGAAGTTGCGTAGGGTTTATGACCCGGACATCAGATTCTGATAAAAAGAAGGCAATACCATTTTTTTCAAAAGAACAAATTCCTATCCAACCGTAATTCCCTTTTTCATCAAAAAATACAGTAGTTATCTTCATCAGATGTCTTAAATCCGAACTAGACACATACTCTTTTCTATAATTCTCAGGTAAATCTATTCTTTCCGCTATAGATTCATAATTTATCAAATAATACGCTAATAACGCCTCTAAAGCTTTTTGTTCATTAGCAACCTGATTTTCTTTATATAAAGATATGCAATTCTCCTGTATTTCTGACAAATGATTTCCTATACTCTTTATTTGGACTTCAAATTCTCGATTTTTTTCGAACAAAAAAACGCTTTCCTTGCCAATCCAACAATCACCTTTGAGTTCTAAATTTCCAAAAAAATTATTTTTCATATTGTCAATCAATTATTTGTAAACCTTCCTTTCCGAGCACCTCTGAGCCTCGTCTCTTTTCTTCACTTACACCACCATTATGAGCCATATTACCCTTTACCTTCCACTACGCAAAGCATGATACCTTACCAACTCATCCATCGGACGCTGCGTGATCACGCTCACCTGATAACCATACCTTTGCGCTACCATTTGCAGGATCTCCGAAAAATGGAAGGCGACCGATCCGACAAAGCCAATTTTTTTCACAGAAGAATCATATTGAAGGATATTCCTTTCAAAAAAAGCGGAAAAGGCACGCTCCACCAATTCTTGACAATAAGGATGCATGATGTTCTCTCCCAAGAAACGGGTAAAAGTCGCCAAGAAACGGTTCGGGAAGGGTTTACGGTACACCGCCTCGATGAAACCTTTTTGGTCCATCTCTGTCCACTGCCAAAACTTCTCTGTAATATCCGCAGGAGCACATCCCTTCAAGACATCACCCACCAAAAGTTTTCCCAAAACGGCGCCACTGCCCTCATCTCCTAAAATAAAACCAAGCGGCGAAACATTCTTTTGAATCTTTCCCTCTTTGTAGTGGCAAGAGTTGGAACCGGTTCCCAAGATGCAGGCGATTCCTTCCGAATCACCCAAAGTAGCCCGACATGCGGCATAGAGATCACTGTGGGCCTCCACTTTCGCCAGCGGGAAGATGTTTCCCAAAATCCGTTCAAAAAGAGGCTCATAGGCAGCCACGCATCCGGCGCCATAATAGAAGACCTGCCCTATCGACATAGGATCAGCCATTCCCGCTACCTGCGTCAACTCCGCTTGGATCTTCTCCTCCTCCATGAAGAAGGGGTTGATACCTTGCAACACCATTGAAGATTCCGTTCCATCATCACTTACAAGACGCACATCGGTCTTGGTGGAACCTGCATCAAAGATCAAAAACATACTGTTTCGTTTTATAACCACAACAAATGTATAGATTTTTCATCCATAATTGGGTGAGGGGAACTAAAAAAAATATAACTTTGAAGGATGAACGTTAACTAATACGCTTATGAATACATCAGTAGTGAAGGTTTTATTCCTAGGAGCCATCTGCTCCGTCATGGTGGGTTGCAATACTGTGGACCAATCCAAACTGCCGCGCGAGGCAAACACATTCCTCGCCAACCACTTCAACGAGATCCCCGTATCACAAATTGTTGACACCATCACACAAATGGGGTACACAGCGGTATTGGAGAACGGAACCATCGTCGAGTTCGACGAGACCGGTGATTGGGAAGAGGTGAACTTTAAGAAAAATGGCGCACCCTCTTCTTTGATCAACACCCTTCCGGATGGAATCACCAACCACTTGGTGGAATTCTACCCAGAGGCGAGCATCAAAAAGATCACCAAGAAGGCCTACGGAAGAAACAACCTCATCTACCGATTGAGTTTCAACAAGCCGAACAACATCGAGCTCTCCTTCACCAAGGATGGTGATATAATCAGCAACAATCCAGAAGACCAAAGACTTCCTTCCATGGCGAAAAGCTTCATCGAGAACCAATTCAATGGTGTGGAAATCACGGCCATCAATTCTGACGTAAACGGAGAAATCGAGGCTCTTTTGGAAGATAAGACAGAGATCGAATTCGACAGAAAGGGTAACTGGATCAGTGTCAAATCCAAGAAGAAAGCCTTGCCAGAGAGCTTCATGAAGCAGTTGCCAACCGCCTTGAACAAATATTTGGCGGAAAAACATCCTGACCAATTCGTACGGAAAATCGAGCGCAAGAGTTATGGTTACCAATTGAAGCTCAACAAGCCTAACGACATTGAGATCTCTTTCACCAAGAGCGGCATCCTTATCAGCGAGGGTGCTGTCAACGAATAATCAAGAACGAATCTTATACGATCACAGAAAATGAAAAAAATAGCATTCATCCTACTTTGCGCGTTGGGCTTACCGCTTAACGTATTGTCAGCACCCAGCAAAGCGGAGAAGGAGGCTGCCGCCAAGGCCGCGCAAGAGCAAAAGGCCAGTGCTTGGCGTGCGGACCAAATCGCCAGAAAGAAGGCCATACTGAACTTCAAAACCGTCTTCGTGGAGGGAGGATCCTTCATGATGGGCTGTACCGAAGAGCAAGAGGCGGAGTGCTTCAAGCCAGAGAAACCCGCACATCCAGTATTCGTCAACAGCTTTGCCATCTGCAAATATTGTGTGACACAACGTCAATGGAGGGAGGTAATGGGCAAGAATCCCAGCGAGGTCCAAAATGAAGACGCCCCTGTGACGAATATCACATGGAACGACGCCCAGACATTCATCAAACGACTTAATGAATTCATGGGGAAGAATTACCGCCTCCCCACCGAAGCCGAGTGGGAATACGCAGCCAGAGGAGGAACATACACCGAACACAACAAATACAGCGGTAGCAACGAAATCAACCAAGTCGCATGGTATAAAAACAATGCGGGAAGCATCCATCCCAACGGCAAGCTCAAAGAGAACGAACTGGAGATCTTCGACATGAGCGGGAATGTGTGGGAATGGTGTTCCGACTGGTATGGCCCCTACCCTACAGACACGGAGACAGAGGTCATCAATCCGGAGGGAGCCTCTGAAGGCAAGGAACGTGTGGTGCGCGGCGGTTATTTCGAAGGTCCAGCCATCTTCTGTCGTGTCTCTTGCCGCAACAAGAGCGAACCGACCTACTCCTCCAGCATCATTGGATTACGCCTCGTAGAAGAGCGCACCGGAGACGAGTAATATTTTGATAATCATTATTTAATACAATATGAACGCATTAGTCAGCATTATCATGGGCAGCACCTCCGACCTACCGGTCATGGAGAAGGCAGCTAAATTTTTGGACGAGATGGAGGTTCCATTCGAAATGAACGCCCTCTCCGCACACAGAACCCCCAATGAGGTGGAAGAGTTCGCCAAGGGTGCCAAAGAGAGAGGCATCAAGGTAATCATCGCCGGCGCAGGTATGGCAGCCGCTCTTCCTGGCGTCATCGCCGCAAGCACTACCCTTCCCGTAATCGGTGTGCCTATCAACGGTATGTTGGATGGATTGGACGCTATGCTCTCCATCATTCAAATGCCTCCTGGCATCCCTGTCGCCACGATGGGCGTGAACGGCGCGCAAAACGCGGCGATTCTTGCCGTAGAGATGATGGCGCTCAGCGACGAGAAGTTGGCGGAGAAATTGGCCACCTACAAAAGCGGGTTGAAGGATAAGATCGTCAAGGCGAACAAAGACCTTTCAGAGGTTAAGTACAAGTTCAAAACCAACTAATCCACTATGGCTCAACTCTATATCGGTCTAGGAACCAACATCGGAGACAAGAAGAAGAACATCACCAATGCGACCATTATCATCGGATCCATCTTAGGTGATATCCGTACCCTATCGTCCCTATATGAGACAGAACCATGGGGTTACGCATCCGATAATAAATTCCTCAACGCCGTCATTTTAGTGGAGACACAAATCGAGCCTATGAAATGTCTGGAAATCGCGCAAGCGATTGAACGTGAAATGGGTAGGGTCCACACCAAGGAGGGATACGAAGATCGTATCATCGATGTGGACCTACTCTTTTACGACAACCAAATCATTGAAAGTGAGAAACTAACCATTCCTCACCCGCTTATCCCACAAAGAGATTTCGTATTGAAACCGATGGCGGAGATCGCACCTGAATTCAAACACCCTGTTTTAGGCAAAACCATGGAGGAATTATTGCAAAACCTTCTCGCAAAATCATAAATTAAACATTCGAACCAGCCTTCCAACGTTTGTATTTTTAATGCAAACGGCCTATTTATGCCATAATTTTATATCACAAGATCCCGCAAACCATTAACTACCAACACATTAACAAAACGCACTGTTTTATTGTCCCACACCCATCTTGGAACAAATTTCCTATCATTTGGAACTATATTCACACATTAGCGGGACATTCAAATCTATATTTGCATCGATGAAAAATTCAATGTGGGGATATTGAAATTGAAAATTATTAAAAAACAAACGTCATGAAGAGCACATTATTGAAAAGAACTTTTGTTGCGGCATGTTCCTGCTTGGCTATCGCCGGCTCGACTTACGCGCAAGTTAATTTGGAAAGTTATTTTAGCGGGGCGACTCTCGCTAAGGGCTACAAATCATTGAGCAACCACAACCCATGTTATACACAACGTTACGGTGCGGATCCATACGCAATGATCTATAACGACGAGGTCTACATCTATATGACCAACGATCAACAAGAGTATGATGTACACCCTAACAGTGATAACTCCTATGGTAACATCAACACCATCAACTGTATCTCCTCCAAAGATTTGGTAAACTGGACAGACCATGGTGTAATGAAGGTGGCCAAAAGAGGATCAGGTCCCGCAAGCTGGGCATCTTGTTCTTGGGCGCCAACCGCTTGTCACAAAAAGATAAATGGTAAAGAAAAATTCTTCCTTTATTTCGCCAACAATGGTAGTGGTATCGGAGTCGTCACCAGTGATTCTCCTTGGGGACCTTGGACAGATCCAATTGGCAAAGAGTTGATTTCCCGTAGCACGCCTAACTGTAACAACGTGACATGGTTGTTCGACCCTGCCGTATTAGTTGACGATGATGGCACTGGCTACATATATTTCGGTGGTGGAGTTCCTAACGGAAAGCAAGCCGACCCAGGCACAGCACGTGTCGCTAAGTTGAACAGCGACTTCATCAGTATCAACGGAACACCGGCTACCATCAACCCACCTTACCTCTTCGAGGACGCAGGTGCCAATAAAATCGCAGGCAAATATGTCTATAGCTACTGCTCCAACTGGAACTGTACAGGTAACCCGATGAGCAATGCGCAAATCTGCTATATGACCTCCAACAACCCTATGGGACCTTTCACCTATAGCGGTATCGCTTACAACAACCAAGCTGACTTCCTTAAAGGAGAGTATGGAAACAACGGCGGTAACAACCACCACGCCATGTTCGAGTTCAAAGGTAAGTGGTACATGACCTACCACGCAAGAGTTTTGCAAAACGCTAAAGGACAGAAAGGTGACTATCGTTCCTCTCACGTTGACTATGTGAACGTCAACACACAAACAGGTAGCATCACCCGCTCTTCCGGTTCGGCGAAAGGTGTGGACCAGGTAGGATACCTCGATCCATTTGAGAAGACTGAGGCAGAGACCATGGCTTGGATGGGTGGTATCGAGACTGAGTACGGAGGTTCCAACATGTTGGTCACCAAGATCGACAAGGGAGACTGGACCGGTGTAGCCGGCGTCAACTTCGGACAAGGCGCTACCGTATTCACCGCATGTGTTAAATCCACTACCAACGGTGCCATCAAAATCGTAAAGGGCAAACCAGACGGTGAGGTGGTTGGATACTTGGCGGTACCAAACACCAATGGACAACTCAAAGAGGTAACCACAACCCTTTCAAAGGCCATCTCTGGCGTGACAGATTTGTTCTTCGTCTATTCAGGCGGATTCGAGTTCGACTACTGGATGTTCAAGAAGGCTGACGTCACTTTGAATGTATCAGAGACTGATGTTGAGGCTCCTGCCGACATCACCATGTCTATCAAGACCTCTGAGCAAGGCATCACCAAGGCGGATTACTACTTGGGCAATAAATTGATCGGTAGTGAAACCAACTCACCTTTCACATTCAAATACGAAATTTCCGAGCCAGGAAGCTACGAGTTCCACGCCATCTTGACCAACAATTCAGGAAAGACATTTGAAACACCAACCTCTATTGTAAAAGCTCGCTTGGCACAAGGTCCTTACGAGGGTGTCGCACAAGAGATTCCTGGTCGTTTGGAGGCAGAGCGTTATGATGTCGGTGGCGCAGGTTACGCATACGAGGACAAGGATGACGTGAACGAAGGCAAGGTATTCCGCAACGACGAAGGCGTTGACGTGGATGAGAACGGCGAAGGCGGATATGTTCTTGGATGGACCGCTAAGGGCGAGTGGTTGGAGTACACCGTTGACGTGAAGTATGACGACGAGTACACCTTCATCGCTAAGGTCGCTTCAGGTGTAGAGAACTCAGGATTCAGCTTGTCAATCGACGGCAAGGACATCGCTGGTGGCAAGATCACCGCTCCTAAGGGCGAGGATTGGACTACATACACCACTGTCGAGGGTGAGACTTCCAAGCTTACCGCTGGCAAGCACATCTTGAAATTGACCATCGAGAGCGATTACGTCAACATCGATTATATCGACTTCAAGGCGAAGAACCACATCGAGACTGGTGTCGAGGATATCGCCGCAGAGGCTGTTCAATATGAAGTTTACTCATTAAACGGCATTAAGATAGGTGAAATCACCGCCTATGAGTCAGCGCTTTCATCCACCCTTAAAGACAACAACTACGCCGCAGGCGCATACATTGTGAAGGGTGCTAACAATGAAAATGCTAAGATTGTCATAGTCAAATAAAGTTTTTAGGGGAGATGTGGTTCACACCGCATCTTCCCTTTTTTAGATTGTCAAAAGCATACGACCTTAACTACAAAATCTAAGTATTAATTGGGCAGAATATGAAAAACACAAAAGCTTACAAAAGTTTCAAATCACTATGCGCGCTGCTTTTCGCCTGCGCATATAGCCTCAACGGATTAGCGTTGAGTATCCCTGGCACCATTGAGGTAGAAGACTTCGATGAGGGCGTTGAGGGAAAGACTTACCACGACGAGGATGAGGAGAACCAAGGTGGCGTATATCGTCTCAACGTAGGTGTGGATATCGACACCTGCGAGAATGGCGGATACGTGATTGGTTGGACCAAAAAGGGAGAGTGGATGGAGTACACCATCGACGTGAAGAAGAGCGCCTCCTACACCTATTCAGCGCTTGTCGCTTCAGGTCTAGAAGGATCCTCGTTCAGCCTATCCATCGATGGAGAGGCGATCACCTCTACCATAGCCGTTCCAAACACCGGCAGTTGGACCACTTACAAAGCCATTTCCGGCAAAACCTCAACCATCAAAGAGGGCAAACACACGCTACGACTCACCATCGTATCGGACTATTGCAATATCGACAAACTCATGTTTCGTCCAGTGGACGAGCCTGTGAAGACCACCTTCACCTCCCCATCGGCGAGCACGTCTGTCGCTGCAGGCGCTCCATTCACCATAGCTTGGGAGAGCAACGAGCTCAGCTCGGAACTTTACAACCTCTACTGGGTAAATGCCAAGGGTGACACCACATTGATCAAGGAGGATGTCTACAACCAGGGCACCCACACAGCTGTGGTCCCTGAGCAAATGCTCAACGAGTCGGGTCACTACACTTTGGCGCAGAAGAAAACTTCAGGAGGATCTATCCCTGACAATTTCGACGGCAAAAGCCATACAGTAACCAACCCGCTCATCTGGGCGGACGTTCCAGATGTCTCATTCACCAGAGTCGATGACACCTACTATATGGCCAGCACCACCATGCACATGAACCCTGGTGTACCTATCATGGCATCCAAGGATTTGGTGCGCTGGAGAACCATCAATTACGCCCACCAAGCATTGGACAATGGCGCGAAATTGAATATGGACAACGGTCAAAACGCATATGGAAAGGGTTCTTGGGCAAGTTGCATCCGTTACAAGGATGGCACATGGTATGTACTTACACCATCCTACACGACCAATAGAACCCACCTGTTCTGGACCAACGATATCATGAGCGGCAAGTGGGAGTCCACCACCATGCCATTCTACCACGACCCATCCCTACTCTTGGATGACGATGGCAAGATGTACGTGATCTACGGATCAGGAAACATCAGCATCGTGGAGTTGAATCCTAACACCAAGGCACCGATAGGCAACCCTCGTCTGATGCTACAAAAACCCGCATCCGTCACCAACGCCGGCGGATACATCGTGGAGTGCGAGGGTACGCAAGTCATCAAAAAGGGAGGTTATTACTATGTGTTCCTTATCTCTTGGCCTAACGGATCCTGCCGTTCAGTCATCTGCCACCGCAGCAAGTCTTTGAACGGCGGCTGGGAAGGACGAGTTCTTTTGCAAGACAATGGCGTGGCGCAAGGCTGCATCGTAGATACACCAGAGGGCAAGTGGTATGGTATCTTCTTCCGTGATAGCGGAGGCGTGGGACGTATCCCTTACATCGTGGATTGCTCTTGGAGCAACGATTGGCCCGTTTTGGGCAAACCATCCGCCACATTCAACATGCCTGCGGCGCAAGAGGATGGTTACGGCATCGTGACTTCCGACGACTTCGAGGAGAGCACACTTCCTTTGGAATGGCAATGGAACCACAACCCTGACAGCAGGAACTGGCAACTCACCAACGGTGTGCTTCGCTTGAAGAATAGCCGCACCGACAAGGATGTGGTCAGCACCAAGAATACCCTTACCCAAAGATCGTTCGGACCAACCAGTACAGGTTGGACCAAGTTGAGCACCAAGGGCATGAAAGATGGTGATTACGCAGGTTTGGTAGCGCTTCAAGAGTACTACGGTTTCGTTGGCGTAAGATATGAGAACGGCAACAAGACAGTTGTCATGTCCAACAAGGGAACCATCATTGAGAGTGCCGCTTTGAACCAAGAGGATGTCTATTTGAGAATCGATATGAATGTCCAAAACCAAGCGGACAAGGCAACCTTCTACTACAGTACCGATGGAACCAA
Source organism: Paludibacteraceae bacterium (assembly GCA_045601045.1). Taxonomy (GTDB): domain Bacteria; phylum Bacteroidota; class Bacteroidia; order Bacteroidales; family Paludibacteraceae; genus UBA1181. The sequence goes on from JAZRZA010000027.1 coordinate 72,333, forward strand.
CTGGAGAAAGATCGGTAACGAGGTGAAGATGAGATATGAGTTGTCGCACTTCATGGGCTACCGCTACGGACTATTCTCTTTCGGAACCAAAAGTACCGATGGATACGCTGATTTTGACTTCTTCAAGATCGGTAAAAACGTCAACTCGCCTATTTACCTGGAGAAGGGAGCGAAGAAGACAGAGACCATTCTTTTGGCAGAGAGCGTAAATGTCACCATTCAGGAGAAATCGACAGTAGGCGTCACAGACCTCTCTTCTGATAATGTGATGATCTATCCGAACCCAGCCACCCAATATGTGAAGGTGACAGGTGCGGAGAACCTTATCGGTTTGGAACTATACAACCTCAGTGGTGCCTTGGTCGCTGTTTCCGACAGTGACGAGATGGATTTGCCAAGCGGAAAGGCAGGCGACTACCTTCTCAGAATCATTACCGCCGATGGCACAATGACACAAAAGATCATTGTTAAATAAGAATCTTATTAGTTCAGTACAATAAAACCCCACTACCTGTTTTACAGCGTGTCATTCCAATTCTGGAGTGGCACGTTTTTTTTTTAGACTTATTGTCAGTAACAATATTTTGCGTACATTTGCCACATATAACACGAATCTATTGAACTGTTTGCATAAAATGAAAAAAGAGAACACCCAAGTGATTTTCAACAATCACATCGATTCACTTGCTGAAAAAATTGAGAATTTGATTCTTGAATCAAGACAAAAAGTTGTTTCCGCCGTTAACATCACAATGGTATATACATATTACGAAATCGGAAGACACATTGTAGAGGATGAACAAGAAGGTGAAATCCGAGCAGAATATGGGAAGGCTGTCTTGAAAGGTCTAGCCTCTCGTCTAACAAAAAGATTTGGCAAAGGATATTCGACAACAAATTTGAAGCAAATGAGGCAACTGTTTTTGTCTTACGCAAAAAGTCAGACAATGTCTGACCTTTTACAAAACGGCAACAATCAAACAATTGAAGAAATTCCCTCCTTCACACTTTCCTGGTCACACTACCTCAAATTGATGCGTATCTCAAATCCCGAAGAAAGACGATTTTATGAGATCGAAGCGACAAACAACAAATGGAGTCTTAAAGAACTCGAACGACAATACAACTCGTCTCTTTACGAACGTCTAGCCTTAAGCCGCAACAAAGAAGATATATTAAAATTATCTCAACAAGGTCAACTGATAGAAAAGCCTCAGGATTTATTAAAAGATCCATATATTTTGGAATTTACAGGATTACCTGAAATTCCATCATATACCGAAAAGAAATTAGAGAAAAGACTCATTGACAACCTACAATCATTCCTCCTTGAATTAGGGAAAGGATTCACCTTTGTAGGGAGACAAGTCCGATTGTCATTTAGTGAAGAACACTATTATATTGACTTAGTATTTTACAATCGTCTGCTTAGATCATTTGTACTAATTGATTTAAAGAGGGGCAAACTTAAACACCAAGATATTGGACAGATGCAAATGTACGTGAATTATTATGACAGAGAAGTAAAAATGGATGACGAAAATCCCACAATAGGATTACTACTTTGTGCAGATAAAGAAAATTCAGTCATAGAATATACGCTGCCTCAAAACAACAATCAAATCTTTGCCGCAAAATATGAAACCGTTTTGCCTAGCAAAGAGGAATTAAAAAATTTAATCGAATGACAAAATTGCGAACAGCGTGTCATTCCAATTCTGGGAGAATGCAATGGAGAGTTTCATAAGGCAATAACAAGGACAAGTGAGTACGACAGAGATGAGTTGACAGAATCATGGGATAGAATTCACAAGTTTTTTATATCTTTGACACACTTCAAATTCGACAAAGCAAACATCACAACCAAAGGAATTTGGATGGAACTTTTTAAAAACCTAGGAAATATGGATAAAATAGATCCATCAGTATACGAACGAGCAGATGAGGGATTGCTTAAACTGCTAAAAAAAGCAGAGACAAACGCCCTTACGGAAGAGGAGTACGATCTCTATGAGGCCAGCATGAAACGATTAGAAGATGAAATCGACATGGAACAACACGGTTTTGAGAGAGCCATACAACTTCTAATCGCAAGCGGTATGCCTATATCCGAGATAAGCGAAAGACTCAATCTCTCAAAAGACGAAATCGAGTCTTTGAAATAAGATTCCAGTCACAATTGAAAAAACGTGTCATTCCAATTCTGGAGTGGCACGTTTTTTTTATGGTCCATGCACATCAAGAAACAATAATAACAATTTTATCCATTTAACTATCAATTATTTAGCACTAAAAATAGGATAATTTCATCACCTTCACAAAACTTTCCATAATCGGATTTTTCTACTATATGATTATAATTTACCAAAGAAATAGCACAACTTGGAATACATTTGCGATGTGGATTTCTAGAGAGAAAAACAACATTATTACAATTCAATCATTAGTTTCTTTATTTAAAATTATTACCATGAAACGTGTTTTATTACTTGCATTGAGTTTTTGTAGTTTGAGTGCGTTCGCCCAATGGGGAGATTGGGGCGGCGGCGGATTCGGTGGTGGAGGTGGAGACATCTTCGGCGGCGAAGGTAGCGGCAACTCCGGTAACATCGGAGACTATCAATCTAAGAAGGACATCGACTACGTGGGAGACAACCATATTGGCCACAAGATGGACGTCTACTTTCCAAAGGGAGAAGGCAAGCACAACGTGGTAATCCATATTTACGGTAGCGCTTGGGGAAGCAATAACTCCAAAGGCTCCGCCGATTTGGGAACAGTGGGTGTCGCAGCGCTTCAAGCAGGATACATTCTAGTAACACCTAACCACCGCACCTACAACGATGCGCAATATCCTGCGCAAATCAACGACATCAAAGCCGTTGTTCGATACTTGAGAGGCAATGCAGAAGAGTTGGGTATCGATACATCATTCATCGCCATCTCAGGATTCTCATCAGGAGGTCACTTGGCATCATTGATGGGCACCACCCGTAACGTAAAGGGTAGCTATACGGTAGGGTCCGCTACAATGGACATCGAGGGCAACCTTGGTAAATACACCAACGAGAGCAGTTGGGTAGATGCTGTATGCGACTGGTCGGGTCCAGTGGATTGCCGTTACAAAAATTGCGGTAACCCTATCCCAATGGCGCCTGAGAACGATATGGTGGGCGGTTGTAACGACCAACAATGCCCTGACAAGCACGCTTTGCTGGGCGCCAACACCTTTATCGACGCAACCGACGCACCTACCATGGTATGTCATGGATCTACCGACAACATCGTTCCTCAATGCGAGGGCAAGATGTTCTTCGACAATTTGCAAAAAGCCGGCGTTGAGTGTGTGTACTACCCTCACGGAGGCGGCCACGGCGTAGCGGGAGAATATACCGACGAGATGATCGACTTCTTCAAGGGCATCAGAGAGAAGAAGGCTGCCGCTCAAGTGGTTGATCCTACCATCGTGGAGGCGGTCAATGCAGTGACGCAAAGCATCTGCGTCAGCGATGAGACGCTCTATCTCTGCGACAGCGAGGCTGAACCATGCACATTCACCCTTTCCGACATCTCCGGAAAGATCTTGATGCAAGGCCAATTAGACGCCAATGGAGTAAGCATCTCTGAATTGAGCAAGGGAGCATACATTGTACGTACAAACAATGGTTCATCAATAAAATTCATCAAATAAGGGTTTTCTAATATTATTTGCTTGTAGTGGTGGGCAGAGGCGCGATGGATTTCGCGCCTTTGCTATTTTATGGCTTTTATTCATCCAATTTTCCCACATTTATTTATCTTTGTCACTCATAGAAAAGACAAAACAATATGAAAAAAAGAAGAATCATCATAGAAGTTGCCATCTTTCTACTGCTTTCGATCTTATGCCTCATTGCAATGACAGCAAGGAAGAACAGAGAGAAGGTCTATACGACAGAGGGCAACACATTGATCATCAACGAAGGAGTCGAAGAAATAGATTACTACGACCTGATTGGCGTCAACAAAAAAAGAATCAAAAACATCCAACTTCCCTCCTCTCTTAAGCGCATAGGATACGAAGCTTTTAAAGAATACGAAGCGCTAACCACCATCCAACTTCCCGATTCACTAAATAAGATTGAGAGCGAAGCATTCAAATACTGTTGGCGATTGGATTCCATCAATATTCCAAGCTCGGTCACATCGATTCGAGAAAATGCTTTTCATGGCACATCCATTCACCAATTCACCACCTATGATAACGGACAAAAATACATATGGTTGGGTGATTGGGATTCCACACCAGCGGTTATGACCATTCCAGAGGGAGTAACCACCCTTGAGAGTGAAGCCTTTAGAGATAACCCAATGATTCAATCCGTCACCTTACCTTCCACCATCAAGAAGATAGGTGAGTTAACGTTCTTAAACTGTTCTTCCCTAAAGGAGATTATAGGTTTGGATGCGGTTGACACAATTGAACGCAGGGCGTTTGAAGAGTGTGGCAACCTCAATCAACTGCTATGCTATAACCATGGCAAAAACTGCCTGGGTTGGCCAGGTTCAGAGATGTACCAGGAGTTAACCATTCCAGAAGGTTTAGAATCCATTGACAATGAAGCATTCAGCGGTAAAAGACAAATCTACGAGGTGGAATTACCCCAAAGTCTAAAAAAGATAGGCAAAGAAGCATTCTATGGTTGTACAAAAATCAAGAGAATAGAATTACCACAAGGATTGGAACACATTGGCGAAAACGCTTTCAAGAGTTATGACGACGATTTTATCGAAATCGTTAACATCCCCTCTTCCCTCTCCTATATCGCAAGGGGTGTCCTTGACAGACAAACCTACAACAAAGTAGTCACCTACGCCAATGGCACCCGATGCTATGGCTGGGTGGGAGACAAGGACTCCTGTCCATCCGAAATAGTTCTCCCGCAAGGCGTTGAATCCATTGATGCAATGGCATTCAGCTATTGCCACGCATTGCAAAGGGTTAAGATTCCCCAAGGGTGCCGCAAAATATCAAGAGAGGCGTTCCGCAACTGCGACAGACTCAAAAGTGTGGAGCTTCCCCAGAGTATGGACACCATTGAAAGCGAATCATTCGCGGGTTGCAAAGCGTTGGAAAGCATTTCGAACTTATACTACGTCCAATCCATCGAGAGGGACGCACTGAAAGGATATTATTATAGTGCCATTAGTGGATTATTCATCTACGACAATGGACAAAGGTGCTTCGGATGGGTGGGCGAAGATTGTCCAGACACGCTCATCATACCAGCAGGTGTCAAGATCATTGACGAACAAGCATTTAGCCACCTTGAATCCTTGAAATGCATTATTCTTCCTGATGGATTGGAGACAATCGAGGAGAGGGCCTTCGAAAGCTGTTATGGGCTAAAGAGCATCATCCTGCCACCATCGGTAAGACAGATTAAGGAGGAGGCGTTCGCTTATTGTAGCAAACTAAAGCTCAACCAACTGCCAGACTCACTCAAAGAGATCGGCATAATGGCATTCAGAGGATGTGACGAGATCACTCAAGTTCACATTCCTCAAGGAGTACAAAAGGTCAAGAATAGTGCCTTTAAAGATTGCCATGGCCTCACCTCCGTCACCATTCCCCAAGGGGTAAAAACCATAGAAAGGGAAGCCTTCAACGGTTGTTCAAAATTACAGAACCTTGAGATAGGCGATGACATCACCGAGATAGGGAGCGAGGCGTTCCTCAACTGCGACAGTCTCGTTTCCGTCAAGCTTCCAGACTCGCTGACAACCATTCGGGAATACACATTCGCTGGTTGCAATCATCTAAAAGAGATCCATCTTCCAGCCGCCTTAAAAGAGATTGAGGCAATGGCTTTCGAGGGATGTCCACAACTCAGAATGCCAAAGATGGGCAATAATGTCCAGATGCATAGGGATGCTTTCGGCAAAAGTTTCCAGACCGCACTCTTAGACTTCATAAGAGATTGCGGATGGTCCATTTTCTGGTTACTCGCACTATTAGCCGCAGGCCTCTTCATCCATAAGGAATATGGCTGGGGAAATCTCCTTTCCAAGTTAGAAACTACTTCTTTCACAAAAATTCTTAAGGTAATAGGCATCATCGTGGCAGTCATATTCGTCATTATCCTATTGGGACTCTTCATTATCTTTCTGAATTGATAATCACAAACATCACATGATAAGATGAAACGGGTATTACCCATCATAGCGCTACTACTGAACACACTCCTCGGATTCGCGATATCCGATGGAGACAAGGAGTATGCCCGTTTCGAACATTTCACCACACGGGAAGGACTCTCCTCCAACCGCGTATTCTCCCTGACGCAAGACTCAACCGGATTCGTTTGGGTCGCCACCGACTTCGGTCTGGACCGTTTTGACGGCATCCATTTCAAACATCATCAAAAGAGGGACTACCCCAAGATGCACCGCAACGACATCATGTATGTCAACCACATCGGGGGCGATAGAATCGTCGCAGGCGGATTTAGCGGCGTCTTCATCGAATATGACAAGCAAAAGGACGATTTCATCGACAGAATGCCCGATGAATTGGATAGCACTGGATACACCCAGATCAGGGGCGTCTATACCTCCTCCCAAGGGGAACGGTACCTACTGACCAATGGTGGCATCTACCATTACAACCCATCATCCGACCATTACGATTCCCGCTTCGCGGCCTTCGATTCGCTCAAGATTGATTTCATCAACGCCCTCTATGTCGACAACAGAGAGCGTTTCTGGATAGGATCCATCAACCGTCTCTACGTCGTGGACGCGCAAGGCAATCAGCGCAAGGTGTTCAGCGAGGAGGATCGTTGCGGCTACGTCACAACCCTCACCCCCATCGCACCAGACAAAGTGGTGGTCACCTTCCTCAACAATGAACTTTGGGTAATGAAGACAGATGGTGAAGTGCCTACGATCATCCAAAGGGTAACCCTTCCCTTCCACAGCGTCATGCGGATGACGCAGACCGACGACGGACGTTACTGGTTCGCCACCGACGGAGAAGGACTATGGTTTACGGACGATGCGATATCCCCCGACGCGCGGTTTAAGAACCTGGTTCCTTACGGAGATCTGCAGAATGAGATGAAGAAAATCTATGGGCTGGCGAAGGGAAACGACGGAGAAATCTGGTTCGGAACGCAGAATTCGGGCATCTGGACCTACAACCGCAAACACAACGACTGTGTCACCTTCTCTGGAGACATCGGACTTCCTATCGAGGTATGCTCCTCTTTCCAGGAGGGAGAGGATGGCACCATCTATGTCGGAACGGACGGAAGCGGCGTTTACGCCATCTCCCCAGATAGGGAGAGCATCCGCCACTACAACCTTCCGAACAACAATGTTACCGGCCTTTTATTCACCGATGGTCGTCTCCGAATCGCCACGTGGGGAGCCGGGCTCCTGGAACTCAATCCGCAGACCGGGGAGACCTCTTCTATCGGCATGGAGGGCATCTCCCATCCCGTAAAGATGTTTTTCAGCGTAGGCAAAAACAAAGAGATAGAATGGGCCTGCTCGGCGAACGACGACCTCTATGTAAAACATGAGCAATGGAGCAAAATCACCCTACATGACGACTCGCTCCCCCAACTTGTCAGCAAATGGATCGCCAAGGTGATTCCAGGCGAGAAGAATAGCCTTTGGGTACTATCCACCAATATGCTATGGATGGCAAGGGAGGGAAAAACCAAGGCGGTATGCCCCGACCTCTTCTTCAACAAATCCCACGATCCTTTCGTCATCTTCGACGCGGAGTGCGACGAAGAGGGCAACCTCTACGCAACCAGCAACCATGGCATCTTCCGTTACAGCAAAGATGGGAAGCGGGTGGAAAAATTAGACTTCCTTCCTCCCTACTTCTACCGCATCATCAGGCGGGATGAAAGAGGCGAATTTTGGGCAGCCTCCTTCGACGGCATCATCCACTTCGACTACGACAAAAAGTGCTACGCACACCTTCCGGGGGATTACGACGACATCTCCAAATCCTTCTTCTACATCAAAGCGGGTTACCGCGACTCGAAGGGAAGAATCTATTTCGGAACCAACGGCGGATTCTACACCTTTGACCCCGCGCACGTCACCCCCGACATGTCCATCTCACACGTGGCCTTTTCGGATCTGCACATCAGCCGAAAGAAGATTGAGCCCTACACCTCCGTATTGACGGACGGACATATCTCCCAACTATCCAGCATCACGCTCAAACACGGGATGACCGACATCACAGTGGGCGTGGATGTGATCGACCACGCCAAATTCAACAAGGCGAAGATCCGCTACCGTCTGCATGGCATGCAGGAGGATTGGATCGACATAGGAGAAAACAGAAGCATCAATTTCAACCACATCCCTACGGGCAACTACACCCTGGAGGTGGAGGCCTTCCGCCCTCACATGGACAATCCTACCCAAAAGATTTCCCTACGCATATCCGTCCTGCCGCCATGGTGGGCCACTTGGTGGTTCATATCACTCACCATACTGCTCCTCTTGGCCATTGCCGCTTGGCTTATACGCAGAAGGCTGCAAAAGATGGAGAGAGAGCAGATTATGCTGCAAAAAAAGGTGGAGGAACGCACCTCGGAACTCAAAGAGGCGCTAATGGATAAGGACAAACTCATCTCCGTCATCGCCCATGACCTCAAAAATCCGATGTTCGCCATCGTTGGCGCACTGGAGAGTTGGAAGAGCCGAGGCAGAGAGATGAAGGAAGAGGAGAGAGAGCAACTGGTGGAGGATACCTACAACTCATCCGTCACCCTACAAAAGGAGATGCTGAAACTATTGGATTGGGCGAAATCGAAGCGGGACGACATCATCTGCCACCCCAACGACATCGACCTGAAATATGTGGTGAACAATGTCGTATTACTATTGAAAGGAATGATGGAGGACAAGAAGATCACCCTGACACAAAGCCATACATCCTCTCACTACCTCTTCGCCGATGCCAGAATGGTGGGCACCGTAGTACGTAACCTACTGAGCAACGCCATCAAATTCACCCCTAAAAATGGACAAATCGACATCCGTTCATGGCAAGAAGGAGAGAAGATTCTCTTAGAGATAAAGGATTCCGGAGTGGGCATGGCAGCCTCACAGATCGAAAGCCTCAACGCCTCGTCCGAGACGGTTGTCTCTACCGCAGGAACGGAGAATGAGAAGGGAACCGGATTGGGTTTCCGCATCTGTCAAGACTACGTCCGACGGAACAACGGAACCATCCAGCTCAGCAGTGAATTAGGCAAAGGCACCACGATCCTCATCTCGCTCCCCGCCTCCACCAAGGAGAGAAGCGAAAGCGAAATCCAACGGGTGGAGACGTCTCAACCCGTCATCGACAGAAGTCTCTTGGAGGGCAATACCATCCTTGTCGTGGACGACGATCCGCTTATCTGCAACAACATCAAAAACATCCTATCCGAGTATGTGCAGACATTGGTGGCCAAGGATGGTCAAGAGGGTGCGGAGTTGGCAGAGAAGAGCCAACCAGACCTGATTCTCAGCGATGTCGACATGCCTACCCTAAACGGCATCGAAATGAGCCGGAAACTTGCGGATTCCCCGAACACGAAGCACATCCCTATCCTCTTCATCTCCGCGAACAATGAGGAGAGCGATCGTCTCACCGGACTGCTCAGCGGCGCCATCGACTACATCGCCAAGCCTTTCAGCCAGACGGAGTTACTCTTGAAGATCTACAATCTATTAAACATTAGAAAGGAGCAACAGAAACGACTGCTCACCGAATTAATGATCAAGGGAGAGCGTACCACAGAACAGGAGAGCGAGCGAGAGGAGAAGATCAATCCATTCCTCAAAAGCTTCCTGGAGGTCGTGGAGAAGAAACACGTGGAGAGCCAAATCACCATTGAGGATTTGGCACAAGCCATGGCAGTAAGCCAACCTACCCTCAACCGAAAGATCCGTTCCCTAACGGGGAAGACACCATTGGAGGTGCTCAACGAGTACCGCCTCAACCACGCATTACGCCTGCTTCAGGACAGTAGTTCAGACGACAATGTAGCGGATGTGGCCTATAGTGTGGGATTCAATGATCCATCCTACTTCACCAAGAAGTTCCGTGACTTCTTCGGTTATCTACCATCACAGGCTCAGAAGGGTGGGAGAAAGTAAGATCCACCCCCTAACCAATCAAACCTCCACGCAAACCACAAACTAACTTTAACCCGAAGGTATGCCCCAATCTCGCACACCGTTCTTTTAGTTTTGCCCGCAAATACACAAATCTTTAATACAGACTACTATGGTTAGAATATGACACTACTTTGGATTGATGACATACGAAACCCTTATGACGGATGGGCTGAAAGGTATGCGCCATACCCTCCCGACGAAATCGTATGGGCCAAAAGCTATCATGATGTAACCACATTCTTGACTAGCCGAGGCTGCCCGGATGAGGTTTGTTTCGACCACGACCTTGGAGAGATCGGAGAGAATGAGCACAACGGTTTCTCGTGCGCCAAGGCCATTGTCGAATATTGCATGGATCACAACATTGATATTCCACCCTACAACATCCATTCCTCAAATCCCGTTGGTAGGCAGAACATCAGAAGCCTAATGGATGGATGGCACAAATTCCATCTAAAGAACGATACGGATCACTGCAAGTCACATTGAAGGAATCCGACACCACTTTGGATTAATGAGGCACCTTGGGGGATAGATTATCGGCGAGAAATTTGCATTTGTAATGACTATTTCTTATCTTGCAGCAGATTATCGGTGAGATTTGATGGATAATTCTCATTCCCTACTATCAATTATCCAATCACCAAACTGACAATCAATATTCAGAGGACTTCTTCAGACTCTCAAATTAGCTTCGAATTGAATTTAAACATTTACTAACACATAATATGGATTTTATACCTACAACAATACGAGGGCTTTTTGACACAAGTATTCAGTTTATTATACCCGTTTATCAAAGAGCATATTCGTGGCAGAAAGACAACTGGAATGTTTTCTTGCAGGATCTTATGGAGCAAGTTGGGCGTGAGAATGAATACTCATATGGTAACTTGTTATTGGAAACTATCAAGAAAGATTCTGAATACGACGTGATTGATGGTCAGCAGCGTTTAACCACCCTAGTTATTTTCATGAGAGCATTATATAATGTCCTTGAAGAAAAACAAGCTAAAGAGGAACATCTTGGTGATATAGAGGAGTTTTTTGAAAAGAAAAAAAGGAAAAGATTACGTCCTGTTGAAAATGACAGAGCATGTTTTGACTCTATCATTATTGAGAATAAAACTTATACAGTTACTAGTAATTCTCAGAGATGTATTTTGGATGCCAAAAATCATTTTACAAAAGAGCTATCTAAGCTAGATCTCAACGTTTTAATTAAAATAAAAGATATTATTCTTGATAGTAAGGTAAACAGACTCGAACTTCAAGGGAAGAAGGAGGCTGCTTTGATGTTTGAACTACAAAACAATCGTGGCAAAGACTTAACAAACATGGAAAAACTTAAGTCTTACTTCATGTACCAAATGTATGTGAACAGCCCCGCAGAAGAAACCGATGCTAATGTTGAGAATGTATCAAATCATTTTAAAGAGATATATAAGAATGTCTATGATATAAAAGGATTGGATGAGGATAGTATTCTTATTTATCATTGTTTTGCATATCTAAATGTAAGTTATAACTATAGGAACTTAGATGATATTAAAAAGGAACTTGCCCTAAGTGAAAACAAGATAGTGTGGATTAACAATTTCACAAGAGAATTAGCTACTACTTTCGCTAATCTTAAGGTTCTTCAAACAAATGATTCTGAATACTATAAGAAATTATATAAGGTTCGCAGGCAAGACAGTTTACCAGCCTTTACATATCCTTTTATCATCAAGGGATATAAATATTTAGGACAGGACACTGCTAAATTGAACAAACTGTTTCATATTCTTGAAATTCTTGTCTTTAGATTTCAACTGATGTCTAGCAGAGCTGATATTAATAGCCGTCTGATAGATTCCTTACGTTCATTCCAAGGAGACGTAGAATCATTAAGGATATCCATACAGTCAAAAATGAACGAATCATGGCATTGGGGCGATAATAGAACAAAAGATATACTTTCCGGGTGGATGTATGAAAATCCAGCTTTACATTACATTTTATGGGAATATGAAGAAAGCATCCAAAGGAAAGGCTATAAGATTGGCAGTATTGGAATTGAGAATGAACAAATAGAACACATTTCTCCACAAAATCCTACTAATGGCGAACCATTAGAAACGGGTTATGACGTGGACGATAACAACGAGTATAGTGAAGATTTCCGCAATAAATACTTGAATTGCTTAGGTAATCTCATGCTTATCTCCGGATCTCATAATGCTTCTATTGGTAATAAGCCATTCTTAGATAAGCTTAATTCTTATAAAGAAAATCCTCTCCTAAATCAGCAAGCAGAGATCAAAGATTTCCTGGAAAACAACGAAATAGTATGGAAACAGATTCATATTCAAAAGCGATTAAATCGAATTCTAACATTTGCGATAGATAGATGGGACTTCAATTCTGCCAAATAGGGAATACCCAATTTGAGATAAACACAACAAGACTCGCATAGAAATATTTTGCTCACTTAATACTTTCATTCCTAGTGGGATTAGTACTCTATATCACCATATTCAATAAAGATCGAGGATGAATATAACAGTGTAGATTGAAAACTGGATAATAAGAGTAGGGGGGCCATCTGCGAACACTGTTCCATTGACAACGACTACAACAAAGACAATATAACACATAGGGACAGATTCTGGAACCAATAGCACCCGTAACAGAACTTAATCCAAGGAACCAACCTAAAATAACCTCCCCCGAACAAACAAAAAAAAGGCGTCGGATCACCGACGCCTTACATAAACCATTAGTTATGTTTAGGTTAATCTTATACTTTTAGGCTTTGTCTGCAAGGTAGTTGTACAAGTCACCGAATGTTTGGATGGAAGACATCTCAGATCCTTGGATCTTCACGCTGAATTCCTCTTCGATCAAAGCGACCAAGTCAACTAGACTCAAGCTATCCAAATTCAAAGTCTCCTTGATGCTCTTGTCAGCAGCGATATCAGAAACCTCTACCTCGAACTCATCGGCCAAAACCGTATTCACTTTTTCAATTAATTCGTTCTTATCCATTCTTTTTATGTAAATTAATTAAACTTCTAAATTAGACGATGCAAATTTCCCCTTTATATCCGAAAAAACAAAGACACATTGTTCTATCTTTATGACACAAATTTCCTTTAATCGCCCCTAAAAGAGAAAAAAATGACTATTTTTGCGTCATATCTAGGAGATTTAATCAATGAAGCAAGAAAATTTGAACATTATCACAATTCAAGATTTCAAGAAAATTCCGACATTGTCGTTCTTGGACGAGGACGTGATGGTAGTGAACAATAGCGACATCTATCAGATTCCTCAACCCTCCTACCCCGTACGCATGAAGAACTACGTGGTGGCGTTTTGCTTTTCAGGCACCGCTCGTGTCACCATCGACACGATCAGTTACGACATCTCCGCAAACAACGTGATGTTGTTACCCCCTGAATGTGTCTTGAACATTAACGAGATGAAAGATCCCAAAGCGACCTTCCTCGTATTCTCCCAACCCTACGGAAAAGAGATCATCACACAATGCTCCGCCATCTGGAACTCCTTGGATGGAATGATGCGAAACGTCAAGCACCAAGTCACAATGGAGGAAGGTGGAATGATTCTGAACTATATCAAACGGCTGTCCGATTATTGCAACGACGCGACCAACAAATACCGCAGAGAAATCATTAAACTGCAAATCGTATCCTTCCTACACGATCTTTGCAACGCCTGCGTCAAAGAGGATTCGCAAGAGTCATACCTCTCCCGCGAGATGGAGATCTTCCGGAATTTCTTCCAGTTGGCCAGCCAGAACTTCAAAAAAGAGCACTCTGTCGCTTTTTACGCCGACAAACTTTGCATTTCACCCAAATACCTATCCATGGCGGTGAAACAAGCGGTCAACAAAACCCCGAGTGAGACCATACAAGGATTTCTCATCCAAGAGTCTAAGGTTTTATTGAAGAATACCAATATGACCATCAAGCAGATCTCCAACGAACTCAACTTTCAAAACCCGTCGTTTTTCTGCCGTTACTTCAGAAAATATGTGGGTGTATCTCCTATTGAATACAGAACCAAAGCTTCCTAATCCGATATCATCATGAAGAAATTATTATTCTCCCTATTCCTCCTTATCGCGGGCTGCCAATTCATCTCCGCGCAAATATGGAAACAAGAGGTAAAATACAACGACCCGCAAGAGCCTAAAAGCATCGGTATCGTGATGTACTCCAACGACCCGGAGACGGTATTCAACGCCTTCCGCTTCGCCAACTACGCGCAAGAGTGGGACAACAAGGTGGAGATCTTCCTCCTAGGCAAAGGCGTGGAGACCGAGAAACTCATGGAGGAGAACAAAGATGTAAAAGAGCAGGTGGATAAGTTCATCGACCAAGGAGGCGTTATCATGGGTTGCAAAACCTGCCTTCAGAATAGGGAAAAATCGGAATCTAAGATTTGTAGGGTCACCTGCATCGAAGATCTATACAACGTGGTGAAGAAGAATCAGATCGTATTAACTTTCTGACACAAGCACCTCTGTCTCTTCCAGAACGGACTCCACAGGGTCTTTCCCCTCTCGGGAGAGCTCTTGGAGATGGCCATGCAGACGTTTTACCATCGGCATAAAGAGCCAAAGGGAGATAAGGCCAGAGATTCCAGCGCATACCAAAGGAATTACAACAGACAAACTGGCCACCACCATCTCTTTCGTCAAGACGATTCCAAACCACTTTGCCAATTGACGCAACACATTCAGCACCACCATCCTCGTCATCAGTCTTACCGCAAAGCGTTGGATCACCTGCTTCACCGCCATACCCACCGCAGATTTAGCCAAACGCACCACCTGATGTTTTCCAATCATCACCACAGAGATGATCAGCAACATCATGGTCATCGACTGATTTTCATCGTGCGTCTCCTTATCAAACAGATTGCGGCAACCATGGAGGTAAAGCATTTTTTGCAAGATGACAAAGACAAATATCTGAAACTGGACAAAGTCCACCACAATCAAGAGCCACATCAACCAACCATCCGGAGGCAAAGCGCACAAAATAGACAATATGGTGACACACAAGGCGTGTTTTCTAATCTCCTTGGTGGTTATCTTTGAGATCTCCTCTTCAGAGAAAAGTGAGGCGGGCCTCTCAGTAATCAGAAGCTGCATCTCCTCCTCGTTCTTCACCTTTGATCTAAAAAGACGACGCAAGTACCGCTCCTTATCCACCCTGGAGAAGGGTAATTTCATCCCCATACGCAAGACAGCATCCCACGTACGCAACAACTTCGCATAGGTTTTCAACGCTTTCTCGATCACGCTCCAATGTTTTCCACAAATATAGATGAATCATTCCAAACTCACTACATAAATCAATCAAAACTATCTATCAGAGATTTTTTCGCAAAAAAACGATATATTTGGAAAAATAAAAAAGATGAATTACCTTTGCTTTGTCTGAAAAAAATATGAGAAACGGGAAAAGGAGT
The DNA here is from genome assembly GCA_045601045.1 of Paludibacteraceae bacterium. Taxonomy (GTDB): domain Bacteria; phylum Bacteroidota; class Bacteroidia; order Bacteroidales; family Paludibacteraceae; genus UBA1181. Next base: position 87,999 of record JAZRZA010000027.1, read on the forward strand.
TCCGATATTTGTCGGAATTCTTTTTGTTTTGTTGTCTTCTAACGTAATAAACAGACAAGATTGAGAGTTAAATCAATGTTTGAACCTTTTAAAATTAGTATATATTATGGCAGTTTCTTATGTTACCGAAGAGGGATACAACAAGATGATGGACGAGTTGAAACAACTCGAGACTGTTGAACGTCCAAATATCTCCAAACAAATCGCCGAGGCACGCGACAAAGGAGACCTTTCCGAGAATGCCGAGTACGACGCGGCCAAGGAAGCGCAAGGTCTTTTGGAGGCGAAGATCTCCCTTCTCAAGGAGAAGATCCTTAATGCGAAGATCATCGACGCTTCAAGATTGAACACGGATGTCATCCAACTATTGAACAAAGTTCAAATCAAGAACCAAAAGAACGGAGCGACAATGACCTACACCTTGGTTTCAGAGCACGAGGCCAACTTGAAAGAGGGAAAATTGGCAGTCAACACCCCTATCGCGCAAGCATTACTTGGCAAGAAGGTGGGCGACGTTGTGGAGGTAACCGTTCCTGCGGGAAAGATTCCGTTCGAGGTAGTAAGCATCTCTTTCTAACCTAAAAACACAGAAACAAATGGCTACGATATTCACCAGAATCATCAAGGGAGAAATTCCTTGCTACAAGATTGCTGAAGACGAGAACTACTTCGCATTCTTGGACATCAACCCCGTACAAAAGGGACACACCTTGGTGATTCCCAAAGAGGAGGGCGACTACATCTTCAACATGGACGACGAGAAGGTCGCTGGATTGATGGTATTCGCGAAGAAAGTGGCAAAAGCGATCGAGAAAGCCATCCCATGCAGCCGCATTTCAGTGGCGGTGCTTGGATTGGAGGTGCCCCACACACATGTGCACCTAATTCCGATCAGCAGTGAAAAAGACTTCAACATCAAGGAGAAACAACAAGTTTCCCAAGAAGAGATGGAGCAAATCGCCGCTTCCATCAGAGCGAATTTTTAATAGCGGATCGATTTTAAGATCTAACTAACGATGTAAGAATCGCGCGCTCGTCAAAGGAGCGCCGCATAATATTCGGCGGAAGCAAAAATGGACAGATTACTTCTGATTAATTTCTTCACCACATCCACTACAAAGGGAGACGCCTCTCAAACGGAAGCGTTTCCCTTTCTATCTATTCCTCCGAAGGAGTGGGAGAAGAAAGCAGACGAGGCATTAGCGAAGTCCGTCGATTGCGAAGAGATCGGTTGCATTCCTAGCCTACAAGAGGTTTACCAAAGTGTCATGGACAGCGTCGAGGCGCGGCCCTACCACAAATCCAAAACATTCTTGACGGAAGTTCCCCGCAAAGAGGGTGTCGCGATTCCTCCACAAATGCAACAAGAGGTTTGGTTCGTGCCTCTGATGTTCATCCTCTTCTGGGGATTCGGCATGGTGCTCACCAACCGCTTCTACTACATCATCCAGGCAATCAGGGAATTCTTTTACCCTAAAAACAGAAGCGACGTCTTTTCAGAGCGCATCACAGATGAGTTTGGCTTCAAATCCGCCATGATTGTCCTCTCCTTCTGTACCATTTCCCTCTTCTGCCTATTGGCATTGAACAATCTGTTCCACCTCGGCGGCTACAATGGCATCACCGCATTTTTCAAGATTTTAGCCATATTCATTGGTTATACGGTGTTTAAGATTCTCTCCACGCTCTATATGTGCTCCGTTTTCTTCGAACGCAACACATTCAGCGTCGTCAGACACTCCTACGCCACACTGGTATTCACCCTGTGCAGCAGCCTATTCCCGATAGTTCTGATCGCCTCATTCACAGCCCCTCAAATCGCAAGATACGCGCTAATTGTGGGATGTATATTTTGCGGTGCCGCAGTAATTCTATATTTGTACAAAATCTTATCCGTTTTTTTCAACGGATTGACATCTATATTCTATTTGTTTTTGTACCTTTGCACCCTGGAAATTTTACCTATCGCAGCCCTTGTGGGATTGCTTTTAGGATAGGTGGAAAATTTAACATATAAGGAATAAAAAATGGCAAGAATTAAACGTATCTTGGTTTCCCAACCTAGGCCGACGACTGAAAAGTCGCCTTACTTCGATTTGGAGACAAAATATGGTGTGAAAATTGACTTCAAACCATTCATCAAAGTTGAGCCAATCATGGCGAAGGAATTTCGTCAACAAAAGATCGCCATATTGGACTATACGGCAATTGTGTTCACCGCCAAGGCCGCTATTGACCATTTCTTTAGATTGTGTACAGAGATGAGGGTGAATGTCCCTGAGACCATGAAGTATTTCTGCGTATCAGAGTCCGTTGCCCTCTATCTTCAAAAATACATACAATACCGCAAGCGCAAGGTGTTCTTCGGATCATCCAACAAATTAGAGGATTTGATTCCAGTGGTATCCAAGCACCTTGACGAGAAGTTCCTTGTATCTGTGGCCGATGTTTACGAAGCCAACAAGCAAGTATCCGAAGACCACAAGGACGATATCATCGCCATGATGGAGAAGGCCGGTGCCAACTGCACCAAGGGAGTCATGTACAAAACGGTCAGCACCGATTTCACCAATGACCCTGACTTCAACTACGACATGTTCGTATTTTTCAGCCCGTCTGGAATCACTTCGCTCTATAAGAACTTCCCTAACTTCGAACAGGGAGACATCTGCATCGGATGTTTGGGCGCCACAGCGGTAAAGGCAGCCAAAGACGCTGGACTCACAGTCAATGTTGAGGCTCCGACACCAGAGGCTCCATCCATGCCGGCCGCATTGGATTTGTTCTTGAAGGAGTGTAACAAGAAGAAATAAGTCTGATTGATTCAATCCAGACCCACAATATTAGGTAACGATGGAACGTAGGAACACATTTGGCAAAGAGGAGCATCTATGCGGGAAGACCACAGTGGATGAACTCTACAAATCAGGGGAAAGCCTCTTCCTATACCCGTTCCGCATCGTTTACCAAAAAGTGGAGCAAAAAGACGAAGAATCCAGGAAGGTCCCTGTACAATGTTTGGTCAACGCGCCCAAGCGCAAATTCAAACATGCTGTGGACCGCAATAGACTAAAAAGGTTGATGCGAGAAGCCTACCGCAAGAACAAACATGCGTTGTTCGAGAAAATGGAGGCGGAGTCAGCCACCTTAAGGATTGCGTTCAGTTATATTTCAGACAAAATCGAAACACAATCCTTTGTCGAGAAACGGATGATTCAAGCATTGGGAAAGATTTCAAAGAGTATCGATGGGGATCCAAAGTGCCAATAACGAAATGAGCAGAGTTACGAAATGGACCAGGAGAATATTTTTACTCCCGGTCTATTTTTACAAGAGATGTATCTCCCCTCTCTTTCCGCCTTGCTGTCGCTACACACCAACTTGTTCCCAGTACGCGGTGGAAGCTGTCATGAAGCATGGCATATTCAAAGGTGGATGGCTCACCGTCAAAAGGATAGCGAGGTGCAATCCTTGGGGTGGAAGCGGCTACGACCCGGTGCCTTGACATCAGAATGGATATTCAAAGTATAAAGATACGGCACGTTGTATATTTTTAACGAATCGGTCGGTTTTTATACAACAAAACGCTTGTTATTCGCATTTTTTGCATAATTTTGCACCATCAACGGATAATTATGCCAATAGTTATTCATTACGGAATGCAAAATAAAGAGGAAAAGTGAAAAACAAGGTTAAAAGATTTGTCGCCATCCAGGAGATTATCTCCACAACAGTGGTAGGCAGTCAAGAAGAACTCTTGCAAAAACTTTCGGAGCAAGGATTTGAATTGACCCAAGCCACATTATCGCGCGACTTGAAGCAACTCAAGGTATCTAAAACGACTAATTCAAAGGGCGAATACATATACCAGTTGCCTACTAGAAACATATCAGAGGAGAAACACTACAGCGGCGAGTTCTCTCGTGGAAACACTGTCCTATCCACCGAGTTCTCAGGTAACATCGTTGTGGTGCATACCCGTCCAGGTTACGCAAGTAGTCTGGCTTATGAAATAGACGAGATAGCCAAAGAGACGATCATCGGAACCGTAGCGGGCGAAGACACGATCATCGCGGTTATCAAGGAGGGGAAAACGAGAGAGGACGTGACCAACAGTCTAGCTCAACTGATCCCATCGTTAAACTAACATAACCGAATCCGATTAGAATTTCGAAAGGGTTCACAAAAATTATATTCAACCGTATTTCAAAAAGAGGAAATGGATCAGGAAATTGAAATCATGGTTGCCGACGAAAGGCATCTTGGCTACGTCACCACTATCCTTGACACGATAGAGGCAGCGGCCAAAGTACGTGGAACTGGAATAGCGAAACGCGACCCTGAATACGTGAAGCAAAAGATACGTGAAGGGAAAGCGATCATCGCTCTTTGTGGAGATGATTTCGCAGGATTCAGTTACATCGAAACATGGGAGGACAAGAAGTACGTCACCACTTCAGGACTTATCGTTCCTGAAAAATACCGTGGTAGAGGGTTGGCTCGCCGCATCAAGCACCACACCTTCTCGCTTGCGCGTCACAGATGGCCAGAGGCTAAAATTTTCAGTCTCACCTCAGGCGCTGCCGTCATGAAACTCAACACCCAAATGGGTTATCTTCCAGTCACTTTCGCCGACCTCACAGAAGACGACACATTCTGGAAGGGATGTCAAGGATGCGTCAACTACGACGTATTGCAACGCACCGGCAGACGCTACTGCATCTGCACAGGTATGCTATTCGACCCACACGAGCCTATGAGCGTGGAGATGGCGGAGAAGGAACTTGCGAAGGACCCTAATATCAAATTGTTTAACAACTGATTATTTTTTAGATATGGCTAACAAAAAAGTAGTAGTGGCATTCAGTGGTGGTCTTGACACCTCATTCACTGTAATGTACTTGGCGAAGGAGAAGGGTTACGATGTTTACGCCGCATGCGCGAACACTGGTGGATTCAGCCCTGAGCAATTGAAGCAAAACGAGGAGAACGCCTACAAGTTGGGCGCCGTGAAATATGTCACTTTGGACGTGACCAAAGAGTATTACGAGAAGAGTTTGAAGTACATGGTATTCGGTAACGTGCTTAGAAACGGCACCTACCCTATCTCCGTATCTTCAGAGCGTATCTTCCAAGGTATGGCCATCGCCCGTTACGCTAACGAGATCGGCGCGGACGCTATCGCGCATGGTTCAACAGGTGCTGGAAACGACCAAGTACGTTTCGATATGACCTTCTTGGTAATGGCTCCTGGCGTGGAGATCATCACCTTGACCCGCGACATGGCACTTACCCGCCAATACGAGATCGACTACCTAAACGAGCACGGTTTCTCCGCAGACTGGACCAAGTTGAAGTACTCTTACAACGTAGGTATCTGGGGAACCTCTATCTGCGGTGGCGAGATCCTCGACTCTCGCGAGGGATTGCCTGATAGCGCTTACTTGAAACAAGTCAAGAAGAGCGGTAGCGAGATCTTGACACTCGGTTTCGAGAAGGGTGAGATCTGCTCCGTAAACGGAAAGAAATACGACGACAAAATCGCTTGCATCCAAGCCATCGAGGAGATCGGCGCAGCTTACGGTATCGGCCGTGACATGCACGTGGGCGACACCATCATCGGTATCAAGGGTCGTGTAGGTTTTGAGGCTGCAGCTCCAATGTTGATCATCGGCGCGCATAAATTCTTGGAGAAATACACCCTTTCTAAGTGGCAACAATATTGGAAAGACCAAGTGGCTAACTGGTACGGAATGTTCCTTCACGAGTCTCAATACCTTGAGCCTGTGATGAGAGACATCGAGGCCATGTTGTCAGAGTCTCAACGTAACGTGAACGGTGAGGTGAAGTTGGAGCTTCGTCCACTCTCATTCTCAACAGTAGGTGTTGACTCTAAGGACGACTTGGTGAAGACTAAGTTCGGTGAGTATGGCGAGATGAACAAGGGATGGACCTCAGAGGAGGCGAAGGGCTTCATCAAGGTTACATCCACTCCACTCCGCGTATACTACGCGAACCACAAGGACGAGGGCAAGGATATCTAATCAAACAACTCGACAAATAGCAAATAGGCTGTCCGATGGGCAGCCTATTTTTTTGCGTTAGGTTCCGAATACCAAGGGGGACTCCTCTCAATGTTTTTTCTAATCTGAAAGAAGCCCCCAAACAATGACGAATAAGATAAAACAGCCTATATTTAAGAGAATATATCCGCCGACACTTAGTCCCCACGGAATATCATCCTTTGCAATATAATAGATCACCTTGACGATATCCAGGAAGAATACTAACGAATATACGCCACAGCCGCTTTCTCCACTCACTCTTCTTTCCGTCCTCTTTGGGAGATCCGCATCGGTGCTCACACCCTTGTCCATATTCTTCATATCTTCTCTCTCGTCCTCTCTCTCTTCCATACGCAATCCTCCTTGCTATTACCTTACCCAATTATTATTGATCTAACTCTTATTTATTCTTCACGGTTTTTCTACCTCGCGCCCTCATACAGACGCTGAGTTTTACGCTCTTGAATGGAACTAACCTCCCGAATCACCTCCTTGACCACACGTCCGACAGGGAATTTTCCCAAAAACAGATCCAGCATAGCGTTCGCCATCTCTTTCTGATGGGAAACTAGTTTTCCGCATCGGCACCAATTCGCGAAGTGTTCACAGTTGTTGCTGACCAAGTTATAAGTTCCTCTCTTGCTACCAACGGAAGAGATCGCTCTTTGGACAATCACCTCCGGCGGGAAAGCAGCATCCTCCTTCGTATCCACACTTACCTCATCCCCCTTGGCAAAAACCTTAAATGAAGTGAGGAGAATATCGGCAGTGGCGGCATTCAATTCATTTCCTCCTTTGGAAGAGAAATGAACCACCTTGCCCCCTCCTACATAAACACCGTAGTGGGAATAGAGGCCGCGATGAGCCCGCAAAACTGAACCTGGAGGAAATTTGCTATTCGACATATTACAATGTAGATTTTACGACAATCTTTACGCCGCAAATGTAATAAGTCCCCCAAGAGAACGGTGAGAAATTTCAAGAAAAGATAAAGTAGCGGCCACCGATGTGAACCATTTTGTAATACCATACCAAACAGCACACGTGCCGAATCAAAAATTCTAACGACTAACCTCCGAACATTCCACCACCCCGCTCCGCAAAATATCATCGATCCGATAGTAGCCGAAACCACTCCGCAAAGCATAGGCCTGGACCAAGGATGCATCCCCCGCAGAGCGGTTGATGCAGGCGGCCACCAGCTCTGTACAGTAGAGCGCAGAATCAGAGGAGAGGTCAAAAGAGAGGTCGAAAGGGGTATGTGCCGCATAATAGGCGCAGGCAAAGGAATCGATGCGCCAGCGCAAAGTGTCTGATACGACACGAAAGAACTGATGGTCCAACGAATGGTCTAGGAAATCACACAACGGATCCATCCGTACGCTTCCGACACCAGTCAACTCACTTGCCTCCGCATGGACCACAAATAGAAGCGAATCTTCGCAATGAAGTACCCCAATATGGGAGAAGCGTTCATCCCCGCCCGAATAGCGTCTGAAAACGTCTGAAAAGAAGCCATCGCCCAAGCGGCAGACCAAGTCGCCACTTCGCAGCGAGTCATCATAAAAAACAGCAGATCCGTTCGGCGACGAATCACCGGACGGACCTGCACACGAGAGCATGGCACCACACATCGTCCAACTAAGGAGCGATAAGACCACACTCTTTATGGGATTCATTATTTCTTATGATCCATATTCACCTTCCACTCTCCATCAATCTTGTAGAGCGTCATCTTGTGTTCACGAGGACTTTCGTTCTCGGTATAGAAGACATAGGCGATGTTTTCCACCACTGAGTCGCGCAAGATATGGATTTTATAGTTTGGCTGAACCTGCATACCGCCCCATGAAGCGCTAAAATCCAACATTTTACCTGTATTCTCAGTACAATATTTTTTAGCCTCATCTACTTTACCCTGCGCTACCGCCTTAGCGAATTTCTCCGTAACGCTGGAAGGCGTGTTGCAAGAGACCATCAAAAGCGCCAAAACGGCGAATGCGAAAAATTTCTTCATATTACTTATATTTTAACGATTGGACAAAACCGACTTCGTTTCTTAACTCTTAATTCTTAACTCCCAGCAACGCCTTGATAAACTCATCACCCTCCAGAACACCATAGGCTCCTGCCTTCGCAGACTCCTCGTCATACTTTTGGACAGCGTCCGGCTCGACACCCGGATAGTAAATCAAGAATGGTATAGGAGCGGAGATATGGGTTTTCAGACGACATGGAGTCGGATGATCCGGCAAGATAGCGATCGCCACAGGCTCGTCCCATTTGGAGACCTCCTCATAAATAGGCTTCACCACACGGTTCTCCAAATACTCCACCGTCTTGAGCTTCAAATCAACATCTCCCTCGTGGCCAGCCTCATCGCTCGCCTCGATGTGAAGATAAACCAAATCATTCTCCTTCAAGGCGTCAATGGTCGCCTGTGTCTTTCCCTCGTAATTGGTGTCATACAATCCGGTCGCGCCCTCCACCTCAATGGATTTCAAACCCGCGTAGGCGCCGATACCACGAATCAAATCAACAGCGGAGATCACCGCACCGTTCTTCAATCCGTAAGTCTCCATCAAAGTCTTCATTTCAGGCTTGTAACCTGCCGACCATGGCCAAATACTATTAGCAGGATCCTTTCCTTCGGCCACACGTTTCACATTGACTGGATGTTTAGGAAGTATCTCCATGCTACGGAGAATCAGATCATTCAAAAGTTTTGCGGTGGATTCCGCCTCCGGGCAATCCGCCTTCACCATCACATCCTTGGTAGGTGTGCCAGGCACATCGTGCGGTGGCGTGCAGGACACATGCTTGTTACCGCCCCTGATCTTCAACAAGTGGCGATAGGAGATACCAGGGAAGAAGCGTACTTTGTCATCACCCAACTCTTCGTTAAGATAATTGATGAGTTGATAGGCCTCCTCGTTGGAGATATGGCCCGCGGAGTGATTTTTAATCTTGCCGTCTTGCACGCAGATGATGTTGCAACGCATCGCCATCTCACCTGGTTCAATATCGATACCCATGCTGGCAGCCTCCAAGGAACCGCGTCCCTCAAACACCTTTTTCACGTCATAGCCCAACACGGTCAAATTGGCGATTTCACTACCTGGATGATATCCTACTGGAACTGTAGCAAGTAAACCATTGCGTCCCATTTTCGCCAACATATCCATCGTCGGCGTATTCGCGGCTTGAAGGATGGTCTTATTGCCCAATGCGGCGATTGGCTCATCCGCCATACCATCGCCAAGTATAATCAAGTATTTCATATTCATTTTTATTTTGAGTACAAAAATAAATAAAATTCAGAAAGATGGGAGGAATGGGAAGGCTTATTTAAATCCCCACAGATAGGTATTTCACAGGAACATATAAATAAAAAAGCGACCAAGAAATTCTTGATCGCTTTGGTGAGCCAGTTGGGGCTCGAACCCAAGACCCCATCCTTAAAAGGGATGTGCTCTACCTGCTGAGCTACTAGCTCTCCCTCAGTCGCCTTATCTCTCAAAGGCGGTGCAAAGATACCGCTTTTTTCCGTATATGCAAATTTTTCAGGGAAATATTTTCGCGAGTTACCTATCACGCCTTATCCCGCCTCATACGCCGCACATATATACATTATACATATTTTATGCAATATTTATACAGTTTTAAAAAATATATACATCAAACAAGCAACCAAACGCTACCTTTTTGCTCGGTATTAGAATAGTTTTCTGACATTTTGCTACTACATCCGCTATTTTTTAAAAATATTTTAAATTTTTCGGTCAAATTATTTGTCATTATGAAATTTGTATATATATTTGCATTGTCAATGAGGACAAAAAGAGAATTAAAACATTAAAACATTACGATTATGGTAGCAGGATTAATTATTTCAAGCACAGTGGTAGTTTCAGTAGCAGCAAGAATTTACATGGAACTCGCAGCCTAACACAAGGCATCAGGACAAAATAGTATATAACCCATTAAAAAATTACGACTATGGTAGCAGGATTAATTATTTCAGGAACAGTGGCAATCTCGACAGCAGCAAGAATTTACATGGAGTCTAAGTCATTATTGAAAAAGTAACAATATGGATCAGATAGATAATCAAGACAATCAAAAGTAAAAGCCTCAATATTCGGAATGAACATTGAGGCTTTTTTATTACAACTTTGTATCCAAACAAAGCGCCTGTCAACTCTAAAAATTTACCACAACAATCAAGAGACACGGATTTTACGACCCACTCTCAATATGGTTGTACTCTTAATCTTATTAAGTTTGCATAGACGGGAAACGGTCGTGTGATATTTCTTCGCGATCTTTCCTAAATTATCACCCTGCCTAATTTTGTAATATTTGATTGGAGAGTGCAGATAATCATTGAACTCCTTGAAAGAGGCCTTCTTCTCCACCAAATAAGTGTCGGCCTTGACAGTCATCGTCGTATCTGTGATGTCCAAAATCTTACGGGGATTGATCGGGTTTCCCAAATAGCGGAACTCAAAGTGCAAGTGAGGCCCCGTAGAACGACCCGTATTTCCTCCTAAACCAACTACGTCTCCGGCCTTGACTACTTGGTTGGTCTCCACCAACACTTTAGAAAGATGTCCATAAAGCGTCTCCAAACCATTGTGGTGACGGATCATGGCAAAATAGCCATACCCCTTCTTACGCATAGCGGGGTTAGAGCGTGTGATACGCACCTTTCCGTCAAACGCGGCTCGAATGGTATCGCCCACCGCCAAGCGCATATCCGTTCCCGCATGGAATCTGCCCCAACGTTCTCCACACTCGGAGGTAACCACATTGATGTTCGGCGGATAGAAACCACGACAATCCACCATAAAGGAATCTGGCAAAGAGTCGATGGATATACGATACGGATTGACACGTGTATAGTCCCAAATGCCATGATACATCGAATCGCACGGAATGGTGTCGCGAACCACAAACCGCTGGTCGTTCCAACCCACGTTCGTAGAGTCGCTGGAGAGATCCGAATCGGACGATTCGTCCTCCACCATCAACGAATCCGAAGAGAGTGCTTGTTCATCCACTACCGGCTCTTGAGGAAGTGCATCCTGAGAAAACGCCTCTTGCGAAAGAAACAAGAGCGGAGCGGCCATGGCCATTAATACAATAATTGTTCTTTTCATATCATTCCCCGATTTAAAGCTGTCCGAAGAGAGATGATGAGCCCTGTTATACCTCATGCCCATCAATTGATCGCCGCAAAGATACAACGAAAAACCCGAATAAGGGTAAACATCCAGTCAAAACCGGAGATTTTACTTTCTTAAACCCTTGTATTCGATTGGGAAGACACCCATTTGAGCGGAGAACAGCAAACTATCTCCTTTGATGGTTCCCTTCAAATCCTTGATGGTATATTGAGCAAAAGGATTGCCCTTGAACGTAGGAACAATGCTCTCCGCGGCAAAAGAACAATCATCGCCTTGCGACGTGTAAGGGATGTCCGCCACACAGATTGAGTCCAAAGAAGGCATTCTTTCCGCCAATTTAGCGTTCAAAAGGACAATCTTTAACATACTCTCCTTTTCGCACGAACACTCGGATGAACTATTGATATAGATGGAGCCATCCTGGTTGACCACCTTCATTTCACCCATAAAGTTCAATTTAGAATCGACAAACTCATCCTGCTTACCAGGCAAGTCATCATGGTCCAATTCATCCTCCTTACCACAAGAAACCAATGTGCTGAACATCATTCCGATCATCACCACAACAAAAAAATGCTTTTTCATATTTGTATTCACGCTTTAAACATACAATAAAAATTCTCATCAAAACTCATAACTTACCGTAACACCCAATCGTCTTGGCTTTCCTTGCTGACAAAAACGGTTACCCATAGAGACGAAGTAGAAGGTATCGTACGATTTTCCGCCAATGTTTTTACCCCATCCCCTTATGCAAAATCGCTTCTTATGCAAAGAGAGCGAAGCGCCAAAGAGGGAATAGAAAGGCTGCTCATACTCATTCTCCTCATCCCAGAAGATCTTTCCCGTACCTGTCCAATCGGCTGCCACCACCACACGGTCCAACAACTTTCGGTTGACATAGAAGGTGTGTTGCGCTTGGAAAGAGGCATTATGCATCGGCGAATAGGGAACATAGTTGCCATCATAGCGATGGTTTCCATCAAAGAAATCGACAAACGCCGCATTGGTGTAGCCATAGGTACCCGAGAAAGACCAGTTCTTCACACGGTAATTCATCGAAAACTCCGCACCGAAACTGCGGCTCTTTCCCGCATTGGCCATCATTCGACCAGTATTCTTTCCCTCGGGGAAGATGGTCAATTGCTGATCTCTGGCATCGATATAAAAGAGAGAAAGATCGGTGCTCAAACGATTCTCCACAAAAGAAAAATGGCCACCCAACTCATAGGTCCAGCTATACTCTGGATCGTAAGAGATCGCTTTCTCGACGTCGTAATTGGCTTGGCCCATATCGTCAAAACGCATACCCATGTCACCCATCATGTCATTCATCAGTTTGTTTTGAAGGATGTCTGAGAATATTTGGGTATTAAATCCACCTGCCTTGAATCCTTTCGCGGCGTAGGCGTAGATATGGTTATGGTCATCAAAATTATATTGCACCGATGCCTTCGGCAAGATGGTGAGGAACGACTTATCCAAACGACCCTCCATTTCGGAGAGGATCGGTTTATAATTCTTCATGAAAAGGGTAAAGAGATAATTGAGTTCCGATCGGTTCTCATACTCCATCACCGCTCGTTCGTAATCGAGACGGAGGCCCAATGTGAAATTCCACTTGCCTACCTTGAATTCGGACAGGTGATAACCGGCGATTCCCATCGTGGGCAACTCAAAATCGCTAGCAATGACCAACTGATTCTCCTGAATATCCAAACGGTCATTCGGAAAGACCTGCTGAATACCTCGATTCGCATTTTCCAAGATCAATTGATCAATACCGCCCCGTAAAAAAGTGACAGGGGCATTCATCACATTATGTTTATAAAAGCCATAGAGACCCGATTTCCAGTTCCACACTTTTCCCTTCCGAAGCGATTGGAAAACCAACTCTTCCGTCGCCGCGTGTTCGCGTTGCTTTTGATTCAGGTTGAAAATGGATAGCGGCAAAAAATCTTGATCCAAAAGCATATCATCCCGCAAGAATTGATAACCCGTCACCGAGGAGAAAGCTATCTTCTTTCCGATCTTTTTCAAGACAAAAGCATCACTGAAAGTCGTACGGTCATAATGGCACTCGTCGTTGTAATTGACCGCATTGGGCGTCGAATCGGAGTAGAGCGCATAAGCGTATCCCCCTTGCTTCAAGAGTGAAAACGAAAGGATATTCTCAAAGGAGAGCGAATGATTCAAACGCCACATCTGGCGGCTACGCAACGAGAGACTGTTCGAAGGATCGCACCAACTATCGTCATACGCATTGGAGAAAAGACCTCTTTGGTGTTGCACGTTCGCAGCTAGGGAGAAAGCGAATTTCTCCGACATCTTGTGATAGGTTGAGGCCTTGACTTTCACCGTTTGACCCTTGGCATATTCCAATGACACGCGCGTTCCCTGATAGGAGAAGGGAGAGAGCGTATAGAGATTGACGAGCCCGCACATCGTATTTCTGCCATACAAAGTACCCTGCGGACCACGCAAGAATTCCACGCGATGAAGATCGAAGAGATCCATGTCGAAACAGTTCTTATTGAGGATAGGGACGTTGTCCACAATCATACCGATCACAGGCTGCTCGATACGCGCGCCAAAGCCACGCACATAGATGGAGGATGTCATTTGGGAACCATAATCAGGCATATGAAAGTTAGGCACAAACGCGGATAAATCCTTGGGTGAGGAAGGAGCATGCACATCCAATTTAGACATAGCGAACGAATTGGCCGATAGCGGCAACTCCTCCAGACGTCTCGTCTCTTTAACGGAAGCCACAATTTCCACATTCTCCAACTCCTCTTCCGCCCGCTCTTCTACTACTAATTGGGCTAAATGCGGAAGTGGCACCAACCAAATAAATACCGTAAATATAAGTTTGTGCACCTTCATTCTATATCTCATATGGGGTGTTTTAACTAACGGCTAAAACAAAAAAGCGCAACCATTTGGGTTGCGCTTGTTGAGGTTCCTAGCAGATTCGAACTGCTGTAAACGGTTTTGCAGACCGGTACCTAACCACTCGGCCAAGGAACCTTGTTTTTACGGGTGCAAATGTAGCGTAAAAATTCTATTTCACAAAATAATATTGAATTTTTTTCGTCAAAAGCCTACCAGCCGAGACTCAGACCGCCTCATTGGTTGATTTCTTTCGTTCAAAACGCAAGTTTTCAGGCTTCGAAGCACACTGTTCCGCAAGCAGGAGTTGCTCCTCATCCGCTACCTCCGCCACAATTAACAAATGTTTTTTGGTCAAAGCGGCCAACAAAGAGAACTCTCCTTGTCCGCTCTCCTCGATACGGGTTTCCCCTTCGTCTGGCAAAACGGCAATACGCTCCTTCATCTGACCAAGGGTCGCCAAAGCCGCTTTCGCACGTTGCTCCACCTCTCGTCCTTTGTAGATATAATTATGGTAAACCAAATCTTTGAAATAGTCTGGCGTCTCAATCTCTTTCACCATCGCCTCGTACTCCTTCTCGTAATAGTGTTGTGTCAATTGCGCGCACTTCAAAGACCTCACCTCTTTTCTAAATGGATGTTCCGGCGTGATCCTTGGCAGAACCTTCACGTCCGCCCTACCCTTGCGCAACAAAAATTCCTGTTTCGGGAAGAAATGACCAATGCCATGAATCATCAATGGAATAATATCCACTCCGAATTTCTCCGCCAAATGGAAAGCACCCTTGTGAAAACGCAAAATGGAACAATCCGCCGAACGGGTTCCCTCCGGGAAAATCAAGATGGAATAACCACGATCCAAGGCTTGCTTCAACTCTTCTTCATGCTGTTCCAAACCGTCAGAGACAGGCAAGAAATCCGCATAACGAATAATCCAACCGTAGAATGGACAATTCCAAACCCACTTATTGGTCAAACAGACGATTTTAGGCGAGAGCATTAAAGTATAGAGCAAGTCCAAATGGGACTGGTGGTTGCAGATAATGATACCAGGGCGTTCGAAATCCTCCTTATCTGGATTATCCACATGGCAAGGCACACCTGGCATCAACTTCACTAAAAGTCGGAACACCTCGCACAAACGTCTGTGGTAGAATCGTTTATGAGACTCCGACTTACCCCCTATCGTCAAAACGAAGAATCCCAAGAGCGTCAAATAAATCGTTCCGAGGAAGAAAACCAAGAAACTCACAATGGTCAACAAGAGGTTTCTCAAAGTGATAGGCATCAAACGAGCCTTCCCCTTTGCCTTGGTCAACCAATTAAAGAGCAACGGAGGGAAGAAATAGGCCATCAATATCACAGAAAACATGCCGACAATGGTCACCTCCGCCAATGAGTGCATGGCGGGATGCTTCGCGAATATCAGCACACCGATACCGATGAACATAATCAAGGCGGAAAGCATCACCGAGTTTTTATATGAGGCCAAGACTCTCTTTCCGTATGCATATTCGTGCATCAACCCTTCAGTCACGAATATCGTATAATCATCTCCCTGACCAAAGATGAAGGTGGCCAATATCACATTCACGATATTGAACTTCATATCAAAGAGCCCCATCAGACCAAGGATCCAAATCCACGCCACTGTCAAAGGAACGAAGGAGAGCATCGCCAACTCCACGCGACCGAAGGATACCAGAAGGAAGAGAAACACAATGCAACCACAGATATATAACACACGGTTGAAATCATCCGACAAGGAATCCACCAATCGATTCAACAAGGAACGTCCGTCAAAAGAAAAGAGATGATCGTCCACACCATTCAAAGCGGCCATCACCTGATCCGTTTGCTCCGATGGGTGTTCCAAAATGGCGTAGACAAACCAGTTTCCATCCTCCTCCATCACGTAATTTTTAGCGACTTGACGCATCAAGGCATCGAAATGCCCCTCCTCCGCCACTTCATAATTTTTATTCACCATCGCATAGAAAGGAGCGAACGCCTCTGCACTGAACCCGCTCTCCACAGCCGACTTTTGGATGCGCGCCACCGCATCGGGATGGCTACGCCAATACTCATTCCACAAAGCGACAGATTCCGCCTGCTTTTCACGGGAAGGGAAGAAAATGCTGATTCCCGACACCTTTGAAATCAGGCCACTTCGTTGCAACGAATCCAGACGGAGCGACGCCGTCTCATAATGGTTCAACGCCTCATCCAAGGTGGCACCCTCCACCACACAGAAGCTCTTCGCCTGATCCGACTCCGTCTCTTCCGTCAATTTCGCCATACGCGCCCGTTGATCAGGTGTCATATAGTTGATGGCGCCCATATTGGTCTCAAAAGTTGGTTTCAAACTAAAATAACACAATGGAATCGTCATCAGCAGAATCAAAGCCACCGCCACTCGGCTCTTCTCCAATTCGAAGCCAGCGACCTTACCGAACATCAACTCTCTTCTCTTGTTTCCTTTAAACAAGCTACCCGCAAAAAGATGTGGCAAAAAGAACATAACAAAGAAGATGGTGCCGACCAAAAGCAACGCGGCAAAGAGCCCCATGTCTCGCATCGCGTCCGAACTGATAAAGAGCAAACTCAAAAAGGCACCAACCGTGGTGATGTTTCCCGTCACCAAAGGTTCCACAATGTCGTTGATCGCCTCCGAACGGGTATGTCCATCTTTGATATGCGCCAAGAAATGGAGCGGATAGTTCACGGCTATGCCCACAATAATGGAACCAATTCCCACCGCTATCACAGAGACATTATCCTGGGAAAGCGCTAAAAAGGCCATCGCGAAGAGAAGGCCAAAGGAGATGGAGAAGAGAATCAACAAGATGGCGCGCCAATCACGATAGAAGGCGAACAACAGCACCACAATCAAGGTCAAGGCAACCGCCGTGGTCCATATACTGTCCCACTTGATCTGCTCCGCATTGCCAATCGAAATGGCGGCAGGACCTATATAAGTGACAGCGACGTGATGAGTCTCCATCACATATCGAGCAGTCTCATCGATGGAGGCCAACCATATCTTATTCTGCCTTGTCTCGCTAGAAGGTGTCTGCGAAGTGATAGGCACCATAATGGCTTTCCCATCCTTATCAAGCAGATAGCCATCACGCATGTTCTCTCCATCCGAAGGTCGCAATTCATTCAACTTGCGCAAGACTGGATTGGATAGACGAAGCGGATCACGCACCACCACCTCTTGCATAAAACCACTCATCTGCGAATACATCAAAGAGAGGTTGGAGGCCATCACCTGTGCCATCGCGCTGTCTGACCAAAGCGAATCAATTCTTTTATAACCCTCTTTTTCAAGATAATAAGGAAGGTTCTCCAAGACGAAGTTCATCGTCTCGAAAACACGGTCGCCATCCGCCTTCACAAAAATCTCATCCGTAAGATTCAATGAATCTACCGAGCGCAAATGCGCAGCAAAGGTATCCGTCGCACGCTCCAACAAGGAGAAGTCGGGAGAAACCGAGGTATCTGGCATAGAGAAATAGACCATCACACGGTTGGACGAGCTAAAACGCTGAAACGCCTGGTTCACCTTTTCGTCTGACTTGCTAGTAGGAAGGAATTTACTAATATCCTCCGCAAAACGGATTTTCGTGACCGCCGCCACCAACAACACAGAGACGATGCACAATATGATTTTAAGCAAGGAACGACGCTCCTCAAAGAAGAGAAAAGCCCTTTTGATAAGATTCTTCATCGACGATTATTCTGGATGATTGTTCTGAATATCTACTTTTTTCCGCAATGTTTTCACATTGTCTTCGCAAAGGTAGGAAAATTTGGCCATTCCCCAATGAATGGGAATCGCTTCACCAATGTCAAAAAACTGAACTTCACGCAACTAAATAGAAAGGCGAGCATACACAAATGAGACTTTTTTCATTTTTTAACAAAAAACATACGCAAATATTTGGTTTTAACCGGAAGAGGCAGTACTTTTGCACCACGATTTCGGAAGATATCGGTTATATGCGGGATGGAGCAGTTGGCAGCTCGTTGGGCTCATAACCCAAAGGTCACAAGTTCGAGTCTTGTTCCCGCAACACAGAAACAACAGAGGACCTCAATAGAAATATTGAGGTTTTTTTGTGCTTTTTCGTCTGAAAAAATTTCAAAAAAGAAAAAAATACATTTTCTTTGCATTCAGAAATAACAAGTTTAACTGATAATAAAGTTTAAAATGAAGAATATTTTAGCATACGTTGGTATTATCATCATCCTTGTCGGAGTATTGTTCCTTGGTCTTCACCATGCGGACATCATCAAAGGTAACGGAACTTTGGCCACCGCCGCAGTTCTATTCATCGTTGGTTTAGGTGCTCAAATCGCTATCAACAAATACCTTGACAAATAATACCATTTGGAGAGAGAAAAAAAAAGAAAGGGCGTCGTTTCTAAGAAGCGACGCCCTTTCTTTTCCGGCCAAACGAGGTTACGCTTTCACCGTGATCTCAAAATCCGCGAAGCGAATCACATCGCCAGCGACAATCTTCGCCCGCTTACGCAATTCAACCTCTCCGTTTCGGATCACCATTCCTTCCGTCACGACACGTTGCGCTTCGCTGCCGGAATAGACAACACGAACGGCTTTCAACAATTGAATCAACGGGACAAAAGTCTCTCCCTCTCGCAAAGTAAATTGTATCTTCTCCATTAGACCTAACAGGGCATCCCCAAGTTTAAATTTGTTATCAAAATCAAAATCTATTATCACTTATTGATATTTCGTGAGTGATTTCATAGAATTAAACATGCGAATTTACAAATTAATATTGGATAATTTCTAACTTTGTGAGTTCATAGAAACAGATCTAGGAAGACAAAATATAACATAACGATATGAAAATAGCATTCATTGGAGCCGGAAACATGGGAGGCGCCATCGTAAAAGGACTTATTGTCAGCAAGGCTTGCAAAGCCGACGAAATCTTTGTAGCAGACGCAAGCGAAGAGGCATTGAAGAATATATCTTCTTTCAGCAAAGGCAAAATCTTCACCACAACCGATAACTGCGCAGCCGTAAAACAAGCGGATTACGTGGTAATCGCCGTAAAACCTTGGTTGGTGGATACCGTTGTGGAGGGCATCAAGTCGACCATCACGCCAAAACAAACCATCATTTCCATCGCCGCAGGTGTCGAGTTGAGCCACATCGCGGAGATGATCGGCAAAGAGTACTCTTTGTTCAGAGTATTGCCTAATACAGCTGTCGCCCTATTGGCAGGCATGAACTTCGTCAGTTCGTTGAACGCCAGCAAGGAGCAAGAGGAGGTGGTACTTGGATTGTTTAACAAGCTAGGAAGAGCCATCATCATCCCAGAGAAGCAAATGGCAGCCTTCACTTCCGTATCATCATGCGGTATCGCTTACGCATTGCGTTACTTGCGTGCCGCTACCGAAGGTGCGGTCGAACTAGGCATCCGTCCAGACATCGCGCAAGAGGTGATCGCGCAGACCATGATCGGAGCAGCGGAGTTGATCCTCAAAAACAAGACCAACGCCGAATACGAAATCGATAAGGTAACCACCCCTGGCGGATGGACCATCAAGGGACTCAACGCCATGGAGGAACATGGGTTCACCAACGCCGTGATCAAAGGCATCAAGGCAAACAACTAAAATTTTAGTTTCCCCTAAATGATTTTAACCTTAATCTAAATATTATGGTAAACGAGCAAATCAAACAAATCGCCATGCGCATGAAAGGTCTTCGCGAAGACCTCGAAATGTCATTAGGACAAATGGCAGAGATCTGCACCGTGTCACAAGAGGAGTACGCGGCATACGAGAGCGGAGAGAAGGACATTCCAGTTAGCATCCTCCACTGCATCTCACAAAAATGCAACATCGAGATGACCTCCCTTCTCTTCGGAGAGGATCCCCACATGAAGACCTACTACCTCACCCGCAAGGGAGAAGGAACAGCCATGGAGCGTACCAAGGCTTATAAGTACCAATCATTGGCAGCAGGATTCATCGACCGCAAGGCCGATCCATTCGTCGTGGCGGTAGAACCAAACGATGCGCCTATCCACCTCAACTCACACCCGGGACAGGAGTTCAACATGGTGTTGGAGGGAAGCATGTTGCTTAGCATCAACGGCAAAGAGCTCACCTTGAATGAGGGAGACAGCATCTACTTTGATTCCAACAAGTTACACGGCATGAAGGCCTTGAACAACAAGCCAGTGAAATTCCTTGCCGTTATCCTTTAATCATCGCAATTAATCCTAAATCATAATAACAATGTTAGAAAGATTTCTCGAAAAAGTTCACTTTGATAACTTAGATGATTTCAAAGAGAACTTCAAGATAAAGGTGCCTGAGAACTTCAACTTCGCATACGATGTGATGGATGAGTGGGCAGCCTTGAAACCAGACAAATTGGCCCTTCTTTGGACCAACGACAAAGGAGAAGAGATCCGTTTCTCTTTCGCAGACCTCAAGAGAGAGACGGACAAAACCGCCTCATATTTCCAATCCCTAGGCATTGGCAAAGGCGATATGGTGATGTTGATCTTGAAACGTCGCTATGAGTTCTGGCTTTCCGTTTTGGCGCTTCACAAGATTGGCGCGGTTGTGATTCCAGCCACCCACTTGTTGACCAAAAAGGATATCGTTTACCGTGCGACTGCCGCAGATATCAAGGCCATCGTCGCAGTAGGTGACGATTTAATTATCGGACATGTGAACGACGCGCTCCCAGAGTCTCCTTCCGTAAAGAAGTGTATCTCCATCGGTCCTAGCGTTCCTGCAGGATGGGAGGATTTCCACAAGGGAATTGAGTCGGCCGCTCCGTTTGTCCGTCCCGCTAAGAACAGCAACGACGACATCATGTTGATGTACTTCACCTCCGGCACCACCGGTAACCCTAAGATGGTGGCTCACTCATTCACCTATCCATTGGGTCACATCGCCACGGGTAAGTATTGGCACAATTTGGACGAGAACAGCTTGCACCTTACCGTAGCCGATACAGGTTGGGGTAAGGCTGCTTGGGGTAAGCTTTACGGACAATGGTTCTCTGAGGCTACCGTGTTCGTTTACGACCACGAGAAGTTCACCCCTGCTGATATGTTGGCCATGATCGAGAAATACCAAATCACCTCTTTCTGCGCGCCTCCGACTGTATTCCGCTTTATGATCCGCGAGGATTTGAAGAAATACAACTTGAAGTCGTTGAAATATTGCACCATCGCCGGCGAGCCTTTGAACCCTTCTGTTTACGAGACCTTCTTGCAAGAGACTGGCATCAAGTTGATGGAGGGATTCGGACAGACAGAGACCACCATCACCATCGGAACCTTCCCTTGGATGGAGCCTAAACCAGGATCAATGGGTATCTTCAACCCAGCTTACGATATGGACCTCATCGCGCCAGACGGCCACTCCGTAGAGGATGGCGAACATGGTGAGATCGTCCTTCGCACCGATAAATGGAGACCAGTTGGTTTGTTCAAGGAGTATTACCGCGACGCGAAGAAGACCGAAGAGGTATTCCACGACAATATCTACCACACAGGTGACGTGGCATGGCGTGACGAGGATGGTTACATGTGGTTCGTCGGTAGAACCGACGATGTGATCAAGAGTTCCGGTTACCGTATCGGTCCATTCGAGGTGGAGAGTGCCTTGATGACCCACCCAGCCGTTGTGGAGTGCGCCATCACAGGCGTGCCTGATGAGGTGCGTGGACAAGTCGTGAAGGCTACCATCGTGCTCTCCAAGGAGTACAAATCACGTGCGGGTGAAGAGTTAATCAAGGAGATCCAAGACCACGTGAAGAAGACCACCGCTCCATACAAGTACCCACGCGTGGTGGAGTTTGTGGATGAACTTCCAAAGACCATCAGTGGTAAGATCAAGAGAACTGACATCAGGAAGGATGGTCAGAAATAAGGCGAAAACTTAGCGTAGGGCTTGCGCCCTACGCTATCGAAACGCAATGCATTTTCTGCATTCTTTCACAAAAATAGAAGAGACGGAATCTGGAAAGGTTCCGTCTCTTGTTAATTTAACAACCGAATTGAATCATATCAGACAATTGGAGGAAATAATCATTGGACCAAATGTCAAGCTCCCGTGGGTCGATGACGAAGGGTGCCACATCCTGCTTGACCATCTCTATGTCCGCCGTTGCCAATCGTTCTTTGAGTTTCTCCACAAACGTCTCCCGGGTGAGTTCCAGTCCGTTAAACTCCTTTGTCCTCGTCTGAAGGTGACAGAAATCCATCGGCACCTTATGTCTCACATACCATTCAAAGTCGTACCAATCTCTTCCCTTGATGCGGTTTTTCCACGCTCTGAACATCAGAGCATGCATCTTTCCTGCGTATAGACACGGAAGCGTGAAGCACCGTGTCTGGAACGAAAAGGGTAACATAAGCAGTTTCTGTTCAGTGTTGAATCCGAGTGGAGGGTTCGTGTCTACCTCGATCTTTATCTTTAGGCTTTTCTCTGTCTGGAAAGAGAGGTTGTATACATCCGTGTTATCCTTGAGGAATGCCGACTCCACTTTCCCCATATTATACTTCTCCTTCTTGGTGATGGTTATCTTCCTCCCAAGCAGTTTCGCCTCCTCAATGATGGAAGGGAAATACTCCTCAAAGTGGAAATCATCGTTCTTCTCAAGTAGAGAGAAGTCCATATCCTCTGAATAACGGCCAAGTTTATGGAATATACGCAAACAGGTTCCACCGTAGAAGGCGGCATTCTTGAAGAAGCCGCCACGATATAGTCCACTTAGAACCACCTGCTGCATAACTTCGTATATGGCGTTACGTCTGCCATCCGTTGAGGAAAGGTCATGCTCCTGGAGCATGAAATTATAAATGTCGTTCATGCTTTATGTACTTTATAAGCGTATTGATGTTTTGTGACTTGCGGCTATATGGCACACACGCCTCCAATATTCCGATATCAAAGGTATCGAGGGCCTCCATATCGAATCTTATATCCTCCTCAAGAAACACCGCCACATCCTTCATGAATCTCAAATTCACCCCCTTGGTGCAGTTAATCAAATCGCATAGCGACTTCTCAGGCGTGGCAATCAGGAAGGTCAAACCATCCTCTGTTGTTGGTCTCACGCCAATGGGAAAATAGTCTTTGTCACAATTCACGTAACAGAAATTACCTATAGGGGTTTCGAAATCCCTTGAATGCTTAGTCGTCAGGGATTGGGTAAGATGGACACGTTCGGGGATAAGTCCATAATGTCGCAGCGCAGTCTGAAGACTCACGTAGGATGGACCATAAACATGGTTGGCGATCAGTAAACGATTAAGAGCCTTGCCGGTATAATCCGAGCTTGCCACATATAAACCTCTCTTCAGTCTGATTATGATGCCATTCGCCTCCAATCTCCTAGCCTTCTCGTTGATATGTTCCGTTTCAGGAAACAACGAAGAGAGTACATTGAGATCAAATGGGATGGAACCGATTTCTGAGAATGGAGTCATTGCTTTCAAGTTAAACACTTGCAAATGTAGTTACAAATTGTACAGTAAACAAACAAAACATTTGTTTATTATACGAAACACGACGGTTTCGACAACCTCTCCTTCATCGACGCAACAGGATTACAACAAAATAATAGAGACGGAATCTGGAGTGGTTCCGTCTCTTGCTTAGTCATCACCATGGTTATGAACATTCCCCAAAAGGGATCTACTATTTGCCACTAAGGATATATTCACACAATTCAGAATATAATTTACCAATATGCAGAGACCAGTTCCGACTATATTCAGCAGGGTCATATTTCCCTTCTGGTGCAAAATTAATAGTAGTTGTATGTTTATCAAATTCTTTTCGCCACCAGTCCATATATTCACAATCCTTTATCGAAGGAGATAATTCAACCATTTTTTCATAAAACTCTGAAAAAACAGCCTTCCAATTATCAAAGCATGCTTGCTGATTATTAAAACCTATAGATTCTTGTAACTGACGATGAGCATCTAAAAAACTTGTCCTGAACGCCTCGAATTTAGAAAACATAATCTTAAATCTATTATCTCTCAAATTAGCAATCTCCAAATTACGAGACAACTGATTGTCCACAAGGAACAAGACAAGAGCATTAATCAATGTCAAAAATGGCAAAGACCACGAACTAATTGCCGAGCCATAGTTTTTCCAATCATCAATGTCGCTGGAAAGGCAAAAGCAATTTGACGTCTTTAGGAACATAACCAATTGGATTAGGAGCATAACAACAAACACAGCATACACTATATAACGAATTATCTTTTTATTCATATTAAACCATTTTCTTTTGTTAAATTACCCGATAATAAAGCCCAACAACACAACACCCTGCCATATTCGTCTTATAACCTTAAACGAAGACGAAGACAAGAAATGTCCCCATGGGACAAACTCAAATATATTTACGAATATCATGTAGCCCGCCCAAAAAAAGAAAGCAGCCACAGCTATATAGGAAAATACATCTTCTTGCGTTCCCTCACCTATCGCAACACTCACGGAAATCACAAACGTCACCAATGATGTCAAAGTATGCATTGATTGGGAAAATTCGGAACTACCATAACCCGAAGAATGATATTCCCCAGTACCAATGCTTCCAATGACATCTCCTGACTTATTATATATATTCCTCTTATCCTCTTCTATACCCTTAAAATTACATAGATACGAGAAAAATTGGCCAATTATTTCTAGAGGGAAAGCAATACAAAGAGCTTCCAATATAGGATGGTCTCCCCTGAAATCGTAGACAGAACATGACGTTAACAGTAAAAAAAACGCTAAAGGAACAATCAAATTTTTCTTCATTTGCATAACTATTATTCGTTTATATTTCATTTTCACAAACTTACCACGCCCCCTTAAAACCTCCAACAAACCACCGTACCACATTTTTTTACGCTTCCGCTCATATATTATTACATAGTCGTATAACTATCTTATACATCTGCGAAAAAATATGCTGTCGGACATAAAACATGGGCTACCTACATGAAACCCTAACGGCGAATGCGCGTTACACACACACGAGGAGCGGAGACTACTCATGCTAATATTTCCGTGCCACGGTACTTTTTAGAATTTAAATTTGCATATATACGCCGTTAGGCGTTTAATGTTGGTAGAATCACAATGCACAATGCGTTGAACAAACCGATTCCCCGTTAGGGGATTAACCTTGTGCGTTATCAGTCACAAAATAGGACAGAGCCAATATTATTCTCAAGAGCTCATTCCTCTCGATTTTTACAAATTAATAATTTATTTGCATAAAAATCAGCATTTTAACAACAATAATCCAGCAAATTCTCACGACCTATTTTATTGAAAAAAAAATAAAAGATGGTACATGTTCTGAGACAGACTACTTCATAAGCCAAAAATTCAAAGTGCTGCCTATCGAATGATTACCATCATTCACGGCTCCTCCTTCCCCACCTCCTTGCTGAGCGTTTGGAAGAAATCACGTTTCAGAATGTTGGATATTTTCAATAGCAGTGCCGTGTCGCAACTCTCTCGTGTAAAGATGTCATAGACATTCTGCCGATTGCAATGAAGGTGCTTCGCCAACCACGAAGGTCCGCGCTCCTGTCGTTCCAACTCCGCTTTTATCAATTTACCAATATGAAGGGCCATGGGCATAAAAAAGGCGTGTAACTACCGTCTGTTTATTGAACAGCCAGGGAAACCGCCAAGCAACCCTACACGAATACAAACATAGATAGCTCACGCCCATAAGGACGTAAGACCACATACATTATTCCATTCGTGTAACAGCTGAAGAATTGGCGGTTTTCGGCTATATGTTCAGAATAAATGGATAAATCTCACTAATATTTCACAACAGTATTTACGCCATAATAAATTTAAATAGAATCAACATTTCACATGGAAGAAGTGGAGAATCCAACTCTTAGATTGTCTCCACACGCTTCACTCTCGCAAAAATACTGAATTATATTCGAAAACTCAAATGTCTTGTAGGCTCCCCAAACAGCATAAATTCCACACACCCACCCCACATAAATCGTCCGAATGCACTATTTCACCCCACATTCGGGCAAGATGCGATAGGTTTTTATCCTAACACGAACTTCCGTACTTACTAGAAAAGTCTTATATTTGCAGTCTAAATTAGGCGGTCCATACCACCGAGAAACAAAGAGAAAAAAAGAGAAAATGCAAGAAAAAAGAATTGCAATCAAGATAGGCAGTAATGTTTTGGCTGCCAAAGAGGGTGGACTTGATCTAGACAGGATCAAGCAATTGGTGTCCCAAATATCCACGCTTCACAAGAAGGGATTCGAGATCATCCTCATCTCATCAGGCGCCGTTGCGGCGGGCAGATCACAGATCAAAGACGACAAACTGGACGCTGTGTCGGCACGACAACTCTTCTCCGCTATCGGACAAGCCAAGCTCATCAACCACTACTACGATTTCTTCAAGGAGCAAGGCATCATCTGCGGACAGGTATTGACCACCAAAGAGAGTTTGGGTACCCGCTCCCACTACCTCAACCAAAGGAATTGCATGGAGGTGATGCTTCAACACGGCGTCGTGCCTATCGTCAACGAGAACGACACCATCTCCGTGACAGAGTTGATGTTTACCGACAATGACGAACTTTCCGGCATGGTGGCCACCATGATGGACGCCTCCCGACTTATCATTTTGAGTAATATCGACGGCATCTACGACGGCAATCCTTCAGAGCCGACCTCTTCCGTCATCCGCGAGGTATTCCCTGGCAAGAGAGATCTATCCGCCTATATCCAAACATCCAAATCATCGTTCGGACGAGGCGGCATGCAGACAAAGACCAACATTGCCAGCAAGGTGGCTGACGAGGGATTGGAGGTCATCATCGCCAACGGCAAAAAAGACGACATCCTACTGAAACTGCTCACCTCCCAAGAGGAGGTGATCTGCACCCGATTCCTTCCATCCGAAGAGCCAGCGACCAGCGTGAAAAAATGGATCGCCCACAGCGAAGGATTCGCCAAGGGAGAGATTCACATCGACGCGAAGGCAGCAGAGGCGCTTATGGACGAGGAGACAGCCAACTCCGTCCTCATGGTAGGTGTTACGGAAATCGTCGGCAACTTCGAGAAAGATGACATTGTCAAGATATTCGACGTGAACAACCATCAGTTGGGCGTCGGCAAAACGCAATACGCGAGCGAAGACGCTCAAAAACTAATCGGCAAAAAGGGCAAAAAACCTATCGTCCACTACGATTACATGTATCTTTTCTAATCTGAAACAAGTTTAAAATGAACATAGCATCCTTGAAGAGTCTTGATAAGACAGATATGACCAGATGGGGATTCCGAATCCTCTTCTTCCTATTCGTATGGCTCTATTTGGGCATCAACAAAGGCGACTACCTTTTCAAACTCCAAGACTCCTTCTACTTCATCTACGACCACCAATTTGTCGAGCATCTTATGACAAAAAAGTCGTGGGTGATCATCCTAATGGCCAGGTTCATCCTACAATTCAGCTACTATCCTCTCTTGGGCGCCGCTATCATCGCGGCACTGATATCAGGCCTAGAGCTGATCGCTTCAAAACTATTCAACATCGGCAAGAGATGGTTCTTCATCGGTTTCCTCCCCTGCCTTGCGCTTTTGGTCGCCTTTTGCTCGGTCACCTATGAGATGTACGACCAATTCGAGACCTCATTCCCAGCTGCCGTAATCATCGGTTTTTACTATGCGCTGCTTCTATTCTTCCTTTACAGAAAATTAGAAAACAGCATCGTCGCCACCGTGATCCTAACCATAGCGACGGCTATCTCATTTATCTGGATGGGTCCATGTGCCTTTGTGGCACTACTGATGATGGGCACCGACGCTTTGTTCCGCAAGCGTTTCATCACAGGAGCCATCACCCTCACTTTGGGTGCGATTTGCAGTTATCTCTGCATGAATTACGCCTCCTACCATGTCACACCAGCCTTCTGGAGCTATTCGCTCTTCCATCCATGGCCAACGCCATTTTTCCGAGGAATCTTTATCACCAACCTCGTGGCGCATGTCGTGGCGATACTGGTATTGACGACTCATACACTCTACAAGGAGAAACAGATGCCAGCACGATTCGAGCTACCGGCCAACATCGTGATGATCCTCCTCTTCACCCTAATCACCCTCTTTATCAATCGATTCCCCTTCGTGCTCAAAGAGGAGTTGCGTTTGCAGCACCTCGCCCACAAGTCAGAGTGGAAGCAGATGGTCAAGGAGATGGGAGAAATGGAGGCTTCGAGCCGTGTGATCGCCGCCTACCGTGTGATCGCGCTCAACAATACCGATCAGTTAAGTCAAAAGGTATTCAACTACCACTACAGCTATTCACATCCGGGCTTCTACAAATACAACGAGGAGATGATCTACTACCCGGAATTAATGCTCTATAACTCCTTCCCTCAGATCTCCTACAGATGGTGCATGGAGGTGTTGACTGATGGGCAAATCAGCATGGGTATCCTTCGTACCATGGCTTTGTGCGCCTTCTCCAACGAAGAGTACAATTTGGCAAGACGATACCTCAACCTACTGAAATCCTCCCTATTCTACGACACCTGGGCGGAAGAGATGCTCTCTTATCTCGACAAGCCGGACAAATACATCGAAAAGCATCCCGAACTGAAGAATGTCATCAAGGGACGTCCATTCATCGAGACCACCGGTATCGTCAGAGGAGCCGTCACTATCTACGACAGGTATCCCGCATTGCCGAACATCAGTGCGGAGAGGAAACTGCTCACCCTACTCTACAGAAGAAATCTGGATCAATTCCAAAAGGAGGTCAGACTATCTCCATTTATGAAAAAGGGGTTGCCAAGATGCATGCAACAAGGCTTGATTCTGAAGGCGTTTATGACACAAGACAACTCCATACTTCGTAACTTCCCGATAGACAAATCGGAGTTTGACTATGTGGAAAGATTTATTAATTACTATAAAGTCCACCACGACGACGATGATCTTGCGATCCAAATGAAGGAGAAATTCGGCTACTCATACTGTCACTATTTCACCTTCGGCGTGGGTGCGAAACCAATCAACAAAAAGGGAACAAAATGAAAAGAGATTTGCTATACTGGATTACCGCAGTCATCTGTTTACTAGCGGGTTGCACCACACAAGTACCTCACGAAGCGAAAGAGGTGAAAAAGGATGTCATCACCTATCCCGATTTCCAAGAGGTAACCATACCACAAGGAATCGCTCCGCTCAATTTCATCATCGAGTCGCCTTGCGAGAAGGCAATTCTCTCCGTAAAAAACAACGAAGGGAAAGAGGTGGTCATCGCCACCAATAGCAGGAATGAGATCATCTTTGACCGCAAAGAGTGGAGTGAACTGACCCAAGGAAGCTCATCACTCCAATGCACCCCCTACCTCTACAACGACAAGAAGTGGGAGAAACTCAACACATTTGGCATTAACATTCTCAACGAACCTATCGACTCGTTCGTCACCTACCGACTCATTGAGCCATCCTTTATGAGTACCGGAGATATCGGCTTGTACCAATTCAATCTGACTTCAGGCGAAGAGAAGACCATCATACGCAGATGCCAGAACATAACGACTGATAAGAACCACGAACAGAGTTGTGTCAACTGCCACAGCGCGCAAAAGGGAAACCCAAGCAACAAGATGTTCTACTACCGTGGAGACAATGGGGGCCTCCTACTGACCTACAACGGAGAAATCACAAAGATCAACACCAAGGTACAAGGCATGTTCAGCGGAACCACCTATCCCGCTTGGCATCCGACACTGCCTTACATTGTGTTCTCTTCCAACGATGTATTACAGGACTTCCCAACCATCAGAAAGGGAAAAACCGAATTCTATGACAGAAGAACGGATTTGATTCTATTCGACATCGAGAAGAACGAGATTTTCATCATCAACCCGAGCGTTCAGTTGGAGACCAACCCAACTTGGAGTCCAGACGGAGAATATGTCTATTTCGCCCTCTCAGACTCTCTTATGACACCCAACGTGATGCCGGAGTTTGAGTATCCAAAACTCAAATACGACATCGCCAGGACGAAATTCGACCCAACGACCAAGAGTTTCAGCAAACCTGAAATCGTATGGAATGTGACAAAAGATGGCAAGAGCGCCACCTTCCCTCGCATCTCACCAGACGGTAAATTCCTTTTAGTCGTCATTTCCGAGTTCGGTGCCTCCCCACACACCCATCCAGACGGAGATCTATTCGCGATGAACTTGGAGACCAAAGAGGTGTTTAACTGCGAGGCTGCCAACAGCCAGGAGGCGGAGAGCTACCACGATTTTTCCACCCGTTCCAACTGGTTTGTCTTCTACTCCAGAAGAGAGGATGGCAACTACGGCAGAGCCTATATCTCCCACATGGATAGCACCGGAAAGTGTACCAAACCCTTCCAATTGCCTCATAAAGATCCTCAGACAGACCACAAGCGTTTGAAGGTGTACAATATGATAGAATTCGCCAATTCAGGGGTGAAATTCAACGAATCCGACTTCTACGACGTCATTTGGAACAAGGAGTTGGTACAAGCCGGAAGCGACGCCAGGAACAATGCGACAGATGGACAATCAGGTGCCAGCGTCATCAAGGCGAAAGAGACAGATGGTAATTCAGGCGCCACCAATATGCGTCCGACAGATGGCAACTCCGGTGCGAGCGTCATAGAAGGGAATGATTTGGAGGCAGACAGATTCGGATCAAAGAACATTCACGGCGAATAGCGCCGGGAAAAGTGCCGCGAAATCACTTTTGGTTGCGGGGATGGAAACGGTTGACCTGATCCCGCAACAATTTCATATCCACATGCGTATAAATCTCTGTAGTCAAAATGGATTGATGGCCTAACATCTCCTGGATGGCACGAAGATTAGCTCCTCCCTCCAACAAATGAGTCGCAAAAGAATGGCGGAACGTATGAGGACTAATACTCTTCTGGATACCCGCCGCCTCGGCATACTCCTTCACCAGTTGAAAAACCATTACACGGGTCAGTCTAGCCCCTCTACGGTTTAAGAAAAGAATGTCCTCCTCCCCCTTCTTGGGAGGAAACTCTCCCCTAAACTCCATCCAATAACCGATCTCTTTTATGGCACGTTGCGAAATGGGCACCAGACGTTGTTTATTCCCCTTGCCTATAACAGATATATACTCATCACTCAAAAAGAGATTAGAGAGCTCCAAATTGACCAATTCGGAGACACGAAGGCCACAACTGTATAACATCTCCAACATCGCCCTATTGCGTTGGCCCAACGGTGTGGAGACATCTATCGAATCCAATATGGCGTCTATCTCCTCCAAAGTCAAAACCTCCGGCAATTTCAAACCGATTTTGGGAGTCTCAAATAAAAATGTGGGATCCTCCTCTATCCGATTCTCTAACAAAAGGAATCGGTAAAATGATTTGATACCAGATATTATACGGGCTTGAGAACGTGTACAAATTCCCAATTCAGACAAATCCACCAAAAAATCCGTTAGGATTTCGGCATCCACCTTTCCATAGTCAATCCCCAAAGGGGTCAGATAGTCAAGAAATTTGGAAAGGTCTTCCAGATAAGCGTCCAAGGTGTTATCCGACAAGCCCCTTTCCAACATAAGATATGTACGGTAACTTGATACCGTCCGATCAGAGAGATACTGATCAATGTTCATCTTCCTTCTCTTTATTCAATCCAATCAGAGATTCAATGGCTAAACGATACGAATCCATACCGAAACCAGCGATGACACCTAGACAAGCAGCCGACAAGTAGGAATGATGACGGAACTCCTCACGTTTATGCACATTAGAGATGTGCACCTCCACTACAGGACATTTGATGGCACGAATCGCATCCGCGATAGCCACAGAAGTATGTGTATAAGCTCCCGCATTCAAGACAATTCCGTCACAAATAAAACCTGTCTCTTGAATCGTATTGATCAACTCGCCCTCAATATTTGATTGATAATAGGAGATGGTGACATCAGGATAACGAGTCTGCAACTCCTCCAAATAATCCTCAAAAGAACGACTGCCATAGATACCTGGCTCTCTCTTTCCCAAAAGATTCAAATTAGGGCCATTGATGATGATGATATTCATAACTATTTATTTGAAATAATAAAAGAAACCTCTTTAAAAGCATACTTACGCAATTCGCCACTCACCAGTCTGAGGGTGAGGATACCATCCTCGGCCACCGACTCGATTTTAGCGGCAAACGGTCCCTTCTCGTCCTCATAGTAATAATAGTTATCGGCACGATAGAGAACGTTGAAATACTGGGTTCTTACGGTGGAAAAATCGCCCTTTATCAGTTGTAGATACCTTGATTTAATGGACGCAATCAATTTTGGCATTTCCAACTCTAGATTAAATACCCGCTTGGTGGCATTCGACATAGAGACTGGGTTTGGCGCGTCCGAAAGGAATTTTTTCTGATTGACATTCAAGCCAACCCCCACAATCGTATGCGAGATGGAGGTACCCATCAACAGATTCTCAATAAGGACACCTGCGATTTTCTTGTTTTTCCAATAGATATCGTTGGGCCATTTCACCGTGACATTGCTCATTCCTACCTCATGGGTGAGATAATCCACGATGCCCAATGAAACAAATTGAGACAAGAGAAACTGCTCGTTAATCGGTAGGAAAGAAGGGAAGAACAACATACTGAACGTAAGATTTTTGCCCTCCTCTGATTCCCAGCTATTAGATAATTGCCCCCTACCCGATGTTTGGAAATCAGACCAAACAACGAGCCCTTCCGTCAACGAATCGTCTCTGGCAATGAGTTCGTGCATATATTCGTTGGTAGAGGAAGTAGATGTAAGATGGATTAAATTATCTCTCATTAATTGCGCTTATATTGAACTATTTTAGCACCTTTCTCAACATCGCTAGTCACCCAAATGTTACCACCTATCACAGCACCCTCACCGACAGTGATTCGGCCCAAGACTGTGGCATTGGAATAAATGACTACATTATCTTCTATAATTGGATGTCTTGGAAGATTCTTAATCGGATTACCATTCTCGTCCAATGGGAAACTCTTCGCGCCCAACGTGACACCCTGATACAATTTTACGTGATCTCCAATGATGGCGGTCTCTCCAATCACGACACCTGTCCCATGGTCGATTGTGAAATATTTTCCAATAGTAGCTCCAGGATGAATATCAATACCTGTTTCAGAATGAGCCATTTCACTGATCATCCTTGGCACCAAAGGGACACCAAGCACCAACAACTCGTGCGCGATACGATGGTTGGAGATGGCTTTCACGGCAGGGTAACAGAGAATTATCTCCGCATAACTCTTGGCTGCTGGATCGCCCAAATAGGCCGCCTCCACGTCCGTCACCAACATCTCACGTAAATAAGGCAAACGTTTGACAAAGGCCTCTGATATAATATTAGCCTTATGTTTCAACGTCACATCATTCATGATCACATCCTCACAAGATTCAAACGACAACCCTGCAAAAACCTGCGAGCGCAAAAGCGTAAGCAAACGCTCCAAGTTCACGCCTATGTGATAGGACAAAGTATCCAAATTAAATATAGGCGTACCAAAATAACCTGGGAAAAGGATGGACCGGGTGATATCCACAATCTCCCTCAATGCAGAAGAAGATGGATATGGATGATCCGAATCAACATTATGATAAACCTTTTTTAAGGTATCATAATCCGATAGTTGTCTAACAATATCGTTCATTATCGGCAGAAGTGCTTGGTCACACACCAAGTATAACCCAACATAATCTCGTGCGCGCCGCCATTCTTACGTTGGAAGTCGGTCAAACCGAGTTGGTATGCGTAACCGATATGGAATCCCATGTAACGGATACCGCCCATCACGTAGAGGGCCAACGGTGCAGGGTTGTAATCGCTCTTATCCAAAGTATGGCGATAA
>JAZRZA010000028.1:0-1123 GCA_045601045.1 Paludibacteraceae bacterium
ATAAATAAATTTGCGGGATAGCATAAATATCCATAACTTAGCATCAGAAAACCAATAGTTTATGGCTAAAAGAATTTTCAAACGAAAGATTTACAGTCAGATACTGCAATGGAAAGAAGAAAATGACGGTTCATCGGCTCTCTTGGTCGAAGGTGCACGTCGTGTTGGAAAGTCTACCATCGTTGAGGAATTCGCCCGCCAGGAATATGAATCCTACATCCTCATTGATTTCAACAAAGCCTCCAAAGCAATCAAATCGCTTTTCGATGACCTAATGGACTTGGATTACATATTCATGGTATTGCAGCAGACCTACAAGAAGACTCTTGTTCCGCGCAAATCCGTCATCATCTTTGATGAAGTCCAGAAATGCCCTACGGCACGACAGGCTATCAAATATCTTGTCCAGGATGGTCGCTATGACTACATCGAGACCGGTTCTCTCATCAGTATAAAGAAGAACACAGAAGGAATTACCATCCCGAGCGAGGAAGACAGCATCCAGATGTACCCGATGGATTATGAGGAATTCCGTTGGGCACTCTCGGATGAAACCACGGTGCCTATGCTCCGCAAGTTCTGGGAACTGAAGAAACCTCTTGGGCCTGCACACAGAAACACTCAGCGAGATTTAAGACTCTATATGCTTGTCGGTGGAATGCCTCAGGCAGTGAACACATATCTTGACACCAACAATCTCAAAAAGGTGGATGCCGCCAAGCGTAAAATCATCAAGCTATACGCCGATGATTTCCGCAAAATAGATCCCGCAGGAAGAATAACCAGGCTGTTCCTTTCCATACCAGCCCAGCTCAGCAACAACGAGTCCCGTTACCAGCCTACCACGGTTCTCGGCAATGTTGACAGCGAGAAGATGACCGAGCTCCTTTCCAACCTTGAAGACAGCAAGACAGTTAGTTTTGCCTATCATTCAAATGACCCCAATGTCGGGATGGAACTCACCAAGGATGATACACGTTTCAAACTATTTGTGGCGGATACCGGACTTTTCGTCACTATGGCATTCTGGGACAAAAGTTACACCGAGAACATTATTTACGAGAAACTCCTCAGCGACAAACTCTCGGCCAATCTCGGTTACGTTTATGAAACCCCCATAGCG
>JAZRZA010000029.1:0-14565 GCA_045601045.1 Paludibacteraceae bacterium
AGCCAGACATGATTCTTCAAGAGCCAGTAGAAGAGACTTTGGGTGGAGATCAATTGTTCTCATCCATTACGAATTCATCATCATCCGCGTTGGATGCGCAAATTTTATTCTTTGAGTAATCTTTGCCCCGTGGATAAGTAATAACGGATAACGGTGTGCCTATAAAGGTGTGGCGCATACGCACAGGAGATCTCTTTCGGGGTCTCCTGTGTTGTTTTTGGAGGCTTGGGTAGGGGAATATACCTGCGGTTGAAATCCGTTGGTAGAACGCAAAAAAAAGAGGTCTCCGAAGGGAAACCTCTTTGGGTATGGGTAAAATCGTTATTAAGCGTTCTTTACCTTGTCAACAACTGCCTTGAATGCCTCAGGTTGGTTCATGGCCAAATCAGCCAATACCTTACGGTTCATCTCAATACCAGCCTTGTGGATAGCGCCCATCAATTGTGAGTATGACATACCCTCCAAACGAGCAGCTGCGTTGATACGTTGGATCCACAATGCGCGGAAGTTGCGCTTTTTATTCTTACGATCGCGGAAAGCATACAAAAGACCCTTCTCCCAAGTGTTCTTTGCTACTGTCCAAACGTTCTTTCTTGCACCATAGTAACCTCTGGTGAGTTTCAAAATTTTCTTTCTCTTTGCTCTTGAAGCAACGTGATTTACTGATCTTGGCATTTTCTTAAATTTTTGTGACCGTTAGCGCCTCAATTGAATGAGAACTTCATGCTAAACAATCGATTAGTAATAAGTTTTTAACGCAAGCAAAGCATGCTCTTTACACTCTTAACATCAGCAGAAGAAACTACTGTGCTGTGAGTCAATCCCAACTTTTGCTTCTTTGTCTTCTTCGTCAAAATGTGACGCTTGAATGCATGCTTTCTCTTGATCTTTCCTGATCCGGTAAGGGCAAACCTCTTTTTGGCACCGGAATTAGTCTTTACTTTTGGCATTGTTTTGTAAATTAAATTAATATATTAAGAA
Source organism: Paludibacteraceae bacterium (assembly GCA_045601045.1). Taxonomy (GTDB): domain Bacteria; phylum Bacteroidota; class Bacteroidia; order Bacteroidales; family Paludibacteraceae; genus UBA1181. The sequence continues at coordinate 982 of JAZRZA010000029.1, forward strand.
AATCTCTTGTTCCTTATTTCTTCTTCTTTGGAGAGAGTTGGATGATCATTCTCTTACCTTCCAATTGAGGAAGTTGGTCAACCTTAGCATACTCTTCCAAATCGTTGGCGAATCTCAAAAGAAGAACCTCACCTTGCTCCTTGAATAGGATGGAACGACCTTTGAAGAAAACGTATGCCTTCAACTTCGCACCCTCTTGGAGGAATCCAATCGCATGCTTCAATTTGAATTCATAATCGTGATCATCAGTTTGAGGTCCGAAACGAATCTCCTTCACCACTACCTTTGTGGCTTTGGCTTTCATCTCCTTTTCCTTCTTCTTCTGTTGATACAAGAATTTCTGATAGTCTGCAATCCTACAAACTGGAGGAACTGCGTTCGGAGAAATCTCAATCAAATCCAACTCTTGCTCGTCTGCGATGCGAAGTGCCTCCTCGATTGAATAAACACCTTGCTCGACGTTCTCTCCTACGAGGCGAACCTCTTTCTCTCGGATTCGATCATTGATGCGATGTGCGTCCTTGCCGTTGCCACCGTTTGCTCCGTTGGCTTTCGCATCTGTTCTCTTAATGAAAGGTTTTGTTGCGATAACTTAATCCTCCTAATTTTTAGTTAAACTTATTGACTATCAAAATATTAAGCGGCGTTTTTCTTGCTTTGCGCTTGGTTTTCCGCCACTGATTCTTTAAAATCGACTGCAAATTTAGTAATTTTCATTGAATCAATTGCAAATTAAGTGTTTTTTTTCGATAGTTCTTGGCAAAAAAAGAAGACGGTCCCATCGGGCCGTCTTCCTCGTATGTTAACTAATGAATCTTAGTTCTTTTGCCAGCTGTTAATCATGGATTCAACCTCTGCGGTTACATTGGCAGCGAAATCTGTCAATTTCACGGAGCCGAGATCCTCTCCACCTTGCTTTCTTACTGACACCTCTTGGTTTTCGGCCTCTTTCTCGCCGACGATCAACATGTAAGGGATTCTCTTCACCTCGTTGTCGCGGATCTTACGTCCGATCTTCTCGTTGCGGTCATCCACGATCGCACGAATGTCGTTAGCGTCCAAGTACTCAACTACCTTTTGCGCGTAGTCGTTGAACTTCTCGCTGATAGGCAATACCACCACTTGCTCAGGGGTCAACCACAATGGGAATTTACCGCCAGTGTGCTCGATCAACACTGCCACGAAACGCTCCATAGAGCCGAATGGCGCACGGTGGATCATGACTGGTCTGTGCTTTTGGTTATCCTCGCCCACATATTCCAAACCGAAACGCTCTGGCAAGTTATAGTCCACTTGGATAGTACCCAATTGCCAACGACGACCGATTGCGTCCTTCACCATGAAGTCCAACTTAGGACCGTAGAAGGCGGCCTCTCCGTATTCTACTCTTGCAGGCATGTTTTTCTCCTTGCAAGCCTCAACGATTGCGGCCTCAGCCTTTGCCCAGTTCTCGTCAGAACCTACATATTTGGTCTTATTGTTAGGGTCGCGCAAAGAGATCTGTGCTTCGAAGTTTTGGAAATCCAATGCCTTGAAGATAATGGAGATGATATCCATCACGCGGATGAACTCGTCCTTCACTTGGTCTGGACGGCAGTAGATGTGCGCGTCATCTTGTGTGAATGAACGAACACGGGTCAAACCGTGCAATTCGCCGCTTTGCTCGTAGCGATATACGGTACCAAACTCCGCCAAACGCAATGGGAGATCGCGGTATGAGCGAGGTTGGTGTCTGTAAATCATACAGTGGTGAGGGCAGTTCATTGGCTTCAACAAATAAATTTCGCCCTCTTCAGGAGTGGTGATAGGTTGGAAGCTATCTGCTCCGTAGTGATCCCAGTGTCCTGATGTCACATACAAATCCTTGTTTCCGATGTGTGGAGTCATGACTTGTTGGTAACCGAACTTCTTTTGGATTCTCTTCAAGAAATCCTCCAAGCGGAGACGAAGGGCTGTTCCCTTAGGCAACCACATTGGCAATCCCTTGCCGACCATATCGGTAAACATGAACAATCCGAGCTCCTTGCCGATCTTGCGGTGGTCGCGCTTCTTAGCCTCTTCCATCAAGGCAAGGTACTCGTCCAACATCTTCTTCTTAGGGAAGGTGATGGCATATAGACGGGTCAATTGTTTTCTCTTCTCGTCTCCGCGCCAGTAAGCACCTGCCAATGAGGTGATCTTCATGGCCTTGATAGGTGAGACGTCGGCCAAGTGAGGACCGCGGCAAAGGTCTGTGAAGGATCCTTGCTCATAAAGGGTGATCTTGCCATCCTCCAATTCGCTGATCAATTCGGTCTTGTAAACCTCTCCTCTGTCGCCGAACATCTTCATGGCGTCTGCCTTGGAGATCTCCTTGCGAGTCAAAGTTTGTTTGGTAGCGACAATTTCTGCCATCTTCTTCTCGATAGCGGCGAAATCAGCCTCTTTCAATACCTCTGTTCCGAAATCGATGTCGTAATAGAAGCCGTTCTCGATTGCGGGACCGATGCCGAATTTCGCGTTAGGGTAGAGCATTTGGATGGCTTGGGCCATCAAGTGGGCTGACGTGTGCCAGAAAGTGTGCTTACCCTCTTCATCCTCGAACTTGTGCAACTTGATGGAGCAGTCCTCGTTGATAGGACGGTTCAAGTCGCGTACTTCGTCGTTTACACTAATGGAAAGCACCTCTTGCGCTAATCTGGAACTGATGCTCTCCGCAATCTGCATACCTGTGACGCCGTTTTCATACTCACGTACGGATCCGTCTGGGAATGTAACTTTAATCATATCTTTTATTTTCTATGGATGGCCTACAAACGCCATCGGTGTTAAAATTTTTAGTGTGCAAATATAATAATTTTGATTCTGAGATGTGATGGTTGTCCGCAATAATTTGCGCAACTTCCAATGAAATTTTATCTTTGCGACATGTTTCCTGGCAGACGTTGTTTGCCCTTCGAAACTGGGTACGGAATGTTTCCGTTCCTCTATATGTTTATAAGTGAGTATGAATACATTGCTATTTTCTTTGCTTTTTTTAGGTAGTTTGGGCTTGCAAGAGATCTTGGTGATCGCTTTGGTTATTTTGTTGCTTTTCGGAGGCAAGAAGATTCCTGAGTTGATGCGAGGCCTGGGCAAGGGCGTGAAGAGTTTCAAGGATGGATTGAACGGAATGGAAGATCCGAAAGAGGAGGATAAGGATAAAGAAGATAACGAGAAATAATGACCTTCTGGGATCATTTGGATGAACTACGAGGCTCGATTGTCCGCATTTTGGTGGTGACGGTCGTGGCTGCGGTGGTCGCTTTCCTCTTCAAAGATGAGTTGTTCGGAGTGGTTTTGGCACCCAAGGGGGCTGATTTCATTTCGTATCGTATTTTGTCGCGCTTGACTACTCTGATGGGAGGTGATATGGAGGGCTTCTCCGTTCAGTTGATCAATACGGGGCTGGCCCAACAGTTTGTTACCCACATGAAAGTCGCTTTTTGCGCGGGTATTCTATGTGCTTCTCCCTATGTTGTCTATAAGATTTTCGAGTTTGTTTCCCCTGCATTGTACGAGAAGGAACGTAGGTATGCCTATCCGGTCGTTTTGTCTGGGTATGTGCTTTTCTTGCTAGGCGTGTTGGTCTCCTATTTTGTGATATTCCCTTTGACTTTTCGTTTTTTAGGCACCTATCAGGTGAGCTCGGATGTCGAGAATATGATTAGTTTGGAGTCGTATATATCTACGTTGCTGATGCTTTGTCTGATGATGGGGGTGATGTTTGAAATCCCTGTGGTCTCTTGGCTTTTGGCTAAGTTTGGTATCATAGACGCTTCGTGGATGGTATCCCGTCGTCGCCATGCCTTTGTTGTGGTTTTGATTCTCTCCGCTATTATCACACCAACCTCTGACGTCTTCACTTTGCTCGTGGTGGCTCTGCCGATTGTCCTCCTTTATGAAGTGAGTATTTTTGTGGTGAAAAGAACGGTGTAGGTGTTTGATCTGTTTGTGGAAGATACAGGCATAAAAAAAGAGATCTCGTCGAGACCTCTTTTTTTTAGTTTGGTAGCGGATAGGAGAATCGAACTCCTCTTTGATGCGTGAGAGGCATCCGTCCTAGCCGATAGACGAATCCGCCATCTTGTATTTGAGCAAATCCTTGCTCTCTTGAGTATGAAAAAAGGTTTCATTGCTGAAACCTTGTTGGTAGCGGATAGGAGAATCGAACTCCTCTTTGATGCGTGAGAGGCATCCGTCCTAGCCGATAGACGAATCCGCCATTTCTCAACGAACCTTATCGTTTCGTTTTGCGTTGCAAAGGTATGCTTTTATTTTTAAACCGCAAATATTTTTCGCAATTTTTTTTGGGAAATTTATTGGTGCATATCCTTTGAGCTGTTCTTATTCTCTGTAAATCAGTTGTATAAGTGTCTTTCCGACCATATCGAGCGTGCTCTTGCTGATGTTTTCTGGTGTGTCGTTATGGGTGTGCCATACGTCAGGGAACCCTTTGTTGGGGTTGAAATCAATGATGTCGATGGTCGGAATGCCTGTAAATTGGTTGATATAGACGTGGTCGTCTATCAATCGGCTTGTGGTCCGAGGTTGAAAATACTCTCTGTATCCCAAAGAGTTGGCTATGCTCCAAACCTTGCCGGCCTCGTTGCCCGCGTATTGGGCGGTGGCGGCATCAATGCCGAAATAGGGATGTTCGCCGCCAACCATGTCTAGGAGAATTCCGTAGATGGGTTTCTTCTTGTAGTGTGGGTGTCGGCCCCAATATTGAGATCCGAGACACCAACTATCTGAGCTTTCTCCCGTGGCGTCTCCGTAATCCTCCGCGTCAAGGAATACGATATCTACACCTACATTAGGCTTCTGTAGGTTGATGAGTCTGGCGATTTCCAAAATCACGCCTACGCCGCTGGCTCCGTCGTTCGCTCCCATGACTGGGATGTCGCGGTATTGAGGCTCGTCTTGGTCGCAGAATGGTCGGGAATCCCAGTGGGAGAAAAGAATGATGCGTCTTCCTTTTTCGGGAGAGAAACAACCGATTACATTTTTGCCCGCCAATACCTTTCCGTCAAAAGCAGTGGCGGAAAAGGTCTGTATCTCCACTTCCGCTCCGTATTCGGCCAGTTTGTCTCCTAAATATTTCGCGCAGTTGACGTGTGCGGCGGAGTTGGGCACTCTAGCGCCGAAATCACATTGCTCGCAAATTCGTTTGAAGGCGGAGTCCGCGGAAAAAGCCGGAATGTTGATGGCTGGATTGGCACTTGGCTCGCTTGCGGCGCTCTTCGCTTTGTTCTCCTGTTGTTGTACTGCTGCCGCCTCGTTTCTGCAAGAGAGTGTGGAGAGGGATAGTAATAGAACAACAATGTGTAATATTCCTTTGAAACACTTCATGTTCGGTCCTTTTGATAGAATTTAGTTGTTTTCAATAGGTTTTCTCTTCTTCAATTGGAAGTCTCTTCCTAAATATTTCTCCTTGACGATCGGGTTTTCCGCCAACTCTTCGGAGGTTCCTTGGAATAGGATTCTACCATCGAATAGCAGATAGGCTCTGTCTGTGATGGAGAGCGTCTCGTCCACGTTGTGGTCGGTGATGAGGATACCGATATTCTTGCTCTTCAATTTCCAGACGATGTCTTGGATGTCTTGCACGGCGATAGGGTCCACACCGGCGAATGGTTCGTCAAGCATGATGAATTTTGGTTCGATGGCAAGGCAACGGGCTATCTCGGTACGGCGGCGTTCGCCTCCGGAAAGGCGGTCTCCCAAGTTGTGCCTTACGTGTCCTAGGTTGAATTCCGCGATCAAACTCTCCAGTTTCCTCTTTTGGTATTCTTTGCTGAAATTGGTCATTTCCAAAACGGAGAGGATGTTGTCCTCCACAGACATCTTTCTGAAAACGGAGTTCTCTTGGGCCAGGTAACCGATACCAGCTCTCGCTCTTTTATAAACAGGAAAGTTGGTGATCTCTTGTTCGTTGAGGAATACCTTTCCCGCGTTAGGGACGACCAGACCAGTGGTCATGTAAAAGGTGGTGGTCTTGCCAGCTCCATTTGGACCTAGCAATCCGACGATTTCGCCTTGTTTTACGTTGATGGATACATTGTTGGCCACAATGCGTTGACCGTATTGTTTCACCAAACCCTCTGTTCGGAGTACCATGGAACCTTCTTGGTAGGCGTTCAATTCTATTTCAGAACCATTACCTATCTCGTGCTGGTTGCCCTTGTCTAATCCCAATTTTCCTCTCAATTTATCGAACATGTTCATAGAGACTTTTTTATCACGCTTTTACCGTGCTTGGACTGCAGTCGGTTTCGTGCGTTTTGTTTATCGCGAATGTAACGCAACTTGGCGATTTAAACAACCTATTCTTGAAAAATGAGTGTTTTTGTTGTATATTTGCACGTTGTTATAAGGATATTGAAACGAGATGAAGAAACTTTTTCTGGAGACGTATGGCTGTCAAATGAATGTGGCCGACAGTGAGGTCGTTGCCGCTATCATGGACACGGCAGGTTACGAGGTGACTGAAAACATGGACGAGGCGGATGCCATATTTGTCAATACATGTTCTATTCGCGATAACGCGGAGCAGAAGATCCATGGCAGATTGCAGGCGTTTCAACAGATGAAACGTAAAAGAGCAGGTTTGTTGATTGGTGTTTTGGGATGCATGGCGGAACGTATGAAGGATGAACTCCTTGCCACCGGTGTGGTGGATTTGGTGGTTGGTCCGGATGCCTACCTTGATTTGCCGAACTTGATAGGCGCGGTGGAACAGGGCGAGAAGGCGATCAGTGTTGATCTCTCCACAACGGAGACCTATACCGATGTCATTCCGAAACGTCTGTGTGGTCCCACTATTTCGGGCTATGTCTCCATTATGCGCGGATGCAATAATTTCTGTTCTTATTGTATTGTCCCATATACCAGAGGTCGTGAGCGTAGCCGCGAAGTGCGTAGCATCCTGAATGAAATCGAGGATTTGAAGAACCGCAATTACAAAGAGGTGGTTCTGATTGGTCAAAATGTTAATTCGTATGCTTATCAAGGGGAGGATGGAGAGAAAGTCTCTTTCGCGGCGTTGTTGAAATTGGTGGCGGAGAGCTATCCGATGATGAGAATCCGTTTTACCACTTCCCATCCGAAAGACATGAGCGATGAGATTTTGGAGACGATTGCGGCTCATCCGAACATTTGTCGTCATATTCATCTCCCTGTCCAATCTGGAAGTAACAGTATATTGAAGTCCATGAACCGCAAATATACACGTGAGTGGTATTTGGACCGTATCGCCGCTATTCGTCGTATTATTCCCGATTGTGGCATCACAACAGATGTGTTCTGTGGATTCCACGGCGAGACGGAGGAGGATCAACGGTTGACATTGAGTTTGATGGAAGAGGTGGTGTTTGACTCCGCCTTTATGTTCAAATATTCCGAGAGACCAGGTACTTTCGCTTCGAAGAATTTGCCGGATAATATCTCTGAGGAGGTGAAAGTGGCTCGTTTGAACGAGATCATCGCTTTGCAGACCAAAATGTCCGCTGTGAGCAACGAACGGGACATCAACAAGGAGTTTGAGGTTTTGGTGGAAGGTTTCTCAAAACGTTCCCGCGAACAATTGTTTGGCCGCACCTCTCAAAACAAGGTGGTGGTATTCCCGAAAGGATCGCATAAGGTGGGTGATTTGGTGAAGGTGAAGGTGTTGAGCGCCACATCCGCGACTTTGATAGGTGAAGAGGTGATGGCGTAAACGCCCGTACCATCTTCCGTAGAAAGAAAAGTGAAAATTTGTGGTTTGTTTTTAGTGAAAAATCATTAAATTCGCCACGTTGATTTTTAACGAATTATATTGAGTCTAAAATATGAAGAAGTTTTTCGCACTATTAGTGGCAGTGTTGTGCTATTGCGCGGCGAATGCGCAGATTAGCCCATACAAACAATTCTCTCCATTTGACGGTAACCATTTTATTGTCGATGGTGGTGTGACTTACAGTTCCATTACAGAAAAATCGGCAGGATACAAGGTGTTGTTCCGTGCGGGAGTCGGAGGCGATATTCCTTTGTTCTACTCTCATGTTTCCTTCTTGCCTTCCATCGATTTCGTAAGCAAGGGTTATTCCAACAGGGCTTATGATGCCAATAGTTATGTGAATGGCGAAAATGTAGGTGGATATGTTTGGGACTATGATGTGACTGCGATGTCCATCGAGGCTCCGTTGGAGTTCGGTTTCAATATTCCGTTTAACAACGATTTCGGTATGCAGATTTGCGCGGGACCTTATTTCGGTGTAGGTATCGCAGGTACCTATTCCCAATCTTCGGATGAATATGAGGTGGAGTCTGGTGTCAGCACTTTGGAGTACAAGACTTATGGTGGAGACAACCCAAGATTGAATCGTTTTGATTTTGGTGTGACAGGCGGACTTCGTTTTATCTTCTACTTTATGGAGTTGAAAGTTAATGCGGAAATGGGTTGTTTGAATATGAACGCCCGTCCGGAAGAGGCTGCTTTCAAGGGCTATTCTTTCTCCGCATGTTTCGGTTTGAGAATTCCATAATATAGGGTTGTTTAGATATAGAATCGGAATCTTCTGCAAAGAGGGTTCCGATTTTTTTGATTATTTTAAAATGTTGTTGCTTGTTTTGAAGAATATTATTATCTTGCGATATGATAACGCAAGTAAGGGAGTTGAGGCGTTTGTGCGTTTGTTTTATTTATAATAGGGTAAAATCTTAAAATTTAATGCGAAAAGGGCTATTTTGTTGCGGTGAATCCGTTTGAGAAAGCAGGCGTTCAAACTGCTTACACAAAGGTGTTGTATGGGTTGGAGGAGGATAAGACCTATCGCTTCTCTGTGTGGGTGGCCAATCTGTTTTTACCTAACAAGGCGGGTTCCTCTTTGATGCCAAACGTAGGTGTCGGTGTTTATAGCGATGGTATGGTGGTGAATGGTGCATATAAGACCATTGAGCTTCCTTGCGCTACTATTTCAGAGACTTCATCTAGCCTGGATTGGCAGAAGGTTGAGGTGGAATTCACGCCTACACAACCGATTGACACCGCCTATTTCTCTGTTGTGATGGATAGTCCGAAGGCCAATGGCTGGGACTTCGCCATCGATGATATCCTCATAGAGTTCACCAATGCGACAGGGGTGGATGACTTTGTGAATTCGGTAGCTTCGAAGGTGTATGCCTCATCTGGTATGATGCACGTGGAGAGTGATGGCGAGGTTTATGAGGTCTATTCTTTGAATGGAACCTTGCTATACAAGGGTGTGGAGTCCGCACTTCCTTTGCCAAAGGGAAGTTATGTGGTGGTGATGAAAGAGGGTAGTGCGAAGGTAATCGTTCCGTAAATCAGCTCGCCTTGATATGAAAATCGGAGTCTTCTGATAGAGGACTCCGATTTTTTTTTCGTTAAGTATGTGGCTTATTTGCTGATACTCTTTATTTGATTCAATAGATCGGCCACGCTTTGTGCTTTACCGTCTACTTCCATAGGAATGCGGAGTGCACATCCTCCCTTCCATTCCGAACATCCATAGGCGGTTCTTCCTTGGATGATGGTTCCCTTGCCGCATAGTGGGCAAGCCATTCCAACGATGGTGGTAGGAGCGGTTGGTTGTGGTGGGGTGGCAGCTGTCGTTTGCTCGGCGTTTGCTTCGGGTTGAGGTTTCACTGCCTTCTCCTTCTTCGCACGAGGTTTGGATACTTTTTTCTTCTTCTCCTCTTCCTCTTTCTTCTCCTCTATGGTGATGGTTCTGGCATTGTCGTTTTTCACGCTCTGCACGATCTCCGTCACCATCGCCTTCAATTCGGTCATGAAGGTGGCGCTGTCGTAAGTGCTCTTCTCTATCATACGAAGTCGTTTCTCCCACTGACCTGTCAGTTCGGCGGATTTAAGCAGCTCCTGTTGAATTGTATTGATCAGGTCAATGCCTGTCTGGGTCGCATAGATGTTTTTCTTCTCCTTGCGCATGTAGTTGCGCTTGAAGAGGGTCTCTATGATATTGGCTCTGGTGGACGGTCGTCCGATGCCGTTCTCCTTCAGCAAGTCGCGCAATTCACCATCCTCCATCTGCTTACCTGCGGTCTCCATGGCGCGGAGTAGGGTGGCCTCTGTGTAAGGCTTTGGTGCGGTGGTCCACTTCTCCGCTAAATCAGGTGTGTGCGGACCGTGTTCCCCCTTTTCAAAATTGGGCAAAGTCTTCTCTTCGTCGTCATTGTTCTCCTCGTTCTTCTCCTTGTCGTAAACCATTCGCCATCCAGGAGAGAGGATCTGCTTTCCGTTCGCTTTGAACTCAATGCTCTCCACTTTGCCAAGCACGGTGGTGGTGGAGATTTGACAGTCTGGATAGAAGTTGGCGATGAATCGTTTCGCCACCAAATCATAGACCTTCCACTCGTCCGCTGTCAGATTGTTTGGATTGACACCAGTAGGAATGATGGCGTGGTGGTCGGTCACCTTGCTATTGTCGAAAACCTTCTTGGACTTTGGAATCTTGTTGGCTAATACGCTTTGCGTAAGGGCCGCATAGTTGGTCATGCCACGAAGGATGTTCGGAATCTTGGGATAAATATCGTCGCTCAAATAGGTGTTGTCCACACGTGGATAGGTGGTCACCTTCTTCTCGTAGAGCGATTGGATATGTTTCAATGTCTCCTCGGCGGAGAATCCGTACTTCTTATTGCACTCCACTTGTAGTGAGGTAAGGTCAAATAACCTTGGTGCGAATTCTGTTCCCTTCTTGGTGGTCACATCTGTGACGGTGAATTCGCTGTTTTGTACCTCTTGAAGGAATTTACGTCCCTCCTCCTCGGTGGTGAATTTTCCTTGCGCTGCAGCGAAGGTGGTGTCGCGATAGACCGTTTTCAACTCCCAGTATTGCTCGGGTTTGAAATTAACGATCTCCATGTGCCGTTTCACGACCAATGCTAGAGTAGGGGTTTGCACTCTACCGATGGAGAGCACCTGTTTGTTGCCTCCGTATTTCATGGTGTAGAGGCGGGTGGCATTCATGCCTAGCAACCAATCTCCGATGGCGCGCATAGCGCCTGCCTCGTAGAGTTTGTCGTAGTCGGATTGTGGGTGAAGTGTGTTGAATCCTTCGCGGAGCGCCTCTTCGGTCAAGGAAGAGGTCCATAGCCTTTTGACAGGACATTTGCACTTCGCCATCTGCATCACCCATCGTTGGATGAGTTCTCCCTCTTGCCCGGCATCCCCGCAGTTAATCACTTCGTCAGCGTTTTGGATCAGTCCTTCAATGATGTGGAACTGTTTGATGGATCCTTCGTTTTCTATCAGTTTGATACCGAATTTTTCGGGAATCATCGGTAGGGAATAGATGTCCCATCGTTTCCAATAGGGGTTGTATTCGTGAGGTTCCTTCAGGGTGCAGAGATGACCGAACACCCAAGTCACTTGGTATCCGTTTCCTTCGATGTAACCATCCTTTCTATTGTTGGCACCTAATATGGTGGCGATTTCTCTTGCCACACTAGGTTTCTCGGCGATACAAACCTTCATCTTCTACTCCTCATAATTTTAGTTCCCCCAAAGTTACATTTTTCTGACGGACGCCCGCCCATTGTTGAAAAAAATAGTTGGGGATGGGAGTCGGCTCGGTGAGTATTACTTTAGCATAACCTTAGTTGATTGATTACCGTCGGTAACAACGTAAACACCTTTTGAGTCAGAAATTGTTATCTCCGCATTCCCCTTGGCATCTGTTGTTGCGGAGACCACAGCCTTACCGTCTATTTCTAAAACCTGAATGTGAGTGTTGGGTTGTGCGTTGGCAATGTGAATGGTTCCTCTTGTCGCAAAGACTTGTAGTGCATAGTTGTTTGCGGATGATATTCCGGTGGAATTATTGTTCACGACCGCACGAATAGAACTGCCGTCCCGACGAAAATTGAGACTGTGATAAATTTTATGGTAGGGAGCTATATTTCTCACGTCTAAAATAATAGCATCTGCCCAAGATGATGCATACTCATAAGATGACGAATTATATGCGGCCAGTCCCTTCCTGCCTGTAATGCCGTCATCAAGTCCATAGCCTGACGCTGGAAGGAATATGGTATTTGCATTGGTTTTACTAACACCTAACTCTCCTGCCATGCCAGTGCCATTAAAATCATAAACCCATTCCCAATCACAACCATCCAATAACTCGACCTGTTCCGAGTATGTTGGCATTCGCCACGACTCACCCCAATTGACAAATGCGGCGTCGTCCTCCATCTCTAGATTGCCACAATCTCCAACACTCATCTCTTCATCCCAAGGATCATACTTAAGCCATTCTTCATCTCCATTTCTCCATTTGTAATTATCCCAAGAGAATGTCTCTTTAGTTGTTGTTTCTCCCCAAGCAAAAAGGTCTCCACACTCCTCGGGTTTCGTTGCTCCCACATTGTAAGTTGCCCATAAAGTGCCATTAGGCAAACCAAGGTCAACGTAGTCGTAGCCAGTTTTTTGACCACTGACTGTGATGGAATACATTATGATTTCCTTGTATTGTGCATATGTGTCCAAGTCTTTTGTTACGCTGGTAAAAGAAGAGTCGCTCCAACCGATGAACTTAAAACCTTCGATTGACGGTGCCGTGACGGATGTGGCGGACTTTCCTTTCTCCACAATCTGACTTTCTATCAAGATACTGTCCTTCGCGTAGAATGAGACAACATAGCTCTCTATTTTAGGCTCTTCATTCACTACCGCACGGATAGGAAGACCCAGGTGACGAATGCAAAGACTCATATCCGTCTCGCTCCCTTCGAAATACAAGCATTGAGTTGTCATGCCATCAAACCCTTCATAGCGCACAGACGGCCAGTATTGTCCAAACTCTCCCTCGAATTCTGTCTCAGAGCCATTATACCATGCGGCACATGGGAAAAAGAGATGAATGTCATCGGAATTGTAATCGGTTTTCTGATTCTGCCCTTTTGCGACATAAGTTCCCTTGTCATCGGCACTTTTGGCCTTATAGAATACTACGCCACTGACATCTCCTCCATTGTAATTATCCGTCCATACCATATAGCATTCATTCATGAGTTCTTCTTGCTCATCCGCTGTCGGCATTCTCCAATCAGATCCCCAGTTGACTGTGGCGGCGTCATCTTCTGGAAGTAATTTTATATATCCATCGTTGGAATTATATTTTGTCATCTGTGTGGTTTTTCCTGCCCATTTGTATGTGCTCAAGTCGTACACCTCTTTGGGTTTAGTCTCTCCCCATGCGAAATAATCTCCGTACTCCTCTGATTTCGTCGCACCCACGTTGTGGATTGCCCACTTTGTTCCACTCGTTAACCCAAGGTCAACATAGTCGTAGCCTCCAATATTGCCACTCACTGTTTGTGCAGAGTTGGTCATGCCACACATAAATAGCATAGCCATCAATGATAATAGTATCTTCTTCATTTTAAATACGTTTTTATCGTTCAATAGTTCGTTAAAAATTCAATACAATTAAGCGGCTTTAGCCGTGAATAAAACGAGTTCCTTGAAAAGTTTGTCAATTAAATGCGGGTTTGGGTCTAAGCCAGACACGCAAATAAATCGCTCGAGCATATAAGCGTTGT
>JAZRZA010000030.1:0-17655 GCA_045601045.1 Paludibacteraceae bacterium
CACACAAAGAAGAGTAAAAATAAAAAATTACAAAAAAGAAGATTGTTGCAGGACTAGTCCTGCAACAATCTTCTAAAAAGTACTATTTTTGTCCTAAATAAATTATGTCTAAAACTGTAACGGTTATTTAGGACTAGTCAAATTGCTTGGTTCCCCGTATTATCTGAGCCCGTCATAACCAGGACGGAATCCCTCTTGGATTGTCGCCGCGAAGTAGTGGGCAATCTCTTTCTTTGAGTAGCCCAATAGATTCTCTCCGACATGGTAGAGTAACTCAATCTCCTCCTTTTCGAAACGGTTGTCCGCCATGATGATGCTGATGATGTAGAGCAACATCGTGTCACGCAACGTAGGGTTGATTTCCAATATTTTATTGATTGATTCCTCAAACAATTTTGGCACATCCTGTTTGCTTAACTCTTCGATATAATCGATAGGGAAAATTTGCAAAGATGATAGGTTGTTGAGGATCTCGTTGGTCTCCGCTTTGTCTATGTCGCCGTCGCATGATGCGACAATAAGTCCAGCTGTCGCGATGAATACGGATAGGTTGCGGTCCAACTCGGAGCTGCGCACTTTCAAAAGGATGTTGATTAACCCTTCCATCTGTTTGGTCAACTCCTTGTCGCTCTTCGCTTTGGAGAAGAGGTGGATGGCCTCCACGCGGATAGGGTTGATCGGGTGGCTGTCGCAGCTGAGTCCCTCCTCCTCCTGGAAGTAGGCGAGGCGTTTCTTGTTCTCTTCGATGAATGAGTTGAAATCGATGCCCATCTTGGCAAAATCAAGTCCGGACGACATCTTAAAGAAGGCGGAGATGCAGACGTTCAAATTCTCCACGGCCATATACCCGTAGCGGTCCGCCACCAATTCCGCTAATTGGTTCCATAATCTGATTTTGTGCATCAATAATACAGGAATAGGCTCTCCTTCGAAGACAAACTGAACCAAGTTGAGCAACTTGGCGTCTTGGCTGATAAGGTGTCCTAATTCGTGTCCGATCACGAATTTCAATTCATCGTCGCTCATCAATTGAATCAATGCGGAATTGACATTGATGATGTGGGCTTCATTCTCCTCTTGCGCCATGATGGCGAAGGCGTTGACCTCGGAGTTACCTGTGATGTAGAAGTCCACTTTCTCTTTGAATCCTAATTTAGCTTTCACCTCTTCGATGAGGTCATGGAATCTTTTTAGCAGTTTCTCATCTACTTTGATACTGTGTCCCTCCAAAGAGTCTTTCCAGTAGTTTTGCTTGGATGGAATGCGTGTGGCTTTGATGACCTCTTGGATCACATCGCCTTGCATGGATTTGTAGATTTGGTCGAACAAATCCTTTTCCAATTGAATGGAAGTGTTTAGTTTATTTGCCATATTGTGAATTGCTTATTATTTCCTATTTTGAAAAGTCCACATATTTGATTTTCTCCGCGTCTCTAGGCTTGGCCTCTGGGGATTCGTCTGGATAACCCATGGCGATGCAGAACAATAGTTCGTAATTCTCGCTGAAACGCATTTTTTTGAGATAGGGAAGTGTCGCCTCCGAAGACTTCATCTCCCTTACTGGATGAGCCATGCAGCAAGATCCTATGCCCATGGACCAGGCGGAGAGCATGATGTTTTCGCCCAATAGACCACAATCCACCTGTGACATGTCGTAGGTGGTGTCCGCCGCAAGAAAGACCACGCAGGTGGCGTTGGCAAAGATGTTGTTGAATCCTTTCCTGAGACTTTCTGGTTTCTCTTTTGTGACAGAAGCGGATATTTCGTTCACCCATTCAGGGTCATCCACCACACGGATTTCGTAGGCTTGACGGTTTCTTCCGTTGGGTGCGTTGATACCAGATAGAAGAATTTTATCCAATGTGTCCCTACTGATTCTTTGGTCGGTGTATTGACGAATGCTTCTGCGGGACATGATGACACGCTCGACAGCGGCCGCGTCGTTGTCGGCGTTCTCTCCCCCTTGGCAGGAACATAGGGCTGTTAACCCCAATATTCCGTAAAAAATTGTTTTGATGATCTTCATAAGATTTTAAAAATTAGCGACTTGTCGTCTGATGTTTAGAGCTTCCAAGATGGTTTCTCCGGGTGTTTTGTCTAAAGAGGTTTGAACCATCGCTTGCGCCAATAGCTCTGTTGGCATGGGCTCCCATGATTTAAACATTCCGAATTTGTTGAGGAACTGGAGGATGGCGACTGTTTGCGGTTCTCCGAAACGGTCGGTGTTCTTGCGTATCAGAGAGGGTGGACGCATAATGACCACCTTGGGGAAACCAAGTGCTAAAACAGCATCTTCCAAAGCTCCCTTCATGCGGGGATAGAAGAGCGATGAGTGTGCGTTGGCGTTGACGGAAGAGACCAATTCCAGCGTGTGTACGCCATTCTCCTTAGCGGCCTTGGCGGTATTGTATTGGTAATCGTAATCGATAACCCATTGCTTCTCCTTCCCACCAGCCTGCTTGCGGGTAGTTCCCATGGCGGAGAAGAGTACGTCTCCTTGCAGTTTTTCTTTCCACTCCTCCAAATGGTTGAAATCCACCACGTGTACTGTTAACTTTGGGTGTTGGATGGCTGGATCCTTTCGGACGAATATATCCACCGCTTCGTATCGATCCTCTTGTAGCAGAAGTGATACCAGGTCTTTTCCTGTAGCGCCGGTGGCACCGATGACTAGTGCTTTCATAATCCTTATAGTTTTTTACCGTCGGCGAATGCTTGTCCGACTTTTGATCCCAATTGGATGTAGCCGTGATGGATAGGGTCGAAGACGATAAGCTCCATTTTTTCTAAATCGGGATTGCCATCAGCGGATAGGTACTTCTCATCCACTTGTATGTTGACGATCTCCGCCACGATGTTGTATCCGGCGGCATCCTCGCCAATCTTCTCTTTGATGCGGCACTCCAAGGTCATAGGGAAGCAGTCGAACACAGGGGCGTTCACTTTCTCTCCCTTAGTGGCTTTCCAACCTGTCTTCTCCATCTTCTGAGGATCCTTTTGCGCGCTGACGATTCCTACGAAATCGCTGGCGATGAGGGTCTCTTTGGTGGCGAATGCTACGGTGAAGTCCCCGCATCTGTTCAGGTTCTCTGTGGTGGCGTGAGATCCCATGGAGATCATGATTTCACGCATATCCCATTGGCCGCCCCATGCCGCGTTCATGGCGTTGGGTTTTCCTTGGGCATCGTATGTGCCTATGATCAGTACGGGTTGCGGTGCAACCCAAGGCTTTGGCTCGAAACTTTTCATCTCTTTTCTATTTAAATTAAATATATCCTATTACACAAATATAACACAAATTGTCGAGCGACAAGAGCTTAATTGATTTTAAAATTAATTTTGTACTTTTGTGATGAAATGTTTCTTTAATAATAACTGGCAATGAATGAAGTGATTAGTAAACTTGAAATTTATGATTTGACCACCGGTACCCATCGCGTGGTAAAAGAGTTTCCCTATTTAATCGAGGCACCCAACTGGTCGCCAGATGGCAAGTGGTTCGTTTTCAACTCCAATGGCAGATTATATCGGTTGGCGGTGGATGGATCATCGGAGGCGGAATTGATTGAATCGGGTGTGGCGCAAAAGTGCAATAACGACCATGTCATCTCCTCGGATGGAAAGTGTATCGCGGTCAGCCACCATACGGCAGAGGATGGTAATTCACGCATCTATGTTTTGCCCTTTGAGGGCGGTGAGGCGAAGTGTGTCACTCCGAATGGACCCAGTTATCTGCATGGTTGGAGCCCGGATATGAAATCGATGGCTTACTGTGCCTTCCGGGGTGATGCGCATGTGGTCCATACGATGGATTTGGCGAGTGGGAAAGAGGTGGCCCATACCCAAGGAGAGGATGGTTTGAGCGATGGCCCGGAGTATAGTCCGGAAGGGAAATATATCTGGTTTAATTGGGTGAAAACAGGCTTGATGCAAGTGTGGCGTATGCGTGCCGATGGTAGCGAGCAGACACAGATGACCTTTGATGAGGATCTCAATTCTTGGTTCCCTCATGTGTCGCCAGATAGCAAGTGGGTGGTCTATGTGGCCTATCACAAGGGCGATTTGAAGCCAGACGAGCATTTGCCTAATAAAAACGTAGTGCTTCGCATGATGCCTGCCGAAGGAGGAACTCCTAAAACGATCGTCGAACTATTTGGTGGACAGGGAACCATCAATGTGAACTCTTGGTCGCCAGACAGCAAGCAGTTCGCATACGTCAGCTATGAATTAAGGTAGTTTCAACTTAATTCATCATAGAATTGATCGAGGAATGTCTGCAGAAACTGTGTGCGCTGGTGAGCCAACCGTTTTGCGGTGGATGTATGCATCAGTGACTCTAATTTGAGCAGTTTCTCATAAAAATGGGAGAGGGAAGTGTCGGATGGTTGGTTCCATCCGCACTTTCCTCTCTCTCTCTGTATATTCTCGGAATCGTAGAATGGTCTCCCTTTGGACGCCCCATATTCGATGGTTCGGATGATTCCCATGGCGCCTATGGCGTCCAGTCGGTCCGCATCCCTTACGATTTGGGCGTTTAAAGTGTTCAATGCGCGGTTTTCTCCTTTGTTGAACGATATGTTTTGAATAATATACAATACCTCCATAATCTCCTCTTTCGAGTAGTTCAAGGTGTTAAGCAGTATTTCTATCTTTTCTATTTGTCTCTCGATGTCTGCGAATAGTTTCTTGTCGATGCAGTCGTGCAGCCATGCGGCGGTGAGAATGATCTTTTCATCACCACCTTCCTCGCTCATGATTTTTTTCGCGTTGCTGACCACACGTTCCGCGTGTTGGTGGTTGTGGCCACTGTGATCATGAGAGAGTTCCTTTGAGACAAATTGGAGAATCGCGTCGTCGACCATTATCTTCTGCCTCCATTCCTTTGGCTTCCGCTATTATTGCTTCCTCTGGTATTGGAGGAGGCGTTATTAGAAGAGTTGCTAGAAGATGGGGTCGTGGAAGTAGATCCGCTTCTAGGGGTTGAATTGTCGATCTTTTGAGGTTCTCTGCTGCCTCCTTTGTTGATAGGTTGACCACTATTTCTAACCTCGTTTGCGTCACGAACGCTTGGCTTTGTGACGGTGGATGGTTTGCTTGGTTGAGCAGGTTGGTGTTGAGGCTGATGTTGGTGTTGTGGTTGATAATGCGGTTTGTTGTGAGGACCTTGTGGACCTCTTCGCAATTGGTCAATCGGATATCTCTTCACACCTGGTTGAGGGTGTGATTGATAGTAGTGGTACACAGGCTTCTGAGGCGGAGGGGTGGGCTTCGTGTAGGTGTGTGTGTGTACCATGCAAGAGGAGGTCAATACTGCGACCATGCAGAAGAATACGAATTTTGCGAATTTATGTTTCATGTCGTTCCCTTTTTACGTTAAACATATCTGTGTAAATATACAATATTTCCGTAGTAATCGATTCTTTTATACGAAAAAAAAGCCGTTTCACATTGTGAAACGGCTTTGCGTTATGGTACAATTACCTTAGAAGCTAATGCTTGAAATGTAAGTGTAGACTGGACTCAAGATACCAAGGACAATCATGCAGATGGTACAGATCACTAAACCTGCGCGTGTCATGTTGTCGCTCTTGAAAGTCTCGATTGCGTTCTCTGAATCCTTGATGAACATCGCCTTTACCACTAGCAAGTAGTAGTAGAGCGAGATGACTGTATTCAACAATGCGATGAATACCAACAAGATCTCATGTTGCTCGACGGCTGCCATGAAGATGAAGATCTTACTGAAACATCCTGCGAATGGAGGAATACCACCCAAGGAGAACATTGCCAACATCATGACCAATGCCAATTTAGGGTTGGTTCTGTACAAGCCGTTGTAGTCATCTCTATTCAACTTGCCCGTCTTGTTCTCTATTGCAGAGATGATGCCGAATGCGGCAAGGTTGGTGAAGAGATAAATCAATACATAGAAGACAAGTGATGACATACCCAACGCGGTGTTCGCGATCACACCCAACATGATGTAACCTGCTTGTGAGATGGAAGAGAATGCCATGAATCGCTTCATATTGGTTTGTCTGATAGCGAACAAGTTACCTACGGTGATGGTAATGACGATGATCAACCACATCGCATTTTTCCATGAATCAGGGTCTTGCGCGAACGCTTTGCCCATGATGCAAAGGAAGGCGAATGCCGCCGCACCTTTCGAAATGACAGAGAGGTATGCGGTCACAGAGGTAGGAGCACCTTGGTAGGTGTCCGCAGTCCATAGGTGGAAAGGTACAAGGGACAACTTGAATCCCATACCTGCCATGAAGAATATCATAGCCATCACTTGAAGTGGTTGCGCGCCAAATGAGTTGGCCACATCCTCAAAGTACAATGTTCCGCAGGTCGCGTAAACCATAGAGATACCGAACAACATCACTCCGGAAGAGAATGCTGCTGTTAGCACGTATTTCGCTGCCGCTTCTGCCGACTCTTTGCATTTTTTGTTGAATGCCACCAAGGCAGCCATTGGAATGGAAGCTGTCTCTAAACCGATGTAGAACAACAAGAAGTTGCCGGCGGAAATCATTAGGTACATACCGAAGAGGGTAGAGAGTGTCAAGAAGTAGAACTCGTTGGCGTGCTCCTTGTTCACTGTGGCGTTCCATTCGTGGCCAAACATGAATACCAATAAGGTACCGATGTTGAGCATATTTTTCACAAACATGTGCATGTCAGATGTGACGTACATGCCTGAGAAAGCGATCTCGCTGTTGCCTGCGCTAGTAACCTGGGCGGTGTAGAAACCTACAGCCGTGAGTGCCACGCAGAGACCTAAAGCGACGTATTGACATATCTTCTTGTTTTTGTCGCCGAAAATCAAGTCGGTCAACAATACCAATACCATGACCACTACTAGTGAAATTTCGTGGTTCATAGAGAGAAAATTACTGTAATCCATATCTCTGTGCTATTAGAAAATATTTACAATGTTTGCGATGCCTTCGCTGATCATGTTTGACAACCAAAGTGGTGCCATACCGATGGCCGCGATGCATGCGATTAATGTGAAGATGGCCACCTTCTCATATAGTTTAGCGTCTCTAAGTCCTTTGTCATTTGGATCGACATGACCTGTTTGGAGTGGACCAAATAGAACTTTACCTACCACGCGTAGGATATAAACCGCAGTGATTACAATAGAGGTGCATCCGAAAATCACGATTACTCTGTGGAAGGTGTCAGGGTGTTGGAATGCTCCGACGAAGATGGTCATCTCCGCAACGAATCCACTCAAACCTGGCAAACCGAGAGATGCGAGACCCGCGATCACGTAACATACGCAAAGCACTGGCATCTTCTGCATCAAACCACTCATCTCGCGGATATCACGGGTGTGGGTCATACCATAGATGATACCGATCAACGCGAAGAAGAGCGCTGTCATCAAACCGTGGGATACCATTTGAAGAATGGCTCCGGTCATAGCGGTCTTATTCATCATCAACAAGGCGAACAATACCAAGCCACAGTGGCTCACGGAAGAGTAGGCGTTGATGTACTTCAAATCGGTTTGAACGCATGCGCTGAATGCGCCATAGACAACACTGATACCAGTGAGGATGATGAATATCCATGCTTGCTCTTGCGCTGCGTCAGGCATCAAATACATGGCTACACGGAAACATCCGTAACCTCCCAACTTCATCAATACACCAGCGTGGAGCATTGATACTGCGGTAGGCGCAGAAGCGTGACCGTCAGGAGACCAAGTGTGGAATGGGAACATAGCGCCCAAAACACCGAATCCGATAAATGTGAGCGGGAAGAAAATGGTTTCCCAAGAGAGGTCTCCTCCGTTGCTGCGGAGAGTAGCCACATTAGCGGCAATATCTTGAATGTTGAATGTCGCGCTACCACCTTCTGGAACTGAATTGAAGTAGATGCCTAAGATACCGATCATCAAGAAGGCGGAACCTCCCATCAACATCAAAGTCAACTTCATGGCTGAATACTCCTTCTTTCCACTTCCCCAAAGACCGATAAGAAGATACATTGGAATCAATGCGATCTCGTAGAAGACGAACATGGTGAATAGGTCTATGGAGATGAAGAATCCATAAACACCTACGGAAAGCATCAAGAACCACAAGTAGTACTCTTTTGCCTTCTCTTCAATCGCATAAGAGATAATCGCGCCGGTAAGGACGATGACGGAAGAGAGTAGCAACATCGCTACTGACACGCCATCCACACCGATTGCGTAGTGGATGTTGAAAGTCTCGTACCACATGTATGAGTCGGTGAACAAGAATTCCGCGGTGTTACCATCTCCGCGCATTTGAAGAAATTGAACAGTCAAGTAGGCGGAAGTGGCCAATAGACAAGCTCCTCCTACAGTCATAATTGAACGGATCAATTTCTTGTTTTCTCCGTTGATGCAGAAGATTGCTGCCATCATGATCAACGGAATGATTACAAATAATGATAATATATTCATTGTCGTACTTATTATCAATTAGAAATTATATGGCGAACAACACGATGGTGATGACACCGATGATAAATACCCAAGCATATTGTTGAACGTATCCGCTTTGAGTCTCCTTCATGCCTTCAGAGAATACGTTGGTTATCTTCGCAAGGAAGTTCATGAAACCATCGATCACATTACGGTCGAACCATGCGATTGGTTGACAGATGCGTTTGAAGATAATGTTGTTGGTTACAAACAAATATACCTCGTCGATGTAGAACTTGTTGTAAGCCCACAAGTATGGTCTCTTGAAGTATGATACCACTTTGTTTGGTCTTCCCGTCTTCTCAAAGTATAGGAATGCCGCGATAAGGATACCTATTACACCTGCGCCGATACTTGGTAACGCCACGTTCCAGTGTGTGTGGATGTCGTAGTTGGTGAAGTCTGATGAAATCAAGTGGGTGAATGGAAGTCCACCGAACATCCATACAATACCAGAGATAACTGTTACGCCAGCCAAGAACATCAATGGGAAGGTCATTACCAATGATTGCTCATGAGGCTCGTGCTTGTAACCATCTTTAGGCTCACCGAACCAGAAGATACGGAAGTAGAGGCGGAACATGTAGAAGGCAGTCAAACCTGCTACGAAATACTCAACCGCGAATGCGATCTTGTTGTTTTCAAGGGCAGCCACCAAAATCTCATCCTTGGAGAAGAATCCTGAGAATGGAGGAATACCTGCAATGGCCAAACATGCGATCAAGAAGGTGATGTGTGTAATAGGCATTCTCTTACGCAAGTTACCCATGTCATCCATCTCGTTGCTATGAACCGCATGGATAATCGCACCCGCACCCATGAAGAGCAATGCTTTGAACATGGCGTGTGTGAACAAGTGCCAGATGGAGGCGGTGTAACCCAAACCTTCTTCTGCTCCATAACCAGAGACACCCAAAGCCACCATCATGTAGGCGATTTGAGAGATGGTTGAGAAGGCAAGCACGCGTTTGATATCTGTTTGCGCGCAAGCGATGATTGCCGCGAAGATACTGGTGAAAGCGCCAATGTAGGCGATGATCTCCAAAACGTGAGGTGCTTCGAAGTGGTAGATAGGGAAGAGCCTAGCCACCAAGTATACACCCGCAACCACCATGGTAGCGGCGTGGATCAACGCAGAAGCCGGAGTTGGACCCTCCATGGCGTCTGGCAACCAAATGTGCAATGGGAACATCGCTGATTTACCCGCACCTCCCAAGAAGATCAAGAAGACTGCTATGGAGATGATAGGGAATCCGCAGAATGTGATGTTTCTCATGGTTGTGTCGACGATCTCAACATGACCGTCACTTACCAATGTGAGCTTGCTGAAATCGAATGTTCCTGTGTAGTAGGATAGGATCAAGATTCCGATCAAGAAGAACATATCGGCGAAACGTGTCACGATGAATGCCTTCTTTGCGGCTTTGATCGCTGATGGTTTTTCGTAGTAGTAACTGATCAACAAGAAGGATGACACACCCACCAACTCCCAGAAGATATACATTTGGAAGATGTTAGTGGCAACCACCAAACCGAGCATAGCGAAAGAGAAGAGGGAAAGGACTGCGTAAAAACGTTGAACTCCCTTGTCATACGTGCCGTCATGCTCTTTCATGTAGCCCATGCTGTAGATATGTACCATCAAGGAGACTGTGGCGATGACGATCAACATGATGGCCGAAATCGGATCCAAAAGGAATCCGATGTGGATGATCAGTGTCTCGGTCATCTTCAACCACGTCAAGGAGAAAAGCTCTTTTTCTACAAATGTTTCTCCATTTTGAAAATTTCCGCTGAAGAAATAATTGATCGCTATGATATAACAGATGACTGAAACGATACCAAACATGGCCGTTCCAAATAACCCTGAAGCTTTGTGGGACATCTTATTACCGAATAGTCCTAATACAAGGAACGTAAAGAGCGGTAATGCCAAGACGAAAGGTGCTAAATTCTCTAATTGTTCCATGTTTATTAATGCTTTAATTCGTTAATACTTCTAGCGTCCACATTGTGGTGTTGGCGGTATACGTTGATAATGATTGAGATAGCCACTGCAGTTTCTGCTGCCGCTACCGCGATGACGAAAAGAGTATACATGTAGCCCTCCATCTGTTCAGGGAAGAGGAATCTGTTAGCTGCTACAAAATTAATGTTGACAGCGTTGAGGATTAACTCTACCGACATGAGAATGCTAATGAGATTCTTTCTTGCCACAAATCCATACACGCCTGTGAAGAAGAGGAGCGTGCTAAGGATGAAATATGATTCTACTGGTATATTCATTTTTTTACCTCCTTATTCTTTTGTGCGACTGCGACGCTACCAATGATGCATGCTAACAAAAGCACGCTGGCTGCTTCGAAAGGCAATAAGTATTGGAATTTTTCTGTACCCATCAAGGTGCTACCAACGGTTGCCATATCCACCTCGTTTACAAGTTCGTTCGCTTGGTCGTAATTTGGCAAGAAACCGAATTTCGCGATTAAGGTGCCACAAGTCAAAACGCCCATGACAACCGCGATGATACCCATGATGTTTCTTTCGCCCTTATTCACCTCGATATCGTTACCAAGACCCTTGATCAAAAGGATAGCGAATACGATCAAGACGACAATACCGCCCGCGTATACGGATAGCTGAACGGCTGCTAGAAAATCGTAGTTCATTTGTAGGTAAAGACCTGCGATGCAGAACAAAGTAAAGAAAAGATAAGTGGCTGACCGAAGAATCTTGGTGGATGTCACCGTGAGGATTCCGAATAGCAGAGTGGCCGCCGCAAGAATAAAAAATATGATATTACCTGCTGTAATATATTCCATAATGTTTTCCATAATCTTTACTGTTGAGGGGTTACTACTGCTTTTTTCACTTCAAGTTGAGAGCCTTCGTTGTTCAATTGCTTCACTAAGGTCTCTTTTCTGAAGACGGAGTGCTCGAAATTGTTGCTCCACTCGATTGCCTTTTGCGGACAATTCATGGTGCATAGACCACAGAAAGTACAAGTTCCCAAATCGTACATGTACTTGTCTAGCATCTTCTTGCTCTTGCCGTCCTCTGTTGTGATTTGTTTGCTGATCACTTTGATGGTGCCGTTTGGACAATTCATTTGACAAATTCCACAAGCGGTACATTTGTGCTCATTTAAACTGTTGTGCGGCATTTTCAATTCGCCTCTGAATCTCTCCGCGTAAACCTTGGTTCCACGGTTTTCAGGGTATTCCTCAGTGATTGGCTTCCTGATGAAGTTAATCATCGTGATGCGCATTCCCTGCAAGAGGTTCCAAATGCCGGAAAATAAATCTTTGAAATATTGTATCATTTTTGTTTCCCTTTTAGAAGATTAATACCCAACCTGCCATCAATAGCAAGTTCACCAAACTGATTGGCATCAAAATCTTCCACTCCAATTTCAAGAGTTGGTCGATTCTCAAACGAGGGAAGGTCCATCTTACCCATAAGCTAAGCAATACAAGCGCAAAGGTCTTGCCCATGAACCAAATCCAAGATGGAATGTAGTCCATAACGCCGTTGAAGCCTGCTGCCCAATCCGCATTGATGTGGAATGGTTGCCAGCCGCCTAGGAATACGGTAGCGGCGATACCCGCGATGATGAACATGTTCAAATACTCCGCCAAGTAGAAGAATCCGAATTGGATACCGGAGTACTCTGTGTGGTAACCTGCGGTCAACTCAGACTCAGCCTCAGGCAAGTCAAATGGACCACGGTTGGTCTCCGCATGTCCCGCGATCAAATAGATGATGAAGGCGATCAACGCAGGGATAGGCGCTTGGAAAATATACCATGCGTTCGCTTGTCCCGTGATGATGTCGGAGATGTTCAAGGAACCTGCCAAAAGAACCATTGTCATGATGGAGATTCCTGCTGACAACTCGTAACTGATCAATTGGGCGCCACTACGCATCGCGCCGATCAAAGTGTACTTGTTGTTACTTGACCATCCAGCCAATAGGATACCTACAACACCCAATGATGAGATAGCCAAGATGTAGAATAGACCTACATTGAAGTCGATACATGCGAGTCCTTCTCCGAATTGAAGCGCTCCGAAGGTACAGAATGAACCTGCGATCGCAAGGAACAATGCTGTTTTGAAGAGGATGTTGTCCACGTTGTTGATCGTGATGATCTCCTTCAACAAAATCTTGACCATGTCGGCCACACTTTGGAAGAGACCCCAAGGTCCAACTCGGTTCGGACCTTTTCTACATTGGAAGCGTGCGCATATCTTACGCTCCAATAGAATGAGGATCAAGGCTAACACACAATAGAGTCCCAAAAGACCCACTCCGACTAGAACACACTCGATCAGTGTCACTAGCCATTCCGCAAGGTTGCTTGCTAGGAATGTGTGTATGTTGTTTAATATTTCTGTGAAAGTCATCATATTCTTTCTATTCTATGATTTGTAAAAGAATTATCTATCCGCACATGGAATTACGTAGTCCAAAGAGGCTCCGATCATGATAAGGTCGGCGATCTTCTCGTTTCTACACAATGGATCCAATGCTGAAATTAGTGTCATACAAGGTGAACGGAACTTCACGCGGTAAGGGTTTTTGTCTCCCTTGCTGTTGATATAGACGCCGAAGTCTCCTCTTGCATTTTCCACTCTTTGATAGTACTCTCCCTCTGGCAACTTGATGATGGCTGGTGTTTTTGCCTTGAAGCCATCGTCTGGCAAGTTGTCGATCAATTGCTCGATGATGCGGAGTGATTGCTCGATCTCATCCAAACGGATAAGGTATCGGTCGAATGTGCCTCCCTCTGAGCGAAGTACCTCATCGAAATCCAATTTGTCGTATCCCGCGTATGGCGCGATTTTTCGAACGTCGCATGACCATCCTGACGCTCTACCTGTTGGACCCGTCACACCAAGAGATGCGGCTGTTTCCTTGGTAAGGAAGCCGATGTTCTCCATACGACCCTTTGCGATAGGGTTGTTGGTGAAGAGTATGTGGTACTCCTTAATCATCTTTCTCATATATGGGATGAACTCCTTCACTTGGTCAACGAACTTAGGACTTACCTCATTCGCTAAACCTCCGATGACATTGTAACCTACCATCAAGCGGCCTCCACCGGTCTCCTCGAAGATGTCCATGATCTTCTCACGGTCACGCATGCCGTAGATGAAAGCTGTGATGGAACCCATATCCATACACATACATCCCCAACCCAATAGGTGGGAAGCGATACGTGTCAACTCGTCGAAGATGATGCGGACAGCCTCCGCTCTTTTAGGTATCTCAAGTCCCAAAGCTTTTTCTACGCAAAGGCAGAAGGCGTGTCTGTTGATCGTACCAGACAAGTAGTCCAAACGCTCTGTCAATTGGAGGATTTGTGGATAAGTCTTGCTTTCGCACATCTTCTCGATACCACGGTGGATGTAACCGAAGTTAGGGTCCACTTTGTTGATGATCTCACCATCCAAAGAGACTCTTAGGTGAAGCACACCGTGTGTGGCAGGGTGTTGAGGTCCGATATTTACTACATATTCGTTCTTGTCGAACAAATTCTTTGTCTCGGTAATCAACGAACCGTCCTTCGCGAAGCGGATGCTTGGCATCTCCTCCATGGCGTCCACGGTTTGGTTTACCAATGGAACTGGATTCAATTTAGGATCGGCGTCGTAATCCTTGCGAAATGGGAAACCATTCCAGTCTTGACGCAAGAAAAGGCGACGAAGGTCTGGGTGGTTCACGAATTGGATACCGAAGAAGTCGTATGCCTCACGCTCGTATAGATTAGCGGACGCCCAAATGTCGTGAACAGATGGGATGGCCAACGACTCGCGGTTCTCGGTATTCACCTTTACGACCGCCATTGCCTTTTTGTCTTGGGTGGAGGTGAAATGGTAGATGACACCGAAATACTCCTTGTAATCCATACCGGTCAAGTTCAAGAGGACATCGTATCCACCCTCTTTGAGCTTCTCGGCCAATTTCCTGAATTTATCAGGCGCTACGCAGACGGTAGGGTATTGTTGCTCCTCCACTTTGAGAGAAGAATCAACGGATGAGATTATATCTTGTAATTTCTTCATGGCCTACTCGTTTTCTGCTGTTTTGTTATCTTCTTTATTGGATACCTTCTTGTCTCCTAACTTGAAGAAGTTCTCCAACTTGATCTTTCTTTGCAATTGCATCATGCCGTAAAGCATGGCGTCTGGTCTAGGAGGACATCCAGGAACGTATACGTCCACTGGGATGATCTCGTTCACACCGTTCACTACGTGGTAAGTATCCTTGAATGGACCACCGCTGATGGCGCAACCACCCACCGCGATCACATATTTAGGCTCTGCCATTTGGTCGTAGAGACGCTTCAAAACTGGAGCCATCTTGTGAACGATTGTTCCTGCGACGAAGATGACGTCCGCTTGACGAGGAGAGTTACGGGTAACCTCCCATCCGAAACGCGCGAAGTCTGTTCTCGCCGCACCGACGCACATGAACTCGATACCACAACAACTGGTGGCGAAGGTCAAAGGCCAAACTGAATTGGAACGACCCCAGTTGATGATGTCGTCCAAAACACCTATCGCCACATTAACGCCACCTGCGCGAAGTTCCTCAACATACTGCTCCAAGTATTCATTGTCGTTGAAGTCCTCCGTCTTCATGTTTTTTATTTTGATATTCTTTACTTCCATTCCAATGCTCCTTTCTTCCATGCATAAGCTAAACCGAGAACGAGAACGAAGAGGAAGAACAAGACACTAACCAACGCCGTGGCTCCGTATTGCTCGACGAATTGGGTGTATGAAGCCGCCCAAGGAAACAATAGAACTGTCTCCACATCGAACATTAGGAACAGGATGGCGAAGAGATAGTAGCCGATCTTGAATTGCATCCAAGAGGTTCCCCTCGTCGGAATACCACATTCGTAAGGCTCTCCCTTTTGTGCATTGGTTGATTTTGGCGCCAAAAGCTTGCCAATAATCAGCGCGGCTACCACCATGATGATGGCCGTCACCAATACGACGATAAAATTTACACCTGTACTCATTGTTTAAATTATTATTAGTTATTTATTATATTCCCTTAGTTAAATCCCTTAGCAATAATAATTTATATGCAAAAAAAAACTATACCTTGCTGGGGTATAGTTCCTTTGTTTTATATATGTGTGTATATGTGTGACAATCCGCAAATGACAGTTTCCACTGATTTGCCGCTCAAACGTTTCACGAATTTGAACATTGTTTTCATCACACTGAATTTTCTGGTTCTTTTCTATGTTTTATTTCAATACGCAAAATTGAAAAAGTTATTTGATTTGCACAAATTATTTGAGGCGTTTTTTTCTTCTTTTTTTGACAATTTGAAAGTCTTAATATGTTAAATCGGGAAAAAATGTGTTGTTTGGTTACTTTTTGGCTCTTTTTTATTAAAAAGTAATATCAAAATGTAAGTTTTGAGGCGTTGTTTTTGAGCAAGAAGAAAGTTTTCCACAATTGAATTTTTAAAAGGGGGTAAGGTTATCTGCGGAGAAATCCTTATATTTGCGAAGAATTTAATAAAAGAACAATTATATGTTAACGGTAGAGAAAATTGGAGGTACCTCCATGTCCGAGTTCAAGGATGTCTTGAACAATATCATTAAGGGTAAAAGATCGGGCTCGGATTTGTATAACCGCATTTTCGTGGTATCCGCCTATAATAATGTGACCAACTGGTTGTTGGAACATAAGAAGACTGGCGAACCTGGTATTTATGTGAAGTTCTTGAATGATGAGAACTACAACGAGGCGTTGGATGGACTTTGTGAGAAGTTGATTGCGTTGAACCGCAAGTACGAGGAGATCAAGTTGGACCAAACGGTGGCTGACGCCTTTATTAAGGATAGAATTGAAAAGGCTAAATCTTATTTGGCCGCTATGCACAGCGTGGTCGCTTCGGGCTATGTGAACAAACGTGATTTGTTCTTGGCGGCTCGCGAGATCCTCTCTTCAATCGGTGAGGCTCACTCGGCGTTCAACTCTGTGAATATCATCAGAAACCATGGTATCGACGCTACCTTCATCGACCTTTGCGGATTCGATGATTCTGAGGCGTTGACCATTGACGAGCGCATCCACAAGGCATTCAAAGGAATTGATTTCTCTAAGACGCTTTGTGTGGCGACTGGTTACACCAAGGGTACAGAGGGTATCATGCGTGCTTTCGACCGTGGTTACTCGGAGGTGACATTCTCAAAGATCGCGGTTGAGGTGAAGGCAGATGAGGCGGTGATCCACAAAGAGTTCCACTTGTCATCCGCTGATCCTAAGTTGGTAGGCAAGGAGAAGTCTATTCCAGTTGGACAAACCAACTTCATGGTGGCAGACCAGTTGGCAGACGTCGGCATGGAGGCGATCCATCCGAAAGCCTCTAAGCCATTGGAGATGGCGGGCATCAATATCCGTATCAAGAATACGTTCGAGCCTGAGCACCCTGGAACATTGATTTCTAAGAACTATGTGGCGCAACAATCCCGCATTGAGATCGTTTCAGGAACCGATAAGGTGCTTGCGGTGGAGATCCACGACCCTATGATGGTCGGAGAGGTAGGATTTGACCTTCGCATCATGCAAGTCTTCGAGAAGCATAGCGTCAGCTACATTTTGAAGTCAACCAATGCGAATAGCATCACCATGGTCATTTGGGACAAGCCATCTTCGAAGGCTTTGATTGATGAGTTGAGTCGACTCTTCTACCAAGTGACAGTGAAGGAGGTCTCTTTGGTATGCTGTATGGGTACCAATATCGCGCATCCTGGATTCCTGTGCCGTGCCGCTCAAGCGTTGTACGACAACAACATCAACATTGAGTGTTTTGCGCAATCTTTGCGTCAGGTGAATATGCAATTCGTTTTGAAGCGTGAGGATTACGCCCCTGCCATTGTGGCGTTGAACGAGGCGTTGTGCGTGAAGAAGGATTGTTAATCAGGTCCGGTTTAAACGGGTCATCCGATAAAAAAACGGGAAGTTAGCCTCTGCTGACTTCCCGTTCTTATTTTAGACGTTCTAATTATTATTTTATTAGTGTCCGCTAAACTTGAAAAGACATACTAGTATAGTCCGCAATGCCAGAAAATACGGTGTTGCGGATTCTTTTTTTGAAAACCAAGCCCCTAATCAAACAAGGAGAGCTGAATCGGAGGCTCTTTTGACTGC
>JAZRZA010000031.1:0-17757 GCA_045601045.1 Paludibacteraceae bacterium
CAAGTCTCCCTCCTTCGCAGGAACACCGTCC
Source organism: Paludibacteraceae bacterium (assembly GCA_045601045.1). Lineage (GTDB taxonomy): Bacteria > Bacteroidota > Bacteroidia > Bacteroidales > Paludibacteraceae > UBA1181. The sequence goes on from JAZRZA010000031.1 coordinate 32, forward strand.
AACTCGTAAGAGACGGTAGCATCCTCAGCTGGGTTATTGTATTCAGCCTTCTCGGTTCCGCCTACGGTAGCCTCGCCGTATGCGAGTGTAGGGTTGGTGATGGTCCAGTCAGCGTCAGCTGGTGTAGTGTCATTGGCAAGGATAGACGCCTTTACGGTTGTATCCTTAACAATATAGTTGGAAGCATCCTCTCCTATTAATGTGAATGAAACGATTGCGCTATCAGTACCCATCTCATCAGAAGAGAATGTTGCGATAGCGGATTCAATCTCCACCTTGTCACCTTCAATGACACCATTCAAAGTTCCCTTGTTGGTCACCTCGCCATCAGTGTTACCATCATATTTCTTATCAGCAACCTCTACATCAGTTACATAGAGTTGCTTAGGGGTCACTTTCAAAATGCCTGCCTTCTTCTCAATGTTATAATTGCTCTCCTTTGCACCATTGGTGTAAGAGATTTCGAAGTCATTCTCCTTCTCTCCCACATTTTGAAGAGAAGCGAAGTCCTTGGCAACCACATTCTCTGAACCGTAGAATCCATCTCCGCTTACCTCTATAGACTCATTGCTAACAGCAGTACCATCGTACTCCTTCTCCGCACTACCAGAGGTGAGTGTTACAGTTCGTGGCAATACAACCACCTCCTTGGTGACTGTTTCGCACTCGTAATCAGAGTTCAAATCAGTATAATAAGAGAATGTCAACTCATAGACGCCTGCGTCTGGCACATCGTTGGTATTCACCTCGCTTTGATCGTTGGAGCGAATCATCCAAGTACCATTCGTCTCACCAGTTGCAGTGGTGTCGGCAGTCGTCATCTTTGCGATAGCAGTTTCAATGGTTTGTCCGTACTTAATGGTATCACACTTCACTGCGATGTCGCAAGGCTTCAAAGAGGCATCCTCCATCAAGAGTGTTACATTCACATTGCGTACAGTCGTACCCTCTTGATCGTCCTTTGCAGTAACAGTGATTGAATAAACTACATTATCACCACTTGCAGGCGTAGTGCCTACATAATAGATGTTACCGTTCTCCACCTTAAAATTAGCCGCATCGTCACCACTCAAAGTAGTGGTAACCGCTGACTTTTCAGGATCGAAGATATTGATAGGAAGCATAATCGGATCTTCGGCGTATGAAGTTCCGTTGGCACCCTTAATGGTCACATCCAATGTTTCAGTATCTGTATTTGAAACAACAGGCTTTTGGTTTACACCACCATCAACGGTGATAGTTTGGCATGCCACCACATTGTTGTTCTCCTTCGCATACTCCTTGATAGGGTTATTAGGCATACCGTCATTGGCAAGGTTCTCCGCATCGATTTCGAAGACATCACCTGGACGCATAATGTAAGCCTGCGGTTGAACACTCTTGCCTGCCAAGCTCTCATCCGCATAACCCTTTACAGTAATGGTTGCTTTCTTGCCATTTTGAAGAGAGATATAACCCATAGCGTTCTCGTCACCATTCGGTTGTTGCAATACCTTGCAGTTCTCGTCGTCTGACTCATTGATGATGATTTCAGTCACGTGGAATCCTCCTTCGTTTACCCATAGGCCGACTGCCGCACCCTCAACGTTATCGTTGAGATTCAAGGTTCCATCGTTGTAGGCAACATCTGATTTTGCAAGATTCTCCACCTGCATTTGGATAGAGACCTCACTGTTTGCCTTTACAGTCTGTGCAACTGACTTCACATCAGTAACCGCCAAATCGACAAAGTGAACAGAAGGAATCACAGAGACCGCCTCCGCTTTTACCTTCACATATGACCAAGAATCAATAATCGCATCGTTACCTGAACTATTTTCGGTAGTCCATTTGTGCGCGCCTGTAGCGCTGGAGGTACCATTCAACGATTGAATACCATCGGTACCATCTTCCACCGATTGAATATCCGAATCATCCCAATAAATCACATCAGAATAAGAGGTTCCATTTTTATCTATCAACTCCAAGATGAAGCCATTCTCGTTGTTCTCCAAATCGGTGAACGGGAAGTGAACCTCCGCCGTGGTAAGTTCTCCGCTCAAAGAGACGGTGATTCCCTTTTCCAACGCCACCTTCACACCTTCACCATCCGTGCCATCCCAATCGATGGTATTGACGCCATTGATACAACTACCCGATAAAATCTTATCCGCATAGCCATCAGAGAAAGCCATCTTGATCGTGTAGCTACCCGCCACACCCGCATCGAAGGAGATCTGCATACCCTCTGGGCCTGCGACACCATCGAGACGCGCCTCTTTTCCTTGGAGCGACAATTGCTCCATCTTCGGGCTGGTGACCGCAGGGGTCTTCAACCATGTATCAGTAATGGTCGTGCCATAGACTGCCTTGGCCGACGCGGGAAGATCCTCCGCTGGTTGGCAAAAGAATATCTTGTGGGTCACATCCTCGTACTTCCAAGCGGAATCACCCTCAATGGTCGCCACCTTCACACGGTTGTCTTGCAGACGCGGATCGTAGATATAACCCGTCTCGCCCAAGCTTGACATCAAACTCTTGTAAGACTTTTCGCCATCCTGATAGCTCTTATAACCCGTCTCTTTGCCAGAGAAGGGATCCACATAGACAGTCTCACTCACCTTACCGGTTCCCTCTCTCTGCAAGCCCTTGTTGTTGGAGAAGAAGGCGCCATAGTGCGGATTCTGTCCATTGGTATTCACACGGTAGGTATAACCCACATTGGTAAGAATGTATAGATTAGAATACCATGAGCTGGCATACTTATTATCGTTAGGGCTCTGCAACACATTCACGTTCAAAACATTGGTATAGACACGGCCCGGGATCAACTTTGTCTTCTCCGCGTCACTGACAGAGATATCAAACGCCATGATGCTACCATCGTTGTTGTTTTGACGCCAATTCTCGATACTGTACTTGGAGGTGCTCTCGTCTGAATTATAAGTATCGGAATAGGTAGGACTCATAAAGTAGATTTCCCACACACCCTCTTGGTCGCTCTCCACCGCCACGTCGATGGGGGTGAATCCCTCTGAGACCGATCCATTGTAATTAGGGCCCGCCAACTCTTGGGCTCTGGTATCGATTCTTCCCTTCTCCTTGGTGGTATAAGTCTCGGTCGCGCCGTTTGGAGCACGGAAACCAATCGCGCCTTCACCTTTGCCGATCGCGCTGGAACCCAATAAAATGTGTTCACCCGCTTTCGCATAGACTTTCATCACACCTACAGTAGGGAATGGATTGGTTGTGTTTTTACAATCGTTGGAACTCCAAATCGCGGCTCGATAGCCCTTGTTTCCACTCGGATACATCTCCCTGGAACCATCTGCCTTCACACTGGAATAACAGAACAAGAGAGACGTCGCGAGAATTGCGGATTTAACCACGCCCGCCTTTCTCAGAAAAGAAGTCATCTTCATCTCAATAATGTAGTATTTAAATGTAGTATTTAATATTCTAATGTTTGTGCGTTCTATCTCGTCATTGGGCGAATTGACCTTTTGAAATTGACATTTCTATAGACATACACTAAAAAATACAAAAGAATCCAATTCTATTGACTGCTCACATCATACACTTTGCAAAAGTAAGGTCATTTATCGTTTTTGACAACGACAATACGTTAACGAATGTTAATATTATGTTATTTAGCATATTTTTAAAATAATAGCACAAAACATTTGATTTTTGTTAGGAGGATGGCTTTTGCCCCAAAATGAGTTCTCTTTGAAGAAATAATCTTAACTTTGCGTCACCCAGATAGGGTCATAACCAGCAATTCACACAAGAATGAATAAGTTCGCTCAACTGTTTTACAATAAAAGAGTCGCCACCATCTTGATTACCCTATTGGGATGGTTGGGCACAACAGATAACTACCACTTATCCACCGCTCATGGAGCATTCGAGGGGGCCATGATTCTTTCTCCGTTGAAATGGATATCAATCTCAGTGTTTTTCGCGGCGCTGCTCACCCTCTTGTTGGCCAGTAAAAAGAGGGTCGTCCGAATCATCGGATACCTCATCACCGCTTTATACGCCTTTCTCTCCCTCATCAATGCGATTGCCTACCAGTTCTGGGGATTCGGCATCAGCAACAGGATGTTCACCATCATGATGGAGAGCAACGACAGAGAGAGCGGAGAGTTTCTCAACCAGACCTTGAGCAACCTCACCTCTTCGCAGTTCATCGGCCACGCCGCCCTCTTTTTGGCCCTCACCGCCGCGTGCGCATGGGCCGTCAAAAAGATCAACGAGAGGGGGTACATCATCACGCTTTCCGTGCTGGCGCTCATCGGTCTCATCGCATCCGGAATCCAAATGATGGACAAAACAGAGAAGAAGAACGTCAACATCATCGTTCGGACGCTCAACGATTACCACAAGACCCATCAGCTCATGGCGAATCTCTCCCAAGAGAACTCGGATATGGACGAGCAGGCGTTATTGAAGGATTTGAAGGGTGACTACAAAATAGATAATGTCGTGATCGTCATCGGCGAATCCGCCTCGAGGAGACACCATTCCCTCTACGGATATGACCTGAACACCACGCCAAGGCTTCTGGCCAAGCGAGACGAGCTCGTGGTCTTCAACGACGCGATCTCCACCCACTCCACCACGAGCGAATCCCTGAAAAGGATCCTCTCCTACAAAAACTGCACCACCCATCCGGACGAGTGGTACACCTACCCTTCCCTGCCGGCCATCTTCTCCCACTTGGGATACCAGACCTACTGGCTATCCAACCAAGAAAAGATAGGCTTTTACGGCGGATGCGAGGATTACTTCTCCAACAGATGCGACACAGCGAAATTTGTGGGTATGATTATTTCAGGAGATAATCTACAGGAAGAATATGACGAGGCGCTGCTTCCCGAGCTTTCAAAGGTCATGCGACAAGAAGGGAAGCGGAAATTTGTGGTGCTCCACATGATGGGATCTCATGGCGAATACCACAGAAGATATCCGAAAGAGTTTGCTTTTTTCACGGCCAAGGATGTGGAGGATAAGGGACGCGATTATTTGAACGACGCGAAGAAAAAGGTGATCGCGCAGTACGAGAACTCCATTCGCTACTCCGACTATGTGGTGGACAACATCCTGGACACCCTACAACGCTACGACCAACAGGGAACGCTCTTCCTCTACTTTTCGGACCATGGGGAGGAAGTTTATGAAAAGCGGGATTTCTCGGGCCACACCACGGGGTATGTGGATGTGCCATTTATTCTCTGGGCGAACGAGAAGGCTCGCCAGCAAATGGGGGATAAATACGAGGCAATCCGCCAATCCACGGAGAAGGCGATTTCCTTAGATAATTTACCTGACTTCTTATTAGGCATCTCGGACATCGAGCTTCCGCTCTACGACGCCACTTTGGATTTCAGCTCTCCCTCCTACCGCATGGAGCAGCGTTTCGCGGATGATCTTGTTTACGAGAAGGGTCAGTGCGACTGATCACTCCCGCGCCACCATCACCTTCTTGAATCCATTCTTGTCGCCGACGACATAGAGTCCGATTCTCAACGGCACATACCGAAGCTTACCGCCTCTATTCAGATAGATCAATTCGCCTTTGACAGTATAGATGGAGTGGTTTTTCTCCAACCATACGCCACCATAGGCCACCTCGGTTTGGGTATCTTCTTTCATAGATTCATTGATCTCTTCGGCCACATCCGTAGTCACTTCATAGACGCCAAACGAGATCACGGAATCGGTAGCGCTCCATGTGTAAAGCGGAGAGAAGTGAACGGTATCGACCCAGGTGTTCATCAGGGTGACGATGCTGTCCAAGGATTGGTAATAGCGTTTCGCGGCGAGGTTCTCGACACTAACCAGAGAATCGACCGCAGTAGAGTCAGTGGAGAGGGTGTCTATCGGAAGGGGTTCGTAGGTGAAGTCGCGAAACAACTCGTAAAGGTGATCGGAGAATCCCTCGTCGCGCGCCACCAGCAAGGTGGAGGTGGTGTCGCTAGACAATATTTTTCCCTCGTTAAATACGTTGTCGACCACGCCATTGCCTGTGTTGAGGCCACAGATGGCGCCCGCTATGCTGTCTTCCGCATAGATGGTTCCTGTATTGAAGGAGTTGTAGATGGTTCCCGCCGTGTTCACCACACTGCCGTTGACGCCGGCGATACCGCCACTGTACACCAAGCTCTTCACCAGTCCTTCGTTTTCGCAATTGACCAGAAGACCATCGTTTCTGCCGCAGATTCCGCCTGTGTAACTGTCGCCCAAGACCGTCCCTTCATTGGCGCAATGGGAAACAAAGCCTCGCTTATGGGTATCGTGGTTGCATGGTTCATGGCTAAATCCGCCGTTGTAGCCGACAATGCCGCCTGTTCCCATGAGGCCGTCAAAACCGCGCGTGTTGGTGCAGTTGGTGATCACGCCATAGTTGAATCCGGCGATGCCTCCCGTCGCGATTTTGCTGGAGACATAACAGTCATTCGAGCATCCATCGATGATGCCATAATTGATGCCCGCGATACCGCCAATGATCTTCGGATCGGAGATGCCGCCCCTCACAACTTTGCAAGCGCGGATCGTTCCTTCGTTCAAACCGCAGATCACACCCATATCGGCATTGCCCCAACCATTTGGATTGAAGATGGTCAGATCCCAGACCTCCGCCCTATGGGAGAGGCATCCGAAGAGGCCCAAATAGTTGCCTCCCGCGAATTGGATGTTTCGGATCTCCTTGCCGTTGCCGTCGAAAAAGCCGGCGAAGGGTCTCTTTAGGGTTCCGATCGCTATCCAGTCCTGACAATCCGCTGTCGTGTCGGACATATCCAAATCCTCCGTCAGAAGGAAATATTGGTCTTCGTAACTGGTTCCCTCGTTCACCCGATCGGCCAACTCTTGGAGTTGCTCCACGGAGGAGATCTGGTAGGGATCCATAGCATCTCCTGTTCCTGTCCACGATTCCGCGGAGAGAAAGAGAGAATAGAGCAATCCTAATATGATGGAGAGATATGTTCGCTTCATGGTTTTAATTCATCCGTGTAAATCAAATCGAATTCCTCGCCCAAGTGTTCGTCCACAAATGATTGGATATTGACCGTATAGGCGGCCGTACGGAATGGCAAAAGGCATTTCACCCTGCGGATCAATTCGTAATCGGTATCGAAGTAGGTGGTGGTGAATTCGACGGGTCCTCTCCCTTCAATCATGTTCTCGACGCTCAGCTCCAAGAGTTTGCTGACATCGCCATCCGAGAGCATAGGGAGAAAGCCTCTGGCTCTTAGTTCATTATAGGCCTCCATGGAGAAGGCCTCCACAAGCATCCGATCCTTATACGCGCCGAAATAGCGTTCCAAGAGTTCCGCGTCGTCCAACTTGTCGGTCACCAATATCCAGTCGGGGTAATCTTTCAGGAAGTTTTGGATATGGAGATAGGTCGTCGGGGTGAATTTTCCTGATATCTTGCAGTTTTCAAAGTCCCGCAAACTCAATACGGAGTCTCCCCATTCGGGATGGCCGGCGAGTTGATTGAAATAGACCCAGTCGTGGAGTCCGACAACGACGGAATCGGATGTGAGTCCTAAATCGATCTCGATGTACTTATATTTGTTCAAAGATTGGCGTATCATCTCCACCGCATTGGATGTGCTGGTGCCTTTCTTCTCGCCTCCACCATGCGCGATCAACGCGGGCAGCTCCTCATACTGCCGTTGTGGGAATAGGCAGAGTGACTGCAATAAGAATAAGATGATTATATTCCACTTCCTCATACTCAACCGAATCTTTTCATTTATACTTTATAGGGTGTGCCACCTCTGGTCATTTCAGCCTGGCGCCATCCAATTGGCATAGCAAGAAGCCGGGCACCAATCCGAATAGTGTTGCCGCAAATGGGACCGCCTTGATGTTGGCACCCAATCCTCTTCCATTGAGGAAGGCGTACCGCCAATAGGAGACTGCGTTTTTCAGATAATAGAGAGGTCTGACTTTATGGCGGTATATCTCCGCATAAAAGGTGGTGGTGCCTTTCGCGTTGCGTCTTAAGTTGCGGCGGGCGTTCTTGGTGAATCCATCCTCGATGTACTCAAAGAGATAGATGGCTTTGGGGATATAGATCGCCTCGTAGTCTAATGCGATGCGGTTCCACATCACGCCTTCTGGACAGAATTTCTCGTCTCCGAATTTGGGCAGGGGGTATTTTCTCAACACTTCGGTTTTGATCACCTCCGACATATCGCCTCTGCCTCCGTGGAGATTGCGGAAGTCAAAGAAGTTGGTTCTGACATTTTCCGAGAAGGGTGAATATGGGGCTTGGTTGGCCACCAACGCGCCACATAGGAATACCAGGCCGCATAACTTCTCATCTGCCTCAACGAGCGACCAATTTCTATAGATCTGCTCCACCGCGTCGGTTGTCGCTAAATCGTCGCTGTCTACCCGAAAGAAGATCTCTCCTTTAGCGAGTTCCACGCCCTGGTTTATTGTCTGCGACAATCCCCAGTTTTCGCGCTTGATATAGCGGATATCTAGTTTCCCTTCCTCGATATAGGAACGAACCAGCGTCTCGGTCTCATCCATACTGCCGTCGTCTATCAACAGCCACTCGAATCGCTGATCTGTCTGATCCAGCAATGACTGATATAGCCGGGGAAGTGTTTTGGCTCTGTTATAGGTGGGGGTGAATATGGTGATCATAGACGATTACTGATTGGGTTCTTTTGATAGCAAATATAGGTATTTCATTGAATTTCACAAAGGGGATATCTTTTTCGTCTATTTTTTCTCCTAATATTTTTCGTATGGGGGGATGGTAGCGGGTATGAAGGGGGATTTTTCATGCTCTTTTAGCGTGCCTCAAAGGTGGCTACCATGGCTTGATGGTCTGACAGATCGCTCTGCACTACCCTTACGGATGAGAGCTCGAAGTGGTTGTCGTAGAGGATGTGGTCGAGACGGAAGCGCATCCAGCCTTCGCGGAAGGTGATGCCGAGGCCGTTGCCGCCTTTCCACCAGGCGTCGCTGAATCCGGCTTTCTCAAGGGTCTTGATGACGGGTGTGCCGCCAAAGTCGTTCATATCGCCCATGACGATGGTGGGCATGGGGTTTTCTTGCACGACACGGACGAGGGCTTCTACCTCTTTGACGCGGGTCTCTTGGGCCTCGAGGTAGTTTTTGAAGTAGTGCGGCAGGGTTTTCAGGTCGCTTCTTTTTTCGAGGGTATAGCGGTGGTATTTCTCTACGTTGTTGGTGCTGTAGAGGTGGCATCCGATGGTGCGGATGGTCTGGTCGCCTACGCGTACTTGGTAGAAGTAGGCGTCGCGGGATAGGTTTTCTGATTGCTCGATTGGGTATCGGCTGTATAGCACGTTACCGCTCTGGCTGTGGGCCCAACGCGTGTCTTGGTAGGGGTATTTTGTTCGGAGTTTCTTATCCAACGTCGTGGAGGCTTTGTCGTAGTATTCGCAGAGGAAGACGATGTCGGCGTCTTGGTCGAGGATGGTTTGGGCGAGGCCTTCCTGACGGGATGGGTAGTCGGGTCCGGTGCCGTGGATGTTGTAGGTTAGAACGGTGAGGTGGCCGGGGGTGTTATTGGGGAAAGAGATGGCGAAGATTTGGAAGCATTGGTTGAGGATGCATCCTATGGCCACGAGGGTGATGATCGTGATGATCAGTTTTTTCTTTCTTCGCATGGGGTTCCCGAAATTGGTTTTTTATTGTTTTTTCGGGAGGCTAAGGTAGAATTATTTTTGGAAATGGGCAAGGGAGGGGGGAAATAACGGTAGTGAGGAAATTTATATTGAGAACACATGTGAATGTTCTATTCGTCTATATTCAAATCCAAGGGCTTCTATTCTTGGAGACGGTAATACAGCTCCATTGTCAGCTGTTTCTTTTGCTTCAACATGAAGGTATCGCAAGAATGGGTTTCTTCGCAGCAAATCTGAATCCGTATATGGATTGATAATGTATGCCATCATACATATCTTCTGATCGTACGCATCCAACTTTGATGCTATTGCAGCAACCTGCTTCAGATCGCAAAGGCTTTGATACAACTGATCTTCACATTTCTCATATTTACCGCCTGGATACAGAACCACTTGGGTTTTCCCATATACAATAGGTTTCTTGAGTTTGTCTGTATTACCTAGTGCTGATGTTATCTCTACCAGCATTGCTGTATGCATGCTTTCTGTATGAGTCAGCAAATAATCACATTTTTTACGACCTTCATAGAAGGATCTAGGCTTCTTACACTGGTCTATAAAATCTTCATAATGAATCACAGAGAGCTCTCCATGCGTATTATGCAACGAAAAGCTTCCTCTATTCAGAGGCAGAGATTTGATAGGCGATTTCATATCCGTAAGGTCAAAATCCTCGTCCGTTGTCCTCACCTCATCTGCAATGGGCTGGGTAAGGATACCATATTCTTTTACAAAATCATTATTCAGCAGGGTCCTCATAGTTTATCATATTGATCGTAAATTTCATCCAAAGGAGCAGATAAGTATTCGGGATTTATCAAATGAGCATTCTTGAGTTTCAGATCTCTTATACCACCATCTTCTACTGCAAAAACGGTTACCTGCTCCCAATTTAATTTGGCTATATCATCTGAACCCACGTCATATCGCTTCACCAGTAGATTCAACTGATTCAGTATATACGGGCTATGGGTCGTGATGGTCACATCATGCTTTCTTTCGCCTTGACACAGCCCAATCAAAACATTAAGCAAATCCATCTGAGTGGAAGGATAGAGATTCTGTTCGGGTTCCTCGATAATAAACGATGAATAAGCAGGGATTGTCAACCTTCCTACTACAGCCTGGAATTTACGGTACATATTCACATATTCCGGATCGCCCTCACGTACCTTTTCGTTGGCTTCCTTCACAAGATCCGCACGTTCCTCTGGAGAAAATCCGGGTTTAACAACTTCCAGAATATGTTTGTCAACCAGTGCTCTGTAAACCTTTCTTATCTTGGCATCCACATCAAACGACATCTTTTCTTCATACGAGTTGAAATACTCACTCGTATAGTATTGCATCATGATTAATAGTGGAATGACCGACTGCAAACCACTCGATGCAGAAGATAAGGCGATGTGATAGGTCTTGCCATTGACATGTTCGATACGATCTTTCATTTTCTTCTCTTCATCGCTATAGTAATACTTCACGCCTAAGTTCAGCACGTCGGTCTTGTTGTTAGGAGCATAGAACTCACGTGCATTAAACCAATCGAAGAGAAAGTTTCTCAGGTTCGTTTGACCGAATTCAAACCCCTGCAGTTCCGGGAGTGTTACCATGTTTCGTTCGGCAGGGATATAACATATTTTTTTTCGTTGGTACTTCGCTCCTGTCTTACATATAGCAGAGAAATCATTCACGGAATATTTTATACAGATAAAATCTGTTTCATACAAGATATGTGTATCATCTCCGAAGTAGTTCTCCATCTTGTGAAAACCCTCCAGCAACTGTTTGAAGTCAGCGGCACTAGCTATGACACGCTCATTCAGCGTGGTGTGCACCTCTTTCTCAATCCATGTACAAGTACTCAACACCTTGGCGATCGTACTCTTACCTGAACTTTGCGGTCCGATGATAAAATTATACCGCTTCAAGTCAATCGAAATATGCTTAATGGGACCAAAATTATTTATTTCCAGATGTCTCATATCTAACAATGAACATTTTCCACAATTTAATTTGTGATTTTAACACTTTAGATCAAATCTACCTAAATTTTGGCGTTAAACATTCTTAAAGTTGACGATTTTATATCCAAAATCAAGATTTTGTCTTGATGGTGCGACATTGTTCCCAACAAATTAATTTTTCAATCTAAACTCCCCTACCAGTGGCAAATGGTCTGACAGATCGCTTTGCTCTACCTGAATGGATATGGGGCTCCAGTGGGTGTCGTAGAGGATGTGGTCGAGGCGGAAGCGCATCCAGCCTTCGTGGAAGGTGATGCCGAGGCCTGAGCCTCGTTCCCACCAGGCGTCTTTGAGGCCTGCGCGCTGCAAGGTGGTGAGTGGAGACATGCCGGAGAGGTCGTTCATATCGCCTAGTACAATCGTGGGAAGGTTTTCCGCTAGGATACAATCACGGATCAATTCCGCCTCTTGGGTACGTCGTTCCTTGGCTGTTTCATAGAGGGAATAGTAGTCTGGCAGGGAGAGGATGTCGTGGGCGTTTTGCAACGTGTAACGATGGTCTTTACTGAAATTATTGGTGCTGATCAAGTGGCAACCGACGACTCGAATCTTTTGTTCTTTCACCGTCAATTGGTACTCGTAGCAGAGTGTACTGAAAGATGGTTGTTCCAACCGCTTGTAGGAGGCTATCGGGTAACGGCTATAGAGGATATCGCCACAGCCCCAGCCATAGCGATCCGCCACGTAGGGATAGGCTTCCCTTATCAATGAATCGAGCACGGCTGATCTTTTTTGGTCAAATTCGTTGATCAGCACGATATCCGCATCTTGCGCGATGATTTCAGCGGCGATAGCGGATTGTTTGGATTTGAAATTGGGATCGGAGATATGGACGTTCCATGTCATGATGCGGAGCGTCGGGTGCATACAGGTGCTGTAGGGGTTGAAGGCGTAGAGTTGGAAATGGTAGTTGCAGAACAGAATCACTATCGTCAAAAGGAGGATAGTAAAAAGTCCAATTTTAGCGGCCAAGTGATTTCTAATATTCATTCGACTAAGTTTATCTACATGGTAGTTGGATTAAATTCCTTACCGAATTTGCTTCAATGGAATGTGTAGCGAACGGATATGATCGTTTGACGCATGGACTAATTGTCAGCCCCCCATGACAAAATGGCACTCTCTTCGATAGTTGCATAGAATTTGCCAACACAACTATAGAGTATATCGAACACATTTCACGGGGGATGATTTGATGTGAGATTATTTTAGTTCCCTCATAACCAAAGTAATATGCCTATGAGCAAACATTACACAAAGGAAAGGCTTGACCAGATTTGGAACAAGGGCGACAAAATAGCCGGGAAGAACCCTAATTTGTATCGCACAGACAAGGAAGGAAACGTAATGTACAAACCATCATACGGGAAAATGTCCGAGATGGGATGGAACGTTGACCATTCAAAACCTCAAGCCAAAGGTGGTACTGATCATCTTAACAACTTGCAACCTATGAATAGTAGGGAAAACTCAAGGAAGGGTGATAAGTATTAAAAGAGCCATTCAATGGAGGGTGTGTCTTAGTGACACATCCTCTTTTCATGTTGTAGGCAATCACCTTAGCAAAGAATTCACTGTATCACAGGCACCTCTGGCACCCCATAATCCAAGAATCGGTCATCCTCGTAAAATTTACGACCTTTCTCCTCTCTCCAAGTGGAAATATCATTTGAGAATTTATCCGATGGATGAATACCGAAATATGGGAAATCATAGGGAATGTTTTTTATAAGTAGGAATCTAGATATATAAGGCATTCCCTCTATTTTATCCTTTTTATCCTTTTCATCCTTTTCATCCTTATCTTGTGACACATGCTCTAATCTCCAAGGTTTTCCTACTGATGACATAGCATTATAATATAGCAATATCTGTTCTGGTTCAGACATCCTAATTCTCAACAACTTTGCATATTCATATTTTTGATCCTCTTTGAACAAATTCTTATCTGCCAAATCTATGAGAGTCACTATATGATACATTTGTCGGAAATAACGACCTAACATCGCCTTGTGACCTTGAGCTGGTCTATAGTTGTAGGTGAAATTATGTGCATATACAACATCTTGTGACGACAGATTGCTCATTATATCCCTGAAACTCATAGGTTGTTCAGGAATATCATCATGTTCATCAATTAAATCTTCGACAGTCATTTCTATATAATGGGCCATCATTTTATAAACCTCATAATCCTTTCTCTGAGTAGATATATGTCCATAAAAAAATAGTGAATAGCTCCACTTCATCAAAATTTCTTTCTTCTTGGCATCATTGGAACAAATTGTTTCTTCAAACGACAAAAAGAAACTTTGAGTTTTGGAAGCTTCAAAAGCAACCTCCACAAGCGTGTAAATATAATTTAACTCGTTTACCAGCTCCTCAAATACCTTTTCCCCCTTTAAACCCTCCAATACAAGATCTTCACATCGTGTCCTGTCAAAAACATCCAAAAGATTATATAATTGCTTTTCAAACGCCTCAATATTATGAATATTTTCTTGTTTTTTCGTAAATTCTAATTGGCGATTGTTAAACTTGCGTTGTTCTTTTAACGTAATAAAAAGCAATATCACACTTACTACGCCAACCAATGGAGCAGTTGTTCCTCCAACGGTATCTCCAATCACACCTGTTTTATCTGTAAAATCAAATATAGAGGTAATAACCCATGGGACAAAATAGATTACGACAACGGACAATATAATTACACATAGCAATTTTATTTTATCCAACTTATTATATTTTTTCATGTTAATTTATATTTATTTACAAAATGACAAATAAGCATTTATTGTTGCTTTTAACTACGTAATTGCGTGGCCAATGTATTACGACTCCAAGTCGCTATCGATTACCTTTACAGAACTTCATACGATATTTCAGCCATTCTGTATTGTCTATATCTAAGAATCTCTACCCCACTCAACAGCCGTAATATCCTCTAATTTTTTAGAATCTCGCAAATTTGGAAGGGAGGTGTGTACAACTCTCTACACATATTCGTGCTTGAATATGAGAAGGCTATTGGTATGCATAAATTACGGTTTAAATAGTTAAATTGTTGTCTTGCAGCTTATAACTAAAAGAATCAAATGTTATAGATTCTGGTTCTACTATATCACCTTTTAATAGATTCTCAACATCCTTTTTGAGATATATCAAATCCTTATTTCTATCCAAGTCAGGAATCTTTTCTAACAACATATATATATATTCTTTGGTTTCGTTATCTGGAGAAATCATCAAGACTTCGCGGCAATAGTTAAGTATAGCAGAATGATTAAGGAAAGCATCATTTGCTTCTTTTGACTGCAAGATGGCAATCTTATAGGCATCCACACCCTCCTTGAAGTTACCTTTTCTCATCTCAATAAGACCATGGGTAGCCATCAGGCATATATCAGCAGCTTCCGTTGGATTTTGTTTAAGTTTAATATTAGATAGCACAGCCTCCGCTTCATTTATTTTACCATCCAATGCCAAAGCATATGCATAATTGTTCATAAAAGTAGGGTTGTTCCTATGAGTCTGAATCGCATCGCTCATTATCTGTTGCGCTTCCTGAAAATTTTTCAACTGATTAACTGCAATCCCATATGAATACAATATTGTTCTAGTCGAAAATGGTTCTATGCTAAGCCATTGCTTCGCAAAGTCAAAAGCCAAAGGATAGTTTTCTGCAATAAATTCATTATAGCTTTTGGCTTCCCAAAATTGTCCACTAAGCATATCTACATTTTGAAAATCTAACACCAACTTTTCCTTACTAACCATCCATTTAGCTTGAGCTAGGCTATTACTATTAGGACACAATAGTGAATGATTAAAAAGTTTACGACTTTTGTTATACGATCCACAAAGTAATTCTTGTGTAGCTAAAGAAGCCGAAAGTTCAGTTTCATCAAATAGCGAGAAATTTTGAGCATCTAGAATTTTTTGAGCTCTTTTCAGATTAGGAGAACTCTTATCCAGCAGCTGACTAACGCTTATTTCCGAAGCCATGAGCCATGGGTCCACCTTGGACAGGGAACTAGACCTTAATATGTATAATGCCTCGTCTGGACGTCCTATATGTATAAAAAAACGGGAAGCACATCTTACTACATATCTGTTATTATGATCAATATAAAGAGCAATACGTACATGTATTTCCGCCTTGCCTATCTGACCTAATAACAAATAACATCTTGCAATAAGTATATGCGTTATAGCATCCTGAGGATGTTTAATTAAAAATTGTTTATAATTTGCAATTTGTGAATATAAAGGACTGTTTTGTGTAGTCACCAGAGGCTCAATGCAGCTTATTTCTGCTATTTTCTTTGCCGATGCTATAACTGGTAATTTTACATCTATGTCACTCTTCAGAATATAAATTGCGGCCTCTTTTACAGGTTCCTCATTTGTTCTGTTGTTAATAATAGCTGCAGTTAAAAGATCTGCAGCATTGCCAATATTGCAATCATTTTTCCACTCAAAGATATATGAGTCGATATTCCCTTTTGTCAATTCAGAAGACTTCAAAGGACGTAATTCGTGAAGGGACCTATTAAGATTCTTCCATGCAGGAATAAGTTTTCTTTCATTACTATCTATTAATGATGCCATTTTTCTTAATACTGATTGATGCTCTATTACTTAACAAATCTAATTTTGTTATATATCTATACAACGAGAAGTTACTACCTCTTTGTCGAATCGTTTTCTCATCGCTTCGCTTCATGGGATCTGGATTACACAGTTGAGAAATCATAGTACAAATATCATCCGCATAAGCAGGATATGGGATACAATTACGGATTTCTTCTACTGATTCGGCAAAGAAGTTATCTATATAAGCCTTCCTCTCTTCGATAGTTCCATATGAGGAAATACCAATCCGCAACAATTTATCTTTTAGCAAGGCAGTCATATTTAAGCCGGTAAAATAAAATGTCATCAAGTTTCCTAATAGATATGAATCCATTGATAGATTTCTATCATACCAATCTTTTGGTTGTAAGAATGAGAATTCTGAAAATATTTCCAAAGGAGCATATGTATTATCACCAGAAAATACCATATCATTATATGGTCCCTCCATTGTTTTACATTTACTACGTCCCAGATCAGTCAGTTTTGAATCATCGCTAAACTGCAAAATATTAGAAGGCTTTATATCCTGATGAATAATATCAATATTATGAAGTTGTTGTAATCCATTTGCAATGTCATGTAGAGATTTGAGCTTCCATGCAAAATCTACATCATTTTGAAATTTGACATATTGCTTTACGTTACCATCTGCCAAATCAAATGTCAGATAAGGAACAGGAATAACTGTATTTGGCTTTTGAATGACTCCAGAATCTTTTATCAAGACAACTTTTGAAGTTGAATGATTCTTGCAATACTCTAACAAATTCCGTTCATAATTGTATGTATCCATTTGATCTTGCAAGATTCTGGTAAAATCCGGGCCCAAAGAGCTGCACATACTTAGTGCTTTCTCAATATCAATTGCTTTCAAGAAGCACTTGTCTCCATTAGCATTCTCTGCAATATACTGGACAGAGAAATAGCCTCCCGTATCATTTGCGGCCTTTAACACTTTTTGGCGAATGGTCCATCCTCCAGAAATGGTTTCTCCTACTAAATTTTGTGCTTGTGTCGACATATTCGAGAATTTAAATGATTTATTTTTTATATTAGACTCCATGGATTTTGTGCGAACACTTTCTCTCTTTTCTCACTGTCATTCCTTGCGTCCATGAATTCTATTATCACTATTTCAGACTTTAAATATGAATTATTAACCCAACGCCAAAGATACATCATAAAACACAATTATTCACATCAAAATAGCCGTATTGATATTTTCAATAGACAGAAAACATCCCCACCTTCCTTCTTTCAAAAATATTGGTGTCCGCTAAACATTTTTGAATAGGCATAAAAATAGGCTGAATCTTCCTTGCGGAAGTTCAGCCTTTTCGTTTATTTTGTTTTCACCACAAAAACCCATAAACGATGAGCAAAAGTACACATTTTATCGGAC
>JAZRZA010000032.1:0-81209 GCA_045601045.1 Paludibacteraceae bacterium
TGAACCGTCCGACTTCCATTGTCCTTTGTTTAGTAATACTATTATATCGTCACAAATTTATAATTTTGTAGGTGAATTTTTAACTTGAATAATGACTTTGCAAATCTAAGGTTTGCCTAAGTTCAAATTGGACAAGGAAAAGATAACGACCAAAGACATTTGGCTGCACATGTTTAAAGAGATGGGTAATATGGAAAGGATAGACGAATCTGTATATGATAGAGCTGACGAGGGGCTTCTCCGTTTGATTGAGAAGGCCAAGGTCTCTGCCCTCTCGGAGGAGGAGCAAAAGCTCTACGACGCCAGCATGAAGTTGCTCGAAGACGAGATCGACATGGAGGAGCATGGGTACAAGCGTGGGGTGAAGGATGGTACCGCACAAGGCGAAAGTAGAGCCCGTCAACTGATCATCTCCAACCTGCGTCAAGCGGGATTTTCAGACGAAAAGATTGCGGAAATCACCCAAATTCCATTGGAAGAGATCACAAAACTTTAGAAGCATATTAACCCTAAAAGAAAGGCGCTCGCATCGTGTGTGCAAGCGCCTTCTTTTTCCTTTTTTTAGTTTATGATAGCGCGGGAGTCACTCGACTCCTCATACCCGTCTGCACCAAGCCACGGATAGCCAGATAGACAACAAAGGCGAGCCACAAAGCATGATTGCCCCACCATCCTTCACACGAAAAATAGATGATGAAAAAGGCAATCGCGGCAAAGAGGGTCGCATAGATCATCGGCTTAATGGCAGTGGCACCCACCATGATGCCATCCCACAAGAAGGCGGATACACCCGCAATCGGGATCAGCAGTACCCAACCATAATAGCCTGACGCGGCGTTTCGCACCTCCTCCTGATCGGTCAGCACCTGGATGAAGGGCTGAGCCCCTAACGCATAGAGCAAGGTGAAGAGTACCACCAGACGAGCACCCCAAACAAATATAAGCTTAATTGAGTCTCGCACGCCTTCCCTATCCTTCGCCCCCACATACTTCCCCACCAAGGCCTCTCCCGCATAGGCGAAACCGTCGGTAAAATAAGAGAAGAGGTTGAAGAGTTGCATCAACAGGACATTCACCGCCAAAAGCACCTCACCTTGGTGCGCTCCCGCAAAAGTAAAGAAGGACATTACCGCATTGAGGCAAAGCGTTCGGAGGAATATCCCCCCATTCAATCGGAAGAAACCCATAAGTTCCGCACGATGCATCGCACGCTTAAAATTCAAATGCGACCAATAGACGCTGTACCGCTTCAACCACAATGAGACGGAGCAGATCATACCCATGTATTGAGCGATGAGTGTACCATAGGCGACACCCTCCACCTTCCACCCCAACACATAGACGAAAAACAGGCTAAAAAGGATATTCAAGAGATTGATGGAGATAGCCACAATCATCGGGAAGCGGGTATTCTGCATACCGATGTACCACCCTTTCAGGCTATACATTCCTAAAATGGCTGGAGCACCCCAGATACAGATGCGGAAGTATCGCAAAGCATTCTCCTCCACCTCAGGAGTAGTATCCATCAATCGAAAAGCCAACGTGGTGATGGGCCATTGCAACAACCAAATGAGTCCAGAAAAGAGCATAGCGAAAAAGAGAGAACGAAAGAGCGCTCCCGCCATCTCCTCGTGGTCTTGACGGCCAAAGGCCTGTGCGGTCTGGCCACTGGTACCCATTCGGAGGAATCCGAAGTTCCAATAGATCATATTGAATAGCGTAGCGCCCACGGAGACCGCACCGATATAGGCAGTCCGGCCCAAATGCCCTGTAATCAGGGTATCCACAAGCCCCAACAAAGGGACCGTAATATTGGTCACGATGGCTGGGATCGCCAGGCGCAATACCTCTCTGTTTTTGTTATCCATAACCCAACATTTGAGGAGACAAAATTAGTTAGTTTATAGGATTCTCAAAATTGGAAGAATCACAAAAAAAGTGTCAGCCATCCCCATCGGGACACTGACACCTTCATAAGCAAAAAAAGTAAGTGTTATTATAAAGTTCTATTTACACTCCTTTACCATCTCTGTGAAGATGGTGGCCAATTTATCCTGGGCCAAAAGGGTATTTTGTTGCACCTCTTCGTGGGTAACATTGCTCAAATTAGCATCCACACCCACATTAGAGATCACCGAGACGCCAAAGACAGACATTCCCGCATGGTTCGCCACAATCACCTCAGGAACCGTGGACATACCACATGAGTCGCCACCGATGATTCTGAAATAGCGATACTCCGCCAAGGTCTCGAAGGTAGGGCCTTGTGTACCCACATAAACACCATATTTCAACGGGATATGGAATTTCTCTCCAATCGCCTCCACTTTCTTGATCAACGCCTTGTCATAAGCATTACTCATATCAGGGAAACGGGTTCCCAACTCTTCGATATTAGGGCCATGCAATGGATGTTCAGGGAACAAATTGATATGATCCTTGATGATCATGATATCTCCTGGCACATATTCAGGATTGAGTCCACCCGCCGCATTGGATACCATCAAAGTCTTGATGCCAATCTCCTTCATCACACGGACCGGGAAGGTGATCTCCTGCATGGAATATCCTTCGTAATAGTGCAATCTTCCTTGCATCGCCATCACAGGCACACCCGCCACATAACCGAAAATCAATTTTCCAGAGTGACCTTGCACCGTACTGGTCTTAAATCCAGGAATCTCAGAATAAGGGATGGTATCCACCGCCACAATCCGCTCGGCAAAGCTACCCAAACCTGTTCCCAACACAATCGCCACCTTAGGGCGAAGCTCTGTTCTTTTCCTCAGAAAATCGCCTGAGGCCTTTATATTCTTCAACAAATCCATACGCTTCAATGTTAACTGTGAAACAATCAATATCTTCTTTTCAACAATTTCCTCAAATGGTCATCGAATTTAACCGCCTCATCACGAACGAACGCGATGGTTAGAGGAACATAGTATATTTTATTTTTCAAATTCTCCGGAAAATTCTCGCAAGTCATCAATCGAACCGCATCTTTCTCCGTCGTGAGAATATATTTTTGATCACCCTTCAACTCATCAAAACGTTTATTGATACGATCCATATCAGACTGTGAGTAGTGATGGTGGTCCGAGAAAGAAAGTGACTCCACCTTGCTGACGTTCTGCTTCAAATAGGTTATGAACGGGGTCGGAGAAGCAATGCCTGTAAGGGCAAGCACGGAACTTTTCGACATATCGGACAAATTCAAAGCATGATGTTTCTTCTTATGTGGGAACAAAGGTACAATCTCTCCATAACCCAACTTTGTAAACCACAAAGCCTGGTAAGGATATGGGTCGATATTCTTTCGGATGATACGCATATCCATCGGCGTGATGGAATCAGGGCACTTCGTCACAACGATCACATCCGCCCGTTTCATGGAACATTTCGGTTCACGCATCTGGCCTACCGGCAAAAGATAGTCATCCGTAATGTTTCGATTGTAATCCACCAATAGAATATTCACACTAGGTTGGACATATCGGTGTTGGAAAGCGTCATCCAAGATGATCAAATCCGGACTATTCTTCTCCAATTTCATCAAATGACGGATACCACGTCTACGGTTCGCGTCCACCGCCACCGCCACATCCGGAAACTTACGTTTCATCTGATATGGTTCATCACCCACCGTAACTGGCGTGTCCTCCTTGGTCAAAAGGCGATAACCAGAACTCTTCCTCTTGTAACCACGACTCAATACCGCCAGCTGCTTCTCAGACTGCAATGAACGAATCAAATATTCGGTGAAAGGAGTTTTTCCTGTACCACCCACCGTAATGTTTCCCACGGATATCACAGGCGTGTCAAACTCCTCAGAAGGAAGAATGCCCTGATCAAACATCCAATTTCGCACACACACGACCATCCCATAGACCACCGATAATGGCCATAGCAAAATCTTTACTATGATGGATTTGTTTTTCATTGTGTACGCATTTTAAGGTTTAAGTCAGATGGCGTACACACTCTAATTTATGTAAGCTATCTCAACTCAATGGTGCATGGTATTATTGCCTGGATATTATCCCAACTCCGAATTTTCTCAAATATATACTTTTCTTTTGAAAAAACATCGTTTGAAAACAACTTTTCATACCCAATTGATGGAAAATCTTCCAATTTCTCCCAAAACTCTCTCTTTCTAGGGTATGAAATCACCTTATAATCTTTCAAATCCGCCAAATTGGCCGCCTCTTCGACAGCGTCATCCAAAGTTCCAATACGGTCCACTAAATTCAACTTAAGCGCATCCGATCCCGACCAAACACGCCCTTGAGCATAGACATTGACTTGGTCCACAGACATGTTTCTTCCCTCCGCGCATCGATTTAGAAATGTGCCATAAAAACGATCCACGGAGAGTTGCACAGCGTGGCGCTCCTCCTCCGTCAAGGGGCGGAACACATTCTCCAGCAAATCCGCATTCCGATTTGTCTTGACCGTTTCGTAATGAACACCCAACTTATCCGCCAATCCTTGCGCATTAGGCACCATAGCGATGACACCAATGGAACCCGTTATAGTATTGTTATTAGATATAATCTTATTCGCATTCGAAGCGATATAATAACCTCCAGAAGCCGCATAGTCTCCGAAACTAGCCACAACCGGCTTTATACGCTTCACCTGTTCAACCACATGACAAATCTGCTCGGATCCGTAAGCGCTTCCACCCGGAGAGTTCACACGAAGGACAATCGCCTTTACGGTACTATCCTTCTGCAATTCACGCAAAACAGAGATTGTCTTGACAGAACTGATGCCGTCGGCGTTACCATTATCAATCTCGCCATTCAAATAGAGAACCGCCACTTTGGGGGCACGTTCACTCCCCAAAAGGATATCATCATCCCGATCAGCCAAATAATCACGGAAATCCACTAAAGGCAACTCATCATCGGAAGAGAGCGACAACTTACCTCGGAGGATTCCCTCAAATTCATCGCCATAAGTCAAGCCATCCACCAAATGATTACTCAAAAGATAACTAGTAGGCATAACGGCGACAAACTCATCCGCCATAGCGATGAGACGCTCCTTCTCTATACCACGGTTCGCAGAGACACCCTCCAACAGAGATTCCCAAATAGACGAAATCAAATCATCCATTTGCTCCCGATTTGCCGCGCTCATCGTATCGTTCGCGAAAGATTCGGCATAGGATTTATAGGCACCACAACGGATGACCTGCATCTCCACCCCCATCTTATCCAAGAAACCTTTAAGGAAAAGGGAGGAACTAGAAACACCAGAGAACTCCAATGTACCCTCCGGATTGACAAAAACAGAATCCGCCACCGAAGCTACATAGTAGGCACCCTGGGTATAGAGCCCTGAATAGGCATAAACGAACTTACCGCTCTTTTTGAAATCAACAATCGCTTTTCGAATCTCCTCCGCTGTCGCATAACCGGCACCCAAGGAACTAACTTTCAATGACACACCCGCTATACGGTCATCCTCCTTCGCCAACTGAAGAGCGGATAGGATATCATTCAACTCTATATAACGATGATTTTTAGCAAAAATCGCAGGCAAAGACTCATCCTCCATCCTATCTACAATCACACCGTCCAAAGAGAGCATAAGCACCGAACGCTCCTTCACCTCGGCAGAAGATTGTCTTCCCGCAACGAGATAAACACCTACAAAAAGAAGTATAGAAAGTAGGGAGAAGGCAAAAAATGCCAACATAACGCCCAAGCAGGAGGCGAATACCTGTTTAAAGAAATTCATTATTTTTTAGTTAATGCGGCATAAACGGACATGCCGATAAACAAGATAACAATCATCGGGATCGCAGCCATCTGGAAAACCGCAGCCAAGATGACAGATAGAATAATCAAGATGAATTGTTTTTTGTTGTCCTGCCACTGCAAGTTCTTAAACTTCAAGGAGAACATCGGCAATTCGCAAACCAACAGATATGAGAATAGAACTATCAATACAATCAACACGACTGGATTCGTGACGATGGACTTTACCAATTCAAGGCTGAACCAACCTGGCAATGGAGTTTGCGGATCGTTAAGTGCGGCAAGAGAGGTCATAAACAACGCATTCGCCGGCGTAGGCAATCCAATGAAAGAACATGTTTGTCTAGTATCAACATTGAATTTCGCCAATCTGACGCCAGAGAATACTGCCAGCAAAAACGCCACAAACGGCACATAAGATTCTGGCATCAACTCAGATAGCAAGTTGAACATAATCATAGCGGGAGCCACACCAAAACTAACCACATCAGACAAAGAATCCAACTCTTTTCCAATATCCGATTTCACACCCAATAGACGAGCAACCATGCCATCAAAGAAGTCAAATACGGAGCCTAGCAAGATAAACAAAGCGGCCCATAAGAAGTTGCCTTGAAATGCCATCACGATAGCCACACAACCGGAGGCTAAATTCATGCATGTGATGCTATTTGGAATGTGTTTCTTTATACTCATTTTGTGTTCAATTTCGCAATAACCGTTTGGTTACCGACAACCGATTGTTTCAAATTAACCATGATTTCCGCATCCATCGGCAAAAAGATGTCTACCCTGGAACCAAACTTAATGAAACCCATCTGTTGGTTGATATGGCACTCGTCGCCCACTTTCGCGTAAGTCACAATTCTTCTCGCCAATGCGCCTGCTACCTGTCTAAACAGCACCTTAGTCTGATTGACCGTCTCGACCACCAAAGTGGAACGTTCATTCTCTGTACTGGATTTAGGCAAGTTCGCTCTCATGAAGTTTCCATCGTTGTGATTGTAATACAAAATCTTACCATTGACTGGATACCAGTTGGCGTGGACATTGAATACGCTCATAAAAATAGAGACTTGTATGCATTGCTCTTTCAAATATTCTCCCTCCATAGTAGGTTCGATCACCACCACAGTTCCATCAGCAGGAGCGACGACCAAACCATCACTCTCGCCCTCGAACACCCTATTAGGATTACGGAAGAAATTCAAAAAGAAAAGGAAAACCAAAAGGCTCAAACCGCAAAAGAGTCCCACCATTCTGGGCTCAGACGCATAAAAAAGCCATCCTATTATCACATCCACCACAACAATGGCAAGCAATAACTTTGTTAAAATTCCTTTTCCCTCTTTATGAATTCTCATGATACTTAAATGCTATTTAGAATGCAAAAATAATATTTTTTTATAAAAACAACCTTCTTTGGTTCAATTAAGACTATGCAACCAAAGAAAAAAGAACATATAAGACCGGACTTGCCAATAAAGCGCTATCAAAACGGTCTAAAAATCCGCCATGTCCAGGAATCATATTGCCGGAATCCTTCACTTGCAAACAGCGCTTGAACATAGACTCCACCAAATCTCCCATGACTCCAAATACAAAGATACATACCGACAAGGCGATCCAAAAGCCAACCTGCAATGTGTCAACTAGTCCAAAGTAATGGAATAGATATCCGGACGCCACAGCGAAGAGCAATCCGCCAGCAAAGCCCTCCCAAGTTTTCTTCGGAGAGATACGTTCAAACATTTTGTGTTTGCCCAAGAAACGACCCACCAAATAGGCACCCGTATCGGAAGCCCAGATAATGACAAAGAAGGCAAGCACCAAATATTTCGAATTTTCACTACCGCCCTCAACCAAGCAGAACAAAGCGAAAGGCACAGCCACGTAAAGATGGCCCAAAAGTGTCGCCGAAAGGTTAAGTATCGGATGACTCTTTTTTCTAAACAATTCAAACGCCATAATAGTGGAGACGCACAATGGATAGATGCCGAAAAGAGAAGCCTTCCGGCCTAAAAAAGCCACCATGTAAGCAATGACGAAGAGCAACAAACCTCCCACCATAGCCATCCATTTATCAACACTCACGTTCTCAATTCGATCCGTCAAATTATAGAACTCCCACAACGAAAGGCCCATCACCACAAGGAATAGGGCGCCGAACCAATATGACGATTGAAGAATCGCTCCCACCATAATCGCCACCAAAACTGCTCCCGACAGGGCTCTAATCACTAAATTTTTCACAATTTCTCTCCTCCATTTTTCAAGAACATCCGTCACACAATGTTCCCATAGTTATAATGTCATTTTAATTCCTCTATTAAAGTTACGGTACCACCCCACTAGTGTCCATCATCCATTGGGGAGACGGAATCATCAGGCGGAAGCGCCAGATTAAACGGAGAGGCTACCGTAGGACTCTCCTTCTTTTTGCTCTTACGTTGAGCCTCCAACTGCTTGATATACCTACCAATATCATTCAATGAGATAAGTTCATGCGGCTCCACCGGCAAGGCCTCTCTTTGCGGAACGGCTTCATCTTCCATCTCAGCTTCGGAAGACAAAGAATCCGTCAGCGCGTTTGAGGCAGTCGCGGCACCAAACAACATATCGTCCAAGACATCATGGAGACTATCCTTCGCCGCATCCTCCATAGTCAGCTCATTGGTCAAGATATTCAAACTATCCTGGATACGTTGCAAGCTATCCTGCTCCATCTTCTGGCGAAGTATTTGATTCAAAGAATCAGCCAAATGTTTCTCCTGCAGCTGCAAAGAGTCGGGTTGAATCAAGAGTGAATCGAATTGGGAAGCGTCCAACTCCTCGATCACCTTACGTCTATTAGAGGTATAGAACTTGATGTCTCCCAACGAGCCACCTCCCTCCGGATTGATTTTTGTAGGCTTAATCTTGGAGATGATCTTTCCTTGACGACGGTTGTGATACTTAATCTTGATCTCACCTGTCGCCAAATACTCCAGGTTCAAATCCGTAATGACCGAATCCAAATACTCTACAACTGGATAGTTAGGCAACATGACGCCAATGGAATCCGCAATCTTATTGAAATCCGTATGTCTGTACTTGGAATGGCCGACAAGGCGCATCACATAACGCGCCACCAAACGAGTGGAGTCGCCCAAATCATAGAACTTCTTCTTATGGAAATATCGATGATCAAAATAGTGCAAGAAGAAGTCGTACTCGTACCTAAACTCAAACTTATCCCTCACATAATAAACGTCATTCAGATAACGGCAATTTGGAATCTTGATTTTACGAAGAATGATATCACCCTTCTTATTTTTATTACGCTCCAAATCCTTGATGTCACGGACGTTCTGTAACTCCTCCTCCAATTCGGCAATCTGTTGTTGAAGCAAAACCGAGTCAATCATAGAGGTTACCAACTCAGGTTCCTCCTCCTCATCCACCGCGAACGAATCGATATTTGCCATATAGGTGGAATCCAATTCGCCACTCGCCAATGCGAACGAGTTCTCATCATCCATCTCCTCCTCTGGGGTCACCTCCTCCTTCTTCTTCGGTTCAAGTCGCTCACGCACATCGCTCTTCAAATCGGAGTTATCACGTTTACCGGTCGCGATATCGAAGTCGCCATCCGCCACCAACATAGAGTCCTTTGATTTTTGCTCTTGAAGCATCCGTTTCTTTTCCTGGATTTTCTTCAGAGCCTTCTGTTGCTTCTTGGTCAAAGCGGCTGCCTCATCCTGCGCATCCTCCTTGGCGAATCGTTCCAAGTCGGCGTTCTCTTGTTGCGCCAATTTCGCGGAGTCACGAGCCATTTCCTGACGCATCTTTTCACGCATCTTCTCCTCTTTACGCTTCGCCTTATCTTCAACATCGTATTTCTTCGCCTTGGCGGCCACAATCTTCTTGGCGAGTTTCATCGTCTCTTTCTCAATCTTCGCCCTTTGTGCCTCCAACTCCTTCTTTTTCTTCTCCTCCAACTGATTCTCCTTGGCCAATCGCTCCTGTTCAGCTGCCAATTCGGCTTGTTTCGCTTGGAACTCTTTCAGCTTCTCCTCATCCATGGCCAAGTCACTGTTCTCCGCTTCACGGGACGCTTGCTGACGAGCGATTTGCTCCTCCATCATCGCCCTCTTCCTTTCGCGAATCTCCTCTGCACGTTCTTTCTCCTGTTGCTTGCGTTCCAACTCCTTTTGACGTTGAGCCTGGCGCATTTCAATCTGTTTCTGCTTCTCCTCCAAACGCTTCTGTTTCATACGATCCGCCAACGCCTTCTCCTTATTCTTGGTCAACTCCTCACGTGCCTTCTCTCGTTCACGCATCTGTTGCAAGAACTGACGTTTACGCATCTCCTCTTCTTTCTGCTTCTGCTTTTTCTCGATGGCCAATTGTCTAGCCTTCTCCTTGGCAGCCTTTTGCTTTTCGCGTTGAATGCGTTGTTTCTCCTGCATCTGAACCTTACGTTCACGTTGCTTCTCCAAACGCTCGCTCTGAAGTTCCTTCTGCTTGTTTACCCAATCAGCGTGCTCTTGACGTTTTTGTTGGGCGATCTCCTGTCGTTTACGGACATCTTCCTGACGTTTTGCGGCCTGCTCCTCCATACGCTTCTGCAACTCCTGCTTACGGAGTTCCTGCGCCATACGAGCCTTCTCGCGTTCCTCTTGTTGTTTTTGGATACGTTGTTGGCGCGCCTCGTAAGCCTGTTGTGCCTCGTTGGCACGAGCCTCCTCACGACGTTGTCTATCCAATTCCTGTTGTCTACGTATCTCGTCTTGCTGCTGTTTGTGTTGCTCCCACATTTCGCGTTCGTTCGCCTTTTGTTGTTGCTCACGCAGACGTTGCGCCTCACGTGTCTCACGCTGCTTGGCGATGACCGCCTCATACTCCTTTTGGCGACGATCGTTCTCCGCCTTCTCCCTTTGACGGGCAGCCTCAATCTCCGCCTTCTTCTTATTCCAAAGATCGGTGTATTTCTGCTTCATCTCATTCTCGTGGCGAATACGCATTTCACGAGCCTGACGCTCCAACTCCACAGCGGCCAAGTAATCGGCCAATCTGCTCTCACGGTCATCCACAGCTTGCTGTTGGGATTGGTTCATCTCCTCCTTCTTTTTCTGCCACTGCTCCAACTGCTGCTGTCTCCGTTCCGCCTCTTTCTGCTTTTGGAGTTCACGTTGCAACTTCTCCCTCTCGGAAGCGGCCACATATTGCTGCTGACGTTTCTCGGCGGCTGCCTCATCACGTTTACGGATAGCATCCAATTCCTTCTGCTTCTCGGCCCAACGCTCCTTATCAAGGCGTTTCATCTCAGCCTCACGACGCAAACGAAGTTCCCTTGCTTGTCTCTCTTGCTCGACAATCTGCTCATACTCCTTGAGTTTCCTTGCCTCTGCCGCTTTCTCCTCCGCCTTACGGGCATCCACTTGCGCCTTTACCTTCTTCCATTCCTCCTTCTGGCGTTCCTTCTCATCAAGTTCCTGTTGGCGCTTCGCCTCACGTTCCGCCTTTGCCTGCTCATTAACCGCCCTAGCCTGTTCTAATCGGAGTTCACGTTCACGCAACTCCTGCTGACGCTTCGCCTCGCGCTCCTCTTTCAATCTCTCCGCACGGGCACGCTGCTCCTCTCGGATACGGTCAGCATCTGTTTGAGCGAACACAGCGGTCGCCAAAACAGTCCAAGTTAGTAATATGGTTAATAATCTCTTCAAATCAATATTTTTCTAGACACGATGTTTTACCGACGAAACGACAAAACACACTTGTGAACTTACAAAGATATTAAAATAGAGTTGAATTTCAAAAAAGAAAAGCACGACCAAAAAATTAGTCGTGCTTACTTAGGTCCATACCAAGACGTGACGGATGAAAAATCGCTTCGCAGAGAGATGTCATCCACACATTAGGCGTGTAATTATGTGACGATATACCAATGTGCTATCACTTCGTCATAGGATGGGCCATCATTGGAAAAACAACATTCCATGGGAGTAGGAAACTGCAATAACCCACCTCCCTTTATCAGTGGGGATTACACGAAGCAATCCCCACAAGAAAAAAGTAGTTATATGTCTAAAATTCACGGTGAAGACTATACCGTCTGTTCGATGTTCCAAACGAAGGCGCGGACACCCACCTCCTCGTTACGGAGATCCAACTTACGGACTGTGTCAAGCAACGTAGGCACTTGATCGTCTTCTACCACGGTCATCAATGCGGAGTTCATTTCAGGCCATGTGTGGGTTCCTCTACGAGGCTCTCCCGTCTTGGAGCCACGACCTTGAACTTGCTCGAAAAAGGTGAAGCCACGAATTCCAAGTCTATCCAACATATACTCCACACGCTCTGTGTTTGCTTGATTGAATACTATCATTACAGATTTCATACTTCAACTTTTTTAATTGTTATTACTCTTTGACTCAGATTGACTGACACCAACGGGTTGATCATCCGTCTTGATATCCATGAAGATGAACTGAGCACGTGTCTCAGCCTCTTTGTCTCGCTCACCATGCTTTGACATGATACCATAAAGAACTGGCACCACAATCAAAGTGACCAATGTGGAGACAAGCAAACCTCCAATCACGACGATACCCATTGGTACCCACATCTCAGATCCGTCGGAAGTGGCCAAAGCCATCGGCAACATACCCAAGATAGTCGTCGCAGCGGTCATCAATACTGGACGAAGACGGGATTGACCTGAAATAGCGATCGCCTCGTTCAACTCATGTCCACGGTCACGCATCAAGTTGATGTAATCCACTAGCACGATACCATTCTTCACCACAATACCGACCAACATGATACAACCCAACGCACCAATCATATCCAAAGAGGTATTGGTAATCAACAATGCCCAAATCACACCTGAGAAGGCGAACGGAACGGCCATCATAATGATAAACGGCTTTGCGAAAGACTCGAATTGGGACGCCATCACCACATAAACTAAGATCACGATAATCAAGAGCAACAATCCCATATCTTGGAACGACTCTTGTTGATCCTCGAAGGCACCACCCAATACAACGGAGATATCAGCTGGTTTATCCAACTCCGGCAAAACACGCTCGATCTCAGCGGCCAACTCACCCAAAGAGGTCTCGAACGGAGTCACCTCCACCTTCAAGTAACGTTGACGACTCTTTCTTTCAATCTCAGGTGGACCCCAATACTCCTCAATCTTGGCAATTTCACTTAATTTCACCCTTCCGGTTTGGGTTGGTATACTCAAATCCTCCACATCCGAAATAGAGTTACGGTTGACCTCTTTCAAACGCACCAAGATATTATACTCATCACCATCTTCCTTCAAAAATCCGCAAGACATTCCACTAGTACGGTTGCGAACCAACGAAGCGACAGATGAGGAAGAGAGTCCATGACGAGCAGCCTTCTCCTTATCGACGGTGATCTTCAACTCCGGACGATCATCGTCACGGCTGATATCCACGTTACGGGCTGTAGGAATCTTCTCCTCGATGATTTGCTTTACAGCCTTCGCATAGGTACTGGTAGCGTCAAAATCATATCCATAAATCTCAACATCCACCGTACTTTGTCCACCCATACCACCATTGGAAGAGATAGCCACCTTGAAATCCTGCACCTCCGGATAAGAGGCAATCTCCGCACGAAGCACCTCAGAAATCTCCCAGATGGTACGCTTACGGGTATATTTCTTATCCGCATTGAAACGCATTTGGATCGTATTATTTCTCGTAGAGGCAAAGAGGGCGGAAATTCCGGCATCCTCGTTGGCTCCACATGTGGTAGAGATATTCTTGGTCTCAGGAACCAACTCCATGAAACGCTTCTCCAACATACGGGCGAACTTAGCGGTCTCCTCCACGCGAGTACCTTGCAACAACTCAACGTCGATCGTCAAACGACCATTATCAGGCACCGCCATAAAGTCGGTACCAATCATACCCGACATAGCAGGAACCAAAGAGATGGCAAAGAAGCCGACAACACCCAACATGGTAAGTTTCTTGTGGCCCAAACACCAGCGGAGCCCATTTGCGTAAACGGCATCCAACTTATCCAAGAACTTCACTACCGTGTTCTCATAAGAGAACTTCTTCGCGTCTTTTTTCTCGACAACTAGATGGCCATTGGCATCCACCTGCACCTTATTCGCCTTCAGAATCTTGGAGCAAAGCATTGGCACCAAAGAGATAGCCACAGCAGTAGAAGTACAACATACGATGGTCACAATCCATCCCAACTCCTTAAACATAATACCCGCAATACCTGGCAACATGGTGAGCGGCACAAACACCGCGCAAATCACCAATGTCGTGGCAATTACAGATACCCACACCTCATTGGTCGCATAAATGGAGGCCTCACGAGGACTGGATCCACGCTCTATATGGTTCGTAATGTTCTCCAAGACCACAATGGCGTCATCCACCACCATACCGACCGCAATGGACAATGAACAGAGAGAAATGATGTTCAAAGAACTGTCCACAAACAATAGGTACAAGAAGGCCACCAACAAAGAGATCGGAATGGTCAATCCGATGATGACGCTGGCACGCCACTTACCCAAGAAGAAGAGCACCACCAAAACCACAAAGAATACGGCGTACATAACGGCCTCCTGCAAAGAGTCGATCGCACTGACAATCTCTGTGGAAGAGTCGTAAATCTCCTTAAACTTAACGTCAGTCGGAAGGGAAGATTGGATCTTATCCAACTCTTTGTGAATATCACGGCAAATCTGCACAGTGTTGGCACCCGTCTGCTTGGAGATGATCAAACGTACAGCCTCTTGGCCATTCATCTTCTCATCCAAAGAGAGGTCCTTAATAGTATCGCGGACAATGGCGACATCCTTCACACGAATCTGCTTACCATCAGCGCTAGTGGCAACCACGATATCTGCGATTTCAGAACTCTCGACATATTCACTACGAACTTGCAAAGCATACTGTTCCTTTTCCATCTTGATGTTTCCACAAGACAAGTTCAAGTTGTTGCTTGCCACCGCATTTCCGACAGTTTCCAAAGTGATGCTATACGCATCCAATTGCTTTTGGTCGATCTCCACATAAACATATCGGTCAGGCTCTCCTGACATGGTAACGTTACCCACACCCTCCACACGGTTCAATTGAGGGATGACGATATCGTTCATGATCTTCTCCAAACCAGGATAACTCTCCTTCGCCTGTACGGCGAACTGGATTATCGGCATAGAGGAACTGTTGAATTTGATGATCAACGGATTGGAACATCCGCTTGGCAAATTATCCTTGGTCATATCGACGTACGACCGGATATCGTTCACCACCTCATCCAACTCCTCACCCCACTCAAACTCCAAAGCCACCAAAGAGAGGTTATCCTTAGAGGTGGAGGTCAACTCATCCAATCCATCCACAGAGTTCAAACTGTTCTCCAAATACTTTGTCACATTGGTCTCCACCTCACTGGCGTTGGCACCAGGATAAGCGGTCATGACAGCGATAAACGGAGGCTCGATCTCCGGGAATTGGTCGATAGGCAGCTTGATATAAGCAAAGACACCCATCAACATGACGGCCACGAACACCAAGATGGAGGTGACCGGTTTGTTAATCGCGGTTTTATAAATACTCATTGTTAATTTCCTTTTTAGAGCGTTCGATTATTATTTCTTCATCTCAGCCTTGTTTACGGTATCAGCGATTGGCTCACTTGAAGCAGGTGCCTCAGCATTGGACTTAGCGGAAGCCTCCTCCTCGAAGTTTCCGTCCATGATCTCCATCTTGGCGCCATCCACCAAACGAGCTTGGCCTTGGGTTACCACCTCATCGCCATCAGCCACAACATCGCTGATCACCTCAACCATACGGTTGATACGTTGTCCCATCTCAACAGTGACACGCTTTGCGGAACCATTGTCGTTCAAGAACAAGTAACGCTCGTTTGAACCGGTCAACTTCATAACGGATTGATAAGGGACTGCCAAGATCTTAACCTTACCAACATTTACAGAGGTATGGATGTACATACCTGGACGCAACTTCATGTTACCATTAGGCACCCTTACCTTACATTGGAAAGTGTGGGTAGCGGCATCGACGGTAGGATAGATGGTCTCAATCACCGCAGGGAACTTAGCATCAGGATAGATGTCAGAGATGACATCCAACTTCATACCCACCTTTACATTAGGGAAATATGATTCTGGCAAGTTGACAATGGCCTTCAACATATTCACTTGAACCACAGTCAAGATCGGACGAGCGCCATTGAACAACTCACCGCTTTCGTAGTTACGAGCGGAAACGATACCTGGGAAAGTAGCCTTAAAGAAGGTATTGTTCGACAAGAACTCCACTTGCTCCTTGGCTTGGTCATAACCCAACTTTGTCTGGTCATAGATTTGTTGGGTAACGTTACCGCCAGCCAACAAAGCATCCATACGCTTCATCTCGTTCTCCAAGTTGGCCAACTGCAACTTTGCTTGCTTCAATTGAGTTTGATCCATACGAACCAACAACTCACCCGTAGCGACACGGTCGCCTACATCCTTGAATCTCTTCTCGATGATACCAGTCAAAGAAGGAGAGACATTTTGAGTCTCATATCCCTCAAGTACTGCCGTACACTCGTGAATACGGTCAATTGTTTGGGTTTGCACCTTCTCGACGCGTACCCGCTCGACCTTCTCCTCAACGACAGAGGCATCCGCCTTCTTATCGTCCTTCTTGCCACAACTTGTTGCAACGCCGGTGATAGCCATTACAGCCATCGCCAAACTTACCATTCTTACAACTTTCTTCATTTGTATATCTATTTTAATTATTTACGGATTATTTATTAAGCAACACCTTCAAATTGACATAAGCGGTAACCATATCCATCAAGGCGTTGATGTAAGTGTTTTGAGCATTCACCAACTCTGTGCTGGAAGTTGTCAACTGCATACTGGAGATAGTACCATATTTGTACTTCTCGGAGTTGCTCTTGAATACACGTTGCATCACATCAATATTATTGCTTTGGATCTCGTGATTCTCATAAGCGGA
This sequence comes from Paludibacteraceae bacterium, assembly GCA_045601045.1. Taxonomy (GTDB): domain Bacteria; phylum Bacteroidota; class Bacteroidia; order Bacteroidales; family Paludibacteraceae; genus UBA1181. The sequence goes on from JAZRZA010000032.1 coordinate 16,805, forward strand.
GATCAAGTTGTAGCGCAACTGACTCTCTTGGATGCCCAATTGCAACTTGGCGTCCTCCAACTTATTTTGCTCCTTCTCATATTCGAGTTTCGCGCTTTTCACATCCGCCCAACGGCTTCCCGACGACCAAATAGGAACATTCAATTTAAGGCCAACCGTATTAGGTGGTGTCATATTCATCGTAGCCTCATCGGAGCAATACTTCTTCTTGTCCCAAGAATAAAACGCGGTCAAGGTAGGAACATACGCCATTTTATTAAGGGTCACCTGCTTCTTCGCCAACAAAGTGGAGGCGTTCTGCAATTGGTAGTCGTAGTTATTGTCGAGCACCATACCCTCCTCCATCATCGAAAGGATAGAGGCTGGATTCACAACGTCGGTCAACGACTGGGTCAAGTCAATCTCACAATCAGCGGAGGCTCCGATCAACATACGAATCGTATTGTACAACACCTCGATGTTACGCTTGGTGGTATTCACGCCACTCTTGATGGAGGCCACCTGCACGGAGATTTGATCAGCCGCATTTTGCTCAGCCGCACCCACGCGAACCGCATTCATCGTCATCTTATAGACGCTATCCAAATTGGCTACATTCTTCTCCAATAACTTCACCATATTCTCCAAGGCGAGAATACTGATATACGAGGACTCAATGTTTGAGGTGATCACCTGCTCTGTCTTTCCGACCGCGATCTGCGACATCTCCTTCGCCATTTTAGCCACTCTCGCGCCCACGATTTGTTGAGCGCCCACTGTCATAGAAGCGGAGATAGCGAAATCAAAGTAAGAAGGCATCGCGATCTTCATACCCATCATATCCATCTCGTGGCCACACATATTCATATAATCTACACTACCGCTCACCTGTGGCAACATACTTGAAATCGCCTTCCAACGAGCCGCCTCGGCCTTCTTCACATCATACGAAGCATTTTGGATCGTGCGATTGTGTTCCAACGCATACTTTTTCGCCTCATCCAATGACAACGACAACTTAGTGTCGTTCTGAGCGACCGCTGTTGAATCTGTCGCCTCAGCGAAAGTCGGCACCGCGAAAGTCAAAGAGAGCGCCAACAAAAATTCCGCTTTACTAATTACAGTTTTCATATCTATTTTATTAATTATTTTATTCAACCATTTACTCTCCAGCACCATCGGAGCCAAGCATCTCATTGATCAGCGACAACCCCTTGGAGGTAGCCACGCCCCTGAAATAGACATTGCACAAAATGCGGAGAATCTCCGAAAAGGGAGTACGGGCATAATCGTACGACCCCGCGGTGCGCATGGAACTCAACATACCATAATACACCTCAGCCAAGACATCAGACGAGAAACTTTGGACAATATGGCCATCCCGTTGCGCATCCTGGATCAAAGCCTTAAAGTGTTCGAGTTGGGCACGCTTATTAAGTTTAATCTCCTCCACAATCTCCGGGAACATCGCCTCGGCGTCTGTAAAGAAATTGACATTGATGACCCTCAGCATGGAGACTGAGTATTTGAACATCTCCAACAGGTAGGAAAATGAATTCGAGGTACTGTTGCGAAGCTCTTCGCGCATCTGATCGTTGGACATTTTAAAGTCTGCCAGACAAGCGCAAACCAATTCCTTCTTATCTGAGAAAAGTTCGTATATCGTACGCTTGGAGACAGACAAAGAGGCGGCGACCTTATCCATCGTCACCGACTTAATCCCCTGAGCCATAAAGAGATTCAGCGCACCTTTAATGATTTTTTCTCTGCAATCAGCACTCATATTCAGCGTTTTCTAACTTATTATGAAACATCATACTACTCGCCTTATTAAGCACTGACAAAGGTACGCGAAAACTTTTTAAACGAAAATAGTTTTCTTGGTTTTTATATTTTTTAACATAACTAACGGACACATTCGGCGATTTTATCGACGAATCGGCAGATTTTATCGACGAATCAGATCATAAGGACGAAAATTAACACTATTTCTCGTGTTTTTCGGCCCAAATCCTGGCTGCGGCCGCCACAATCTCCGCACAAGGTCGTTTCGCATAGTATGTGGCATTTCGTTCGGCTGGTTTATAAGTCTCTTTCGCATCCTTATCCAATCCCAGCAAATCGCGGCATTTCAAAAAGCCATTCGCCTCAATGAAATCCTTGGCCAGCTCCTGTACAATACGGTAATTCTCTCCCTTTCCCTCCGCATTTTTGGGATCGGTCGTACCATATTTCAGACCGGCCAACAAAAAGATTCCGCACGCCGCGCCACACGTCTCACGCATACGTCCGATACCTCCGCCGAAAGAGGCAGAGACCTTCAAAGCCTGCTCTTCGGTTAATCCATATAAATCAGCAAATGCCGCCACGACGGACTGAGAGCAATTAAATCCACTTTTAAAAAGTTCCTTCGCCCGCTCTACCCTCTCTTCATTATTCATAAATTCAATGATTTTTGTTTATAAATAAAATATATTATACAATAAAATCATAAATCATAACGACCGTTTTTTCTAAAACATCAAATGATTTTTTGTCCAAAACATTCCCTTTCAAAGGTTAATACGAAATTTATAACTCATTGAATATCAATACTCAAACACCAATAAAAAAGAAAAAGGAGAAACCTTTTCGTCTCTCCTTATCCGTGGGCCCAACAGGGCTTGAACCTGTGACCCCCTGATTATGAGTCAGGTGCTACTAACCAACTGAGCTATGGGCCCTACTTGCAATTAACAAAAAATCGTTACCTTTGCAAAGCGTCGACAAAAGTAGTATTTTGTCGGCAAAGTACAAAATTATTCGTTTAAAAAAAAGAAGAAGATGGAATTGATAAACGAGACAGATTTGGCATGTAAAGAGGGGCTTGCCCTCACGATCGGTTTCTTTGATGGCGTACATCACGGACACTTGTTTTTAGCGGAGCAATTGGCCCAAGTCGCGAAAAAGGAGGGGCTCAAATCAGCCATTCTGACCTTCTGGCCTCATCCAAGAATTATCTTGAACGAGGATTATCAACCAAGGCTTCTCAACACCTATCACGAGAAATTGGATCTACTCCAAAAACTCCCCGTTGACTACTGCGTCCAGATGCCATTCACCACAGACGTCTCTAATCTCAGCGCGCACGATTTCATGGAGAAGATCCTCAGAGACAAATTAAATGTCCGCCATCTTCTCATCGGATATGACCACCGTTTCGGCAAAAACCGCGAGGAGGGCTTTGACGACTACTGCGCATACGGCAAAGAGTTAGGCATCACCGTAAGCCGCGCAGAACCTTACGAGGAGAACGACTTCACCATCAGTTCATCCTTCATCCGTAACTTATTAGGTGTGGGTGATATCGAATTGGCGAACAAGTACCTCGGATACGAATACAACATCGTGGGAAAAGTGATCCACGGACAACAAAACGGTCGCAAACTAGGTTTCCCAACCGCCAACATCGAACCGGAGATCTACAATAAGTGCATTCCAAGCTACGGCGTATATGCCGTGAAGATAGATATAGCGGACAAACAATTCAAAGGCATGGCTTGCATCGGCACCCGACCAACCTACGGAGGAGGCGACATGTCGATCGAAGTCAATATCTTCGATTTCACCCAGGAGATCTACGACGAAAAGATCAAAATCACTTTCCTCCACAAGCTGAGATCGTTGAACAAGTATAGCAACGAAGAGGAGCTCAAATCAGCCATCACAGCGGACAGGGAAAAAGCACTTCAATTTTTCGCCCAAGCGTAAATCAAACGAGTGGATTGCCATGACAGTTGACGTAATCATACCAACGTGCCAACCCGGGCCGGAATTGCCACAACTATTGCAGTCCCTACTCCAACAGACCATTCGTCCGAATCAAATCATCTTGATGAACACATTAACGGACGAATGCGACAAAAGTCGCTTCGAGGAATGTTACGGCATATCGGACAACATCTCGATCACCCACATCAAGCCCTCGGAGTTCGACCACGCCACCACGCGCAACCAAGGCGCGAAACTAAGCAGTGCCGACTATATACTCTTCTGCACGCAAGATATCGTACCGCTCACCAATAAACTCATAGAGGAATTACTAAAAGAGCAAAACGATGAGGTGATCCTCTCCTACGCGCGTCAGTCCGGGGACCCCGACTGCGCTATCGAGTGGCTATCCAGGGCATTCAACTATCCAGCCATTTCACAAATCAAAAGAGGAAAGGACAAGGAAGAGTTGGGCATTAAAACCATCTTCTGCTCCAACGCATGCGCATTATACAACCGGGAGAAATTTTGGGAGTTAAATGGTTTCGACGACCTCAACATCTTCAATGAGGACATGCTCTTCGCATACCGCGTCATCCAATCGGGGTACGCCATCGCCTACTCAGCTTCGGCCAACGTGAAACACACTCACAATTATAGTTGCAAAAAAATCTTCCACCGCTACTTTGACCAGGGCGTCTCCCAACGTATGAATCAAGACATATTCGAGCAATTCTCCTCCATGAACGAAGGGAAAAGACAAGCATACTTTATTCTCGGACATCTTTGGGAAAATAAACAATATAAAGAGATCTTCCGATTCTTCGGACAAAGCATCGCCAAAATCGCAGGATATCAACTGGGAATACACTACGACAAGCTCTCCACGAAGTGTTGCCAAGAGCTGAGCATGAACAAAAACTTCTTTAAAGAACACAATAAGTAGCCCTACTGCGTAAGAAAAAAATCGGGTCGGCAAAGATTATTTCAGCCACTTAAGCAACAAAATCATTTAGAAAAGTCATAAAAAATCGTGGAAGGGGAATTTTTCCACACTAAAAATTGTGTGTATTGTGGAATAATTCTACATTTGCATAGTTTTAAGAAAGGGACAGAATTTAGGTAAAGACTTCAATATTCAATCATATACACATCATATACATAAGATTTTAAAAGTTAATAGTAGAGTTCCATTCATCGTGATGATGAGTGGAATTTTTTTTGACAAAAAACAAGAGACGAACGGCAACGCTCATTTTCCAACAAAATCATTGAGTTAGCAAAGGGCACCCATGAAAAAATTTAGAGAAACGCCCTAATCTTTATAATTCACAAATAAATTAAAAAATTGTTATTTTTTCACTGCACCATTTGGAAGTGGAAGAAAAAGATTCTATATTTGTGTCACTGATAGATATTTAAATAACTTTAAGAAAAACCACGATTAATGCGATTCGTTGTGAAACGAGTCGCATTTCACTTTTTACACGATACCCTTTCGATCCAACTAAGACCTAAATCAAACTAAGGCCAAAATCATTTTCATCAATGACATTATCGTTTACCGTCAAAACCAAAAATCTTCAGGAATAGTTTACGCATTGAAAAAATTTCGTAAATTCGCCCTATATTCCCTATTATCAAGAAGAGTATGACGAATATTTCGGCTGTAATAATCACTAAAAACGAAGAGCTAAACATCGAGCGATGCATTCGATCGATGAGTGGAATTGCGGACGAGATATTAGTCGTTGATTCCTTTTCATCGGACAAAACGGAAGATATATGCCAACAGCTAGGCGTGAAATTCATCCGACACGAGTTCAACGGTTACGGTCCTCAAAAACAATACGCCGTCGCCCAAGCAAGCCACGACTGGATCCTCAGTCTGGATGCAGACGAAGAGCTTACCGAAGAACTCCGCACCTCTATCATGAACATCAAACAGGGAATAGAACCAGATCCAAGCACGGCATTCAGTTTCTCCCGCAAAAACTACTATTGCAAGCGACTTATCCGTTTCATAGGATGGGGGCACGACACAAAAATCCGCCTTTTCAACAGAAAATTCGCCAACTGGACCAATCACCTGGTTCACGAAAGCGTGGAATGTTCCAAATTAGGCAAAGTAGAGAAATTGGAGGGAGAATTGCGACACTATACATACAACAGTGTGGAACAGCACAAGCAGAAGACCATCAGCTACGCCCAACTGGCTGCCAAAGAGATTGAAGCAAGCGGCAAACACTACAGCAAAGCGATGGTAGCCTTAAAATCCAGTTATCGATTTCTATTGGACTACCTTTTCAAACTTGGCATACTGGACGGATACTACGGTTTTAAGATATGCCAAATGAACGCCTTATATGTCCGTCTAAAATATTCAGGAGGAAAATAATGAAAGTTTGCATCCACCAGTCTTACGAAGATTTACGCCCTTTCATCGAGGAAATTCCCACGAAGTTCGACCAAGAAGGCGAGATGATATACAACGGCAGAAGGAATAAACTCAAAGCTTTTCAGGTAAACGGATACACCCTCAACGTAAAGTCTTATCGAGTGCCCATTTTCATAAACCGCATCATCTATACTTGGCTACGCAAATCCAAAGCGCAGAGAGCTTACGAACATGCCATAACACTGATGGAAAGGGGATTTTTAACGCCAAACCCCGTCGCTTACATAGAGATGAAGAAGAACGGATTACTACATCGCAGTTTCTTCATCTGTTTACACACGCCCCTGGATGGACACATGCGCCTATTTAACGATGGCGACACAACCAATGAAGGGAAGGAGCAACTCATCAAAGAATTCGCCCTTTTCACCGCAAAATTGCACGAATCGGGCGTCCTGCACTGCGATTACTCACCGGGCAACATTCTCTACGGAAAGATTGCCGACGAGGGGGATCATCAATATGAATTCTCGCTTGTCGACATCAACCGAATGCAGTTCAGACCGGTCTCGGTAGAGATGGGCTGCGAAAATTTTAGTCGAATGAGGGGTAACGACGACTTTTTCCGAACAGTTGCCACCTATTACGCGAAAGCGAGAAACTACGACGTGGAACGTTGCGTGGAGAAATTCCTCCACTACAAAAGAGAAGACAGAGCAAAGAGAGCTAAAAAAGAGCGATTCAAGCAACTACGAAAGAAAATATTCGCCTAAACAACGAAATTAGCATAGCTATGAAATAATTAAATCGCCTTCAAGCTTGCCACCGAACGCACCATAACAATCCGCAGATTGGGCAATCCGAATTAATAAAAAAAAACTATATTTGCCATTACAATTTTCGAATATAAAAATCATCAATTTTCACTATGGCTAAGTTCTTTCTAAAAATGAAACACTGGCAATTATTTCTATTGCTATACTCTGCTTACATCATCTTTATGATTTACTGGATATTCCAGATCGGAAAGTCAATGCATTCCCTTTTTCAAAATGGGACGGAGCCTAACATAGACCATCTTGACCAGAGCATGCTCTCTTTCTTCCCTTTATTATTGTCTATAGGACTAATTTATTTCTTCTACCTTTTCACCCTATTACGAGCGCTATACGACGCACAACCAGTGGAGTTGCGGAAGGGATTAAAATCCCCAATCTTCTGCTTGGTTTTCATAGCTATCTATATGATGATAATTAATGCCTACAGCATGTACATCTTCACCAACACCAGCCACCCTGAGGATATGTTCAATGCAATTCATCCACTAGCCATCATAATAATGGTTCCATGTCACTTTTTCTGCATCTTTTCCATGCTCTATGTTCTATACAAATTGGCAAAACTCTTGAAAACAGTTGAAATGCAGAGAGAAGCCCAAGGTGAGGATTTCTTGGGAGAATTTTTCTTATTCTGGATGCATCCAATAGGAGTTTGGTTCCTACAACCCCGTATCAACAAGATTTTCGAGGATAAAAAACAAGGAATAATAGAATAACATAAAAAGCAAGGAGAGTTAAGCGATTATACACTATCTTTGCACTACTATTAACAAAACAGGATTTTTAAGGCTATGTTAGACAACGAGAACCGCTTATATGTAGCACATTCAGACCATCCGCTCTTCATCGAGCCCAAGATGGCCAATCGTCACGGTCTCATCGCAGGTGCGACCGGCACAGGAAAGACAGTTTCCCTCCAAGTATTAGCAGAAACATTCAGCGATTTGGGTGTGCCTTGCTTTATGGCGGATATGAAGGGTGATTTGTCTGGTGTTTACAAGGCAGGATCGCTTTCCAAATTCATAGAGAAGAGACAGAATGAGTTTGGCGTTCAATTCGATTTCCAACCCTATCCCGTGCAATTTTTCGACGTCTATCAAACGCAAGGACATCCATTGCGTGTGACGGTGAGAGATTTCGGCGTGACGCTATTTTCCCGCATCATGTCGCTCAGCGACACACAAGAGGGAGTGCTTACCGCCATCTTCAAAATCGCGGAGGACAAGAACATGCCTTTGGATGATTTGAAGGATCTACGTGCCATGTTGAACTACGTGGGACAGAACGCCAAAGAATATCAAACCGACTACGGTAACATCTCCTCACAGTCCGTTGGAGCCATCCAAAGAAATCTGCTCGCGCTTCAAGAGCAAGGCGGCGACCTTTTCTTCGGATTGCCATCTTTTGACATCGACGATTTCTTCTCCATCGAGAAGATCAACGGCATCAAAAAGGGTATGATCAACATCCTAGCCGCCGATAAATTGTACAATTCACCTAGATTATACTCAGCCTTCTTGATGTGGCTGTTGACCTCCATCTACAACAAAATGCCAGAGGTGGGTGACATGGACAAACCAAAGTTCATCTTCTTCTTCGACGAGGCGCACTTGTTGTTCAACGACGCTTCCAAAGCATTGTTGGAACAAATTGAGAAGATTGTACGTTTGATCCGTTCCAAGGGAGTGGGCGTCTATTTCATCACCCAAAACCCAATGGATATTCCAGAGAATGTCTTAGGACAATTGGGTAACAAGGTGCAACACGCTTTGCGCGCCTTCACGCCGAAAGACCAAAAAGCGGTGAAAGCGGTAGCTCAATCCTTCTGTACCAACCCTGACCTCGACACAGAGAAGGCGTTATTAGAGTTGGAGACTGGAGAGGCTCTCATCTCCTTCTTGAACGAGAAAGGAAATCCAAACATGGTGGAGAGAGCGAAGATGCTCTGTCCGCAAGGCCAAATCGGTCCTATCACAGAGGAGGAGCGATCGGAAGCGATGAAAAACTCCGGATTGGAGAATAAATACGGCAAAACAATGGATCGCGAATCGGCCTACGAAATGCTTCAAAAGATTGATGAAGCCAAGAAGCGGGAAGAGGAACAACTTGCCAAAGAGAAAGAGCTAGAAAAAGAGAAGAAAGAGAAGGAAAAAGCCGCTGAAAAGGGGAAAAAGAGCTCATCGAAAGCGGCTGCCAAGAGCAAATCCGTCTTCTGGAGTGTACTGAACAAATTACTCACCAACCTCGGAAATGCCCTTATCAGAAACCTACTCGGCAGCAGCTCCAAAAAGAGAAAAAGATAATAGAGATTAATATGAGGAAGACGATCAAGAGCATCATCCTATCCTTTACCATCATCAACTCCGCAATAGCGCAAAACAGCGCTATTACGGAGTTTGTCAATTCAGACAACCTGACGCAAGCAAGCGTAGGTTTCTTGGTCAAGGATATCACCAACGGAAAGGTAGTGGCCCACTACCAAGAAAATACGGACAGAAATCCCGCGTCCGTCACCAAAATCATCACCACAGCATCTGCTATGGAGATGCTTACGGATACTTTCCGATTCAAAACCAATATTGAATATTGTGGCACTATTACAGAAGATTCCGTACTGTTGGGCGATCTTTTCATACGAGGAGACGGCGATCCCACGCTTGGCTCCGCCTATGCTCCCGTCACTTGTGACTTCTATGCGGAGGCATTGATGGCCGTCCAACAAAAAGGCATCAAACGCATTACTGGACATGTGGTGGGAGACGCCACTGTATTCAAAGAGGATGGCGCCCCATTCCACTGGTTGGTGGAGGACATCGGTTCCTCCTACTCTCCCACGCCCTCGGGACTAAACATCCAAGATAATCTGTTAGGAATTGTAATTTCTTCCGATTCCACCGGAATAGCTTGCACGAAATGTGAGCCATACACCTCTCTGATGCAGCCCAAAATAGAGATGACGCAAGAGGGCAAAATGGTCTCCTGGAGAATGACAAAGACCGACTTCTCGTGGACACCGACACTAAGGGGAAATATCCCGATGGACGCAAAGCAATACATCAAAACAGAGATGCCGGAACCAGCGCTATTTTTAGCCGATTCCATCAGGAATATGCTGCTGCACGCAGGCATCGAAGTGGAAGGTACGGCCACCACCTCCAAATGGTACCAAAGAGACTCTATCCGAGATACCCTATTCATCCATAAATCCAATACACTGAAGGAAATAGAACGAGTCACCAACTATAGAAGCAACAATCTCTATGCGGAATGTATCTTTCTCACTCTTTCTAAACAGAAGGACACGCTTGCTCCTTGCGCTGGTTGGCGATCCGCCAATGTGATTTCCAAATATTGGGAAGGGAAGGGTTTGGAATCCAAAAGGATCTTCCAAGTAGATGGTTCGGGGCTTTCCATGAAAAACGCCATTTCACCGAAATTTATGGTCGATGTGCTCACCTATATGTACACCACCAGCAAATACCAAAAGCAGTTTCTCTACACCCTACCGACCGCTGGAAGAAACGGCACGGTGGCCTCTTTTATGAAGGGGACTGCCCTTGATGGGAAAGCCTTTGTGAAGAGCGGTAGCATGGAGCGTGTGCAAAACTATGCGGGCTACATCAACGCCAACGGGAAATGGTACGCCTTCTGTATCATGGTCTCCAATTTCACAGGCGTCAGGAAACCGTTGGTGAAACAGATCGCCACCTTGATCAACGAGGTAATCGCGGCAGACAACAAATAGTCGATTCCATCGGATGAAACCGCTTACTTCCATACTCACCATCACCGGCTCTGACAGCTTCGGTGCGACGGGCATCCAGGCGGACTTCAAGACCATATCCGAACTGGGGGCTTACCCTCTTTCCGCCATCACCTCCATCGTGACTAACGAAGGAGCGGATACCATCATCCAAGATCTTCCGCAAGAGACCATTTTACGGCAAGTGCGCAACGTCATCCTCAATGCGAAACCAGAGGCCGTCAAAATTGGTTTGGTGCGAAACGCAGATAGCATCAAGGCACTACGAGACGAAATCATCGCTTGCCGCAAAATCATTTGCGATCCAGGCATCATCGCCTCCAACGGAACCATATTAGCCCCAGAAAGTGCGGTGGAATCGATCAAAAGACACCTGATTCCAGAATCAACGCTGCTTATCCTTAAGTGCAACGAAGCTGAGCTGATGCTCCACCGCCCCATCAGGACAGAAGATGATATGATTTCAGCGGCGCAAACATTCGTGGAGATCGGTGCGCAATCGGTCATGCTCCGCGGCGTTAACACCGGGACAAATGAGACAGAGGATAGAATCACAACACTACTTTACCACAAGGGGAAAAGTAGGTTCTTCTCCTCCCACAATACGGAAGGTTGGAAAAAACACGGAGTCAGCGCCGCCATCTCCTCCGCCATCGCTACCAGAATGGCCATGGGGGACGATATTCCAACCGCCATCCGAAACGCCCACGACTACATCCACAGCCAAGTGGTATATGCTGTCAGTTCAAAATCACAAGAGAGCTACCGAGCGGCGGATATCTACAACCAGTTCATGTCCATCATCGCAGAACGCTATGCGGAACACCACGATGTGGCCTTCTACGCGGACCAACTCGCCATCACTACCCGCTACCTTTCACAAGTTTGCAACGGGAGCGTAGGAAGAAGCCCGAAACAGATTATAGACAGTTATATTTTACGCGAATCCATCGAATTTTTGGAGAATTCCCGCCTACCGATTCAAGCCATCGCAGACAAATTAGGATTCTCCTCCCAAGCTATGTTCTGCAAGTTCTTTCGACACCACGAGGGATGCTCACCCAGTCAATTCAGAAGCAAATAGTCAATACCCTACCAAACTCATAGGGAATTTTCCTTTTTAAGTCCAATATTTTCCAAAATCGGAATACTTATTTTGCAAAACAAGAGAATCTACCCACCTTTGCGGTCAGTTAATTACAATTGAAACCGATTTAATATTAAAACAATGGAAGATAGAACTATTCTCAACCGCAACCTCGCACAGATGTTGAAGGGCGGTGTTATCATGGATGTAACCACACCAGAGCAAGCAAAAATCGCAGAGGCAGCCGGCGCCTGCGCAGTCATGGCACTTGAGCGTATCCCAGCAGATATCCGCGCCGCTGGTGGCGTTTCCCGTATGAGTGATCCCAAAATGATCAAGGGTATCCAAGCAGCCGTATCCATTCCAGTAATGGCCAAGTGCCGTATCGGCCACTTCGCGGAGGCTCAAATCTTGGAGGCTATCGAGATCGATTATATCGATGAAAGCGAGGTTTTGTCTCCAGCAGACGATGTATATCACATCGACAAGAGAAAGTTCAATGTACCTTTCGTTTGCGGCGCGAAGGATTTGGGCGAGGCGCTTCGTCGTATCAACGAGGGTGCGACCATGATCCGTACCAAGGGTGAGCCTGGAACTGGTGACGTGATCCAAGCTGTTCGCCACATGCGCATGATGCAAAGCGAAATCAGAAGACTCGTTTCCATGAGCGAGGACGAGATGTACGAGGCAGCTAAGCAACTCCGCGTTCCTTACGAGTTGGTACAATTCGTTCACGAGAACGGCAAGTTGCCAGTTGTGAACTTCGCCGCAGGTGGCGTGGCCACTCCAGCAGACGCTGCTTTGATGATGCAATTGGGTGCTGAAGGTGTATTCGTAGGTAGCGGTATCTTCAAGAGCGGCGATCCTGTAAAGCGTGCGCAAGCCATCGTAAAGGCGGTTACCAACTACAACAATCCTAAGATTTTGGCCGAATTGAGCGAGGATTTGGGCGAGGCGATGGTTGGTATCAACGAGAGCGAGATCCAATTGTTGATGGCCGAGAGAGGAAAATAATAGGCTGAATTTTTAGGCGAATAACTAAAATGAGAATAGCGATTTTAGCCCTACAGGGAGCCTTCGAGGAGCATCAGAAGATGCTCACCTCATTGGGCGTCGAATCTTTCCTTATACGCAAGTTAAGCGACTGGCAGCAGCCCAAGGATGGTTTGATTCTTCCAGGCGGTGAGAGCACAGCCATGCTTCGTATCATGAACGACGAAGGATTATTGGAACCTATCCAAAAGGAAATCAACGATGGATTGGCTGTTTTTGGCACATGCGCCGGTATGATTCTCTTGGCGAAAGAGGTGGAAAACGACTCCCGTAACCGTTTAGCCACCATGGACATCACTGTTCTCCGAAACGCCTATGGTCGCCAATTGGGTAGTTTCTTTGTCAACGAAAATTTCAAGGGGATCGGAGAGGTGCCGATGACCTTTATCCGCGCCCCATACATCACCAAGGCGAAAGAGAATGTGGAGATCCTCTCCACGCACGACGGTCACATCATCGCGGCCCGTCAAGGCAAACAACTTGCCATCTCTTTCCATCCAGAGTTGAATGAGGATCGGAGAATTCATGAGTATTTCATCAAAATGGTGAAGGGCGAATAGTCCAACCTCATCTTTAAAACGCAAAAGGAGTCTCAAAAGGGGCTCCTTTTGTTTTATGCTATACCCTAACCCAAGAAAAAATTACACCCTTATAGAAATGACTTTATTCAAAGGAGAAATGCTGAATCCCTCCACATGCCAACGAGGATCATTTTCAAACGCAAGACGTTTTTCATCAGGATTGAGCGAAATTACTTCCACGACCTGTTCATGATATTTTACTGTTAGTGTATCTATACGCTTCATTGCTTACGTGCTCTTGTTTTAACAGTGTTCTTTCGTATTTGAGTCAATTCATCCATAGTAGAATATTTAGGCTCCGAAAAAATGCTCTTCACTTCAGAGGTGTACCCCATAGAAATAGCAATACATATTATGTTATTACTTGCAGAGATAAGATTTTTCTTGGATCTGAGATTATAACTCAAAAAAATAGCTAAATAAAACGCACGCTACGCCTTTTTAAGGCACAGTATTAGAAAAAATTACGACACACATTATTTTACTTTTATTCAGTCAGATAACTTATAAAATATTTGCAGAAGAAATCGTATAATCATATATTTACAAACAAAAAATAGCTCCACGGAGTACGCAGAGCTAAGAAATTCTTCGGCTTATAGCCTTATTGTGAAAAGTCTTTCGTTTAGTAAGAGCAAAGGTAAACGAATATTTATTAAATAAAAATATAAGATGGCAAAAATTTTAGGAATAGATTTAGGAACGAGTTCCATAGGACTCTCACTAAGAGACACAGACCTTGGGAAAAGCCTAAAGAATCAGCTGGTTTATTTCACGTCAGACATCTTCAAGTCAGGAGTAGGAAAAAGCAAATCAGGAGAATATTCCTACGCAGCCGAGCGCACCAAAAAGAGGTCTCCCAGAAGACTGTTCAGATCAAGGAAGCAGAGGTTATGGGCGACTCTTGAATTGTTGATTAACAATAACATGTGCCCCCTTCCCATCGAGGATCTAGATAAGTGGAGAAGATACGATAAGAAACTTGGTCTTAAGAGGGAGTATCCTGTCAATGCTGTTAAGTTTGAAAACTGGGTGAGGCTGGACTTTAACGGAGACGGCGTTCAGGACTACAGCAGTCCCTACCAACTAAGAGCGGACTTGATGGAGAGACAATTCGATTTCTCAAACCAAGACAACCTCCACAAGTTGGGAAGGGCGATTTACCACATCGCACAAAGACGAGGATTCAGAAGCAGCAAGGGGGAAACCATAAGTAGCCAAGAAAGCGACGATATTGACGTTTCCGACGAGATGAAGAAATCGGAACTTAAAGCGTCTTCCGAAATCACGAAACTGATGGAGGAAAAAGAACTACCTACAGTAGGTTGCGCCTTCGCATATTTGGAAAATCAGGGCGTACGAGTGCGAGACAGCCAATACAAGGCAGTAAGGAGCCAATATAAAGACGAGATAGATAAGATATTCAAGTTTCAAGAAGGGTTAAGAGATAAAGCTGAACTCCTTTCACAATTGATGAGCGAGAAAAAAGGTGAAGGTACTATCTTCTATAAAAAACCGCTTAAATCGCAGAAAGGAAGTGTCGGGAAGTGCACTCTGGAGCCTTCCAAACCAAGGTGTCCAATCAGCCATCCGGAATTCGAGGCATTCCGGGCATGGAGTTTCATCAACAATATCCAGTACAGAAAAGACACCTCTTCCGAGTGGACAAGCCTCTCTTTGGAAAATAAAAACGAACTATTCAATGATGTATTCTTAAGGGTTAAGAGTAATTTTGACTTCGTAGACATCAGAAAATGGATCGAGAAGAATATCCTGAACGACGGGGTGAAGGAATCCATCACTCTTGAGTACAGCAGAGAATCGAAGTCAAGCACAATCAACTATAGGGACACGACGAACGTTTCGGGATGTCCTATATCCACAAAACTGAGGAACTTGCTGGGACCAGACTGGAAAACTTTCAAGATTCAAACGGAGGAAGAGAGGATAGATAAGAAAACCGGCAGCGTGCATAGTATTTCCTATGATGTGACAGATATTTGGCATATATGCGCCACATACGACGAACCCGAATTTGTCGAGCAATTCGCGACCGAGAAGCTAAAGTTCGATGAGAAAAAGGTGAAACAAATGGTCGGTTTATGGGGTGCCATACCACAGGGATACGCCATGCTAAGTCTGAAGGCCATAACCAATATCAACAGATTCCTCATGCAAGGACTCATCTACAGCCATGCTGTACTGTTGGCGAAATTACCAGACATATTGGGCGATAATTGGGCTAAGAATGAAGCGGGACTCATCAATAGCATCGGAGATCTTATCAGTGAAAATAGACGGATTAAAGAGATTTTCAATATTGTAAACTCTCTCATCGCCAATTACAAGTCATTGGATAATGACGATAAGCAGGGTTTTAAAGATCCTACTTATAAGCTCCAAGATTATGACTTGCAAGATGTGGAGAATGCCATCCAAAGGCACTACGGAGTTCAAAAATGGAACATAAAATCCGAAGAAGAACAAGGAGAAATAAGAGATGAAGTAACGAAACTATACCAGAAATTCTTTTCTTCAGAAGAAAGGGACTACTTCAAAGTACCCAAACTGGCCGACATGTTAGGAGATCGCATCCATACCATGATGCCATCCGTATCAGATAAGCAGTTAAAGAAGATCTATCACCCTTCAATGATTGAGATCTACCCTATGGCTAAGGAGCAGAGGATAGACGGCATCTGGATGAAACAGTTGGGCAGCCCAGTAACAGGAGCGATCAAGAATCCGATGGCCATGAGGGTGTTACATATCCTCAAAAACCATATCAACTCCTTGATAAGAACCAACATGATCGACGAGGACACAAAAATTGTAGTCGAAACCGCCAGAGATCTTTGCGATTCCAACACAAGAGCCGCTATTGCAGCATACCAAAAGCAAAGGGAAGACGAAAACAAGGAGATACTGAAGATCCTAAAAGAATATAACGACAAACAAAATAATGGAAAGAGCGTTACGGACCTCGATGTGGACAGAGCAAGGCTATTGCTCGAACAGTGTGAACTCGACGAACTCCTCATCAAGGAAGATTACCAGGACGACAGTAAGTTCAAGAAATTAAAGAAAGAGGACAAGAAGATTGTCGAAAGGTTTAAGAAGGATATAACGAAATACAAACTTTGGCTTGAACAAGGCGGAATATGCGTTTATTCAAACAAAAGGATAAATATCGCTACTTTATTCGCTGATAACATGGTTGACATCGAACATACACTTCCAAGAAGCTTGTCGTTCGACGACTCATTGTCCAATAAGACAATCTGCGACAGCCATTACAATAGGGATGTCAAAAAGAACCGGATTCCAAGCCAATTGCCGGACTATGACAAGATTCTTCAAAGAATCGAGCCATGGAAGGAGAAGGTTAACGATTTAAAGGAAGCGATAGCACAGTGGAAGAAGAGGGCTAAAAGAGCGACCACAAAGGACAGAAAGGACGATTGCATCCAACAATACCACATGTATGAGATGGAGCTGGTTTATTGGGAAAAGAAACTCAACTCATTCCTTGTCAAAGATGTAAATTCAGGATTCAGGAACAGCCAACTCGTAGATACACGAATCATTACAAAATATGCCTTTCATTATCTGAAAACTGTATTCAGCAGCGTTGATGTCCAGAAAGGTAGCGTCACCGCCACCTTCCGCAAGATTCTCGGAGTTCAAAGCATCGATGAAAAGAAGAGTAGGGATAAACACTCCCACCACGCCATTGACGCCACAATGCTTACCCTTGTCCCTTCAAGCGCAAGAAGAGAGAAGATGCTTAACCTTTTCTATTTGAAGGAAGAGTTGAAACATTCAGGAATGTCAACCAAACAAGTGGAAAACGAGTTGAACAAAGAAATCCAAAGTTGTAATGTAGGAGATGTGAGAGACATTGCAACATTCATCGAAGAGAACATTCTCATTAACCATATCAGCAAAGATCAGACTCTCACGCCGACCTCAAAGAGATTGAGATCAAGAGGAAAGATCGTTCCGTTGAAAGACAATGATGGAAATGTAATTTACGAGATGGAAGGAGATAATTTCATCTTGGACAAGAACGGTCATAAGATTCCAAAAGCCAAGAGGTGGATCAAAGGAGACACCATCAGAGGACAACTGCATAAGGAGACTTTCCTTGGAGCGATTACCCAAGCAAAGAGAGAGGGCAACTCAATACTGAGAGACGAAAAAGGCAATGTCATTACCGATGAAAATATTAGATACGTAGTTCGAAGGGAATTCAGACACAAGAAGACCGATATGGAACCTGGATTCAAGACATGGGAAGAGCTTGAAAATGCTATAGTGAACAAAGATCTTGTGAAGATGATGAAGTCGCAATTCCCTGAAGGTACGTCATTCAAGGACGCCTTCGCTGAAGGCATCTATATGACCGACCGTCATGGCAATAAAGTGAACAAGATAAGACACGTCAGATGCTATACAAGCGTCAAAAATCCTTTAGAAATCAAGCCGCAATCGTATAAGTCCGACAAGGAATACAAGAACAGCTATTATGCCGAAGTCGGAGATTTATATGTAATGTGCCGTTACCAAAGCGAAGACCTAAAGGAGACAAGCATACAGATTTACAGCCTATTCGACATTTCTTGCAATAGGCAAAACGGCTTGGATGATATTCCGAACACAATAAGTGGTGCAAAACATAATATACTACATCTAAAACAAGTTCTCAAAACTGGAGACATTATTCTGCTATATAAGGATACAGCTATGGAGTTGAGAGACATGGATAACAAAATGCTATCCGAAAGACTTTATGTGATCCGAGGATTCGAAAGATCTGGTAATTTAATAAAACTTGTCAATCATCTTAATGCCTTAGAAGATAAAGATTTAGGGAAAGGAGAGTCAGTTAAAGATTATAATCAATTGCCGCAAAAAATCAGATGCGGAGTCAAAACGCTAAACTATCTCCTTATGGGCGTTGACTTTGAGATAACAGCCAAGGGGATAATATTTAAGAATGAGATATATAAAAAAGAATAACTTGTTACATGATCAAACGTACTCTTTGTTTCAGTAATCCCGCTTATCTCTCACTTAAAAACCATCAGTTGGTAATTAAGCTCCCTGAAGTTGAAAAATCCAACATGACCGAACAATTAAAAGAGGAAGCGACAGTCACGATTCCTATCGAGGATATTGGTGTTATTGTGCTGGACAACCAACAAATTACCATTACTCAGGGACTTATGGCTCAGTTAATAGAGAATAACTGTGCCGTAATAACCTGTAACGATAGTCACCTTCCCATAGGCCTTCATTTAACACTGGACGGGAATACTGTGCAAAGTGAGAGATTTCAAGACCAAATAGATGCGTCCCTTCCGCTAAAAAAGCAATTGTGGCAACAAACTATCCAGCAGAAAATTGCGAACCAAGCAGCAGTTCTATACAATAAACGAAATCTCCAAGTCGAGAATATGCTTTCATGGGTAGGGAAAGTAAAAAGTGGAGATACAGAGAATCTGGAAGGTAGAGCTGCGGCATTTTATTGGAAAAACATGTTCCCCAAAGTAGAAGATTTCACAAGAGGTAGAGAAGGAGTACCCCCAAACAATTTACTTAACTACGGATACGCTATACTTCGAGCGATTGTAGCAAGATCACTGGTAGCAAGCGGCCTAATGCCAACTCTAGGCATTCATCACCACAATCGGTACAACGCCTACTGCTTGGCGGACGATATAATGGAACCATATCGCCCGTATGTAGATGCCTTGGTCATAGATATAACTGAACGAATAGGGTATCTCGAGGAGATAACAAAAGAACACAAGCAACAACTCTTGACCATACCAACCATTGAGGTATCCCTTAACAACCTGCGAAGTCCCTTAATGGTTGCGGTTTCACAAACTACAGCTTCGTTGTACAAATGTTTCTCAGGGGAGGTGAGGAAAATATTATACCCGGTCATGGAAATGAATTAACAATGGATCGATTAAGCGAATACAGAATCATGTGGTTATTTGTTTTCTTCGACTTACCCACTGAAACACAGAGCGATAGGAAGGCTTACGCAGATTTCAGAAAGAAACTTCAAGGAGACGGGTTCACGATGATGCAGTATTCCGTTTATGTCCGTCACTGCACTTCTTCGGAGAGTGCAGATGTCCATACCAACAGAGTGAAAGCTATATTGCCTGAAAACGGACAGATCAGTATTCTTCGAATAACCGATAAACAATATGGAAACATACAAAGTTTTGTTGGCCCGAAGAAAGTTAAATCAACCGAGGAGGTACAAATTCCAATTCAATTATCACTATTCTAGTATCAGGATAGAAACAGAAAAATATCAGTCATAAAAAAATCACACTTGTTATAAGTGTGATTTTTTATTTCAAAAACAGCGATCAATTCATTAATAATCAACTAATTACATAAAATCAGCTGTTAATGAATACTCAAAATTACTAAATCGAAAGCAATTCACAACTCCCAAGGTTAAACATTAAAGAATAGGATGGCTGTTAATGAATACTCAAAATTACTAAATCGAAAGCAATTCACAACTATTTACAACGCTATGCAACAAAATATGAGGCTGTTAATGAATACTCAAAATTACTAAATCGAAAGCAATTCACAACATCAGACTATCACAATCAAACTTAATGAAGCTGTTAATGAATACTCAAAATTACTAAATCGAAAGCAATTCACAACTGCCACGATACTATAAAGAGAAAGTTATCTGCTGTTAATGAATACTCAAAATTACTAAATCGAAAGCAATTCACAACGAGTACTATGCGGATGAGAACGTATATGAGCTGTTAATGAATACTCAAAATTACTAAATCGAAAGCAATTCACAACCAAAAGCAAAAAGCCATAGATGATGTCATGCTGTTAATGAATACTCAAAATTACTAAATCGAAAGCAATTCACAACTTAAGACCATTGTTATTCTCAGTCTCGGGGCTGTTAATGAATACTCAAAATTACTAAATCGAAAGCAATTCACAACGATTGGGGTACAGACCAAAGCGGAGATTTGCTGTTAATGAATACTCAAAATTACTAAATCGAAAGCAATTCACAACCAGAAACAAAAAGCCATAGATGATGTCATCGCTGTTAATGAATACTCAAAATTACTAAATCGAAAGCAATTCACAACAACTATGATAGAATTGTTTTCAGTAGTTCGGCTGTTAATGAATACTCAAAATTACTAAATCGAAAGCAATTCACAACTTGCAGTCCAGATGAAACTCGTCTATTCTGCTGTTAATGAATACTCAAAATTACTAAATCGAAAGCAATTCACAACGATGGTTGGTAATGTTGCTGTTCTTCATAAGCTGTTAATGAATACACAAAATTACTAAATCGAAAGCAATTCACAACATATAAACAAAAAAGGTGCTTAATAAGCACGCTGTTAATGAATACTCAAAATTACTAAATCGAAAGCAATTCACAACCCGCAAGACCTATGCTGGATAAGTATATCCGCTGTTAATGAATACTCAAAATTACTAAATCGAAAGCAATTCACAACTCCTTCCGCCGTCACTCCTTCCGCTATGCAGCTGTTAATGAATACTCAAAATTACTAAATCGAAAGCAATTCACAACAACTTGTGTCTAAGTATTATACTGTTGGTGCTGTTAATGAATACTCAAAATTACTAAATCGAAAGCAATTCACAACCCACATCTGTTCAAGTTACTAACCCTTTAAGCTGTTAATGAATACTCAAAATTACTAAATCGAAAGCAATTCACAACTTAAAAGAGTGGAGAACCTACGAGCCTGAAGCTGTTAATGAATACTCAAAATTACTAAATCGAAAGCAATTCACAACGATAAATTTTTAATTCTTTTTCTAACTCGGGCTGTTAATGAATACTCAAAATTACTAAATCGAAAGCAATTCACAACCTTCATCACCGCTGCCTTCAAAGCCACGCTGCTGTTAATGAATACTCAAAATTACTAAATCGAAAGCAATTCACAACATTATCAACAACATCAAGAAGAAGTTCAGAGCTGTTAATGAATACTCAAAATTACTAAATCGAAAGCAATTCACAACTATACGAGAATTTCTCTTATATTTGCAACGGCTGTTAATGAATACTCAAAATTACTAAATCGAAAGCAATTCACAACTCACCAACACAAATGGAGACAAGCGCATCAGCTGTTAATGAATACTCAAAATTACTAAATCGAAAGCAATTCACAACTACTTGCATAAAAGGACGCTCCTTGCTCTTGCTGTTAATGAATACTCAAAATTACTAAATCGAAAGCAATTCACAACATATTCAGTTGGAAAACTTATGCAGATTGCGCTGTTAATGAATACTCAAAATTACTAAATCGAAAGCAATTCACAACTATAAGAAGATTTTGGATAATGAACTTTCGCTGTTAATGAATACTCAAAATTACTAAATCGAAAGCAATTCACAACTGTTCGTCTCCGTCCTGGTCATCCGTAATGGCTGTTAATGAATACTCAAAATTACTAAATCGAAAGCAATTCACAACATATTTGCTAAACACGGGCGCAAAGTATTGGCTGTTAATGAATACTCAAAATTACTAAATCGAAAGCAATTCACAACGTCATACTTGATAGTACCAACCAAACAATAGCTGTTAATGAATACTCAAAATTACTAAATCGAAAGCAATTCACAACTCCCTTTAATTTTATTTATTATGGCTAGATGCTGTTAATGAATACTCAAAATTACTAAATCGAAAGCAATTCACAACTAGAAATAATTAAAAGACACAAGCAATGAGGCTGTTAATGAATACTCAAAATTACTAAATCGAAAGCAATTCACAACCACTTGGCAAAGAGGTTTTCCGTCAAATGTGCTGTTAATGAATACTCAAAATTACTAAATCGAAAGCAATTCACAACATGATAGGCTTTCCGCCAGTAGCGTTCACAGCTGTTAATGAATACTCAAAATTACTAAATCGAAAGCAATTCACAACATTGAGGTACATACGGAGCTCCCTCGCCATGCTGTTAATGAATACTCAAAATTACTAAATCGAAAGCAATTCACAACATAGTAGGTATATCCAAGCTCCTTGACTGGCTGTTAATGAATACTCAAAATTACTAAATCGAAAGCAATTCACAACCTACAGGTACATCTGTAGTGAATCCAGTAAGCTGTTAATGAATACTCAAAATTACTAAATCGAAAGCAATTCACAACAAGTCCTCTCTCGCCTTTTCTTCGTTAGTGCTGTTAATGAATACTCAAAATTACTAAATCGAAAGCAATTCACAACTACCCTCTCCACGACTTTGCCCGTTTTGTCGCTGTTAATGAATACTCAAAATTACTAAATCGAAAGCAATTCACAACTAATGACGTCAAGTGGCTTAATGACAGAGGGCTGTTAATGAATACTCAAAATTACTAAATCGAAAGCAATTCACAACCTACATGGAGAACAACAAACTGCAAGACCCACTGTTAATGAATACTCAAAATCACAAACTCCACCCACATCACCCAAAGTATTTTCTTCACCGCAGCCCGATCCATCTATCGATGCCTACTTTTCAAGAAACAATTCCCCACTCTCCCACCTCAGCAACCACTCCTTCCGATCCAATCCACCCGCATAGCCCGTCAGCGAGCCATTGGCCCCCACCACACGATGGCAGGGAATAAGAATGGAGATCGGATTATGGCCAACCGCACCACCCACCGCTTGGGCCGACATTGAAGAGAGGCCTCGTTGGGCGGCCAATTTGCGTCCTAATTCCGAATAGCTCACCCGCTCCCCATAGGGAATCTCGGACAAAAGCGACCATACCTGCAACTGGAATTCACTGCCCCGCAGATGGAGCGGAGGCAAACAAGCAGATTTTAAGCCCTTAAAATAATTATCCAGCCATTCTACCGTCTGCGACAAGATAGGTCGGGAAACGAACTGAAAAGAGGCTATTTCGGGGTAATATCTCTGTCCTTCAAACCACACACCAACCAATCCCGCCTCATCACAGGCAAGCAGCATCTCTCCGAGCGGAGAGGCATAACGTTGGGCGTAGATCATCGGCACCGGTAAAAAGAAATCAGCGCCCTTTCGAACGCTGACCACTATTATTTCGCATAAACACCCTCAATCTCCACGACATATATCGTATGAAGCCCACCACCTGGCTGGTCGTGGTACCAACGGGAGAGCAACTCTTTATCCACAAAAGCAGCCTCAGTCATCTCCGTCTTGAAGAGTTTCTTGCAATCCAGCACCATACGAGCCTCATCAAAGGTCATCACACCTGAAGCCAACTGCTTAGGAGAGAGCCCCGCCTCCTTCACCTTATCGCCATCCCTACCGGATTTTGTACCGCAGATCTGCAACGCAGGTTTATAATCCTCCGAAAAGAAGGAGAGAGAAAGACGGTCGTTTTTCTCGATGAATTCGTGGGTATAACGCTCAGGACGAACAAAAATGAAGGCCACTGGCTTGTTCCACAACCATCCGATTCCACCCCATGAGGCCGTCATCGTATTGTAACTTGCGGAGTCTCCCGCCGTAATCAACATCCACTCTTGTCCAATCAATTGGAAAGCATCCTCTTTTCCCAAAAGGGTAATATCCTGCTTTTTCATCTCTTGATTATTATTTTGCACCTCGGAAGATTGACATCCCATCCAAGCCATACAGAACGCCGCGAAGGCGATAATTTTAAATTTCATAGGTAAAAACTAATTGCGTGATTAATCTCTGACGCCATCCATCACCACAGCACCAGCGGATGAGGAATCCGGATTCTCCTTTTTATCGCCGAAATCCTTCCAATTCTTTAAGATATCCCCCATATTAAAGGCAGGCAAGACCGTGTCAGCCACTATCTTGATGGGATAATAGAGCCTTGATTGAGCGAGTGTCTCCTCCGAAAGAATCTCCACTTTGGAATTAAACATATCAAAGGAACGGACCATCACACTCAACACCAACAATATTTTCAAGAAGGAAAAAATCGCGCCCAATGTTTTGTTCAGCCATCCCAACATCACCACATTCAAGAACTTGCTGATCAAGACAGCCAAGAAATGAACGCCCACCAGGGCGAGAATCATAGTCAAAACAAAGGCTACCACAGGAGAAGTAGCCGTCTGTATGTCAAATGTATCGGCAAACCATCCAGCAATCTCCACCGAATAGTTCTTCGCCATATAAATAGCCACAACGACTCCCACAAAACCAGACAATTCGAGAATGAGTCCTTTTTTGGCCCCTTTCACCACGCCATAATAGACGAGGATAACCAATAATATCAGGTCAAGTAATAACATTGCGGAGTGTTGTGCTTTTTATATAAAAGAGAGGAGAAGAGATTACAATGTTCTCTTCACCTCAACTTGTTCGAAACTTTCTATTAAGTCACCGACTTGGATATCGTTGTAGTTTGCTACATTCAAACCACACTCGTAACCGTTGGCCACCTCCTTCACATCGTCCTTGAAACGCTTCAAAGAGGCCAAATCACCTGTAAATACCACAATACCATCACGGATGACACGAACCTTGTTACCACGTTTGATCTTACCGTCACGCACGATACAACCAGCGATGGTACCCACCTTGCTGATTTTGAAGGTCTCTTGGATCTCGGCTGTTCCGACAATCTCCTCCTTGTACTCTGGAGAAAGCATACCGACCATAGCGTCCTTCATCTGCTCGATCGCATCGTAGATGATAGAATACAAGCGGATATCCACACCCTCGTTCTCCGCGATACGGCGAGCCGCTTGGGACGGACGTACTTGGAATCCGACGATGATCGCATCGGCTGTTGCCGCCAACATCACATCCGACTCGGAGATCTGACCGACCGCCTTGTGGATGACATTGACTGCGAACTCCTCGGTAGAAAGACGCTCCAAAGAGTCTTTCAATGCCTCTGCGGAACCATCCACATCGGCCTTTACGATGATATTCATCTCTTGGAAGTTACCCAACGCACGACGACGGGCAATCTCCTCAAGCGTCAAGTGCTTAGTTGTACGCAAGCCCTGCTCACGTTGCAACTGCTCACGCTTGTTAGCGATTTCGCGCGCCTCCTGCTCTGTCTCAAATACATTGAAGTTATCACCAGCTTGAGGGGCACCGTTAAGACCCAAGATAACAGCAGGCTCAGAAGGCTTAGCCTCCTTGATACGTTGGTTACGCTCGTTGAACATCGCCTTGATACGACCGAAGTTCGTACCTGCCACCACGACATCACCCACACGGAGTGTACCGTTGCTGACCAAGACGGTAGAGACATATCCACGTCCCTTATCCAACTGAGACTCGATGATAGAACCGACAGCGCGGCGGTTAGGATTAGCCTTCAAATCAAGCATTTCCGCTTCGAGAAGCACCTTCTCCATCAATTCCTCCACACCAGTTCCCTTCTTAGCGGCGATATCTTGGGATTGGTACTTACCACCCCACTCTTCCACCAAGTAGTTCATATTAGCCAAAGCCTCCTTGATCTTATCAGGGTTAGCGGTTGGCTTATCAATCTTATTGATTGCGAATACAATAGGCACACCAGCCACAGACGCGTGGTTGATAGCCTCAACGGTTTGCGGCATGACATCATCATCGGCAGCGACAATGATGATCGCGATATCGGTCACCTTCGCACCACGGGCACGCATAGCGGTAAATGCCTCGTGACCTGGGGTATCCAAGAAGGTGATTTGCTGACCGTCATTCAAAGTCACATTATAGGCACCGATGTGCTGGGTGATACCACCCGCCTCACCGGCGATCACATTGGTCTTACGGATATAGTCCAACAAAGAGGTCTTACCATGGTCGACGTGACCCATGACAGTGACAATTGGCGGACGAGATACCAAATCCTCCTCCGCGTCAGCCTCCTCCTGAATAGCGGCAACCACCTCAGCGCTGACATACTCGGTCTCGAAACCGAACTCCTCGGCCACGATGTTAATGGTCTCGGCATCCAAACGTTGGTTGATGGATACCATCAAACCGAAGTTCATACAAGTACCGATAACTTGTGTGACAGGCACATCCATCATGGTAGCCAACTCACTGACGGTCACGAACTCCGTGATCTTCAGCTTGCTCTGCTCCAAACGCTCTTGCTCCTCTTGCTCCAACATTCTTTGGTTCTGCAACTCACGCTTATCACGACGGTGTTTAGAACCCTTGGTCTTTTGACCCTTGCTGGTCAAGCGAGCCAACGTCTCCTTGATCTGTTTTTGTACCTCCTCATCGTCAACCTCTGGCTTGACAATCTGCTTTTGCTTGTTAAAGTTCTTTTTGCCATTGCCACCATTATTGTTGCCGTTGTTATTTCCGTTGTTGCGGTTATTGTTATTGCCCTTTCCATCGCCGTTTCCGCCTTTGAATTCAGCAATATCAACACGCTCTTTCTGGATGCGTTTACGTTTCTTCTTGTGGTCCTCATCAGATCCACCAAATTCGCCATTGGCACCCTTTTGTCCCTCTGGCTTATTGAAACCACCCTTGTTATTGTTGTTGCGTTGTTCACGCTCTTTCTTGCGTTCCTCCTTGGACTTCTTACCAGGTCGTGTCTTCTGATTGAGGGAATCCAAGTCGATTTTACCGATGACATTTACCGTTGGTTTCTTCTCATTAGATGAAAGAGAGAATACCTCGGTCTTTGTCTGATCGTTTTGTCCATTCGATTCAGCGTTAGAGTTTGTGACTTCTGCCTTTACAGTTGGTGTCTCAACTTTTTCTTTTTTAGGCTCGTCTTGGCTAGTGGCGGTCACTACTGGGGCCTCTTCCACCGCTTGTTTTTGTTCAGGCTCAACCTTTGCTGGTGCCTCCTTTTCAGCAGGAGCCGCTGATGGCTTCTTACCCAAATTATCAAGATCTATCTTGCTGACAACCTTAATCTTAGGTTTGTCCGCTGTGTGCAAAGAGGTCACTGCCGCCTCTGGTTCTTTCTTGGCTTCTGTATCGAAACCTTCGATTTGAACACTTCCGCGGTTGTTTTTGGTACGATTTTGGCTCACCTTCTCAGCGTCTATCTTCTGCTTTTGGTCCTTATCGAACTCAGCGCGCAAAAGATCCTCCTCGTCATCCGACAACTTCGCATTTAGATCATTACCATCAACATTAAAGCCTTTCTTCGACAGAAACTCTACGACTGTGGAGACACCCACATTCAACTCTTTCGCTATTTTACTTAATCGTATAGACATATATCGTTTTTAGTTATTTACTGTATAAAATCACATCACGCAAAGCAGGTCGGCAATGCCGACCGCTCATTACTCCTCGGAAGAGTTGCTAGGCTCAACATCCTCGAACTCTGCACGTAGGATGCTAAGAACCTCGTCAACTGTCTCCTCTTCGAGGTCAGTGCGACTGATCAACTCCTCACGAGAGATCTTCAAGACATCCTTCGCGGTATCGCAACCGATGTTCTTCAAGATGTCGATGATCCAAGAGTCGATCTCATCAAGGAACTCGTCCAAATAGATATCCTCATCATCTTGTCCACCAGGCAACTCACGGAACACCTCGATTTGGTAATCAGTAAGCATACTTGCCAAACGAATGTTCATACCACCCTTACCGATGGCCAATGAAACCTCCTCAGGACGCAAGAAAACCTCGGCGCGTTTATGCTCTTCCAACAAACGGATAGAAGAGATTCTCGCTGGGCTCAATGCTCTGGAGATGAACAATGAGATATTATTTGTATAATTAATCACATCAATATTCTCGTTGCGAAGCTCACGAACGATACCGTGGATACGGGCACCCTTCATACCTACGCATGCGCCTACTGGATCGATACGGTCATCGTATGATTCAACAGCCACCTTCGCGCGGTCACCAGGGATACGGGCGATACGACGGATGGTGATCAAACCATCATTGATTTCTGGCACCTCCAACTCAAACAAACGTTGCAAGAAGAGAGGTGAAGTTCTGGAAAGAATGATTTTAGGATTGTTGTTTTGGTTATCCACCTTTGCGACAACGGCACGAACGGTGTCACCCTTGCGATAGAAATCAGAAGGGATTTGCTCCGTCTTAGGCAATAGCATTTCGTTGCCATCCTCGTCCAACAAGAGAACCTCTTTCTTCCATACTTGGTAAACCTCACCAACTACGATGTTTCCGATCTTCTCCTTGTACTTGTTGTAAAGTGTATCTTTTTGCAAATCAAGAATCTTTGATGCCAATGTCTGACGAAGATTCAAAATCGCGCGACGTCCGAATGAAGCGAAATCAACCTTGTCGGTCACATCCTCACCCACCTCGAAATCTTCATCGATCTGGCGAGCCTCTGAAAGAGGAATTTGCACGTTGGAATCCTCCAAATCAGCATCTTCCACAACAGTTCTATTTCTGTAAATCTCGAAGTCACCCTTATCCGGATTGATAATCACATCGTAATTCTCATCTGTACCGAACATCTTTGATATCACGCTACGGAAGGACTCCTCCAAAACGCTAATCATTGTGCTTCTGTCGATGTTCTTCAATTCTTTGAACTCCGCAAAAGTATCGCTCAAACTAATTGATTCTTGCTTTGCCATAATTATTTAAATGTTATTAAATATTTTGTATATTTTACTTGATCATAAGCGAATGTCATCACCTCCGTAACATCCACCTTCTTTTTCTCGCCCTCTTTCTTCACCTTCTTGGTGATTTCAAGACCGAAATTCTCAGCCGTCACATTCACCAACTTTCCAGTGTATTTAGGACCATTGGATACTTGGACCTCAACATCGCTTCCCTCGTATTTCTGGTATTGTTGCAACACCTTGAAAGGAGAGGTAAGGCCCGCCGAACCCACTTCCAACTCGAAATCCTCCACGTCACGGTCCAATTTAGACTCGATGTGGCGGGATAATTCCACACAATAGTCGATGGAGACATCCTCCAAAGAGTCCACCTCCACAAGAATACGATTGCTTTTATCCACCTTCACATCCACTAAGAAGTAGGCAGATTCCGCAATGTAATTCTCAACTATCTCTTTTATTAGTTTTTCTTCAATCATTCTCAAAAAGACAATAAAATAGGGGACCAAAGTCCCCTTCACGAATCTTCTAACACCGCGAATATACGGCAAATCACAATAAAAACCAAACAATTCGCGGAAAAACGACACTTCACAGGTCGTTTTCCACACCTCACACGCCTACTATCCGCCAGCCATTCGTGCGATTCTCGGAACAATAGGCCATTTCACATAAAGATATTTCACTTATAATGAATAAATTACAACTTTAATTCCAAAATTTACATTCATAATTCAAAATTAATTATATTTGCGGCCGTGGAGTGCGTGGAGCGATGTGAATTGACTGCCACGCAATGAGTTACAAGAGATATATAGTTTAAAAGTTATTAGTAGTTTTCATAAAACAACACCATGAATTATACAAGTAAGAAGTGGTTGTTGGTGCCATTGTTCATGGGCATAACCCAGTGTGGCTTCGCGCAAGGGAGTGTGAAGTCGTTGATCGTGTCGCTCAACAATCCGGTTAACTCAAAAAAAGAGATGGTTTTCGCCCTCAGCGAAACACCTAAGTATTGGACGCAAGGAGAAAACCTTGTGGTGGAGAGCACCTCCTTCAAAGGGGAAGTGGAACTCTCCAATGTAATCAACATCACCTTCGCGAAGGCGACACCGACTGCCGATGTCCCCCAAACGATAGGAGAATCTGTTGCCCTGTTCCCTAACCCAGCCACCGAGTATATCCAAATCCGTGGAATCGGTAAGGCCTGTGCTATCCAACTCACGGATTTGAATGGCAAGCAGATCGCCATTGACCCCTCTTCCGAGCGTGATATGGTCACAATCAACGTGTCGGCCCTTCCTACCGCCACTTACCTTCTGAACATCGATGGTCAAACCTTTAAATTCGTGAAAAGATGAGAAAGGAGATAATCATCGGAGCCACGACGCTCCTTTTGGCAGGAAACGCCCTCGGACAAAGCAATGTGACCATCCACAAGAAGGATGGATCCACCCTCTCTTTCCCATTGACAGCTGTCGACACGCTAACAGACGACGATAGCGTGCATCGTATGACCCTCTCCTACGCCAAACAGAGGGGGGAATTGGCACCAGTCAATAGCATCCAAGCGAGCGAGGTGAATCTCGCGCAAAGAGACCAAACACAGAGTTACAACATTCTACAATCCATCTCCTTTTCGCAGAAAGAGAACAGCGGATTGAACAAGGATATCCACATCGACATCCAATACCCAAACATAACTTTAGTGTTACCATACGATGTGGATCGTTCCAATCTAAAGCTTCAATTCGAGACAACAGGCAGTCTCCTCTTTTTGAACGGCAAACAGATCGAAAGCGGGGCGAAATGCGATCTCAGCGAAGCAAGCGAAATAAAAGTGGTCGCTTTCAACGGAGATATCCGCACCTATCATCTCTCGGCAGTCTCCTCCGGGCTTCCCATCGTAGAGTGCAAGACCAACGGCACGCTCGGACAGGATTGGGAGAGCGCCTCACTTACCTTAAAGGATGAAAAGGGGAAGGTGACCTTCAACGCCTCTACCGTCAAAGTGAAGGGAAGAGGCAGCCACTTCAAGGAGCGTCTGAAAAATAGTTACAACATCAAACTCGACCAAAAAAACTCCCTTATGGGGATGGCCGCAGGGAAACGTTGGGTTTTGCTCTCCAACGCCTACGACAAAAGCCTGATCCGTTCGAGCGTGGCCTTCGACATCGCCGCTCAGCTCTTCGATTTCAACTGGACGCCGCAATCGCAACCGGTGGAATTGATCTTGAACGGGAAGCACATGGGCAGTTACACCTTAGTGGAACAGATCCGCATAAGCGAAGAACGGGTGAAGTCGGGACTTATCCTCTCGATGGAGGATCAAGTCCAACCGGGCGACGATGCATTCCAATCCGCCCGTAGTGGATTGACCTTTGTGATGAGAGACCCAGAAACAGGCGTAGTGGGCACTCATCTGATGCGCACACAGGCGCTCATCGAAAAAATCGAGCGCACTATGGCAAGCGGAAAAAACGACTACCTACAACAACTGGACCTCGCCTCCTTCGCTGATTGGTATCTACTCAATGAATTGGTGAAAAATGAAGAGGCGCTCTTCTCCAACGGATACATGACACTCAATGAGAAGGGTATTCTTCAAATGGGACCTATCTGGGAGATGGGTAAAACCATGGGAGGAGAGTATGGTGACGGATTTAAGAATTCAGTATTGGGGGAGACAATGTGGTTCAGCCACCTACTTCAAAACGATTCTTTCAAATCGTTGGTCAAGAATCGCCTCTCCGAATTGGTGAAGAACAGCGACAAAATAGAGAAGATCGTCAGGGATCGGGCCAAGAGCATCGAACTCTCCGCAGCATCAAACGAGTCGGTTTGGCATCCATTAGGAGCGGGAAGCGAAGATTGGGAGCATGTCTCAACCCTCTATGACGAGGAGGTGGAACGCCTTGTCTCGTGGCTCCAAAATCGTTTGGATTGGATGAACAACAATCTAAAATAACCCATTAATTCTCAATGATATACAATATGAAGCATAATATATTACCCTATATTTTCATCCTAGCTTCCGGCTCATCCGTATGGGCGGAGCGTGAAATCCAAGTAGGCGACGAGACCTTCGATTGGAAACAAATCGACTCCGTACGCTATGGAGCGGAGAATCAGTTCATCGACCTCTCATTTCCTTTGGACGATATCGACAAAATCACCTTCTCCGCCGAAAAGGCCAACCTCGACGGCTCCGACAAGGCAGAGGCAGGTAACCGTCTGGAACGCCTCTACATCACCCAAGAGGCGAATAGCGGAAAGATCTTCTCGGATGTGGAAAGCATTCAACAAGATAAGGAGTTCACCCTTTTCGTCCCCTACCTCACTGATCTTTCGGCCTTGAAACTATCCTTCGTCACCCAGGGCGAGGTCTATGTAGGCAATGCCTTGCAGAAGAGTGGCGTGTCGATCGTGGATGGCCGCCAAGAGATCACCTACAAGGTGAAGGCGAAAAGCGGCGCGATGCAAAGCTACACCGTAAAGGTGGTCAATTCAGGGCTACCTGTCGTATACATCTCCACACCCGAACACGCGGCTATCTCCGCTAACTGGTCGGATGGCTGCACTTGGGAGATCAGGAAGAGCGACAACCTGCTCGACAGCAAGGGGGATCTCTCCGTAAAATTCAAAGGAGGCAAATACTCACAAGCGAAGAAGCGTTCCATCGGACTAAAATTGGAGAAGAAAAACGCGCTAATAGGAATGTCCAAAGGGAAAAGATATGCTCTCTTGGCAAACAACGACGACGCCTCGCTTCTCAGAAACAGAATCGGTTACCACATCGCCCAAAACTGGAGCGAACTGAGTTGGACCCCGATGAGCCAACCAGTGGAACTGGTGGTGAACGGCCAACATCTCGGCAGTTACCTCCTATGTGAGGAGCCACGCGTGGGTGAGGGAAGAATCGCCAACGGCACCCTACTTGAAATCACAGCGGAGGCGGACGCCACCGACCCTCATTTCACAGCCAACCGCACTGGACTCACCTTCAAGGTGGTGGATCCTGACGATGCGGACAAAACCACGCTCGCCAGTCGTATCAACGATTTCGAAAAAGTACTTTATGGAGGTGGCGATTTCGCGAAGTACGTTAACCTCAATAGTTTCGCTGATTGGTACCTCATCAACGAAATCTGCGGCAATGGCGAAGCGCTTCAATCCAACGGTTACGTCACCATTGACGAGAACAATAAACTGGTGATGGGGCCCATCGCCTCTTTGGAGGATTTCTTGGGCAACAACAATGCCTCAACGGAGGGTTTTCTCCTTCGCAACGAGGGTTGGTTCAAGGAACTGTTCCAAAACAAGGAATTCGTCTCCCTCGTCGCGCAACGATTCGAGGAGATGAAAAAGGAGTTCACCCAGCTAAACGCTGAGGTCTCCGCCATGCGCGAAGAGGAGTTGCTCACCTACCAAGGGGATGCCGCCTTATGGAACAACATCGCCTCAAGCGAGGCTGAAAAGAGGCAAAGCAACGCCTGTGACGAGATCACGAAGTGGTTGAGCAGCAGACTTGATTGGTTATCCATCCGTTTCGCCAACGACGCGAAACTGGCCCAAACGGAGAGACAGGGCAACAACGACATCACGGAATTCACCCTCAAAAGTTCCCAAAACGGCTCAGCCCTTCTCAGCGACTACAAGGCGACAATTGAGGGGGACAAGATATCCATCTTCGTTCCCTACTTGGTGGATTTCAATCTAATCGCCACCATCCAGACCTCTTCGGGCGCCACCCTATTCGTGGATGGAGAGAACATCAAGAGCGGCACTACAAAGGTGAACTACCTACATCCTGTCAAAATGAAGGTACTCTCCTCTTCCGGAAATGTCAGGACATACACGGTGGATATCCACAACAGCGGACTGCCCGTCCTCTATATGAAGACACCGAACAACACGGATGTGAACACCAAGGATCGCTGGACCGACGGGGTCACCATGACCATGTACCGCAAGGACGGATCGATCGACTACGACGCAGGCAACGATAAAGTTCAGATGAAGGGACGAGGCAACTCCACCTGGAGCATCAACGACAAGCGCCCTTACGCCATCAAACAGAACAAAAAGAGCGAGGTGCTCGGCATGTTGGAACACAAACGATGGGTATTGATGGCCAACTACTACGACGCCTCCTTCTTCCGCAACGAGTTGGCCAACTACTTGGCGAAACGATACACCACAGCGGATTGGGCGCCTAGCGGCTTTAACATCGAGTTTGTCTATAACGGCAAACACCGTGGCAACTACTACTTCTGCGAACAGGCCAAAATCAGCGACGAGCGTCTTCCAGGCAAATACCTCGTGGAGGCGGACCTCAAAGACGGCCGCGGGCAAATCAAAGGCGCCCGTAGCAACAACTATTTCAATGTGAAGCACCCAGAAGTGGCGGGTGGCAGCGAAGAGCTACGTTACGTCAAAGGAAAGTTGGACGCCCTGGAGAACGCGCTCTACGGCGGCAATTGGAACGAGGTGAAGAAACTGATCGATTTGCCAAGCTTCGCTGATTGGTACGTCATCAAGGAGTTGAGTAAGGATTACGACGGCAACATGTATACCAGCACCTACTGCCATATCATGGAGGACGGCATCATCAAGATGGGTCCTATCTGGGATTTCGATTTGGCCTTTGGCGGCAATCCTTTTGAGAGTATGTTCGGCGGAGGTGGTGGATTTGGCGGCTTCGGCGGTCTTGGTGGTGGCGGCGGAGTCGATTACGCTTGGCTCAATCAACCCGAAGGCTACTACATCGGAGAGAAGGAACAATCCACAGGCACAAACTGGTTTTTACTCTTCTTAAAGCAAAAGGAGTTCCGTGATTTGGTATTGGAGAGAGTGAACGATATGGTGGACCACATGGACGACATCATGGGATACATCGACCTCAATACGGAATTACTTGCCCTCTCATCCACAGCGAATAGCGTCGGCTACTCCGCAGGCGGTGGTGGAGGATTCGGCGGATTCGGCGGCTGGGGCGGCGGATTCGGCGGTTGGGGAGGTGGAGGCAACACCACACCAACAACACCTTCCAAAACCGTAGAGGACTACCAAGCGACCATGAAAATCTTAAAGGACTTCGTACACGACCGATTGCTTTGGATGCAAAAGGATCTGAAAAACAGATAAGAAATACCCCCGTACATCTCACTATGTTTATGTACGGGGGTATCTTAATTTCCTAACGCTCGTTGAATATAAAATCACTTCAACCTCAACTTCGCCCCCACTTTGAACTTCACCTTTTTGTTCATCGTCTTGAGGGCAGAGAGTTGGATAGCGTATTTCTGCGAAATGGAGTGCCAAGTTTCCCCAGGAGCAATCTTGTGAAGGGCGACAGCACCTACCTTTTTCTTCGGTTGGATATAGACCTTCTCGCCCGCTTTCAAAACATAGTTCGAAGAGAAATCGTTGTAGGATTTGAGCTTCTCAACTGAGATACCCGCTCTTTTAGAAAGACCATAGAAAGTATCCCCCTGTTTCACCACAAAATACTTCACGCCATTGATTTTGTCTGATCCCTTGGCGATCTCTTTTTTCGACTCTTTGCGTTGCTTCTCTTTCTCTAGTTTTTCCCTACGCTCCTGCTCTTGCCGTTGCAACTCACGCTGCTCCTGCTCCTTACGTTTCAGCTCACGTCTCTCCGCTTCACGACGCTCCTCCTCTTTTCGCTCCTTCTCCCTAAGTTCCTTCTTTTTGTCGTAGGGATCGGATCCATCCTTCGATAAGAACTGCTCCGGATTACGGTCGTAGATATCCAGATAGTTCTGCTCGATCACCTCAATCAAGAGATCGGGATATTTCGGATTGGTCGCGTATCCCGCCTTTTTGAGCCCTTTGGCCCACCCCTTGTAATCGGTGATAGACAACTTGAAAAGATCGGCATAGTGTGGCCTTTGCAAAAAGAGCGAATGGTCGCGGAAGGACTCATCCGCATTGGCATAGACACGGAAGCACTCATTCCGCTTATCATCATCCTTGTAATAAGTTTTTCCCCTATAATCTCCACCACACTTGACGCCAAAGTGGTTGTTCGCACGGAGCGCCAAATCACTCCGTCCGCTACCCGATTCTAAGATTCCCTGCGCCAAAGTGATGCTGGCTGGGATATTGTAGAGGTACATCTCTCGGATGGCAGTCTTATGGTAACGCTCTATATACTCGATGGTCTCAGCGGAACGATAGGAGACTGCGGAAAGGCTGAAAATGGAGAACAACGAGATGATAAATGTGTATAAATATCTTTTCATGGCTTTTCATTTCTGACAAATAACAATTGCAAAGATAATGATTTAGAGGGGATACGCAACCATCCAAAAAGGGCGGTGAAACGTTCCGCTTCACCGCCCTTTCATCTTTTGAACCACTTATGATCACTCTTTCAAGAACTTCAAACGATAGGTTTCATTCTCGGTTTCCACCTCAATGATATAGAATCCCGCGTTCAAATCCTCCACAGAAATGGATTTCTCGTTACCCGCCTCACGAAGAAGCGCCCTTCCACTCATATCATAGATCGTATAAGAGAGGATCTCCTCCTCGGTTACCAAATTCAAATAATCGGTCGACGGATTTGGATAAAGGTCCATTCCCTCTTGTTGTGGCAACGGTTCCGTCACAAGCGTGGTGTAGTGCTCACAAAGCGAACCGTTGGAGGCCATTGGTGTCGCCGCATAGGTGATGGAGTCGTCGCATACGCCGAAGATGGTCCAATCATCGCCATTGTCCACGATTCTACCGTATGACTCGTTGGCCGCATGGGTCTTGTATCGGACGCAGTCCACATCCACCTCGCCCGTCGCGTCAAAATACGACAAACAAATCTGAGAGGCCTTATCGTTGTCCAACTTGAAGTCCAAATAGCTAGATCCGCGTCGGTTGTCGCCCTTCGCCCATAGTAGTTTGTGCTCTCCCGCCTTAATGACCAAATCATCCGAGTTGTACGGCAAATCGGAAACTTTTCCACTCTTCGCATTGGTCAACGCAAATCCAGCCAAGTTGATGTCGTTCTCACCATAGTTGTACAACTCGATCCAATCCGGATAATCACCATAGTCGTCCGCATTTCCCGACTGGGAATTGCTACTTGCGCAAAGCTCATTGATCGCTAAGGTAGGAAGCGATGAGTTGCCCTTCTTGAATATCGCCTTGATCGACATTGAACGCTTCACCTTACCCGAAAGCAAGCCTGGCAAGAAGGCACTCGCCGGAGTGACGCTATTTGAAATCTTTATGTGGGCAGAGTCGGAAATCTCCCATCTCTCAAACACATATCCCATCGGCGCGTACGCCTCCAAGTCGAAGTCGTATCCCGCGATATACTTGCCATTGTAGGCTGTCGGCAACTTCTCTCCGTTCAACGTCAAGATGGCGCCCGCCACATTGGAAGAGAGAGAGAAATTCACGGTGGAATCTCCCTTCACGTAGGAGGTAAGGTGTTTGTAGATATACTTGGATCTATTCTTCGCGAATGAGCGCATACCTTCAACGCCAGATCCGTATCCCGACGATGTTCTACCATCAACACACGCTTCGGTCTCAACGATACCAACAATGCTATCAAATACCGCATCAATATTCTTCGCGCTAAAACGATCGGATAAATTAATCAGGAATTTAGTCGTGAACTTCTTTTCAAACTCCTTGTTTTTAGAGAGGGGTTTAAATATGTTCGTCATCCAAGATTTTTCATTCGCCCAAGAAGAGAAACCTCCACCCCTGCACCAATCAATCATGTCCACACGTTCATTACTAATCCAGTCGTAACCACACAAACCGAATCCGAAATCGGTATCAAAAAGGATCCACCTAAAGAGTCCATTATCTTTCGCCCGCCAAATCTTGGTATTATTGCCTGGCCAATCGGTATTCACAATAAATTGTTGGAAGATTTGATAATCTATGTATTCATCCATATCCATTCTTGAACATGCCCCTTTATAATAGGCTGGATTAGCGGGACTGTTATCATTCAAATAACTAACAAGCTCATCATACGCACTCTTTGATCCCTTCGATACCTGTATACCCAACTGGTCAGAAACCGTCAACACATCAATATCTTCCTCGTCATATCCATGATTGGACTTAATATAATCCGAATTAGTACGTTCATTGAGGGCCATCATACCAACGTATCTACCATTTCTGTAATACGCAACTGGTTGATATCCTTGGTAATCAATGTTCATACCATGTGCGAAAGTCTGCATCAGGCCATCTCTGTATGGGATACACTCATAAGCCGTTCCTCCATTTCTCACGTGCAACGTTCTAGTGAACACGTCCGGTTTGGACTCAAAGAAATGGTAATCAAACTGACTAGCGCCGGTTTTCTTCGACGTTTTCATCGAAAATGACTTTATTGGCTTTCCTCTCGAACAACCGCCCTCAATAGCCGCCTCCACCTCTTGGGATACCACACATTTACCATCGACAAAATACTCGAAATTCATAGGACGTTTCCAATCCCTGTTGTAGTTGGCGTTCATTCTCTGACAATCCTTCTCTCCTGAAACACCATTTTTACCCTCCACGAACATTCCATAATATGGATCTCCATAATAAAGATCATCCATTGTGATGGAGACTATCGGAACGGTAAATCCGCCACAAGAGGCGTGGCGCTTATCCATGAAAATATAGGATCCCGTCACGATCTTGCTTGGCAACTTGCCAGACAAATAAGCTACAGCACGTATATTCGCATTCTCCTTCAAGTCAATAGGTTCCGTATAGAGCAACCCGTTGGAAGCAGAGGGTTCTGTTCCATCTAGCGTATAATAAATTGCGGCTCCCGCCGTAGCGCTGGACAAGCTTAACTGAGTAGCCTTAGCCACAATACCAGGGTTCACACTAAAGGTAGGTTGCGCACATCGATCGCGGACTAAACTTGCATAAACCGCGCCATTCTTCTCTGATGGAGTAGGAATCATGTAACCCTCAGAACTTCCGTCCCTACCATAAGCCACATGAGGCTCCATAGCACCGTACGCTATAGAATCGATTAACAAATTCCCCGCATACAAAGTGAGATAACCGCCATCCGCATCCAACTTATATGGAATCTCCCCCGAGCTATTTCCATTACCCATCCATAGGATATGATAACCAGATGTCACTATCTCGTCTAATCCGCTAGTCCATTTAAGGCTATATTGGCCTTTAGATGTTTTTTTATAGTGGCTAAGGATACATCCCCTTAGGTTAACCGCTCGTTTGGATCCATTATGCAACTCTAAATATCCAGTAAAATTATAATCCGAATGATTCATGATGGTCGAGATATTGCAAGGCATAAGCTCACTGATCTTCAAAGAGGTATAATAATCTTTCGCATCCAATTTATCCACAAATCGATCCTTGTAGGAATCT
Source organism: Paludibacteraceae bacterium (assembly GCA_045601045.1). Lineage (GTDB taxonomy): Bacteria > Bacteroidota > Bacteroidia > Bacteroidales > Paludibacteraceae > UBA1181. The sequence goes on from JAZRZA010000032.1 coordinate 56,224, forward strand.
CCGCATCGAGAACATGTATGCAATGAATATCCCTGCTCTATAGGCGTCGGATCCACAGCCAAACTATCATAGAAATGCCCACTGGCCGAAATTATTTTTTTGTAGGAATATCCACAATTCCAACATTCATACGCTTCATAACCATCTTTCGTACAGGAAGGAGAGACGTAATCCGACTGCATATACCAGTGCCCTTGCGCGGGATAGACATTCTCCTCTCTATGACCACACGTCGCGCATGTACAAACATCTAAGCCATCTTCTGTACATGTCGGAGGACTCTTCATCTCACAAATATACATATGACCAGAAGTTGGATAAGCTATCTCATCCTTTTGGCCACACACCACACACGTTCCAACATACAAACCCTCCTCGGTACATGTCGGATAAACCGCCATCTCCCATTCGAGGTTGTGTCCTGTCATTTCGTATACACCAAGTGTATCACTCTTATGACAGTATTCACAAACATACAAATCATAACCAAGATGCTGACAAGTCGGTTCTATGTATTGAAATTGGAACGAGTGTCCTATTGCCGGTTCCACCATTTGGACGGTATCATGGCAATAAGAGCATACTTGCAAAGTAATGCCATCTTCTAAACAGGAAGCCGGAGTTGTAGTCACAACATAATCGTGTTCCAAAACTGGATAAATGGCAAGTGTCGCTCCCATGCCACAACGATTGCAATACTCAATATAGTGACCTTCGGTCTGGCAAGTCGCCGCCACGCTATCCCGTGCCCAATCATGACCTAGCATCGGAAGATATTCCGTAAAAATCGTGTCGTGGCATACGGCACAAATAGAGTGGACAATTCCCTCCGTGATACACGTAGAAATAGAGAATGTATCAGATTGTAAGACGTGACTCAGTTGAGGTAACGCAATACTACTGATCACCTGATGACAAACGGTACAGCTGTCGCTATAGAGACCCTCGGCATAGCAGGTCGCCGCCACGCTGTCCCGCTCCAAAACATGGGATAACATCGGTAATATTTCCGTTTCGAGCGTGTCTAGGCATAAGCTACATCTCACAACAACATTGCCCGCCATTTCACACGTCGGGAACAGCATCGTATCAACCTGTGCGACATGACTCAGTTGAGGCAAAGTAACACTGCTAATTACTTGATGACAGATGGTACAACTGTCACTATAGAGACCCTCAGCATGGCAGGTCGCCGCCACGCTGTCTCGCTCCAAAACGTGGGTTAGCATCGGTAATATTTCCGTTTCAAGCGTGTCTTGGCATAAGCTACATCTCACAACAACATTGCCCGCCATTTCACACGTCGGGAACAGCATCGTATCGACCTGTGCGACATGACTCAATTGCGGCAAAGTAACACTGCTAATTACTTGATGACAAATGGTACAACTGTCACTATAGAAACCCTCAGCACGACAGGTAGCCGCCACACTATCCCGCTCCAACAGGTGGTCTATTACCGGTAAAACCTCATAATAAACACTATCGTCATTCAAAGCGCAGAAAAATTTCACACTGCCCTCTTCCACACAAGTAGGCACAGATACAGTATCAGAATGAAACTCATGCACACACACTGGGATGCTCTCTTCCGCAAAAACACTTTTAGAGGAAACACATACCGCAAGGATTATCATCCATTGCTTCACATACTCAATCATAAAATCGCTTAATTAATACAAATTGCCCGCAAAGGTAATAAAAATTCATATCGGCAACATAACATAAGCGAACAGTTGTGTTAAACAACATAAAAACATTAAAAACACGCTATTATTTCCTTTTATTTATTGATTTTATTGCGAAATGCCATATCTTTGCGGAGAGATCCAATGGAATGTGTTGTATATCTATTTATAAAAAATGAATATAATGAGTAATTTCTTGAAGTCATTTATCTTTATAATCACCCTCGGCACACTACTTTTCACCAGTTGTAAAAAAGAGAAAGAAGAATATACCATCACACTCCTCTCCGCAGATGAACATAAAGGGACGGTAACGGGTGGAGGAACTTTTGAGGAGGGATCCAAGATCACCATTCAAGCGGAAGCACTAAAGGGATACCACTTCTCCAGATGGGACGACGGCAATAGCGATAACCCCCGCACAGTGGAGGTCATCAAGAACTATACCTACATCGCTCAATTCATCAGCGATACACTTCGCGGTTCCATCTATGAGAACACGACACTCAGGAAAGGGGAGAGTGAAATTGACTACATCATCGACGGAGAACTACGCATCGAAGGCTCCGCTTGCGTCACCATCGAACCAGGCGTCACCATCGCCTTCACAGACACGACGGGAGGCATCTATGCGACCGACAACGCAGCGCTCAACATGGAAGGAACAGCGGCTAACCCAATTCTTTTCAAAGGATTGCAAGAGGGAGTACAATGGAACGCCATCCGCTACGCATCCAAACGCGGCGAAAACTGCATGAAACATGTTCTTTTGATGGGAGGCGGCGCCAAAGGATATATTATGGACCTTGGTAATAGCAAGGTATCCATTGAGAACTGCCAATTCAATGGTTCATCGGGTCATGGCATCACGGGAAATGCCCCTACATTCGCTTCATTTACCAACAATGTCATCCGCAATTGTTCGAAGAGTCCGATCATCCTCTCGTCACTAAAATCTTTCCAAGATTTGTCGGCCAACAACGAATATAAAAACAACGGCGTGAATTTCCTTACGGTAAATGGCGCCAACCTTACCCTCTTCGAGAACCTCACCATCAAAAAGCAACCCATCGCCTACTACATCAAAGGAGGCTCGCTTATACTGCAAGGAAGTTCGTCCGTAACCATCGAACCAGGAGCAGCCCTCAATTTCGACAGCCGAAGCCAAATCAAAGTTGAGGAGCAAGCATCTCTTTTCGCTGAAGGGACAGCAACTGAGCACATCGTATTCTCCGCTTACAACCCCAACAACAAATGGGAAGGCATTCGCTTCGTCTCCGTAAAAGGGAGCAAGATGAGTTACTGCGACCTTTCCCACACCAACAACTATGCCATCACGGTAGAGGGCAAATCCAACACATCGCTTTCGGAGATAGTGATCAGCGACAGCGAGTATGGTATCAACATTACCCAACCCGACAACAGACACTTAATTCTCAAAGTAATGGGATTCGTCTTCGAAGCATGCAGGAAAGGAAACATTTATTATGATTACTGGGATGAAATCCACGATGAATTCGAAGAAAGTTACCCCATCTCCAACGAATTCAACCTCTAACTAAAAGACCAACTTACCTATCTGACACTATTCTCCTACCATCTGCCACTATATTTATAGGTCTTTCATATCTCACTCCCTATATTTGCGATATAGAAATTTTGGGAACTTAAATCTTACTTTAATAAAGATATGAAAAACGCGACGAAAAAATGGATGGCAGCACTGACCATGGGGCTATCCGCATTTGTTGCTTGGGCAGACAACCCAATCATTCAGACTTACTATTCACCAGACCCTGCGCCCGTGGTGATTGACGATACCGTGTTCGTTTATACCGGTAACGACCAAGGTGGTGATTTCTTCACCATGAACGGATGGCGCGTCTCTTCATCCACCGATATGGTGAACTGGACCGATCGCGGTACCATCATCCTTTCACACGACGATTTTCCAAATGCCAAGGTTTCAGGAGACTGGGCAGCGCAATGCATCCGTCGTAACGGCAAATACTACTACTATGTGACCGTGGAGTCCACCAGAGGCGGACGTGCCGTCAACGTGGCGGTGGCCGATCGTCCTGAAGGACCATTTAAAAACGCTTTGGGCAACAACCACTTGGCTGGACCAAACTGGGATTACATCGATCCTACCGTTTGGATCGACGATGATGGACAAGCCTATCTCTACTGGGGAAACCCCAAATTGTACTACGCGAAGCTGAACGATGACATGATCTCCTTCAAAGGGGGAGCTAATGCCATACAAGTGACCAATATGAACAGTGGATTCGCCCCTAACGGTCAAAAATCCCTATACACCGAGGGCCCATGGATCCACAAACATGGCAAGAAATATTACATGATCTACGCCTCTCACGGTGTGCCGGAGTGCATCTCCTACTCTTGGAGTGATAGTCCGACAGGTCCATGGGAGTGGAAAGGTATCATTATGAATAAGGGTCAACAAGGATTAGCCTTCACCAACCACTCGGGTCTCATCGAGTTCAAGGGACGTAATTTCTTCTTCTACCATGACCAGAGGCTTCCGGGAGGAGGCGGTTACACCCGTTCATCATCAGTGGAGGAGTTCACTTGGAATCCAGATGGCACCATCCCTGAATTAAAAATGACCAGTCTAGGCGTACAGAAACCCATCCACAACTTGGACCCATTCAAGCGTGTAGAGGCAGAGACCAAAGCCTTCAGTAGGGGATTAGAGGCAGGAAAGAACAACAACGGTGTTTACATCACTAAAATCCACAACAATGACTACATCAAAGTACGCTGCGTAGATTTCGGTGACATGGGCGGAGATATCTTCACCGCAAACGTCAACAGTAGAAACAACGCTGAAATAGAGATCCACGTGGATAAAATCGATGGAGAACTAATCGGCAAATTGAATGTCACCAATACCAATGGCGCATGGAGGGAGATTGAATGCGAAACATCCAATACTATCGGTGTGCACGACCTATTTTTCGTGTTCAAGGGTGCCAACAACACGGAGCTATTCGACTTCGATTATTGGTATTTCACCAGCAATGCTGTGTTGGTTCCACAAACGCCTTACAATGGCGTGGCTCACACCATCCCCGGGAAAATCGAGTTTGAGGATTATGACGAAGGTGGCCAAAACAGAGCCTACTACGATGCCGACATGGAGAACCAAGGCAATGCATATCGTAATGACCGCGTAGATATTGTCGCCAACGACGAAAACTACGCCATCGGATATACACAAGCGGGCGAATGGTTGGAGTACACCATCAACGTGAAGAAAACGCAAACCTACGATTTCGAGGCGAGGGTTGCCAGTGGATTGGATGGCGCGGGATTCCAAATGTATGTAGACAACAAGGAGATCACAGGCAACGTTGAGGTGACCAACACTGGTGATTTCGACCTCTACACCACCGTCAAAGGTCAAACCTCGGAATTAACCGAGGGGGAACATATCCTAAAGGTGGAAATCACAGGCCCTTATGCCAACCTCGACTGGATAAAGTTTGGCAAAGTAGACGAAACAGGATGCATCAATACACTGGCTAACAATCTCACCTTCCCGGCCTTAGCGACCGTATATGACATGAACGGTATGGAGTTGGGCAACATCACCATCCAATCAACCAACAGCCAAGAGATCGCAACGCAAATGAAAGAGGCAGGTTACCCAGTAAAGAGTTACCTTGTAAAATCGAAGGATTTCCAAACGATCATAATTTGCAAATAAGACGAGGAAACTTATTACTAAAAATAAGGTTAGAAATAAATACGAAGAAGGACGGCAGAAACCGTCCTTCTTTATTTTATCATGTCACGCCACCAACAAAAACGAAAGGGCTTATTGATAGTCATCTGGCGTGAAGTAGAAAGCAAAGAGCGTATCAGCCTCCTTGCTCAAATAGATATAATCGAAGTTGAAATGGTTGCGTTTATAGACAAACAGATTCTCCTGTATCGATTCGAAATTATTCTCGTAAACGGATTCAATTCCATCCTCATCAAAATCATCCTGGGTAGCATCCACCTCATATATGTAGGACAAAGTGTGTGAACTCTCATCCACCCGGACATCAGTCAATACTGTGATATCATCTATCTCGTACGGCAACTTTCCCTTCAAATCAGCAATGTCCTGGCGCATCCATTCAAAGTCCTTCTCTATGACCTGATCCACTCTCTCATCATTCGCATAAATCTCTTTCGTGATCTCAATGGTTCGGATATGCGTGTTATTAGCGTAATAAGACAGTTTCAATTTATAATCATTACCCGCCATCATATCCAAGAACTTTCGCAAGGTCTCATCTTCTCTAAACTCCGCAACGAATAGACGTGACGCCAATGGAGCATCAATGTCATTGATATCCTCCACGGCCAGCTCTCTCAAGGAGTCTGGGTAATTATACGAGATATTAATCGTCACATCCTTCGTATCCATGTGACAGACCATACTATCCAAAACAGTGGTTTCATCAACAGCATGTGGATAGTAGGCATTGAGGGAGGAAACAGCCAAATTGATCGTCTCCGAAACAATCTTCTCCTTGCTGCAAGAGATGAAAAGGAGAGGAAAAACCAAACCAATAAAAAAGGATTTCTTTAAGAACATAAAACTACGTTTTATCATGATTCAGATAATAGGACAAAAATAGTAAAATATGCAACAAGAGACGCATAAAAAAGCGGGTGCATCAAACTGATGATGCACCCGCCTTTATAAAGTACCACTATTTTGTACGAATCAAGGTAAAGTGGCCCTTGAATACTCTATCGATTTCAGGCACATAGATGATGTACCAATAGTCGGTAGATGGCAATGGGTTACCGTTGTAGGTACCATCCCATTCAGACGTATCTCCTTCTAACTCTGCCACCACTTTACCATAACGGTCGTAGATAGTCACCTTAGAATTTGGATAAGAATCCAAGATCGTAGAGACATCCCAAGTATCGTGTTGGCCAGATCCATCTGGGGTGAAATACTCTGGAATAGCGATCGGAGGAGACGCGACCACAAAGACCGTCATGCCCACACAACCATATTCATCACGCGCGAAGGCGGTATGAGGAAGGTCATAGACAAGTCCCTCATAAGTATCCTCTGTACTCCACTCTCCCTTATCCACACGGTATTCCACCGCCTCGGCAGAGACGATTGTGCGGGTAGAGATATTGACAGAATCTACTGTCACCTCAGGAAGCGATCTCACCGTCACCTCTTGCGACGCAGTGGCCTCTCCACAAGACTCTGATGCGACGGTCAATGTATAAGAACCTGCAACAGCGGTTTGGAGACTCAAATTCTTCGTTCTGGCGACAACATTGCCATTAGGATCTTTCCATTGATAAGAGATGATATCATCACCCGTCACTTCCGGTTTGAACTCTACGCCATCGCCACTACATACCGTCGTATTGGCGGCAAGCGTAATAGCAGGCTGTTCCTTCACCCTCACCTCTACCTTATCAGTCACAGGGCAGATGCCTTGTTGTGTGATGGTAAAGGAGTAAGTGGTCGTATTCGCAGGAGATACCTGGATAGAGGCACCCTTCTCTCCGTTCGCCCAAGCGATCTCATAATCGGTAATTTCCTTCACTTCGATGGTAATCTCCACCTCTTCGCCAGAACAAGATACCGCACCCGTTGTGGTGGTGTAGGTAGGTGGCAAGATCACAGAGACCGGAATCTTTTCGCTTTGAACCTCCTGATCACCATAAGTCACCTCGACATAGTATGATGCAGTGTTCGCCGCCTTATCCTTCAAGGTCAAACCTGAGGCGGAGAGCGCTTTACAGTCACCTGAGGCATCACATGCGTACCATGTGATCTTATAATTGGATGGATGAAGCAACTTGCCTGTGCCAGTCGTGTCGGCAACAACGACCGCCTCATCCCCCAAACAAATCACTGATGTGGAAGTAGCGGCGGAAACAACCACCTTGGCATCCACCAACACCTGTAATTGGGTATCGCGGGCGCAATAGTTATCTGCCTCAACATGAACCTTAAACAACTCATCAGCCGTAATAGAGGACAACGTATAAGGATTTCCTTCTCCCGTATGGGCAGCACCCTTCCAAGTAACAGTAGCATCCGCAGGTTTCAATTGGTTGAGCGATAAATCAACGTCATCACCTCTCAACGCCACCACACTCTCTGTTTGTGAGAAGGAAACATATTGTTTCACAACTAACGTAGCGGAAGTGACATCACCCAAATTCTCCGCCAAACATAGGCCATTGCTTACTTCAAAGGTATATTCACCTGCATCAGCGAGGGTTGCGGAAAGGATGGTCAACTCAGTTTTATTATCAAAGTCGCTCATTTGCTCCCCATCCTTATACCACTTGATGTAAGATCCCGCCATCGTTGGATCATAGCCTTTCAATTTGAGTTTCGCGCTGGCTGACTCACCCTCACAAATCTCGACATTCAACAACTGGAACTCAGGTTCCACCGTAATTGGCATAATCTTCACCTCGATGGTATCGGAAGTTTCACACTTATTGGTGAATGAAACGATATAGGTCGTAGTGGCCTCTGGGTTTACCTCCACAGACTTGCCCTCTCCGATCAATTCTCCGTCGTAGTTCTTCCAAACAAAATCGGTTCCCTCGTGCGTAGTGGACAATTTCACAGACTCATTACCACAAGAGAGATAATCTTTTGTCTTCTCGCCGTTAGCAAGAATCGCTCCGGTCAACTGTCCTCTACCAACAGTCACATTCATCACAGTATCCACCTCACAAGCGCCTGCACTGACATTCAAAGAGAAGGAATAAACCTTACCATAAGTTCCATCCCTGTCGGTCATGCTAACCTCCGCCTCGTTGCTGGAAGCATCGCCACGCCACAGATACTTCAACTCGGATCCCTCGCTCGTAGCGGAAGCAGTCAAGACAATCTCCTCGTAAGGACAAATAGATGGAGATCCACTGATCGTTAAATCCTCAATCTTATCAATGACGATCTCAATCGAACTCTTCTCAGAAGAACAACTCAATCCAGAAACTGGGCGATATGAAGCCAACGCACGATAAGTACCGCTGGTAGGGGCATACACATCCTCCTCGCAATCAATACAGTTTACTTGAGCTGTCATATCCTCACCATTCGGGTCGAAGAAGGTGAAATAGAACTTCTCCACACCGGTTTGCTCCTCAAAGAGAGAATTGAGTAATATAGGTTCGTCGCAACTTCTCTTTAATGGCATAATTGGCTTCAACTCAGGAAGGGCGTATACCGTTACGGTCACCGACTTCTTCGCGCCCTCTACACCATCCTGATCGGTTTGAGAAACATAGTAAACCGTCTTACCTGCCTCAACGGTGGATGGCTTAGGAGCATCTGCCAACTTGTTGCCCTCCGCGTCATACCAAGTCAATGTCCAAGTGGTAGCGGATTCGTTATCAGTAGCGGTAGCCGTTAAAGGTTCTGCATCGTCATTCACGCAATAGTTCACATCCTCGGCCGATGGCATTGGTGAGCTGATCACCATTACCTTAATCTCTTGTAACTCGCTTTCGCAACCATCGTCGTTCACAGCCTTTACATAGTAGATATATTCCGCATTGCCCTCTGATGGAATCGCAGGAATAGGCTCGGAAGAGAGTTCCTTCATCTTTTCATCGTACCAAGTATAGGTCAAACCACTCTCCTTCTCTAAGACATTCTTATCATATTCCGTAAGCGACTTATCGAAGACGCCGGCCGAAGTGGTATCGCTGACCAAATAGCTTACCTTGAATGTACCATTCAGAACAGGCGTTGGAGAGACGACTACATTGATTTTGCCAGAGCCCTCGCAGGTACCCTGTGTCACCTTCACCTCATATTCGCCGCTTTCGGTCACCTCAAGGGTGGACTCGCTGGAACCATCGTTCCATTCATACGTATCGTAGTTGGTAGTGGCATCCAATACAAGCGGTAGGTTGGCGCTACAAATAGTCGTATCCTGACCCAAATCCACCACGAGTTCATCAGCCACGGTAACGGTTGCTCGAGCATTGGCGACGCATCCCTCCGCAGTAGTCACCTCCACGGAGTAATTGCCAGCCTTATCAGTCACCAACTCATTTTGGGTAGAACCGTCACTCCACAAATATGTGTAAGTGTCGTTCTCCTCAACGGTCAAGGTAGCGGATTGTCCAGCACAAATGGTCAAGTCGGACAACTTGATCACCGCGGTGTCAGCCTTGGTGAAGGTGAATGTAGCGGAGTCGCTGTAACAACCCTCTTCGCTCTTATAACGATATACATACTTATACTCGCCAGCCTCCGCATCATCAGGATTTGGCAAAGTAGTGATATCCGAAAGGATCTCACCCTCGGCATCGTACCACTCGATCGAATAGCCTAACGAAATGCCATAGTTTACGGCCTTGCTCGCCTCTCCGTACTTCTTGTTATTGGCGGCCAACGTACCTTGACATAAAACACCCGCGTCAAAGTCAGCGGACACCGGACGTTTATTCACCTTCAATGTCACCTTGTCGCTCTTTAGCGTACAAGTCTCATCAGAAACGCCGGTCACCACCACATAATACTCGCCAGGCTCGGTAAGGTACAACTTCGCCTTGGTCTGATTCTTCTTATAGATCTCACCATTCAGATAGTAAGTATAGTAGTAAGAGCCAGACTCCTTGGCAACCACCTCCAAAAGGGCGGAATCGCCTTCGCAGATCTGTGTGTCTTCAAGAAGGAGATCTACGGACTCTAAGTTACAGCTGGAACCACATTCAATGGTGTTGAGAACCTTCATGGAATCTAAGCCATATACCGTAGCGATACCCATATTTGTAATATATTTGTCGACACAAGCAACCACTTCAGCAGTATAGGTACGAACTACCGAATCCATAGGAGGTATGGCAGTCTCTACGGTCGTCGCAACCATTGGCCATGAGATATAATTTGGGGTTTCATCCCATTTTCCGTTATCAGAAATAGCAGTCAAATTGCCCAATTCCTCTGGAAGTTGGTCACTCAAGGTAACATTGAACGCATAATCAAGATCCGTGATAAACTCAGTCAAATGAGGTGCCGAATTGGTCTTACCCTTCACATACATTCCAAAATATCCAGGACCTTTTGCGGCCAAATCTTTCCAATCCTTCATCACATCTACCCACTCTTCTTCCGCATTATTGATATACATATACAAATGATTGTCAATAATCGAGAACTTGAATTCCGGATTGGCGCCATCTCCAGGATAGATGATTAAATCTTCTCCCTCTCCCTCCTTCGCGATACACTTGCCATTGTCGTAAACCTCACATTTAAATGTATTAGGCAAAGAGGCATGAGGGGTAACTTTCACGGCAGCGCCCTTGAAATCCGCACTTCCTGGAGTACCACCTGTCCATCTCAAGACTACCCATGTATTCTCAATGGCATTGGTACAACGATCCAATTGGAAATAAACATCTCCATTGTTACCATAAGAATACTCTGGCGCAAACAAATGGGAACCCTCCGTATTCAGCAACAGATATCCTCCATCAATAGATGGCAGCGTACTGTTACCTAGAGCCTTCCATCCCTTGGTCGATTTACAATCCGCCTCAACATGAGTACCCGTATTATTAATATACTTAACAGTATAATCCACTGTCTCACCTTGTTGGGCAGCTTTCTTGCTAGCGCGCTTAAACAACGATTCCTGCTCATCTCCAACAGGAGGAATTTCCGCACAAGTGGTCATCAAATCCACGCGAGAAGAATCCGGAGAATCGGTATCAGAAGAGATCCATGCGACATTGGAGTAATAAACATCATCGATGTCCGGGCAACCCATATCCCTCGCCACACAAACGTATACCAACTTATCCTTCTCACCGACAAGCATGCTTGGCGCAGTCCACTTAATAATGCCACTGAAAGCCTTCGTTCCTGCGGGTGCAGGTGTATAGGTAGCCTGTATCTTCTCTCCCTTATCGTTTTTCAAAGCGGTACTATCAACCCAGTGGTGGAATTCAAGTTCATACGGAATGGTGTCAATAATCGTCACATTCATGCACTCACGGCCTGGAAGAGGCGCACGACCAAGAATTCTTCGCCAAGTGTATCCATCAAATTCCTCCACCAACATACGGTCGTAAGTGGTCATATCAATATCGCCCGTATAGCAGACATTTCTCGCATGAACATCCACCTCATAACCCAGATTATTGACATCCGCATAACATGGAGTCAACAAATATAATGCGGAGGTCTGCATATCCATTGGACGTTCCTTTGTTTCAAGTTTCTCATAAGACCAATCATCTTTCACCTTTCCGGCCATGGCAAGATGTGGATTACTCCTCAATTGAGTTCTAATGAAAGTAGGACCTCCAACACCCTTATGCAAAGAGTAGAAGTTGTTGGCGCCAGGCACCGCATTCGGATTTTCTGGTCGTTCCGCAATCTTATTGAAGGTATAAGAAGATGGTGCCATCGTGAAATCCGCAAATTGCACCATCAAACGCTGGTTCCATTTTCCATGCTCATCTTCTCCGGAAGGAACACGTTGATAATGGAACGAGATTGTATCTGGCGTATGATTCAACAAATACTTGTAACAATCGTTAGCATTGTTCAATGTAAAATCCCAACCTGTCGGATTATTTGCGGAAGCCAGTCCCATCGCAGCCGCATCATACATGAAATAAGAGACTCTATAATTGCCTGGATTAATATATGCCTCGTAAGCATCATTCCAGAAACGATAACCCTGGAACATCTCTGTCCCAGAAATATAGTTCGCATACGACAAACGAACATGATTACGTCCACCATTCAACCAAGAGGCTTCTCCCAAAGATTTATTTTCAAACGAAACAGTGAAAGTCACTGCATCATTTGGGTTCAAGATCTTTCTAGAGGCCTTCTTTGTCATCTGAAGTGTTCTGTTTGGTACAATGTCCACACAGTTTCGCTCCATTGTATAGGTCGCATGGTTGGGGTATTCATTGCTGGTCCAATCCTCGAAATTCGATCCACTGACTGTACTGGTCAAACAGATACGAGGGTTAAGCGTATCTTTCACCGCAACGATGAACGTCACAGAATCTATCGTCGCATCAAGACCTCCTGTTTTAAAGCCTGGGATTTCGCCGACGTTCCATGTGATTTTTCCACCCTCAACGCTTCCTTTTCCTCTTTTAATGGAAACTACTTCGTAGTTAGGATCCAACTCCGTGACAATCTTCACATCCTTCGCGTCAGCGGAACCATAGTTACGGAACTGAACATTGTACTCAAGCAAATCGTCAACGTACGCATAGGTTTTATCCACAGACATATAGACCTTCACGTTGGCCTCTCTCTTCATATCCTGTGGAGCATGAAGGTTTCCTGAATGGGTCAAAAGTCCCCAACAACGATAGAATCCATGGAAATATTCCGGCGTGTTTCCAAGGTAACGCTCCTCTGAATCCCAGGTACATGCTTTGTTGGTACCATCCCAGGTGATCTCAGATTGACGATACATATCGGCAACCAATTCCAAATCGCCCGAACAAACTGCGGCCGCAGCACTTGCACCTAATGTATAGGGAGCGGGAGATGCGCCTGAACCCATAGGGGTTTTGTCCGCATTATATGATTGCATGATATTACAAACACCTTTCCAATATGGCTGACCAGGATCGGGGGCCGCACCCATCTGTACACATTGTCCGTGAAGATCGCCAGGCGCTTTATTGCCATAACCTGACCATGGTTCCTTCAAAAACTCCGCCATGCGGTCTGCCATATCCTTCTCGAATGTGTTGCCACCAGCCTTGGGTTGATGGGCGACTGGATCCCATGTGGTCTCAGGATTACCATGCCACATATAATTTATAAGGGTACGCAAGACAAAACGGAAATCCTCACCCTCACTGAACTGAGTAAAGGACACATTCGCGTCATCACCATATTCGAACGAAAATTTACCGGCCGACGCGATCATTCCCTTTTTATACGCCTGACCAATCAACCAATCCGACGAAGCCTCGCCTCTCTTATACTGATTGATTTGCCATTCGGTTCCTTCGCCCTCCTCTTCCAAGAATTTAGCGAACTCATTGTAATACGCTGGAGCGATATAATCCGCATAGGCATCTGGTGTACTCAAATTACAATTGGGTGTGACAAAAGGATAATCCTTCTGTGTTTGACGCCACTGAGTCATATCTCCACCCTTGTTACCACCATGTACATATCCATCGATACCAATATCGCCACTGGTATGGCCTCCTTTGTAAATAGATCCATCTCCATTTACGGAGGTAATCATGAATGTGTCGACGTATGCCGCCAAGAAATCCTGGGCAATCTTTTTGTATGAAATAGGATTACCCTTACTATCCAAAACGGGCTTTCCATCCTGCATCATCCATTCACCCCATTGTTTGTAGGCGATTAGAACGGCCAACGCGATATCATCATCACCGTCGGTAGCGGATCCCTCGTTGGGATCAATCTTTGTCTCATCGGTATAACACAAAGGCAAACCTGGACTAAACTCATAATTAGGAAGGAATGTTTCACCATTAAAATATCTTTCCACTTTAGGGATTTTATAGTCATGGATCCACATCCAAAGGCCATTGAAGGTAGGTTGATCCGCAAAAATAGCGGACATCAAAAGCATATAACCGTCACCCTCCGAACAGTGTGGCGCATGTGTTGACGCTGGCACAGTCGGATCGTTGAAACTGATATACTTCACACCTCCCTGGGAAGTCTTGGAATATCTACATCTGTGGGACATAATTTCATATGCCTCACGACCTGTCTTTTCCATATCCGCATGAGTAACACCTTCAGCGTTGTATTTAGCCAAAGTTTTACCCACCTTATACTCCTTGAACTGAGGATAAGGGAATGCAGGATTTCCGGAATTAATATCTACCTTGATAAACACAGACGGATCATATGGTATGTTCTGGCCTTGACCTTGTACATGAGACACAAAGCATACGCACGACATACATACTCCTAAAAAAATTCTAACGAATTTATTCATGGTCAATCTTATAAAATCTAATTTCACAACGTGTTGTTTTCCCAGCACAGTTGTAATAATGGTAATACACTATATCTCCGCAAATATATAAAAAAAACTTAATTGGGAGGCTTTTTCTCATCTTTTCCCCCACACATCTCCCCTATTTTTAGATTTTTGCAAACATTAACTTGTTCAGCATATAAAGATTTCTATAAAAGATATTATCTTTGCCTTTTATTAAGGGAATAGTTTTTTCTCTTTGTAGCAAGAGGAGTGGTTCTTCTTAAATGAATTTGCGTATATGATTGGCATACAATTAGGTTTACGAAATCATTAATAATTAAATTAACATATAAATGAACACAAAAAAAGTATTTAGAATGGCGATGGCAGCCACTTTGGCATTGCCTACCATGTTCGTCTCTTGTAAGCACGACGACGACAAGAATGCGGCTGACCCGAAGCCAAAAATCCCAGTGGAGAGCGTCACTTTGAATTTGCACGACACCACTATTTTCAAGGGCGAGAACTTTGTTCTATCCGCCACTATCCTCCCTGCCAACGCAGACACTTTGGATATCGAGTGGAAGAGCGGAGATAACGCTGTAGTCACAGTCAACAGCACAGGTACAGTAATTGGTCTAGGAAAGGGTACCGCCTACATTTACGCCATTTCATTGGGCGGAAACAAGAAGGACTCTTGCGCTGTGAAGGTCATCGAGAACATCGAAATCGCGGACGCTAACTTCTTGAAGGCATTGGTCGCAGACCCTAACATCAACACCAACGGCGATGACGGTATCGACCCTAAGGAGGCGTTGAACGCAAAAGTATTGGATTTGTCAGGTAAGAAGATCGCCTCTTTGGCAGGTCTTAACTACTTCACTAACTTGGAGGAGTTGACTGTCAGCGACAACCAATTGACTGAAATCGACGTGAAGCCTTTGACAAAGTTGAGAGAACTCGCTTGCGACAACAACAAGATCTCTAAGCTTGACATCAGCCAAAACACCGCGTTGACCTCTATCATGTGTTACAAGAACAACTTGGACACTTTGGATATCAGAAACAACGCTAACCTCAACGTTATTTTCTGCGGTAACCAAAGCAACGTCTTGAAGCTTCAACTCACCACCGCACAATTCAATACTATCTGGAAAGAGAATGGTACAGACCCCGACAACAAGGGTGTTGAGATGGTGATGAACTTCTTTGATGGCACTACTTTCGCATCTACCTCTTTCGAGAACAACTTGAAGAATGGCGACACCTTCTCATTCAACATCAGAAAGAAGCAATTCACCTTCCGTCTTCAAGACAGCGAAGGTAATGAGTTGTCATTCTACGACAGCACAGTCCTCAGACAAATCGTTTGGACAAGCTCCGATGAGACAATCGCTACCATCTCCGCAGACTACGAGGATGAGACCGATAACAACAAGGTCCAAATGACTGTAAAGACGCTTGCGGCAGGAAATGCGGTCATCACGGGTACTGTAAATAACGAGTACACAATCTCTTTCAACCTTGAGGTAAAGTAATCGTAGTTGACTCAACCCATACGAGAAAGGGACGCTTCTGATTGAAGCGTCCCTTTCTATTTTTCTCAAATGAAATTTCTACACCCGCTCGTAGGCTATCGCCGCGTTACTGCCTCCGAATCCGGAAATCAGTTTGAGGAAACAGCGCTTATCGCTTTGCGTCAACTGGTCGCAAACCGTCATCGGTTGCACCACCCCGTAGGTTTCGTGGCCTGCCGTAGGCAAGATGCGACGATCTTGGATCGCCGCCATAGAGAGGATACACTCCAACAAACCTGCCGCACCCAAAGTGTGACCATAATATCCCTTCAGACTGAAAGTCGGCACCTCGCACAATCCCGCGCGACTAATCGCCCAAGACTCCATATCATCATTGTATCTGGTAGCGGTACCATGCGCGCAGATAAAGGAGATCTGACTAGGATCGATGTCTCGCATCGCTAAGGTTGTGGCATTGAAAAGCCCCTCACCCGTTCGGGAAGGTCCAGAGATATGGTTCGCATCGTTACGGTTGCCCCCGCCTCGCCAGACGATGGTATCTTTTGGCAAAACCGTATCATCCGCCACCTGCTCAAAAACGATGGTCGCAGCCGCCTCTCCCAAGTTCAGACCGACTCTGTTCTCATCGAAAGGTTTGCACAATTCAGGCGATAGCGCCTTGAATGACTGGAATCCCGAAACGACAAACCTGCACAAGATATCGGCACCCACCACGACCGCGTGACGATAACCCTTGGTACGCATCAGATCGAAGGCCAACAACTGAGCAGCCACGCCCGAAATACAGGCGTTGCTCACAACCACAACCTCATTGGGATTGCCAAAATACTTTCCCAAGATCTGCGCCGACGACCATAATTCCGCACGCTTTTTCTCAAATCCGTCACAATCCTCCAACAAAGAGACATTTCCCTTCGTGGTGGAGAGAACAAACACGACATCCTCCCTCTTCGGATCGATCGCCGCCGCCTTTACCGCACGTTGGGCGGAGAGGAGCATCACCTGCTCAAAGCGGGTAAGCCGCTCACAAGGCTTCAACTCCTGGGCCACACACGATGCCACATGATTCCAATCGAACAGCGAACCGAAAAAGGGCTCCGGCAACCCAAACACACCAGTGCGAAGAGAGCCTCCTTTTAATCCGTTCTTGACATTCGCATAGTTCTCCTCAGAAGTGTTACCCAAAGGGGAGAAAATATTATCGCTTAATTTATAGATCATATATAGTAATTTCTTTTCAAAGGGATTGTCGACAAGCGCTACAACGATTTTTCCGTCAAAACCACACGCATCTCACCCTCTGCCACCAACTCGCCACCAACCATCACCTTGGATAAATAGATGGAGATGGAAAACACAGGATCTCCCTGCTCCTCCACTAGGGTCTCCACCACCGATCCTACAGGCGGCAACTTGTAGATCTTGAGATTCTTCACCGACGCCACCACGCCAATTCGGATAGGTACATGTCGGGAGAGATACCCAATATGGGTAGCGCAACTCTGCGCGATGTTTTCCAACACACCCGCCTCCAGCAACTTTCCGTTCTTGACCAGTGGATGACCTTCGCGCACCACAAAATCTGTCTGGCAAAGATGCTGCTCACACGCCAACATCCGATCCACTAAAAGGAATGGCGGCTGCTGCGGCAAAAACTCGGAAGCGTTTAACGGTTGCATTTCGACGCTAATTTACATACAACAAGACTATGGCCTTGACCCAATCCATCATGGATGGTCTCCACCTCCAATCCTGCCGCATTGATGCAACGGATCATATCATTAGAGTAGTACATCTTACTGTTTCCATTCGCCATGGCAGTAAAATAGATACTGATTTGCGCCAAGCAATAGGATGCCGTTTCAAAGCGCTGTCTATCCCAGAAAGTCTCCATGATGAATAGACGACTCTCCGCTTGCATGGATTTAGCGGCACGGGTCAAGATACTGATCACCTCTTCCTCGCTGAAACAATCCAAGAATTGGCTCATCCAAATCGCATCAAATCCAGTTGGGAATGGCACCTTTTCATCGAGCAAATTGGCACCATGTCCGTGAATACGGTCTGCACCTGGTTTACCCTTTGTCTGCTCGCGCATCATCGCCAATTGCTGTGGAAGATCCATGATGGTCACCTCCGCCTCCGCATTACGTGTCACACACTTCATGGCGAAACGACCTGTATTGCCACCTACATCCAACAAACTTCTGCGCTTGCCGTCAAAAACGACATTCATCGCCTCGTCGAAAGAACAATCTGAATAGTAGTGGTCGAAACCGAACCAGCTCTTTTGAACTTGTTCAGGCAATTGAGAGAGACCTTCATAGATGGTTGGCCACTCACCAAAGACCTTCAATCCCTCAGGCTTGCCATTCAAAATGGCCTCCTCCAAATTGAATAGTCCCAAATAATTAACATCGTGGTTGAAATCCATGTTCACACGTGCCATATCGTCGTGAATCAAAAACCATCCTGGTTTCGCCAAGAAGAATTTACCATCCCTCAACAATATGGTTCCTATGGTCAAAGAGGACTCCAAAAGGCATTGAGCGCCATAACGAGAAAGATGGGCCTTTTCCGCCACCTCTTCCAAGGTCAATCCATTTTTGTTATCATCCAACATTTGGAAGATTCCGAACTTAACCATCAAGCGAGACACTTGAAACACAACAGGACCCGCAGCGATCTCCTGCGCCAAGCGTTGCGCTTGCAAAGCAGAGAATCGGTCCTTACTATACATCTCTTTCTGTGGAGATTGCAATTCCATAATCGTATTGTTTTTTTTCTAAACTTATCAATCTGTTTTCACTCACACTTGGCCATCATCACTTCCAGAATGGATAGAAATTGAACCATTGAAGCGGATATTGTTTCACCATCTCCTCCAACTCGCCGGCGAATTGTCTGGTCAGATGCTCCGCTTGTTGAACGGAATTGGTTGCCTCGGCGGATGGACGCAACAATTTCGCATAGCCATAATATCGAGAATGGCTGATTTTCACAATGAAAAGGGCCGCTACCGGCACATTCAGTTGCGCCGCCAAACGAAATGTTCCCACTGGGAAATCAGCCTCGCTTCCCAAGAAATCAAGCGTTACCTTTTTATTTCCTCCCAAAAATCGGTCGCAAGGAATCGTTACCACCTCACCATTGTCCAAAGCGTTTTTAATGGTAAAGAGATGGGACATATCCTCCGTCACAGGGATCAGGTTGATGTTCATCTTCCCGAAGGCTGAATTTCGCTGGTTCTGAAAACCCTTCCGTTCACCACCGAATATGATACCGTTGATTCGTTTCTTGTCCTGATGGATAGAGAGTCCCGCCATCTCCAAATTGCCGAAATGGGCACTGGCGATGATAAAGCCGCTCTCACCACAAAGTAAATCGTGGATGACGTCATCCCCCTGCATCTCCACCTTGAATTGAGCCGCGTTTCCCGCCAAAATGGCGAACTTATCCAACACCACCTCACCGAAAAGGATGTGGTTGCGGCACGTGGATAGGAACGCTTTCCATTTAGCGTAATGGTGACGCTCCCTAAAATAGCTATAGATGGCGTTTCGGCCCTTTTTCGCGAAGATGAGGTAGAAAGGAATAACAAGATAGAGCACAGGATAGAGCCATACCACCCGCACCTTGCTCAACACCAGCAGCAAGAAGTTCTGCCCGAACCATCCTCCGCCCGTCTTTCCTTTCCAATCTTTATTCTCCATCCGCTCAATCATTTTGCTCCGCATCATCTTGGAGTAACTCCTTCATCTCTTTGAACATGCGTTCGCAATGACACATCTCTCGCGAAAGGAAGGGATAAAACTCGGGCCACTGCTCCTGGCGGTGGATATCAAGTCCTCCAAGATGCTTATAAATGCGAGAAACCATTGTACCACAAGGCTTCTGGAACTGCTCCTGCCACTCCGCATCCGCAAAGTATTCATCAACGACGACCTTGTATTTCTTCATCGTCTCATACATGGCAAGACGCTTACGCTGCTGGGGGTGGTTCAACTCAAAAATGACATAGGCACCATCTCGCGCCGCATCAAATTTCATCTCCACACCTTTCAACTTCGTATTATACAAGATCCATTTGCGCTTCTTATATTTGAAACGAGGAAGGTTCTCGCAAAATGCATCAAACCCTGTCCAAAAGTTTCTCTTCAACTCCTTTACCTCTTCTCTTGTGTACATAAGCCTCTCGTTTTACGCGAAAATACGATTTCTTATCGAAATAGCAATTACCTACCGCCGCCAAAGCCTCGTCCACCCTCTGGGCCACCAAAGCCGCCACCGGGAGCGCCATATCCACCAGGCGTGCCACCATTCATTCTCTCACCGCCACGAGGCGCAAATTCTCCGCCCGGACGAGGTCCTTCACCCATATTCTCCTCCTTGGAGGCCTTCGAACCAAGTGTATTGAATTTGTATGTAAATTGGAATAGGAAGTAGGTTCCTAACGTATTGTACACGCTCTCCACAACGGAAGACTCTGAAACTCGTCGGTTCAAATTGCTTTGTTGGCCCAATATGTCGAAGACCTTGAAGCGGAAAGCACCTGCATTATTCTTCAAGAAGTTCTT
Organism: Paludibacteraceae bacterium; assembly: GCA_045601045.1. GTDB lineage: Bacteria > Bacteroidota > Bacteroidia > Bacteroidales > Paludibacteraceae > UBA1181. Next base: position 77,016 of record JAZRZA010000032.1, read on the forward strand.
TGTCAAAGAGGCATTCCAAAGGATGGCATCCTCATCAAAAGAGTCACTATAGCCCCAATAATGGTGATAGTTCAGATTCGTGGAGAGAACCATGTTCCATGGAAGGTTCACATTGAGATCGAGACCCGCCTCCAACTCCTCGGTCGGTGTCTCACTCTTCTGATACATGCCCACCACATAGACATGGGTATCAAACTTATCATGATTGTAGCCCAACTGATACTTGCCGTACAAATCCAACATGTGGGTCTTTCGTTTCGTGTACTCCTTGCTACTCAAGTCATCCCCCTCGTAAGAGACATCATTGCTGTAACTTGCTTTCATATTGCTGGAAAACAAGAAACTACGATGTTTGCGGAACGGCGTGCTGTTGGAGAATTGCGCGCTGGCATTCCAGTTTCCGTTCACATTGGTACGTCGATAGGCTTGGGTACCCGTCGATGGTTCATACAAAATGACATTAGAGATGGCATTGACCACATTTCTGAAAGACAAATTGACCATGATACTGCTCTGCTTGTCGCTGTTGTACTTCTTGAAGCGAGCGGAGATATTATTGGTGTAGGATGGTTTCAAATCCGGATTACCATAACGCAAATTCATCGGGTCTGTCTCATCGATCACCTCCTGAAGGTCTTCCACATCCGGTGCGGAACTTTGTCCGCTATATCGCAGCATCAAGTTACTTTGCTTGTCGAAGCGATACATGTAACGCAGGCTTGGCGAGAAGTTCAACACGGTTTGTTTTTTGTCCTTACCCACATTCTTGCCCAAAAGGTTGTGTGTGGAGGAGGTCTGCGGCTGTAAAGCGAAGCCGATGTTATAATTCATCTTCTCGCTCCTTCCCTGAAAGCCCACTTCAGCCCTATGGGTATTATAACTGTTCTCGATAGAACTACTCAACGAGTCGATTCGGGCAGTTAAATCCTCTCGGTCATACACATAGGAGTAGGAATCGGATCCCCTGTGTTGGAATCTGTATCGGAAGGTCAGATAGTGGCGCGCGAACAATGGCTCCGTATAGGATGCCTCCACGGAATAGTTCAGATTATTATTCTCCTTTTCCGTCCATCGATCGGTCAAAAGAAGTGAGTCGATCGTCTCGTCCGTATCGAGCGAATCCTCATAAAAGCGGAACGAGGTACGCGATGTGGAAGATTGGTCGGAAGGTGCATGGGTATAACCCACAGTGGCGTTCAAGCCGATGTTCCTTCCCTTATCATTCAGCTTCCGCACAAAACGCAAAGAGGAGTTGAGGTTCAAATTGTCTCCCTCATTGTTACGGTAAGTGCTTTTGTCATAATTCAACTGATGATATTTGTTGAAGTTCAACGTGCTATTATTCACCTCACTCTTCGAATGGCTATAGGAAATATTCGGTCTAAAAGTGATGTTGGTCATAGAGTCAGGAGCCCATTTAAAACGGAAACTGCTGGATACCCTATCGGTGCGACGAAGGGAACTCTCCTCCTCATCGCTGAAAGTGGTTCCGCTTTTACGATACGTTTCACGATGTGTGGTACGCTCCGCGTCATTCTTCGAATGGTTGTATTGGACATTACCACCATAATCATACTTCTTACTACGCTCTTTCGCGAAGGTCAAACCTATGTTGCCAACCGTATTGATTCCATTCCCCGCAGAAGCGTTCATGTTATTGCCACCGTCATTGCCACTGGTATTGGTGTTGTTCGCGTTGGCGACAATCGAGAAATTGGAGTTGTCGCTAAACTTACTGGCGCTTCCACCCGCTTCGAAGCGTAGTTTCGGATCATCCCTGCGGAGATCACTACCCAAACCGCCGAACACATTGCCGACCCAGCCATCCTTCATACCCTTCTTCACGCTCAAATCGAGCACCATTTCATCCTCGTCATCCTCCACGCCAGTCAATTGCGCGGATTCGCTCTTTTTATCATAGGCCTTCACATGCTTCACCATATTAGCAGGCAGATTTTTCAAAGAGACCTTGGGATCATCGGAGAAGAACTCTTTTCCATCGACCAAAATCTTCTTCACCTCTTTTCCATTGACCACGAGTTTTCCATCGTTGGTCAACTCCGCACCTGGCAACTTCTTCACCAGGTCCTCCAACATGGCGCCATCCGCCACACGGAACGAGGAGGCATTGTAAACCAATGTATCTTCCTTTACCTGCAAAGGAGTGGCGTTGGCCAAAACGGCCACACTTTCCAGCATCTGGCTATCCACCTTCAAAAAGACCTTTCCCAACGCAATCGAAGAGGTGTCCTCCGCGATTTTCACCTTACGGTAGCGATCCTCATATCCCATAAAAGAGACACGAAGCAAATATTCTCCTTTTTTGATATCCTCCAAAAGAAACTTTCCATCTTCACCAGACATTTCTCCCATCACCTGGGAACTATCCGACACAGCCAACAACTCAACATCCGCATAGGGAAGTGTCTGTTTGCCATCTTTGTCCATCACGACACCAGTAACTTGAGCTCCCCAAGAAAAAGATGCTCCCAAACAAAATAGAACGGAAAACAAAAATACCTTACCAAATATTCGAATCATATCTCTAAAAAATTAACGCCGGGAATTGACGCGTGTTAACAATATACTTGAAATTGCACACAAAGGTAAGATTTTCAATCGGCAATACTATTTTTCTAACTAAATTGTTTGAATTTTTTTTGATAATGAAATCATAAATCTTATATTTGCGACCGATACGAAAGGCAAACACATTCGAATTTCACCAATTTTCGAGGTGGACTAAAAGTTTATAGGGATTTTATAAAAGATTTTTAACCATTATTTACACGTATATTTCGTATGAAAAAAAGACTTTTTACAGTGCTAACTGGCATGTTATTGGGCGCTTCAGGTATGATGGCCCAAGAAATCGCCACTTGGGAGAACTGGTGTAAATCAGCAGTTACTTTCACATTTGACGACGCCGCCAATGAGTGGAGTTCCCATAATTGGGCAGCTCAACAACTTGACAAGTATGGTTTCAAGGCAACCTTCTATGTTGTGACCGGATGGACAGGCTCCAACTGGAACAACTACAAGGGATTAGCCAACAAAGGCCATGAGATCGGTAGTCACACCGATTCCCACAGTTCAAACGCAAATGAATGCGCATCTTCCAAAAGAACAATTGAGCAAAACATCGGACAACCTTGCTTGACCATCGCTTATCCAAACTGCGTGAACCCAGGCACGAACGCTGTATTAAGCAACTACATCGGCGGACGTATCTGCGGTGGACAAATCAACAGCAAGAGTCCAAGAGATCTTGACAGATTGGACTGCTCCATCTGCGGTAATCAAGGTATCAACAACACACAGGGCTTTACAAGCAAATGCCAGCAAGCCAACGGCGGATGGTGTGTATTCTTGATCCATGGTATCCAAGGATACGCAGGAGGTGGTAGCTACTCACCAACTGATCAATCAGCCTTTACAGGAACTCTTTCGTGGCTTGATCAAAACAAGAAGGATTACTGGGTATGTACCTTCCGTGACGCTATCATGTATTTCAAAGAGCGTGACAACGCTTCATTCAAGAAGGTAACCGGAGATAACTCAAGCACAACTTACTCATTGACTTTGAACTCCAGCTTGACCAGCAACAAGCTTTGCAACTGGGATTACCCATTGTCATTGCGTGTGCCTACAAGCGCTTCATCCGCAACGGTAACACAAAGTGGAAAGAAGATTGACTGTACCGTTTCCGGCGGATATGTCTATTTCAAGGCAGTTCCAGATGGTGGTAACATCATAGTAAGCGACGGTGCGGGAAGCCAAAGCGGCACACAAGGTGGAGATCAAGGTGGAACCCAACAGGGTGGCACTCAACAAGGTGGAACCCAACAAGGTGGCAACACTACCACTGCGGTTGACCCTTGTAAGATGACCACCTCTATGAGCGGCGGAAGCAACGCTACAAACGGTGGTGGTAACCACAACATCTCAGGAACTGATTACGGATACGAGATGTGGACAAACTCTGGTCAAGCCGCTTCAATGAAGTACACTGTTAAGGATGGTGTATTCCAATTCACTGCTAACTGGAACAACCCTGACGACTTGCTTTGCCGTATCGGACTTTACTGGGGAACAGGACCTAAGCCAAGCGAGTTGAAGGGTGATATCCACTGTGATTTCAACTACGATTGTTCAGGTACTGGTGGTGGTTACAACTACATCGGTATCTATGGT
>JAZRZA010000033.1:0-6141 GCA_045601045.1 Paludibacteraceae bacterium
ACAACGCTTATATGCTCGAGCGATTTATTTGCGTGTCTGGCTTAGACCCAAACCCGCATTTAATTGACAAACTTTTCAAGGAACTCGTTTTATTCACGGCTAAAGCCGCTTAATTGTATTGAATTTTTAACGAACTATTGACTTATTTAAAGCAAATATAATATTTTAATTGTTTATAAATAGAATGATCACGCCGATACTTTGAATAATGACCTTTGGGTGTTGCCTGAATGAAAAGTAAAAAAGTGCCTCCGACATCACGTCGAAGGCACTTTTTTAGTTAGTCAGGAAGAACTACAATTTCACGATTTTCGTGGTGTAACGCTCTTCTCCGACACTGATGATAACCATATAAATATTACGTTCGAAATCACCTACATGGATGCAGTCGCCATTCTTCACCTCTTTGTTGAGGATAATGCGACCCGTCATATCTGTGACAGTCACAATGCCATTCTCCTCGGATGGGAAAGAGAACCAGAGATAATCTGATGCTGGATTCGGATATACCTGAGGAGCGGAAAGACTCTCTGTCGCCTCTGCCATAGGCTCTTGGATATCCGAAGTGCTAGACTTCAAGAGAGGGAAATATGCATTCTTCTTATTGAAGGTTGGGCGTGAAGTGATGCTCCATGCACCATCGCCCGTGTAGGAGAAGCGGCTGTACGACTCTCCATCGGTGTGGGCCTCGTAACGTACGGAGTCGATTACCCTCATCTCTCCATTCACCTTTCTGGACAATGAGATCGTCTGACCTTTGCTCTTTGACAATTCGAAATTGGTGTGTCGTGGTCCTTGCGCGGAAGAGTCCGCATCTGCCCAGAATACGATGTATCCCTTGGCTGGAACTGTCGTCGCGGATGGGTTGCCAGTTGGAATTTTGAAACGATCCAATGTTTTTCTCTTGTCGGAGAGGTAAAGTCCTCCTAAATCGACAGGAGATTCGCCATCATTGTAGATTTCGATCCAGTCTTCGTCTTGTCTGAACTCGTCAACATATTGCTTGTTGGCGGCGCAAATCTCATTGATATACAACTTGTCGTATGGTGTGGAGTTGTTGTCTTGCTCAAAGATAGCCTTTAATACGGTGGCTCCGTTCACATTGGCTGAATACTCGTTGTTGGATGATGTTTGAATGGTGGTGACACCAGTATTCTCATCCAATAGGTTCATGTCGAACGCGAGCGATCCGCTTCCCTTCGCGCAGTGCAACTCTACGGCGATCACATTTTTTCCTTCGTTGAGATAGCTACGTTGAATGTTGAACTTCACCGTTGCGTAAGAGTCCATGGATAGAAGCGCCATGGTGGTGTCTTGTACATTGTTGTTCGGCAAATTGTATCTGAACACCTCTCTGCCATTGAGATAGATGATCGCTCCATCATTGATATGTGCCAAACATTGAAGTTCGTTGCTCATCGAATTCAAAGAATTGACGTTGAACTCTTTTCTGAGAAGGGTAGTCTTGGCGGATACGGTTGTGCCACCGAATCCAGGGATTCCTCCCCAATCACCGCCACCGATGCCGCCCCAGTCGCCGCCACCGATGCCACCCCAGTCACCGCCGCCGATGCCGCCCCAGCCACCATTGTTGTCGCCAGGTGCAGGGAACATGCCTCCGTTCCAACCGCCGTTGTTGCTATTTCCTGAAACGCTTGTCTTCACATAGTAAGAGACGCCCGAACCAAGTGGTGCTTGGCCCGATTGCCAGCTATCGTCCTCAAAGGAGTTGTCTTTCCAATTGGAAGGAACGTTCACGCCGTCGCTGAGGTATAGGTACTTCCAGGAGTCGTTGGTATTGATCAAGTACTCCTCTTTGCGCACCTCCCAGTTCTTGAATTTATAGCCTGTTGGCGCGTTGGCCTTCACTTGGATGGATGATCCGGTGAAGTATTGGCTTCTGAAGTCGCTTTTGCGAATATTCTCCAAACCGTTCAAGGTGTAGGAGCCGCCAGGAATGTTGGCGTAGATACGCAAAGGAACTGGGTTGCCCAATTGCATGTTGCTGGCCACATGGCCCATTACCACATTTTGTCTGGCAACAATGAAGTTGCGAACCTTCATCGCCTCGTCTTTCCATGAGAGGGAAGACTCCTTGATATTCTTTCTAGCCAAGAAATCCCTGAAATAATCAGCCTCTTTGCTGAGAATGTTCATCATACTGTCCAATACGTGCTCCGCATTGTCCTCTCCGAAAGTGGTGCCGGCGTGTGTGACGAACTTGGTCATCAAACGTCTCTTCATTTCTGGGTTCTGGATGATGTTGTTGTAGTAGTTTACCTTGTTGAGGTTTGAGAAACCATTGCCGGTCATATTCTCCTCGTACAAGGAGGTGGAGTACTCCGTATCGTAGAGAATCCAACGCCATTTGCCGTTCTCGGTGCGTTTCCAAGCCTTGTTGTTATTGTCGGCCCAGTCTTTGTTGAAGACGTAGATCTCTGTCAACAAGTAGTTGAGGAACTCGTCCACGTCGATGTTCTCATCGATTCTGTTGAAGTCGCCATTGCCGAGGCTCTTGACGATTTGGTAATCGTCGCACTCTGTGGATCCAGTCTTGGATATGGTTTGGATGCAGAAATCCTCCTCCTTCAAACCGTAGTTGGAATAGACGAAATCCTTGTTGGTGCGCTCTCGCATACCCAGCATCGCGTAGTATTCACCATTCATGAAGACCACCACTGGTTCGTATGCTTGGTGGTCGAGATCCATGCCCGAAGCTGCTAAGGTTTGAATGTAACCATCACGGAAGAGCATTCTTCCGAAATCATTTCCGGAGTTACGCAACACGAGGCTCTTCCATTTCAATGCTGGTTTTTCACGGAAGAGGTTGTAGTCTATCTTGTTATTTCCATGAGCTTTGTTCGCCTTGACAGCGATGGACTTAATCGCCTTGGTTCTCGAACATGCACCGAATGCGCTGATTTTCACCTCTTGATTCACTTGGGAACTCTTCTTCTCGTCGAAGAGCTCGAAGTTGCAAGGACGGTCCCAGTCGTTCATGTAGTTGGCGGTACGATCCATGGATCCGCAAGTAGAAGGCACTTGAGAGCCATTCCTACCCACTACGAACGCGCCCAACTCATCTCCATATACATAATCACGGTCTGTTACCAATGAGATTACCTTCACATTCATAGGAATGTTGTTCACGCCGATGAAATAGGTGGCGGTGGTCACCTCGCTGGTCACCTCGCCATTGACAACCGCGATGGCGCGGAGTGGGGTGGTGTTGTTGATGTTGATTGGTGAATTGTATTGGTTGGAGTGGATAGTAGGCTCCTTACCATCTGTGGTGTAATAGATTTTGGCGTCACCATCCTCTGCGTAGATGCTGATGGTTTGATTGCCAGAGTAGAAACCTCCCTCTTTGCTGAAGGTCGGCGCGGCTGTTTGCGAGCGAGCGGCCGTCGAGTTGTTGTTGGTGGCGTTCATGGATGGCTCCGTGAAGAATGCCAAAGTGTTTCCGCCATCCTCTGTTCGACCGTAAGAGGTGTTTCTAAATGGTTTTGGGTAGGTTACCTTATCCAACAATCTTCCTGATTCGTCCGACAAGATAAGAGTGCCTCCATCGCTATCCAATTTGAAATTGGCGTGGTTGTTTTTGTTCAACTCATCAAAGTAAAAGATGTAGTAACCTTTCGGTTGGATCCTGCAGTCGTTGGATTGGTTTTGCCACATGTAAATGTTGGATTCAGAATTCGAGAAGAAGCAATTCCTCAAATCGACCGCTTCTGTTCCTGAATTGTATAACTCCACCCATCCTTCAAAATTGTAATTCTCGTTCACCTTAAATGAAGTGTTGCGCACCATAATCTCATTGATATGGATAGATGCAAACGTTTGACTTGCCATTAAAGTGGCGAGTAATAGAATGTTGTTCCTTTTTTTCATGATACTATATATTCTTTACTTTGTGTAAAATGGTTTTACCAATACAAATGTAGCCTAATGGTTGTTTTTTGTCAAAAACAATCAATCAAACTCCTTTTTTCCTTTTTAAAGTTTGTTTTTCTTTCAAGAAAGTGTCGTTTCATCTCTCGTCTCCCTTTTAATGCTAAAAGGGGAGAGTCTCCTCGCCCCTTTGTCGCTTTCCCCCTCCCCAAGTCTGTTCTATATGGTTCATATTTATGTGGGGACCATAAAATCTAAAGTTAATAATAGAGCTTCGTCGCGGGGATGGCCATTGCCAAAATCCCTTTATGCAATTTTAACAATTCTTTTCCTAAATTACAAAAGAAAAGGCCGTTTTTTCTTGCTATTTCATAATTTAATAGTTCATAATGATAAGATGCTCTGCTTTTTTTTCATTTCGGTTCATGAAACTTACAAGGTAGTTCTTGTTGAATGTTTTAATACGAATGCCTTCCTTATTGTATAAATCATATATGAAAGGTGTGTTTTTGATAACCATCATCCACTTGCCTTGGCACTCATTGATAAGATAATTGGCAAGTCGTTCTTGGTCGCTTTTCTTGAATTCGTTTTGAGCATATGTGCTAAATTCTGTATCGTAAGGTGGATCTAAGAAAACAAAATCGTCCTTTGTTGGGGGGTATTTGTGGAAGAAATCTTCGAAATCTAGATTCTCAATAGTGGTTTTCTTGAAATGAGAAAGTAATGGTTCTGATATATAATATGCGAGTTTTTTACGCATTGTCTTGTGATTGTAACCGATTCCACCATAAGGAACATTGAACTCTCCTTTGTCGTTGTATCGAAACATTCCGCTATATGCATAATTGCGTATAAATACAAACATTGCAGTAGCCAAACCGTTGTTTGATACCATAAGACTCTTGTCGTTATACAATGTACGGAAGAACATGTAGAGAGAACTCATAAACGAAGTTTCTATATTATCAAAGATGTCATTATCAGGCATTCTTCGTTTTTCTTGTTCTATTTTGTGCATTCGTAAGATTTTGCGTGTGAGGTTTTTTTCTAGTTCCATCTTGTATTTATTTTCGTGCCAAGGAAATTCTTTTACAACAGACACTAAAAAGTTCCAATTCTCCTTGATATGCATACGAAGACGTCCGCAAATTTCTGTTTCACTAGTTAAACCATCTCGCAACTGCATATACCATTCTACAAGTTCTCGATTTGAATCCACATGGCTAAGCATTGCATCCCATGCATTCATAATTCTTGTCATCCACATTTGGAATTCGTTATCGTTCTTTGCGATGCAGTTGTATAGTGAGATCAGTTCGTTACTCTTGTCGTTAATGAAATAGTGCTCGGATCTGAAAGAAGCAAATACAGAACCTCCTCCGACGAAAGGTTCGTAATAGTTCTTGAATTGAGGCGTGTTTGGAATAATGAATTTTAGTTCTTTCTCTTTTCCTCCCGCCCATTTTATTATTGGTTGTAATCCTGTGGGCAAACATGTTCCTATGACATTTCTATTCGTTTCTGAAGAGAAAATCTCATCCAAATCAAATAATGTTGGTTGGTATATTGGATTATCTTCACAAACCTCGCTTGGAAGCTCGTCTTGTGGCGTTTCTGTTTTTTTCATACTTGTAATTTGACTTTGTGTGCATGTTATAAATTCATTTTCAATCCTTTTTTTTGCTGCAGAGAAATAATCTGTATTAATTTCAACACCGATGAATTTCCTTTCTAATTCCATAGCAGCTACTCCAGTCGATCCAACTCCCATAAAAGGGTCAAAAACAATATCGTCTTTGTTGCTAGCTATTTTTATCATTTTTTTTAGAATAGAAACAGGCTTCTGAGTGGGATGTTTGGGATTACTTAGTCTTTCAGGACGCATACAAATTGTGCTCTCTATGAAATTGTGCATTTCAGATTGAGAGATGAAGTTCCAGGTGTGTTTCTTATTCCAACATGTAAAGATCATCTCGCAGCTATTTAGAAACCCGGCTTTGAAAATCTTTGGTGCGGGATTGGTTTTATGCCATATCATAAAGTTTGTAGTATCAAACTTATGGTCAAGACAATTATACCACCGTCCGAGTTGATTATATGATGTAAATCACTACTGTCCCGTAAAAGAGAAAGAATAGGTCTTTGAAATTATTGAAAATTAGTCTTTTAGAAGCCAATATTATGGTGCGACGATTTGATTTCGTAATCTTGCAGATTCAAAAGAATCTTGCATATGAACAAAGACAA
>JAZRZA010000034.1:0-1502 GCA_045601045.1 Paludibacteraceae bacterium
AGGAAGGTGTAAAAGTTATTTCCCGATTGCCTTTTGTGAAATGCCGATAAATTCGGTGGATACCTTCAAGATTGATTGTATGGTAAGTGGGGAATGTGACGCATCCACCGTGAAAATCATTGCCGAAGAGGATATGCCGGATGGTACTGTTCGCCCTATGGAATCGCTATATGACCTGGGTAGAAAGGAGACCTGGCAGGAACTCTCGGTCGAGGTAAAGGGTAAACGGACGGTTATCGTCTATATCTTCGGCGATGTGAAATTGTCCTTTGATGATATAAAAGGTGATGTATTCTTTATGCATCCTCGCTTTGTGACCAATTAATTCATTACATTTGCAGTATGATATTTGCGCAATGATTTTTTTAACTATCGCCATATCGCTCTTTTTTGTCTTCGCAGGGTTGACCTGTTCGAAGAACAATCCCTTTGCACCCTCTGTCTTGACAGGCTTGCTGTGGTTGGTTACCTTGATTCTCTTTTTGGTGGTGGATCATCAATTGCCGCCGCTCTCTACGTCTTTTTTCATTATCCTTTCATGCTGGATATTCGCCATGTGTGTCTCTTCGTTATTGACGCAGTCGGTCACTTACCAGCAAGATAAGTACAATGAACCGAGTATGATGATTCGGAATCTATATCTGATTCTCTCCATTCTTACTTTCCCTGCCTTGTTGCAATTCGCCAATACCGCTTTGGTAGGAGGTGGCTCGGGAAATTGGGCCTTGGATCTGCGATTGGCGGCTTTGGGAAAGGGTAGTGGTTTCAAGGAGACTTACGGTGGATGGCAGACGTTGATTTGGCCTGTGACCTATATGCTGGAGTTGCTGTGCTTCAAGAAGAAGCAGTGGTGGCGTCTGGCGATCGCGCTCTTCATTTATGGTGCGTTTGGCATCGTGACAATGTCCAAGATGGTATTTCTATCAATCTTTTTGTATACGGGTTGCATCCTCTTTTTTAAGAATATTATTAAACTGAAGCATGTTCTCCTTTCGTCCATTCCGTTGGTGTTAATGTTCGCGGCGTTGCAGATGGTGCGACACGCTTCGCAACTCTCTTCGGTGGCCTCTTCCTTTTTTAGGACCTACCTCTTAGGCAATATGAGTTCATTCGATACGCTTTCACCTTGCACGGCACACCATTGGGGCGAGAATACTTTCCGATTGTTCTATGCGATACCCTATAAATTAGGCGTTTCCGATGTGGAACCTGTTGATGCCATTCTCCCATGGATCCACGAACCGTTGATCACGAATACCTATACGGGCATGTATCCTTTCTATGTTGATTTCGGTATTGTCGGCGTGATTCTTTTCGCTTTGATTTTGGGTGCCATCTATGGTTGGACCTTCAAAAAGGCACAGTGTGGCAGTAATTTCAATATATTGGTTTATGCCATCTTTTCGCATATCATCATCACCCAATACGTAGCGGATATGCTTTTCACCAATACATCGGGTTATCTTAAATTGATTCTTTTGCTTTTGGTGCCATTCTACGTG
>JAZRZA010000035.1:0-20789 GCA_045601045.1 Paludibacteraceae bacterium
TTGAATAATGACTTTGCAAATCTAAGGTTTGCCTAAGTTCAAATTGGACAAGGAAAAAATAACGACCAAAGACATTTGGCTACACATGTTTAAAGAGATGGGTAATATGGAAAGGATAGACGAATCTGTATATGATAGAGCTGACGAGGGGCTTCTCCGCTTGATCGAGAAAGCCAAGGTCTCTGCCCTCTCGGAGGAGGAGCAGAAGCTCTACGACGCCAGCATGAAGTTGCTCGAAGACGAGATCGACATGGAGGAGCATGGGTACAAAAGAGGCAAGGCAGAGGGGCTTAACGAAGGTATCGCAAGGGGTATCGCACAAGGTAGAGCAGAAGGCATCGAACAAGGGCGTACAGAAGGCGAAAGCAGAGCCCGCCAACAGATTATCACCAACCTGCGTCAAGCGGGATTTTCAGACGAAAAGATTGCGGAAATCACCCAAATTCCATTGGAGTCTATAAGAAAACTGTAACAAATAGTGACTATAAAGAGCGCACGGCATAGAATCCATGTCGTGCGCTTTTGCCTTCTTACCTCCTCATCCCCAACCTTCCCAAACTTACACAGCAAGCCACCAATGCCACCGCCGCACCACACCACAAAGAGATGCGGGGCGCTCCCTCTCCAAAGAGGTGGAACATCAGGGCAACCATGGTAGCGCCTGTCATCTGTCCCGTCAGACGAGCCATGGCGAGCATGCCGCTGGCGCTACCGCTACGACTTGGTGGCGCGGAGGTGATGAGAATGTTGTTATTGGGCGATTGGAAGAGACCGAAGCCTGCTCCGCAAAGCATCATACGCCAGATGATATCGACGTGGGTGGCATTGTCGGGAAGCATTGCCAAACATAAAATTCCCAATGAGAGCATACCCAGCCCGATGCCGCCGAGAATGCCTGCATGTATCTTCCCTATCAACGAACCTGCTAATGGTGCCGCGAAGATGATGGCGAAGGGCCAAGCCGCAAAGAGAAGTCCTGTCTCCGAAGGGGAGAGGTGCATGGTGTGTTGGAAAAAGAAGGGTAGGGAGATCATCGCGAACATCTGTGCCGTGAAGGAGGCGACGCTGGTGAGGACAGACATGCTGAAGAGGGGAATCTTCATCAAATCGATTGGCAGAAGCGGGTAAGGTTGCGTCAGTTCCCTGCGGATGTAACTAAATCCTACTATTAGAGCGGATAGGGCGAATCCTATCACCAACCATCCATTGAAATCGTGGGAAATGCCCTCTACGGTTAGAACCAAACATCCGAAAAAGAGTGCGTTGAGAAGAATCTCTCCCTTCGGAAATTTCCGCTCGCTGAGTAAAACCGTATTTTTAGGAAGGGCCTGGTAGCCCGTGATCAATCCGATGATTCCCAGCGGAATATTAATCAAAAAGAGCCAGCGCCAAGAGGCGTACGCCAAGATGATGGCTGCCAGGGTAGGGGCGATGACGGTGGCGATGGCTACCAGTGTCGCATTGAATCCAATTCCTTTCCCTAAGTGTTTTTTAGGGTAGGAGAGCCGCAAAAGCGTCATGTTGATCGCCATCATGGCGGAAGCGCCGATTCCTTGCAGGAGCCGGCTAATCACCAAACTGTAAAAGCCGGAAGAGAGTCCACAACAAAGGGAAGCGAGTGTGAAAAGTGATAACCCGAATAGATAGGTCTTTCGGTAAGAGTAGATCTCTCCGATGGAGGACATCGCCAAAAGAAACATGATGATCGCCAACTGGTAACTGTTGACGATCCAGATACTATCCGCATTGCTGAGTTGGAGCGCTTCTGCCAAAGAGGGGAGCGCGACATTGGTGATCGTGACATCCATGACCGCCATCGCTACGCCTATGGATACGGTTAATATAGCGAAAACCCTTTGGGGCATGGGAAGCCCATCATATACCTGCTCTAATGTTGTCTGTGCCATTGATCAAAAGCTAATAAAAAAAAGAGCCGCATCCTTTCGAATGCGGCTCTCGCCTTTCTTTGGGTGGGAAATGGGGATCGAACCCACGACCCTCAGGACCACAATCTGATACTCTAACCAACTGAGCTATTCCCACCATCAAATTTGCGATGCAAAGATACGGGCTTTTTTTTATTTCCGCAATAGTTGCGGCGGCTTTTTTGAACCAATTTTTGAATATTTTTCTTTGTTATTGATTATTAGAATTTTATGTATGAAATATTCTATCAGTTGTTTTTTGTCCATTTTATTGGCGTGCCGATTATTTTACTAATTTTGTGAAATAAAGACATTTTACGGTATGGAGACGATGTTTAGATATGACGAGACGGTAGAGAATCAGATTAATAGGGTGAAGAAGATGCTTCATCTCTCTATGAATGGTGTGATTTCCGAGAGTATGTCCTCGTTGGATTATCAATTGAATTATGGCGTGTTGTTGCCTCGCATCAAAGAGTTGGCTGCTGAATTGGAGCGTAGTTTCCCGTTGGCGCAACGCTTGTGGTTCTCCAATTGCAGGGAGATGATGATCATGGCGACCGTGGTTTGCCCCGTTGAGTCTATGAATTTGAAGGAGGCTTTGAAGTGGGTGGAGCGCTGCCACAATATGGAGTTGGTCGAACAGCTCTGTCTGAACCTTTTCCGCAAAGTGGAGGGAGCTTCCGATTGGGTCTCCGTATTCCTCTCTTCGTCGGTGCCATATTCCAAGGCGACAGGGTATGTCTTGGCGTCATTTATGATGCGTAGCGAGGCCATTGCCCAGTCGGCGATCGATACCTGTGTCGAAAAGTTGCGTGAGGATATAGCTTCAGATGAGTATGTTGTTTACTCATCCGTCGCTCGTTTTTTGCGCCTGTATGCGGAGCGAAACAGCGAGTGGGTAGCCGCATACCTGGATGGCTTGGATACTTCGAAAGGGGTAGGTGTGGCCTGGGTTCAGGATAACGTGCGCACCGTTTTGAACTATTAATTTTAAGACAATATATGTTTGATAAGAAAAGAGCCGAAATTGCGAACACCTGGACGCATGGAGCTGGATTTGTTGCGTTTTGTGTGATGGCGGTATTCCTCTTGATGCGTGGAGCCCGTCATGAATCCTTCCCTTTGAATGTGGGATTGGTACTGTTTGTGATAGGGGAACTGCTGATGTTTTTCTCCTCGACCATCTACCATTGGGTCTCTCACGAGAAGGCGAAGCGGATACTGCGCTATTTTGACCATAGTGCCATATACATATCCATTGCGGGTTCCTATTCTCCTGTTTTCCTTTGGTCGATTGGTGGAACGTTGGGAACTGTATGTTTCATTGTGATATGGTCGATAGCCCTCTTGGGCATCGTGTATAAGATCTTCTTCTTGGGAAGATATCCAAAATTCTCTTTGGGACTCTATTTGGCGATGGGTTGGATGGTGGTTTTTGTGGCCAAGCCGGTTTATGACGCCTTCCCGTCGCTTTGTTTGTGGTTGCTTCTGGGTGAGGGGCTCTCTTTTACCTTGGGAACCTACTTCTATTGGAAGGATAAATCACACACCTATTTCCATTCCATTTGGCATGTGTTTGTCTATTTGGGTAGTCTCTTCCACTATTTAGTCCTCTGGTTCCTCACATAACCATGTCTTGTACTTTTGCGATAGGACAGCTAAAAGTTGACTGATTTGTTTGATGGCCACTAAGGTTTCTTGTGTAATCTCTTTTTTTTGTAAGCGAAGCAATAGTACGCCATAGAGCGATTGCAGCGCCAATTCGATGTCGTTCATCTCCTCGCCGGCACCCACCTTCTTTCTGAGCTCCACCAAGAAGGGAAGCGTCTTGAAGAACAGTGCGTTGTATTGCACCTCTTTGGGCTTTTGCAGCAATTCCATGTGTAGATCATTGATGTCGTCCACTGTGTTGCGGATGATTTGTAGATGTCCCTTCTCTTCTAGGTGTTCCATCTTCATCATCAGGATCAGGTTGTCGTACCACTCTCTCATCTCCTGCTTCACGTCGTCTCCTACTTGGTAGGGGTTGATGATGAGGTTTTGTATCTTTTCGATGTCCAACTGGTTGGCTCTCAACAGATCCTCCAATTGCCACATGTAGATGACATACTCCGCGATGTTTTCCTCTTTTTTCTGTTTAGCGATAAGCATAGTGTTTCTCTTCTTTTATCAGTGAGCGTATGGTGGAGCTATGAAACTGATTTAGTCCTCGTCTTCCTCCTCCGAGAAATCGAAAAGGAAATCGTCGTCGAACCCATAGCTTGGCTCGATGTACTCTTCCAAATCTCTGCGTTCCTTTTTGGTCGGACGACCAGTTCCGCGGTCGCGCCTTCCTGTTGTACTGAATTTGCTTAATTCAAGTATTTGCAGCTGGTCTGCCGTGGTGACATTCTCCATGAATTCTGGGACAAGTTTCGCTCCCATGCGATTTTCGGTCAATCCTAATACTTTGAACGAGTAGGTGATCGGTGGACGTTTGATTTGAACAATGTCGTTCAACCTAATCATTTTGGAGGCTTTCACATTGCTTCCTCCCAACATGACACGTCCTTTCTTGCAAGCGTCGGCGGCCATTGTCCTTGTCTTGAACAGACGGACTGCCCACATCCATTTGTCGATGCGTACCTCTTCTTTTGCCTCTTTTGCCATTATTTGAACCCTTTCTCGATATCGTCTGTAGTGAATACTTTAATGATGACCTTGTTGTCTGGTGTGAAGTTCGGATCCTTGGAGGCGAACAAGTTGCTCATCAAATAGGTCATCTCTTTGTTGTCCAACGCTCTGCCATACGGTGTGGCGGATAGCTTTGCCATTGATAGGGCGACGCTTTCTGTGATTTGCGTCTTGAAATCCAACCGTGATTCTTTGAGCGTGGCGACAATGCTCGTGATGTAATCCTTGGCGGATCCGTTCTCCATATTAGGCGGTGTGCCGTTGATGCTATATGTGTTTTTTCCCAATGAGGCAAGGTCGAAACCGATGTATTGGAGATCCTCCATCGCATCGTTGAGAATCATGGACTCTGCCTCGGACAACTCTACGATTTCAGGGAATAAAAGTTTCTGTGTGGCACTTTGCTTTTGTGAAATGCTGTTGATGTATTGGTCGTACAGAATTCTAATGTGCGCACGGTGTTGGTCGATGCACATCAGTCCCGATTTCATAGGGGTCAATATATATTTGTTCTTGAATTGGAGAAACTCTTGGTGTTTTTCTTCTTCTTGCGAAGCGAGGTTCAATTCACCCTGCGTGGCTTGCGGAGCATCCTCGAAGTAGGAACTCTCTGTACCCGTCTCCTCTTCGGTGTAGTCATTGTCGGACGGAGAATAACCTCCCCCGTTGAATGGTGTCGACGAAGTGTTGGCGGAGAAATCCGACTGCGGAAAATCCGACGATTGGGCGGGCGTCCATTTGCTCGATTCGAATCCCTCGTAAAGGTTCTCCCAACCGGAAGTGCTCTTCTTGGTGTAGGATGGGGTGGAGCCACCCCCGCCTCTATGGGAAATGCTCTCTTGCTCGAATGGATTATAGGTAGGGTCGATCTCCACCTTCGGCGCGTCAATGGCGTGACTGCCTCTTGGCGCGAAGACCGGAATTTCGGAGGCACCCTCGTTGTCGAAGTCAATGCTCGGTGTGATATTGAACTTGCCTAGTCCCTCCCGAATGCCAGACATCACGAGCGGCCAGATGCTTTGTTCGTTCTCGAATTTGATTTCGGTCTTGGTGGGATGGATGTTCACGTCAATGCTCTCCGGATCGATTTCAAAGTAGATGAAATAGTCGGGAGAGGTGCCCGGTTGAAGCATGTTTCCGTAGGCTTGAATGACGGCGCTGTGAAAGTAGCTATGCTTCATGAAACGTCCATTCACAAAGAAATATTGTCTGTCGTTCTTCTTCTTCGCTGTTTCTGGTTTGCCTGCGAATCCGTATATTTTTGCGAGAGAAGAGTCCACGTTGATGCTGAACAACTGGGTGCCGATATTGATTTTTCCCTTTTTGAAAATACTCTTGATACGTTCTTTGTAACTTCCTTTGTTGAGGGAGATGCAAATCTCGCTGTTATGGATCAATTCAAATTCTATTTGAGGATATACCAAAGCGATGCGGTTGAATTCATCCTCGATTTTAGAGAATTCATAAGCATTGGATTTGAGGAATTTCCTTCTGGCAGGAACATTGAAAAATATGTTTTTCACGGCGAAGTTTGTCCCTTTGGGGCAAGATATGGAAGTCTGGTTGCTGATTTTACAGCCTGCGATTTCCACGAGTGTTCCTACCTCATCCTCCTCTCTCCTGGTACGTAATTCCACTTGCGCGATGGCGGCTATGGAAGCCAACGCCTCGCCTCGGAAACCCATGGTGTGGAGGGCGAATAGGTCATCCGCCGATTTTATTTTGGATGTGGCATGCCTTTCAAACGAAACACGGGCATCCGCCGCGCTCATTCCCTTTCCGTTGTCAATCACTTGGATGAGGGTTCTGCCTGCGTCGACGATGACGACTTGGATATTATCCGCTCCCGCGTCAATGGCGTTTTCCACCAACTCTTTCACGACGGATGCTGGCCTTTGAATCACCTCGCCCGCTGCGATTTGGTTGGCTACGTGGTCAGGTAGTACATGTATGATGTCGCTCATGAAAATAATTTTTATCGTGACAACATGTAAATAAGGGCAATGACGGCAAATAGAGTGATGTACATCTTTATCCTTTTTCCCTCTATTTGTGTTTTGTTGTTTTGGAGTTTGGAGGTGAAAACGCCCCTTTTTAGGGATTCTGTGTAAATCTCGCCCTTCTCTTCCGCCTCTTTTTTCCTTCTGATACGTTCAAGACGTTCCTCTCGCTCCTCTTTTTTAGGATCGTAGTAGATGTAGTCGTGGTGATATCTTCTGATCTTAGGTGTCTTTACGAAATCGAATATGGCCATGTTTATCTCCTCCTATTTAGGTTATCCTATGATTTATTTCTTCTCTGTGAAGAGGTGGTGAGCCTTCTTCACCTGTTTGAACAAGTTGGATGCGAAGATGAAGTCTTCCAAAGGTTCACAACCTGTGTCGAAGATCTCCTCTTTGGTGCCTTGCCAAGCCTTCTCTCCCTTGCAGATGAAGGCGATGTTCTCTCCAATCTCCATCACGGAGTTCATGTCGTGCGTGTTGACGATGGTCGTGATATTGAACTCATGGGTGATGTCTTGAATCAATTGGTCGATGAGCAGAGAGGTCTTGGGGTCAAGACCGGAGTTTGGCTCGTCGCAGAATAGATATTTGGGATTCAATACGATTGCTCTGGCGATGGCGGCGCGTTTCTGCATACCTCCACTGATTTCAGATGGCGCAAGTTTGAGCGCATGGCTCAATTCCACACGCTCAAGGCAGAACGTAGCTCGCTCTATCTTCTCTTTTTCGCTCATGTCGGAGAACATATCCAAAGGGAATTTTACATTTTCCAACACCGACATGGAGTCGAAGAGGGCCGATCCTTGGAAGAGCATACCGATCTCCCTGCGCAACAGATTCAGTTCGTTGCTTTTCATCTGGGTGATATCTCTTCCGTCGTAGATGATCTCTCCCGAATCGATGCTGTGAATGCCGACGACACTCTTCATCAAGACCGTCTTACCCGAACCACTTTGTCCGATGATGAGATTGGTCTTGCCGGTCTCAAAAGTGGTGGACACGTCTTTTAAGACGGTGTTCCCATCGAATGATTTTATTGCATGTTTTACCTCAATCATAATAACAACTTGGTTAGCATAATGTCGAATAATAGAATCAAGACGCTACTGTTTACCACGGCGTCGGTACTTGCCTTACCCACCTCCAAGGCACCTCCCTTGACGGTGTAGCCGTAGAAAGAGGCAACGGATGAGATGATGAAGGCGAAGATGATACTCTTGATGATGGAGTAGGTGATGTAGTAGGAGTTGAACGCATATTGTATTCCCGCTTCAAAGGCCGTCAAGGTAATCATATCGGTGAATATCGCTACGCAATAACCTCCGATGATGCCGACGAACATACTGCTAAGTACTAGAAAAGGGATGATGGTGACAAAGGCCACGATTTTAGGCAAAATCAGATAGTTGGCTGAGTTGACACCCATGATGTCGAGTGCGTCGATTTGCTCCGTGATGCGCATGGTGCCAATCTCAGATGCGATGTTGGAACCTACCTTTCCGGCCAGAATCAGACATAGGATAGCGGAAGAAAACTCCAAAAGGAGGATTTCTCTCGTCGCCAAGCCTATCAAGTTGTTGGGAAGTAATGGGTTCTCCATGTTCTTAATCATCTGGATGGTAATTACGGCTCCGATGAAGATGGAGATGATAGCGTCAATGGCTAACGAGTCCATTCCTTGCTTGATTAACTCTGCTCTGTATTGGCGGAAAAACATTTTCCATTTGTCGGGTTTGGTGAAAACCCGGAACATCAGCATGGCGTATGCTCCCGTCTTTTCTATTGCGTCTATTAATATCATTCTGTTTATCTTTTCTTGATGGGCTCACAAGTGAAGTCCACTCCGAGTTTCTTAAATATCTTTTTGTCCACCTCGCTGAGCATAACGGTGGTGTGAACTTGGCAACCTTGCAATTTTGGCAATTGTTCCAATGCTTTTTTACAGTTCTCGTCGTTTTTGCTAAGCATGGCGAGCGCTACCAACACCTCATCGGTGTGTAGACGAGGATTTTTGCCTTTTAGGTAGGATACCTTCATGTTTTGGATAGGCTCGATCATATCTGCTGGAATCAATTTTACCTTGTGGTCGATGCCTGCCAAATGTTTGGTCGCATTCAAAAGCAGTGCGGCGCAGGTTCCCAGTAATGAGGTGGTCTCCGATGTGATGATGGTTCCATCCTCCAATTCGATGGCGGCGGTTGGTGCCTCTGATTTCTTGGCTCTGGTCTTGGCCGCTACGGTGACCTTTCTGTCGTCGGTTGTCACCTTCACCTGTTGCATGAGAAGGGCGATTTTATTGGCCTCCGACTCGTCGCATTTACCTTCCGCCGCATTGTTGAGCGCGGTGTAGTAGCGACGGATGATCTCTTGTTTGGATGCGTATTGGCAAGCCTCATCGTCGTAGATGCAATTTCCCGCCATGTTCACACCCATGTCGGTAGGTGATTTGTATGGGTTCTCCTTATAAATGCCTTCGAAGATGGCATTCAATACAGGGAAAATCTCAATGTCTCTGTTGTAATTGACCGTTGTCTTTCCGTAAGCTTCCAAGTGGAAAGGGTCGATCATATTCACGTCGTTCAAGTCTGCGGTAGCAGCCTCGTAGGCGATGTTTACTGGGTGTTTCAAAGGCAAGTTCCAAATAGGGAAGGTCTCGAACTTCGCGTAGCCAGCCTTGATGCCTCTCTTGTTCTCTTGGTACAATTGACTCAAACAAACCGCCATTTTGCCGCTACCAGGTCCAGGAGCGGTGATTACCACCAATGGACGGGTGGTCTCCACATAGTCATTCTTTCCAAATCCTTCGTCGGAGTCAATCAATGCCACGTTGGATGGGTATCCCTCGATGGTGTAGTGATAATAACTCTTGATGTTGAGACGTTTCAATTTTTTGCTGAATGCCTTGGCGCTCTCTTGACCCTTGTAGTGGGTGATGACTACAGATCCCACCATCAAACCGCGGTTTTGGAATTCGTCGCGAAGGCGAAGTACATCCATGTCGTAGGTGATGCCGAGGTCGCCTCTGACTTTGTTCTTTTCGATATCTACGGCGCTGATGACAATGACGATCTCCGCGTAATCTTTTAGTTGCATCAACATTCGGAGTTTGCTGTCTGGTTGGAATCCAGGCAAAACTCTGCTTGCGTGATAGTCGTCGAATAACTTTCCTCCAAACTCCATATAGAGTTTGTCACCGAATTTTCCGATTCTCTCTTTGATGTGCTCTGATTGAATCTTTAAGTATTTGTCGTTATCAAATCCGTATTTCATAACTATGTGAATTTGTACACTCTATTGTTCTAAAACTAATCTTCCAAAGTTGCAAAAATACAAAAAATCGGAGGATTTGGGGACCTATTTGCGAAAAAAAATATCCGTGAAATTTTTCGGGACTGGTGAAAAAAAAGGCACTGCATTTACCTATGCAGTGCCCTCTGTCTAATGAATGTGGAATTATTCCTTGATCTCTTCGATCTCGTTTCCTCCCTCTTTTGAATCCTCTGAATCACCCTTCAACTTGTCGCTGATCATAGGGATATTCATCTCCTTCATAATGTTCAAGGCAGGAGCGGCTGTCTTGATGATGCTCTCCATGAAACGGGATGTTGTTCCGTTGCCGGAATCCCAAACTTGAACATTACCGAAGTTCATGTGCTCGAATGCCTTCACTTGTACGCCGGCGATCTCCTTACACTCGTTGATGAACTTATACTTCACGGCGATATCAGGGTTCTTGTCTGCGGCCTCCATCATCTTACGGAATCCCTCTGCCTCAGCCTCGAGGTACTTCTGCTTACCTTCAGCCTCTGCCAATGCCTTCAAACGAATAGCCTCTGCTTCAGCCTTTGCGACACGCAATTTAGCTTCTGCCTCTGCCTCTGCTTGGATGATACGACGTTCAGACTCCGCTTGCGCGTTCAAGATGGTCTCCTTCTTGCTCATCTCGGCAGGAACGATACGGTCTGCCATCAATTGAGTCTCGACGCGCTTTGCTCTGGTCTCTTCGATTTGTTGATTCTTCAACTCTCGTTGGATTTGGATGTCCGCGTTAGACTTAACCTCTGCCTCTCCAGACTTTCTGTCTGCCTCGGCTTGGATCACGCGAAGTTCAGCGTTAGATTCCGCGATGGCCTTGTTTGCCTCGTTTCGTCCAATCTTGGCTTGCTTGTCAGCCTCGGCGATGTTGATCTCCTTCTTGGATTGTGACTCCGCAATGGCAGACTCTTGTTGCGCGATCGATTCTGCGACTGAAGACTCCTTGATACGGTTGGCCTCTGCCACTTTAGTGGCACGCTCTTGATCGATGGTCGCGATGGAAGTCTCACGCTCTCTGATTTGCTCGGCGATCTTGATTTGTCCTAATTTAGTTTGCTCCTCAATGTTTGCCTCTGCTTGGTTCTTCGCGCGTGAAGCGGATTCCTTACCCAAGTTGACGATGTAGTTGGCCTCATCCACGATGTCGGCGATGTTCACGTTGATGATGTCCAATCCCAACTTGTTCAACTCGTTGGCCAAGTTTTTACGGATCATATCCACGAACTTATCACGGTCGTTGTTCAAACCCTCGATGGTCATATCGGAGATGATGGCACGCATCTGACCGTAAGCCAAGTCCTTTACATCGGCCTCAATCTCGCTGTGTGGACGACCTAACAATCTCTCTGCCGCATTTTGCATCACATCGTTGTCCGTTGAGATGGCTACGGTGATGATGGTAGGCACGTTTACACGAATGTTTTGCGCGGAGATGGCTCCCTTCAAGAAGCAGTCTACTTGGAATGGACGGAGTGACAAGTACTCTACACCTTGGATGATAGGGAGGATGAACGCACCACCACCGTGGATCAATCTAGCACTCTTTTCCTTGTTACCAGTCTTTCCGTAAATGACCATGATCTCGTCTGGTTTACATTTCTTGTAGCGAGAAAGTAAACCTACAATTGTTAGTAATACTACGACTACTAAAATTCCAATTAATTGATTCATAAAAGCATTAAATTATTTAGGTTCAACAATGAAAATATGATTCTCGTATCCAGTGATTCGGACAATATCTCCTGATTTGAGCGGTTGATCGCATCGTACATTGGCCTCTGTCCTTCTGCCATCGAAAGTGAGGTAAATGGTACCCATGCCGTTGTAGAAAGTGTTAATCTCCACCTCTGACCCGATCATCTCTTTAGGATTTTGGAAGTTCTTCTCTTGGGCCAAAGCGTATATCTTTTTATAAACAAATACCAATGCCACAAGGAAAATAATACCGATAGCGACGGCCAAAGCGATCTTCCAAGGTTCGTCTGTTCCATAGATTACACAAGTCCAACAAAATCCTAGAAGGAAGTGCAAAACACCTTTGAAGGAGAGAAAGTCGGAAGAGTCCCAACCATCCGCGTCAAAATCCGCATCGACGTCCATGTCCGCAAAGAACGACATCACGAATTGGATGATAAAGAGCGCTGATAAAATGATAGCTCCGTAAAAAACAATTTGATCAAAATCCATAACAGTCGCGTGTTAAAATTAAATTATTATTCAGTGAAAAGTATTCTACTCTTGCAAGCGATCGAACCGTTCTCTTTCTTCAATATGATGGTGAAATCGTGCGGAGCCACCTCCTTTTTGTGGATGTGGATGATGTCACCATATCTGCACTCTTCCACATATTCGATTTCGAATCGTTGGATGAGGTTGTGCTGTTTGATCTCGTCCAATGTGAAAGCGTCGAAAATATGTTCTACATATTTGGCGCTGTTGAGGTGCTGGTTGATGTCCACATCACTGTATTTGATGGTGAACGATTCTTGCGCCTCCACATCGTCAAGGAGCGCGATTTTGCCGCCTTTCTCTACCGGACAATCCTTTTGGTGGATGAATTGGTCGATGCCATACTCCATCAGATTGACGGGCCTTCTGCTATTCATGTCTATCATGGCCCAGATGGTCTTCGCATAGCCTAGCGGATTCCCTTCCGCGTCTGAGATGGCGAAACATCGTTGCGTGAAGGTTCTCATCAGCCCCTCTATCCACGTCTCTACTTTAATGGTCTCGCGCTCTTTGGGGCAGCGGGTAAGATCTAACGATATTCTTGACAACACCCAAGAACGGTTGATCTTGTTGATGGTCCGCATGCCAAAACCTCTGTTATCGGCATGGTGTCCCGCTGCGTTCAGGAGTTTGTTGACCAGTAAGGGAAAGGTTAGCTTCCCTCTAAAATCCACCTCGAACGGTTGGACGGTGAATGGGTATTCTTCTACTGGATTCATCCTACTGTTGCTTAGTTGCCTCAATCTTCGCCAACATGTCCGAGAGTCGCTCGATCTTAGATCGGGTGATGGAGATACGGCCGGAGCGGACGAATTGAAGCACGGTCAATTTGGTGCTCAACTCTTGGAACAAACCTTGCGTCTCCTCGTAGTGTCCGGTCTTCTCCATGACTACGCAGTTCTCTGACATCTCTAATATACGAATATTATATTTACGAATCAAGTCCTCAATGGATCCTAATCCTAAAAATTGTTCAGTAGAGACCTTATAGAGCGCGATTTCTTGGTAAACCACGTCCTCGTCCGTGTGGTAAAAGGATTTGATGATATCCACACGCTTGTCGATTTGCTTCACTACCTTCTCGATCGTGTCCTCGTCTGTGATGGAGGTGATGGTGAACTTATGGATACCCGGTAGCGCAGATTGTGATACGCTCAAACTCTCTATGTTTAGATGACGGCGTGTGAAGATGATGGAAATCTGGTTGAGCAAGCCAACCTGATTCTCTGAGAACACTGTTACGGTGTACAGTCTCTTTCCATCATTGCATTCCGCTGCCTTGTTATTGTTGTTTGCCATAATGATATTAATTATGTAGAGACGGGGATTGCCCCGCCTCTACGGTAATTATTCTTTAACCCAAAAGAATGTTTGTGACAGTTTCTCCTGCTGGAACCATCGGATAAACCATTCCCTTCTCTTCGCAGTTAGCGATTAATAGGTATGGCTTGTCGTCCGCGAACATCTCCTTGATGGCCGCGTCAAGCTCCTCGCGTGTGCAGACTTCCTTGTTCTTGATTCCATAAGCGTCGGCGATGGCGCCGAACTTGGGGTTGGCCATCGGTGTGGAAGAGTATCTCTCCTGGAAGAACAACTCCTGCCACTGACGTACCATTCCAAGGTAGTTGTTGTTGAGGATGATCATCTTGACGCCGATCTGCTTCTCCATGATTGTTCCCAACTCTTGAATGGTCATTTGGAATCCACCGTCTCCGGCAAACATACATACTGTACGCTCTGGTGCACCAATCTTGGCGCCGATTGCTGCTGGAATACCGAATCCCATAGTACCCAGTCCACCGCTTGTCACAACACTGCGTGATTTTGTGTATTTGAAGTAGCGGGCTGCCATGATTTGGTTTTGACCAACATCGGTCACAAGAACGGCCTCGTTGTTCGTCGCTTCGGAAATCTTGCGGACAACTTCACCCATTTTCAGAGGACCTTCTGTTGGATAAACCTCTGGGCGGATGACCTTCTCGTCCTCCTTCGCCTCGTGCTCGTTGAAGCTCTTAATCCACTCCGTGTGTTGGGCCTCCTTAAGTCTAAGTGTAAGTTCGGGAAGAGAATCCTTTACGTCGCCTAAAACCTTTGCGGTAACCTTGATGTTCTTGTCCATTTCGGCCGTGTCTATGTCCAAATGAACAATCTTCGCTTGCTTAGCGTATGTCTTAAGGTCGCCCGTCACACGATCGTCAAAACGCATACCGATGGCGATGATCACATCTGCTTCGTTGGTTTTGATGTTTGGCCCTACATTACCATGCATACCAAGCATACCCTTGTTCAGACGGTGGTCTGAAGGTAGTGCTGAGAGTCCGAGTAGTGTGTTTCCTGCGGGGATGTCCGCCTTCTCCAAGAATGCCTTCAATTCAGCCTCCGCGTTGGCGAGGATTACGCCCTGACCAACCAATGCGAGCGGCTTCTTCGCCGAGTTGATGATTTCGGCTGCCGCGTCGATTTGAGAAGGATTGATGGCTGTGTAAGGAATATATCCGCGGGTGAATTTATATTTTTGATAGTTGAATTCCGCCATCTCCACCTGCGCGTTCTTGGTGAAATCAAGCACCACTGGACCTTTTCTTCCTGAGTTGGCGATGTGGAATGCCTTTGCCACCGCTGGGGCGATGTCCGCAGCCGAACGGATTTGGTAAGACCATTTGGTGATAGGAAGCGTGCATCCAACCAAATCAACCTCTTGGAATGCGTCTGTGCCAAGGAATGCGGATCCAGCTTGGCCTGCAATCACAACGAGAGGTGTGGAGTCCATCATTGCGTCCGCAATACCAGTGATGGTGTTGGTGGCGCCTGGTCCTGAAGTCACTAGGCAAACGCCTGTCTTTCCGCTGACTCGTGCATATCCCTGTGCTGCGTGTGCCGCACCTTGCTCGTGACGGGTTAGAACATAGTTGAATCTGTTCATATAGTCGTACAGAGCATCGAACGTAGGCATGATACTGCCTCCGGGATAGCCAAATATAGTGTCGACATTCTCCTTTAGGAGACTCTCCATGAGAATGTACGCACCTTTCATCTGATTACTCATAAATGACTTCTTTTGATTATTCTACAATACGAATACCGCCTTTGTCTGCGGAAGCGACCATCTTTCCGTAAGCTCTTAGTGCCTTAGAAACCACACGGTCTCTCTTAGGTTGCCAAGCCTCCTTGCCTTTCGCCTCCTCTGCCTTGCGGCGCTCCGCCAATTCGGCGTCGGAAAGTTTCACATTGATGGTACGGTTTGGAATATCGATCTCGATGATGTCGCCGTCACGAACCAATCCGATGTTACCACCTGACGCGGCCTCTGGAGAGATGTGTCCGATGGAGAGTCCTGATGTACCTCCTGAGAAACGTCCGTCTGTGATCAAGGCGCACTCTTTGCCGAGGTGCTTAGACTTAATGTATGAGGTAGGGTAGAGCATCTCCTGCATACCAGGGCCACCCTTAGGGCCTTCGTGTGTGATCACAACCACGTCGCCGGAAACGATCTTTCCGCCGAGGATACCGTTGCAAGCGTCGTCTTGTGAGTTGAATACCTTGGCAGGACCTGCGAACTTCCAAATGCTCTCGTCGACACCTGCGGTCTTCACAACGCAACCGTCTAGCGCGATGTTACCCTTCAAGATCGCCATACCGCCATCCTTTGAGTAGGCGTGTTCAACGTCACGGATACAGCCGTTGGCACGATCGGTATCGAATGAGTCCCAATATGTCTCTTGGGAAGCCATCTTGATGGAGAACTTATTGGCAGCTGTACTCTTATAAATCTTTTCTGCTTTCGCGCAGCACTTAGGGCTGGTGATCGCATATTGGTCGATCGCCTCGCCGATGGTCATTCCGTCAACTCGTTTGACGCTTCTATCCACTAAACCAGCCTTGTCAAGCTCGTTCATGATAGAGATGATACCACCCGCTCTGTTCAAGTCTTGGATGTGGTATTTCTGTGTGTTCGGAGCAACTTTGCAGAGGCAAGGAGTCTTTCTTGAAAGCATATCGATGTCATCCATGGTGAAGTTCACGCCCGCCTCGTTGGCAACAGCCAAAAGGTGAAGTACGGTGTTGGTGGAACCACCCATCGCGATGTCCAATGTCATGGCGTTCAAGAAGGCCTCTCTGGTGGCGATGTTCAAAGGCAATACGCTCTCGTCGCCATCCCTATAATATTTGTAAGCGTTCTCGACAATCATTTTAGCGGCATCCACGAAAAGTTGCTCACGGTTCTTGTGCGTAGCGACGATCGTTCCGTTTCCTGGTAACGCGAAACCAAGCACCTCGTTCAAGCAGTTCATTGAGTTTGCGGTGAAGATACCTGAACAGCAACCGCAACCTGGACAAGCCGCTCTCTCGATTTTGGCCACTTGCTCGTCAGAAACCGATTCGTCGGCGCTTTGGATCATGGCGTCGATCAGGTCAAGGTCGTGGCTGCCTTCGAGTTTACCAGCCTCCATAGCACCTCCGGATACGAAGATAGTCGGAATGTTTAGACGCATGGTGGCCAAAAGCATTCCTGGGGTGATCTTGTCGCAGTTGCTGATGCAGACGAGTGCGTCAGCCTTGTGCGCGTTCACCATGTATTCCACGCTGTCGGCGATCAAATCTCTGGAAGGCAATGAGTACAACATTCCGTCGTGACCCATGGCGATACCGTCGTCGATGGCGATGGTATTGAATTCAGCGGCGAAACATCCTAGCTTCTCAATCTCCTCCTTCACGCGTTGTCCGATCTCATGCAAGTGAACGTGACCGGGTACAAATTGAGTGAAAGAGTTGGCGATCGCGATAATCGGTTTGCCGATTTGCTCTTCTTTCATGCCGTTGGCGCGCCAAAGGGCTCTCGCTCCGGCCATTCTTCTACCTTGAGTGCTGAATGCGCTTCTTAATTCGTGTTTCATCTTTTTATAGTTTTGTTTGTTATTATTTCACAAAAAAAAACTCCTTCTTGGAAGAAAGAGTGTCATGCGGATTTCTTAGACAAACACCTTTCTTCCTAGCGAAGTCTCACGACCACTAGGTGTGCCAAGGTGATATGTATGTGTCCGTATTCCATTCTTTTTCTATAATTCGTACAAAGTTATAAATCTTTTTTTTGATTATGAAACAACTCTACTGATATTTAGTTATATTTGTATTGGATTTTGGTCGTTAGATGTCCAAGAGGGTCCGTCGCGGATTTTCTTTCCATCTTCCCCATTATCGATCTTATTATTTATTTTTTACAATTTTTTTAATGAACATTTTTGTTTCAAATTTAAGTTACGCGGTTACAGACGCGGACTTGTGTGATTTGTTTAAAGGTTATGGGGAAGTTTCTTCCGCAAAGGTGATCCTCGACCGTGAGACTCAAAAGTCAAGAGGATTTGGTTTTGTGGAGATGCCGGATGATGAAGCCGCTCGTAAGGCGATCGCTGAAATCGAGGGTGGCGAATTTGATGGTAGAACCATCCATGTAAAGGAGGCTCAACCTCGTGAGGATAGGCGTTCTGGCAATGGTCCCCGTGGCAATTTCCGTAGAAATAGAGAATAATGATGTGACTTATTGATATTTCATGGAAAAGGGCGATGATGATTCATCGCCCTTTTTCGTTATCAGCTAAAAAAATTTTGAAGAGAGTGAAAAGAAATGCGGTAGTGGTGCGGATCTTATTGTTTTTGAGCTATTTCTTTTTGGTCACTTTCCATACCTTAGGAATGTTGTTGGCACCGTATTTTGTCGCCAATGAAGCTGGGCAAATGAAGTTGCCTTTCGCATTGGTCCTGTCTACCCATAGATCGGTCGCATCGCTCCATTTGGTGAATTTCACCCTGATTTGATTGATGCTGGAACATCCGAAAAACATCTTTCTGAAACTGCCTTTCTCCAATTTTGAGGCGTTGATGGCAGGTGCTTGTGTCATGGATGTGCAGTAACTGAACATTTCGTTGTAGCAGAAAGCCTCGGCCTTTTTGGCGGGAAGATAGGGTGCGCTCTTCAAACTCTCGCAGTGACCGAACATGCCGCTATAGCAATGCTCCGCGGTTTTTGAGGCGGGGAGTTGTGGCGCTTGGATGAGGCTGGTGCAGAAGAAGAACATGTTTCTATAACAACCAGTTTTCATCTCTTTGGCGGGTAATGCGGGGGCTTGGATCAGTCCCATGCAGTAATTGAACATGTTTTCGTAACAGAAATCTGCTAGGGTTGTGGCTGGCAAAGCTGTCGTTTGGGTGAGCTCAGAGCAGTAGGCGAACATGCCTTTGTAGCACTCTTCCGCCAGTGTGGTGGCGGGTAGAACGGGCATCTGTTTCAGCTTTTTGCAATACCAAAACATGTTGTTGTAACATCTAGCTTTCAAGTGAATGGCAGGCAGGCTCGGCGCTTGTGTGAGACTCTCGCATTTCGCGAAAAGTTGGCTGAAACAGTCTTCGCTCGGAATGGTACTGCTCTTCCCATATTCGTCGATTAGTGTCATGATGCTGCCTGAGGCCTCGATGGCGCCATTCATGCAGAACTGGGAGAATTGGTCCCATGCGTGGCTGAATCCTTCAGGATTATTGCCGCGTAAAAGGATTTTGTCTCCCTTTTTCTTTAGGACAATCGTGTCGTTCTCCATTAATGCCTTCCAGGAGGTGCCATTGTCGGATGAGTATTGAACGTCGGGGTGGTTGCCGCCTTTGTTGACATAGCAGAATGACGCGTTGTTCTCTCCCGCTTTGAATGTGAGGTAGTTTTGGGCATCGCACCATGTTATGCTAGCAATGATGGAAAGTGCGAAAAGAAGGACTTTATGTCTCATATACGATGATTTTAAAGTGAATTATATACAAATATAAGGAAATATTACGCTTTGTCCAATATTGGATACGCATATATCGTAAAGAAAACTAATTTTGTAAGACGAAGTGTGATAATATAGAGAATGTATGAAGATATATAAAAATTATCAGTTGAAACCCTTGAACACATTCGGAATAGAGGCCTTATGCACTGAATTCGTGGAGTTTGAGGATGAAAAGGATTTGATGCGGCTTTATCAGGAGGGACGTTTCCAACACTCTTGGATGGCCATCGGGTGTGGCGCGAATCTGCTCTTTTGTGAAGACTATCCTGGAATGGTGATCCATTCTGTTTCCAATAAGATACATTTGGTGGAAGAGTCTGAGCGATCTGTATTGCTTCGTGTGGGAGCGGGTATGATATTGGACGATTTTATCGCCTATGCGGTCGCTAACGATTGGGGCGGCGCTGAGAATCTCTCCGCTATCCCTTGTAGTGTCGGAGCCGCGCCTGTCCAGAATGTGGGCGCTTATGGCGTTGAGGCGAAGGATGTGGTGGAGCGTGTCTATCTCTTTGATACGAAAAGCGGTGTTTCCACTTCGTTCTCCAACGAAGAGTGTGCCTTCGGTTACCGTGATAGTTTCTTTAAATCTCATCCTCACTACGTCGTGGTGGCGGTTGATTTCAGATTGAGCAAGGCTCCTTACCATCAATTCCGTCTTGATTATGGTAATTTGCGCTCCTCTCTGACGGAGGATGTTTCATTGTCGCAGGTGCGTGAGGCGGTTTGCCGAATTCGTGGCGCTAAATTGCCGGATCCCGCGGAGATAGGTAGCGCGGGTAGTTTTTTCAAGAATCCCGTGGTGGAACGTTCTGTGGTGGATCGCCTATTGGAAGAGTATCCCAATATGCCCTATTATGAGGTGGGCGAGTTGAGAAAGATTCCTGCGGGCTGGATGATAGAGCAAGCGGGCTGGAAAGGGTTCCGCGAGGGGCATGTGGGAGTGTATGAAAAGCAAGCCTTGGTTTTGGTGAATTATGGCGGGGCGACCGGTGCGGAGGTGTGGAATTTAGCCTTGCGCGTGGCGAACTCCGTGAAGGAAAAATTTGGCGTGGAAATTTCTCCGGAAGTGATACGGATTTGTTCTTGATATTATCTTTTTACTATTAGTGACCTATATATACGACAAGAGCCTGATCATCTGATTAGGCTCTTGTCGCAAACTGGTACATGTAATTTCCGTAAGGTTAGACGGATATAGTATATTTATATAATAGGGTCAAATTTAGTTGAAACCTTCAGTTGTTTCCCTTTAGGTTTACATTGCAATTTTACGATGAAATCGGCGCTTTTGTGTGGATGATTTGAAAATTTTTGTGGATAAATCGCGAAATCTTCACTTCTCTTTCTCTTCTTGTTTGTGCGTTAGCCGGTGTTTTGGGGAAAGATACGAAAGGCTGCCGATGGGATCATCCGCAGCCTTTCCAATGTGTGCTCAAATGGTACTAAATTAAGGTTTGCTATAGTGTTTATGTTTACAAATAAGGGTTATTTTCGGTTGCAAAGATATGTCATCCTGTGCGGTAAGTATGTGTACGATTTTAAGGTATGTGTGGATAAATTTCAAATATTGACGGTTGATGAGGTTCTGCGTGGGACGCTCTTTGTTGTGAAAAGTATTTCCTGAGAATAAAAAAAGTGGTGTGTGTCATAATAAAACAATCAAGGCATCGTTTTCTAAATAAAACTGTCTAGTCCTGAAATAGCGTTACAAAAAAAAGTAATGTTATGGAAGAGAAAGAAAGAGTTTATGTTAAACGGACGCAGAAAGACTACAGTATGACGTTTAAGATGTCCGTGGTTAAGGAAGTAGAGACAACCGACAT
>JAZRZA010000036.1:0-1343 GCA_045601045.1 Paludibacteraceae bacterium
CTTAAGCCGATTAAGCCGGAGTCGGTTTCTATCGACTGGATGTTACATAAACATGTTCAGCGAGTTCTTCGTCAAGATGGCAGTTTGATTCTACCCGTTGATTGGCCGGTTACGAACTATATGGATAGGGTCGTGATGACGGGTGCAGACGCCTTGCCAAGCGGGTACTATTATTTCCAACTTCGAGATGAAGACTCCGCGGCACAAATCTTCGATCAAAACGGTAACTTGATTCGTGTTATCGCACCGAATAGACCTAACGCGGAGTATATGCTTGCGGACTTATTCGGATTCGAGCTTAACGAAGATACACCTGAATATCTGAAGCTATCACACGTTACTTCAAAGTGGAGGGTCTTCAATTTGAAGGAAGAGGATGAAGCTTACGGGCCGATCGAAGAGGAATTGGAAGCGGCCTCGTATCTCGCAATGCGCATGCGAGTATCTCGACTTGCAGATGCGCCGAATGTCGTGACGACCTTGCAATGTACGGCACATAGTGTCAATGATCGCGTTATGGAATCGGTTTACGAGTGGCCGAGTACGATGACATTTGCCAGTAATAAGCTCGATATCTTCGTTTCATCGGGGCTTGAGACTCCGAGATGGTATCTTTTCGATACGCTAGATGTGGCCGGGTTTAATGCGGTCACGACTACGGTGAATGGTGTCTTGATTCCCGGCTGGCATGCATCGATACCTCTTACCCACGAATCAACGTGTTTCGCTACGACCAATATTGTCGAGGATGCTTTCGAATTGGGAACTTATTCGACCAATATATACTGGAATTGTGACTGCCGCTCAACTCCCGAGGCTCCGGGATTCAACCGCGCGGCGGAACATATTGATAGTGATGGTGATGGACTAAGTGACTATGAAGAGCGTTGGCAATACGATACCGATCCGGAGAATTGGGATTCTGATGATGATGGCATTGCGGATGGGGATGAAGTGGACTACGGGTTGAATCCTAATGAGAATAGTGCGCTTGTCGATTCGGATAATGATAATTTGAGCGATGCGGATGAATGTCGATATGGTACGGATTCGAACAACCCCGACACGGATGGAGATGGAATTAATGATGGAGCGGAGGTTAGCTTAGGGTTGGATCCTAATAATGAAGATTCTGACAGCGATGGATTAAGAGATGGAGATGAGCTTTTGATAGGAACAGACCCAAAGAATCCGGATAGTGACGATGATTGGTTGTTGGATGGTCAAGAAGTCGGGCTCTTCATTGCAACTCCATTCGTTGTGAGGTCAACAGGACTCGCAACCTATAAC
The DNA here is from genome assembly GCA_045601045.1 of Paludibacteraceae bacterium. GTDB lineage: Bacteria > Bacteroidota > Bacteroidia > Bacteroidales > Paludibacteraceae > UBA1181. The sequence goes on from JAZRZA010000036.1 coordinate 1,291, forward strand.
ACATCTCCATTGAATCCGGACAGTGACGATGATGGAATGAAAGACGGTTGGGA
>JAZRZA010000037.1:0-13135 GCA_045601045.1 Paludibacteraceae bacterium
CTGTCCGATAAAATGTGTACTTTTGCTCATCGTTTATGGGTTTTTGTGGTGAAAACAAAATAAACGAAAAGGCTGAACTTCCGCAAGGAAGATTCAGCCTATTTTTATGCCTATTCAAAAATGTTTAGCGGACACCAATATTATTATTTCTGTCCTGTATATCTAGGCCAATAGATCTTTTGGCTGAAAGGTCCCCAAGAGCCTTTTACACATAGGGTGTTGTCGTCGGTGAACCATGCGCAGACGTTGAAGAATTTTCCTCTGGTTGGGTCGTAAATCTTTCCCTCTCCCCATTCGCCATTCTTGAAAGTGATTTTGTCTATCAAGACAACTTGGCTTGCGGGGGTGTTTCTCTTCTTTTCGTCAGGGTTCTTGACGTCTCTTCGGATGTTACCTTTGGCGTCTTTTTCGTGTTCCAACCAAGTGACTTGGGCCTGGTAGGCGTTCTCTCCAACCTTTGTGAAACGAACCTTGGATTTGTCGTTGTCTTGTACAACCCAGTACTCTCCAATGATCTTATCTCCTGCGAATCCTTCTGCCAACGCTGTTACCGCATAAATGCATAGGAAAAGAAGCAATAGTGAAAATTTCTTCATTTATTTCTGTTGTTATTAGTTAATAGTCCACAAATATAGTGAGGCTGTTTGAGAAAAAATGAATTTAATCATTTTTTAACTAATGACCTATTCCAACTCCAAAGTCTTTAAAATGTCTGTGAAGTAAGACAAGTTCTCCTCTTTGGCCTTTGCGAGGTGGATATTCACGCCGTAGATGGTTTTGTTGTTGTAGATGAGGTAAACGTGCTCGATGCCTCCGCCTTGGGATGGATCTCTTTGCGCCTCAAAGTATTGCGCCTCGTATGGTGCTCTTCCGACCTGTACGGGCTCGATGTTGGAGATGTTGGTGTAATATAGCCCCTTGAACGCGTCGTACATGTTGCTACGATACTTTGTCGCGTATGCTTCTGCTTCCGAACTGTTGTTTGCCTTTTCGAAGAATCTGTAGAAATACATTTCTGAATCGTATCCTCCGTTCTCGTTCTTGTCCTCCAAGCGAGCGGTGAAGATGGCATTTCCGCGGTATGGATTGTAATATTCATGGGTGACCAAAGGGAAGGTATCCATCAAAGCATTGGTCCATTCATTGATGGGGAAAATGGCTGAGATGCCGTATTGCTTGTCGAGCGCGACGTGTTCGTTGTCTATGATTTCGTCTGGTTTGCCATCAAGGATGTTATCCTCCTTCTTACAGGAGAAGAGTAGGGTGCTGGCTAACGCGAAAAATAAAAAAGATTTCTTTGATACAATAAAACTCATAATTTCCCCAATTTAAATAATACTATTTGAAAATACACACTATTTGATTTTGTACAATATATGCTTTTGAATATGCTTCTGGGTAATCAAACAGACTGAAAGATTTGTAAGAGCTGTTTATTTTCTGGAGTGCCCAAGATGAGATTCGAACTCACACGCCGAAACCGGCACTACCCCCTCAAAGTAGCGTGTCTACCAATTCCACCACCTGGGCTTAAAAAGAAAACAGAATCGTGAGATTCTGTCTGAGAGTTGAGCGAAAAACGGGACTCGAACCCGCGACCCCAACCTTGGCAAGGTTGTGCTCTACCAACTGAGCTATTTTCGCAATTTTGTTCGCATCGCTTCTTGAATCAACGCCTTGATTTTTGCGATTGCGATGCAAAGGTACTGCTTTTTCTTTACTTTGCAAGAGTTTTGGAAATTATTTTTGCTTAAAATGTGATTTTTTTTAATAATTGATTGATTGTTAAGCCATTCTACTTTTGTAATCTTCGTAACTGAACTTTCTCAAAAGTACGGGTTGTCCCTCTTTGGTCCATAAATAGAGAGAGGGGTGAGAGACGCCGTTGAACATGGTGGTCTTAACTGTTGTGTAGTGGATCATATCCATGAAAACGATGCGTTCGCCGATTTGGAGCTCGTGGTCGAATGACCAACTGCCGACGTAGTCGCCGGAAAGGCAGCTGTTGCCTCCCATTCTATAGGTGGGTTTCCCCTCTACTTCGTCGGTGGCGCCTAAAATGGCTGGTTTGTATGGCATCTCCAGGCAATCTGGCATGTGGCAGGCGAATGAGACGTTTAGAATAGCCGTCTTGATGCCGTGGTTTTCAACGATGTCGACTACGGTGGATACCAACTCTCCGGTTTGCCAAGCGAATGCGCTGCCTGGTTCCAAAATTACCTTGAGCCATGGGTATCTGCCTCTAAATTCCTTTAATATCTTAATGAGGTGCTCCACGTCGTAGTCTTTGCGTGTCATCAAGTGTCCACCGCCGAAGTTCACCCATTTGAGTTTTGGAAGATATTTCGCGAACTTCTCTTCGAAAGCTGCCATGAGTTTCTCCAGTTCGTAGGAAGAGGATTCGCACAACGCGTGGCAGTGAAATCCTTCAATGCCTTGGGGAAGCTCCTCGTCGAAGTGATCGACGGTAATGCCTAGGCGGGAACCTGGCGCGCAAGGGTTGTATAGTTCGGTCTCCACCTCTGAGTATTCGGGGTTGACGCGTAGTCCGCAGGAGATGTGCCGATCCATCGCCTCTAATTGAGGTCTTCTCCTTTCGTATTGTTGGATGGAATTGAATGTGATGTGGCTACTTAGCGAGGCGATCTCCTCAAATTCCTCGTCCGTGTAGGCGGGGGAGTAGGTGTGTGCGTAATTGCCCATCTCCTCAAAAGCCAATCTCGCCTCCGAGAGTGAACTGGCGGTAGAGTATTGGATGTATTCCTTGACGATTGGGAATGCTTTCCAAAGTGCGAAAGCCTTGAAGGCGAGGATGATGTCGGCTCCTGATCTCTCCTTGACGGAGCGGATTAGTTCAAGGTTTTTTCGAAGTCTCTCTTCGTCCAACACATAAGAAGGTGAAGGAATTTGGCTGTAGTCAATCATACGTTGTTCGTTTTAATCGCTCAAAATTATATATTTTCGGAGATATATGGCCAATTATCTTCTATATTTTGTAAATTTGTGCCTTGAATTTTGAATATTAAAAATATGGCAGATAGAAAAGTTCGCGTGCGTTTCGCACCAAGTCCGACAGGTCCTTTGCACATTGGTGGTGTGAGAACTTGTTTGTACAATTACTTGTTCGCAAAGAAGAACGGTGGTGATTTGTTGTTGAGAATTGAGGATACCGACTCTCAACGATTTGTTCCGGGTGCGGAAGATTACATCATCGAATCGTTCAAGTGGTTGGGCATCACCTTCGATGAGGGTGTTGGTGTCGGAGGTCCTAATGGCCCATACCGTCAGAGCGAACGTCGCGACATTTATAAGGTATATGTAAAGCAGTTGATCGAGAGCGGTCACGCCTATTACGCGTTCGACACACCGGAGGAGTTGGAGGCGAAGCGCAATGAGATTCCGAATTTCCAATATGATTCCCACACCCGTATGACAGGTGTCAACTCCTTGACATTGAGTGCGGAGGAGGTGAACCGTCGTATCGCTGCGGGCGAGAAGTATGTGGTTCGTATCAAGGTGGAGCCAGATGAGGATATCGAGGTGGATGATATGGTGAGAGGTAAGGTGGTGATCAATTCCAACATCTTGGATGATAAGGTGCTATACAAGGCTGCCGATGAGTTGCCTACCTACCACTTGGCCAATATCGTGGATGACCACTTGATGGAGATCACCCATGTGATCCGTGGAGAGGAGTGGTTGCCATCCGCACCTTTGCATGTTTTATTGTACCGCTATTTGGGATGGGCTGACACCATGCCTCGTTTCGCGCATTTGCCTTTGCTTTTGAAACCGGAGGGTAACGGAAAGTTGAGCAAGCGTGATGGTGATAAGTTGGGCTTCCCTGTCTTCCCATTGCAATGGAAGGACCCTAAGACAGGTGATATCTCTTCGGGATACCGTGAGTCAGGTTACTTGCCAGAGGCTGTGGTCAATTTCTTGGCTTTGTTGGGTTGGAACCCAGGAAACGACAAGGAGATGATGTCTATGGAGGAGTTGATCGACCTCTTCTCTATCGATCGTATCAGCAAGTCTGGCGCTCGTTTCAACTACGAGAAGGGTATGTGGTTCAACCACGAGTACCTTATCCAAAAATCCGACGAAGAGGTGGCTCGTATGTTCGAACCTATCTTGAAGGAGAAAAATATTGTATGTCCGATCGATAAGTTGTCCTACATTGTATCCTTGGTCAAGGAGAGAATCTCTTTCCCTAAGGATTTGTGGGATCAAACCAGCTTCTTCTTCGAGGTGCCAACCGAGTATGATGAAAAATCAATAAAGAAGAGATGGAAAGAGGAGAGTCCTCAATGCTTGCGCGAGTTGGTAGAGGTGTTGAAGGGTATCGAAGACTTCTCTAAGGTAAATGAAAACGAACAGTTGGTATTGGATTGGGTTGCGTCGAAGGGATACAACTTGGGTACTGTGATGAACTCGTTCCGTATCACATTGGTGGGTGCCGCAAAGGGACCTCACATCTTCAATATCATTGATATCCTCGGCAAGGAGGAGACACTTAACCGTGTCAACAGAGCTTTGGAAGTAATAAAATAAGCGTAATGAGTTTATTGTACGATTTAGGACTGCTCATATACCATTTTGGTGTATGGGTAGCCTCTTTCGGAAATGATAAGGCCAAAAAGTTTATAGAGGGGAGAAAGGGCGTTATCGAGTATATTTCCGGGAAAATTGATAAGAATAGCCAATATGTTTGGGTGCATGCCGCCTCTTTAGGGGAGTTCGAACAGGGGCGTCCTGTCATTGAACAAATCAAACGGTTGAAGCCTGAATACAAGATCATCCTTACCTTCTTTTCTCCTTCGGGATATGAGGTGAGAAAGAATTATGAGGGTGCCGATATCGTGTGCTATCTTCCTATTGACACCTCTTGGGGCGCGAAACGCTTTTTGGATACGGTTCGTCCTGCGTGCGCCATCTTCATCAAATATGAATTTTGGATGAACTACATCCGAGGCTTGAAGAGCCGTAACATTCCGACCTATATCGTCTCTGCGATTTTCAGGGAGGAGCAGGCCTTCTTTAAATGGTATGGTGGCTGGTACCGCAAGGTGCTCCACTGTTTCAACCATCTATTTGTGCAGAACCAGACCTCTTTGGATCTGCTTGCCTTGATAGGCGTGAACAACGCTTCGTTGACGGGTGACACTCGTTTCGACCGCGTGGCGGATATCGCCGCGAAATCGAAGGAGTTGCCTATCGTCTCCGCCTTCAAGCAAGGCAAGAAAGTGATTGTGGCGGGCAGTTCATGGCCGAAGGATGAGGATATTCTCTGTGCCTACTTCAACGAACATCCGGAGGTGAAGATGATTTTGGCGCCTCACGAGATCCACCAGTCCCATTTGGATAGCATCGTCGCTAAGTTGAAGAGACCTTACGTTTTCTACAAAGAGACCAATGAGGAGGAGGCTGCGCAGGCGGATTGTTTGATCATCAACTGCTTCGGGTTGCTCTCTTCTATTTACAAGTATGGAGAGGTGGCTTACATCGGTGGAGGATTTGGTGTGGGCATCCACAATACTTTGGAGGCTGCTGTTTATGGTATGCCGGTGGTGTTCGGACCTAATTATCACAAGTTCCAGGAGGCGGTCGGTTTGGTTGAGAGAGGCGCCGCTTATGTGGTGGAGAATTCTGAACAATATAATCCGTTGATGGATAAAATGTTAAGCGATGGCTCTAGCTTGCTACTTACTGCATCGGAGGCGGCGGCGGCCTATGTGAATGAAAACCGTGGCGCTACGACGAAAATTGTGGAACAGATTTTCGAATGATTTTTTCAAAAAAAATAGTCAATCGTCTTGCACGGTTCATATTTTAATGCTACATTTGCACTGCAAAACCGAAAGGGGTTTGGTGAGATGGGTGAGTGGCTGAAACCACCAGTTTGCTAAACTGACGTACGGGTAACCGTACCGGGGGTTCGAATCCCCCTCTCACCGCTTTCAAATTTTAATGTTAGTTCGTAAAGCGGGCTAACTTTTTTTTTACCCATACGTGTTATAACCAATACGTGTCAGAAATAGATGTATCATGAAAAAGAAATCCTCTAAAAAGAAGGGCAAGAACCCCATTTTGCTTGGATGCTTGATTTTGGGCGTTGTGATATTGGGTGGCGTCGGAATATCTTTGTACGCCGCCTTCTCTTCAAATGTCGCCTATGAGGGTGAAAATTCAAAATATCTATTGATTCGTGACCGCAACTATGGCCATGTATTGGATTCTTTGGAGGCGCAAAATGCGATTCCTTCCCTTTGGAAGTTCCGTTTGGTGGCCAAAGCGTGCAAGTATCCTTATCAGGTAGTGCCTGGTAGGTATGAGTTGAGACGAGGGGAGAACTCTTTGAACTTGGTGCGTCGCTTGAAGTATGCCAGACAGAATCCAATTCGTCTCTCTTTCAATAATGTCCGTACAAAGAAGGAGTTGGCGGAGAAACTCTCCAAGAAACTTTTGATGACATCCGATGAGATGCTTTCTGTTTTGTCCAACCCGGAGATATACAACAAGTATGGAACGGATAAAGCGAATATCGTCTCTTTGTTTATTCCTAATACCTATGAGGTCTATTGGGATATTTCGCCTGAGGATTTGATGGCTCGTATGAAGAAGGAGTATGATAAATTCTGGACGGAGGAGCGTAAGCAGAAATTGGCGGAAGTGGGCTTGACCCAACAAGAGGTGAGTACTTTGGCTTCCATTGTGGAGGAGGAGACGCGCAAGAAGGATGAAAAGCCACGTGTGGCGGGTCTCTATTTGAATCGTGTCCACCAAGGTATTCCTTTGCAGGCTGACCCTACGGTGAAATTCGCTTTGCAGGATTTCTCCTTGAAACGTATCTACAAAGGCCATTTGGAGTGTGATTCTCCCTATAACACCTATAAGTACGCTGGACTTCCTCCTGGCCCGATTCGTGTGCCTTCCATCGAGTCCATCGATGCTGTTTTGAACTTTGAAAACCACAAATATATTTACATGTGCGCCAAGGAGGATTTCTCTGGTTACCACAATTTTGCCGTGAGCTATGCGGATCACCAAGAGAATGCGAACAAGTATCGCAAGGCGTTGAATAACAGAGGAATTAAATAGTTGTGGTGGTCGGGTCGAATCTCTTGCGGGAGTCGATCGTTTAGACGGAGAGACATAGTTGATTATTCCTCTTCGCGAGGTTAGCGGTGTGTTTCTACGCATAGGTTTTTCTTGAATCTTAGATGTTTAACTGTTATACACTTATTGTTATGAAATTATTGGGGAGTAAAGCATGTCGGATCTTTGTCCGATTGGGTTTGTTGTTGGGGGTAGGCTATCTGCCACACCCATTGATGGCGCAGCAAGATACCATCTGGGGTAATTTTGTTCACTTGGATGATGCGAAATGTTATGGCAAGACGCTAAATTATACGGGTTATCGTTTAGGCGAATCGAGGTTCGTTTGGCATGACAATCAATATGAATTATTGGCGCGGCAGGGAAGTGATAAGGATGTTAGATTTGATTACGCCTTTGTTCTCTCACGTGGTGGAGATACCTTGGAGACGCTTGTCTATTCGTATGATCAGTTTACTAAACAATGGAGGAAATTTCTTTCCAGTCAGGACAAAGATCTCTCCCTTACGACTCACGGAAATGGAGCTTTGAAGGAGTTGCGGATAGGAGAGGAGATGGTCATTGGATGCGATGAGTCGGGTTATAGATCAACTTCTCAAGAGAATCAAATTGAGTGCAATGTGTATTCTACGTATGACGAGCATGGTAATCTGTTGACGCAGGAGTATAAGGATTGTGGCTCTTTTGGATTAGCCTATACCAATCATTATGACGAAGAGGGCAATTTGTTGAGTCAGCAGTTTGACCATGAGTCAAGTGCTCTCTTTTCCGGTCGTTTCAACTATTGGTATGATAAGCAAGGTCGTTTGATCAAGGAACGTGAGTATGAGTTGAATGGTGCGGATAGCATCTATTATCTGAAATATTATACGACTTACCTTTATGATTCCCAAGACCTTCCCCTTGCGGATGAGATGACGTATACCGTTTCGTTGGATTCCATGCAGTATGAACCCATCTATTTCTACGAAATGGAGAGTGGTAAAGAGACTTATAAAGAGGGTGTTATGGAGGCCCCTTTTATCTCTAACATAACTAATTATTTGAATATCAAACTCGGCTCCGATGTGGCCTTTTATGATAGGGTTAGTGTTAGTTATGAGTTGAATTTTCTGGGAGACACCATTAGGAAGATTTTGTTGGGCCATGATCCGTTGAGCAAAGGTTGGTATCTTCTTGATGACGGATGCGAGAATAAATTTACATATTCGAATCGGACGTTCAATGAGGATGGTTCGTTGACTATGCTTCAGGTGTTTGATGTCAAATTCTTTTACGACGAGGAAGGTTATTTTGACTCCATTCAACGCTTGAACGAGGGTGACCTTATTCACGTCACTTGTGATGATTATGGCCATACGACCTCATACGAAGCGTCTCGAGAGAAGAGTCATTGTCTGAATGGCTATGATGAAAAGCATAATCTGATTAGAAAAAGCGTCGTTTGCGACAATGGTGACACGCTGATCTTTGATTATACATACGATGACCAGGATCGTTGTATGAGAGCGGTTCAATCTCGTTTGTCCTCGCAGTCGGATGGAAAGCCGGTCTTTGAGAAGGCGTTGATTTTTAGCTATGGCACCCCTGCGACAAAGGATTACCTGACATCGCAAATGGACGCTGTGAAGTCGGATTTGCCGATCCTTCCTGCTGACAAGTCCCTCTATGTGGAAGGAAACACAATCTGTGTGGATGGCTCAAATAGTAGGGTGCAGATCTTTGACGTGCAGGGCAGATTGGTCGGTGAGCGTGTTGGCCCCCATGTGAGAATGGAGGTGGACAAAGCTGGCCTTTATTTCGTCAAGATTGGAGAGGCGAGTGCCAAGGTAGTGGTACGCTAACTTATCTGACGCTCACTCTTTTCTTCACGGGTCCTCCATCGGTAGGCACCTCGATGATCACTTCTCTTGGGTGGTCTGATATGCTTGCGGAGGGTACTCTTTCTCCTTTGATGTTGTAATACTGTACAGGGGATGGGGTATCCTTCGCATTGTTTATATTCTCTATTGCGGTGAGGGTTGAGACGGTTAATGTTCCGATCAGATTGGCACCGATGCTTTTGTCATATTGAGCCGAAGGATTACCGAATTGGATGCAGTGGTAGTTCTTGTCGTGCTCCATCTCTCCGTATTCTGAAAGGCGGATGAAAAGTTCGTGTTCTCCGTCGCTTATCTCGTCAGGAAGCGCCAAAGCGTAGGTGACCTCTGTGCTCTTCTGTGATAGCCAAAGCCTCGGATCAATGGTTGAGGCGGATTTTAGTTCTTGGGTGGCCTCCTCGTTACGGATGATGAAGGTGACGGTGGATGGCTTTGTGAGGTTGCCGAAGCCTACATTTTCTACCTTAAATGTGCCTTTTACTGTTCTTTCGGCGCATTCAATCTCTGATTCGCGAAGGATGAATCGGTATCCCAAATGGTTCTCGACATAGGTGAAGCCATCTTTTCCGTAATACTCCGCATCGTCGCCTTCGTAGACCATCTCCTTCCATCCTAAAATCGTAGGTTGGTGCCATTCGTAGTTGAGGTAGGAGGTATGGGTGCGGAACCCCTCTTCGGAGAGGTAGGCGGGTGTGTTGATGGGGTGGTCGCCGTTATAATTGGCCACCAATTCGCCTCCGTAAGGGGTATGGCTGCTGTATTGCTCCAGCCACTTTACCATCATCTCACGTGTCATCTGGTGGCCGGACGCCCCCATGCCGATGGTGCCTAAATCGCTATTGGAGCCTAGGTAACCATCGTTGTACATACCCACTCTGTAGAGTGTGTCGCCTTTGGAAAGAGCGGCTTGTTGGAAAGTTTCCGAATCGATATCGAAGCCTGAATAGTTGTTCCCTACATTCACGCCTAACCAAGTGGCCACGATATCTGGTCTGCGCACTCCGATCTTTATCTCGGGCGGTGTGCATGCTAGAAGTGTTTGCAGGGCTTGGGCGATGTTCTCGTTGCTTCCCGTATTGCTGGAGTGCATCTCTCCCCAGCTGCCGTACATGCCCAGTTCCACGAATTGAATGACATCTGTGTTACGGCTGTAGATCTCTCCTAATTGCCTCAAATGGCCTAAGATGGTGGCCTGGTCTGGGTCGCATTTTGTATAACCGCTGAAATTTTTGTCGTAGGCGAAGCGGACGATGGCGCTCTTGCCTCGTTGCCTTACATTGTCCAGTGTCGCCTCAAAAGCCTCCAAGGCATCTTGGGTGAGGGGTTGTGATTTTCCGAAAGTGGTATCGTTCTTCTCTTTGTCGATGGCGATAGGCGCCTTGTCGGAGAATTCGGAAATGTCCATTCGGAGATGGGTGAGGTTGCCCCATGTCTCCTTGGGTTGGTTGCCCTCGGTATAGAGATGAATACCGACCGGACGGTAGAAGCCGATACCCGGATTCTCCAATGCCTCAAGGGCGTCGGCGTATGTTAGGGATTGTGGTACTTGCTCTGCTAATGCTGTCGTCGCGGAGAGAGCGAGTAGGGGAAGGAAACTTTTCAACTTCATAAGCCTTGTTTTTTTCTCTCTACTAAGGTACTAAAAAATGGGAAGATTCCGTCTAATTTTGGTAAAGGGTTGAGATTTTAACATACTTGAAAGTGAAAATAACTATTATATTTGTGGAATTATATACTATTTTACCCAAAGAATGAAAACACCCTCAGTGTTTGGGCGACCATGTAGAAATTCGATACCCAATTAGGCAGGCGACGTCTGAAAGACGCTACTTCTGCGGCGTGTATTGTGTCGTCTTACAGACGAGTGTGTCCCACTCATAGGCATAACCCCGTACATGTCTCTTCGTTCCATGTGCGGGGTTACACAAGTAGCGTCTTGCAGACGCTATGTTTTAACTCACTATTACCAAGTATGTGACTAAGGCACGTGCTGGCAGATTTGGGTATGATGGATTCCTAAATCTTCAACCGATCCAACGCAAGGTGATGCCCTGCCGCCGCCGCTTTCCGATACCATACCATTGCGCTATCTAAATCTGCCGCCCCTGTCCAGCCCTCCTCAAAGGCTTGACCAATCCGATACCATGCATAGGGATCTTCCGACTGATGATAGGCCTCCAAGGCTCGTGTGGCATCACGTCTGCCGTCAAGCAAACCACGTCTGTAGATATCCCCGAGGTTGGTGGGTGCGTAGTAGCGGTCGCCGTTTTGGATGGCCTCGCGGTACCATCTGATGGCCTCCGGGATCTCCTGTTTGACGCCCAAGCCGTGCTCGTACACCGTTCCGATGTCGTTGAGTACCACCCCTGGCACCTGTTTTCCCTCCGTAAGGTAGGCCTGTCCGATCGATAGCAACAGCCGGACGTCATCCATGGAATAGCTCTCCGAAGTCTCCGCACCATCCGTCTGCCACGATTTGACCACCCCAATCGATACGTGTTGCGGCACATCCACCTCGTCCTCCTCCAAGACCATCTCCTCGCGCTCCGCGTCTTCAGGAACCAGTCCATTCCTGAGCAAATAGTGTATATAGCCGTAGATGCGAGGGGTAGAGGAGTGCACGGTCACGCCGAACTCGTTCAGCAGGGATTCCGTCACATAGGGGGATGCGTCGGAGAGGGGCAGTTCGATGTAGTATTTCTGCCCCACACTGAGGAGACATTTGAGGTAGGCCACCTCTTCCCCGATGCAGTACTCGATCCACTCCTCATCAAAGACCTTGTAAGCGCTCTCTCCCGTCTCCGAGAGGTAGGGCGTGTCGCATAGGTAGGAGCTGAGCGTGTCGACCAAGTAGGGAAAGAAGCGATAGTCCTCGTAGGTGGCGAGGCAATCCATCGAGAGCAGATATTCTCCCGCCCGCCTTTCGAGGGTGAAGAGCGTTGCGGAGAGTCCCTCGCGGTAAAAACCCCACGCGTCAGGGATTTCGTCGGGCGAAATGCTCAGCGCCAATCGCTCGGCGCCCAACATTTGGCGGAATCGACTGAAATCAAAGGGCTGATCCGAAGGAATATTGATTTGATAGAGCATAGGCGCTTTTTGTCTACAAAGTTAGGGGATTTTTCATGGATTCTTATCTGTTTTTGGATTCACGCTAACAGAAATTCACCATTTGAGCGCCATCACCGCTCGATTAGTACTCTTCTCCCTCTTCGTCAAGATGGTTTACGTGTCCCAAATCAACCTTGCCTGTGGTGGCATCCACATAAAACTCAACTTCCTCCGTTTCGACGGTGAAGTAAGGCGGGTAGAGGCGCTGTTGTCCCATGATGGAGTAGAGTGAGATATTGACTCCTCCGTTGATGTCGGACCGTAGGATATTCAACACTTTCGCCAATCCATAGTGGAGTGTGTCCGGCGCGAATCCCACGAAGTCGTCCCGCTGATCCTCAAAGTGGGTGATGACTGTCGTATCGGGGAAGTGGTAGGAGAAAGTGAAGTGGTCTCCCTCTCGAAAGACATTGATGAATTCAGATAGCCGAGCACCATCTTCCGCGATGGTATCCATCACGATCATGGATTCGTATAGGACTACCTTCGGTGCCGTGTCCTTAATGGAATGGAACTCCTCGATGAGGATCCGATCATAATCTTGGGCGGTGAAATACTCCCTCTTAGAGGTGCAAGATGCGGCGATAAGCAGCAATGCCGCCAGTGCGGTTGTCAGATTTTTGTACATAAATATTTTCATGATTAAACTATTGTAATTCTTTTTTCTTGAATGTTCTTTCCTGTTCATGGGTTTCCTTCCTTATCAGCAATAATACGTTTTTGAAATCATTTATCCTACTATTTCTGCTTTTAATTTATCATTCTCGTCACGGTTCTTTCATTTGAAACAAAAATTTTCTTCTTTTATTTTTGCATACCTTGGGTGTTATGCGATTTTTCCAAGGAAAATCTATACATTTGCACACAGCAGTGCCGAAGCACCGCTCGTCAGTGTTTCTCCTTTGACATTTTTAATTATTTTTATATTTTAAAGGCGATTTCCAAGGCCGACGTGATGTCGTTTTTGAGAGATCGCCTTTATTTTTACTACGTAAAAATAATAATTATTTTCCTAAAAATCAAGTGGTTGC
>JAZRZA010000038.1:0-10964 GCA_045601045.1 Paludibacteraceae bacterium
ACCCTAAAATAGAAAAAAAAATAGCCTTTTCTTGAAATTCCAACTTGTTGTGTTTTAAATACTTGAAAATCGCTGTTCCCCATTAATTATGGGTAGGGGGAGTTGTGCGCTTTATTATAGGGGTAAATGAAAGAGCCGTGATGAATGTCTACCTATTTTGGATGACTGGGGATAATTTATCGACGAATTTCTTGGCGCGTTTTTATTGCCTAAACCGATTTATTTAGCGAACTTTGCATAAGAGAAGTCGTTGGAATATGGGTGCTTTATCGGTTTGTATTCGAACGTCGTATTTAGTTTTTAAATAAAATTTATATGGACAATAACACAAAGAAAAAAAAGGAGAATCCGATTATCAGTATTGTTTTTAACATTGTTCTTCCTTTTTTAGTCTTGTCGAAGTTGACGGCGGAGGATCGTTTAGGCCCTACTTATGGATTGTTGGTGGCTTTGGCGTTCCCGACGATTTATTTCCTTTACGATTGGTTTAAAAATAAGAGCACCAGTTTTGTGGCCATCCTCGGTTTCGTCAGCGTCTTTTTGACGGGTGTGATCGGTATGTTGGAGTTGCCCAGCGAGTGGATCGCTTACAAGGAGGCCTCTGTGCCCTTCTTGATCGGTTGCGCCATATTAATCTCTTTGAAGACCAAATATCCTTTGGTCCGTAAAATGTTGTACAACGATTCCATCATGGATGTGGCGCGTGTGGATGCTATTTTGGATGAGAAGAATTGTCGGGATGAGTTTGACCGTATTTTGGTCAATTCATCCTACTTGTTGGCCGCCTCTTTTGGCCTCTCCACTGTGACGAATTTCGGTTTGGCGAAATGTCTGATCCATAGCCCGACTGGTACGGAAGAGTTCGCACAGGAGTTGGCGAAGATGACCGCTTTGAGTTTCCCTGTCAACGCCTTGCCCGCGACGGTGGTGATGATGTTCGCCCTTTGGTATCTGATAAAGAATTTAACCCGCCTGACGGGCTTGAAGAAGGAGGAGATGCTCGCCCCTGAATTGAGGGAGTCGCTCTCTGAGGATGATAAAAAATAATTGTAGAAGAATCGATTGTTGATAAATTTGGATTATGTATAAGATTTCTGAAATAGCCGAGATGTCTGAAGGCCTTCTTGTCGGAAGACCGGATTCAGAAGTGAGTAGAATATTGATGGATAGCCGTCTCTTATCCTTCCCGGAGGAGACGCTCTTCGTGGCGGTCAAATCAAGCCGTGACGATGGTCACAAGTACATAGAGGAGCTCTATCGCCGTAATGTCCGCAACTTTATGGTCTCTGTGGAGGCCTCCTCCTTTGTGGAGTGTAAAGATGCGAATTTCATCGTGGTGAAAGATACGGTGAAGGCTTTGCAACGTTTAACCGCTATGCATAGGAGCCGCTTCAACGTGCCTGTGGTCGGTATTACCGGAAGCAATGGAAAGACCATCGTGAAGGAGTGGCTCTACCAACTTCTGCATGAGGATTACAACATAACCCGTTCGCCTCGTAGTTATAACTCTCAGATCGGTGTGCCGTTGTCTGTTTGGGAGATGAGCGGTGAAACCAATTTAGCCCTTTTCGAAGTGGGTATCTCCCAGATGGATGAGATGGCTAATTTGGCGCCGATTGTGAAACCTACGATAGGTCTGTTCACCAATTTGGGAGAGGCACACCAAGAGAATTTCGCCTCTTTGAAGCAAAAGTGCTTGGAGAAGATGAAGCTCTTCGAGAATTGCGGTGTCATCATCTATGGCAAGGATGATAAATTGGTGGATATCTGCGCACAGCAGATGCATCCACAAGCGCAGTTCATTACCTATGGCCGACAAAAGGGGGCTACCCTTCAGGTCGTTTCCGAATCTTTCGTGGGCAATAGCGCTACCCAGATCACATACCTCTTTAATGGCAAAGAGAATAGCTTTACCATACCGTTTACCGATTATGCTTCGATAGATAACGCGTTACATTGTGCTTGTCTCTTGCATGCCTTGTCTATGGATGGCAAGGAAATCGCCAAACGTATGGCGAGCCTGGAGGCGGTTGCCATGCGTATGGAGGTGAAGGATGGCGAGAAGGGATGTCTGTTGATCAACGATAGTTACAATTCGGATGTGAACTCCTTGAGCATCGCCTTGGATTTCTTAGGCCAGCAGGCCACGGCCAAAAGCATGAGCAAGACGTTGGTCCTCTCTGATATCTTCCAGTCGGGTAAGGAGCCTGATGAGCTCTACTGTAGTGTGGCGGAGTTGGTGGAGAAGAAGCATGTGGAGCGATTTATCGGTATTGGCGCGGATATCTCTAAATACGAGAAGTGTTTCAATGTGCCCCAGAAGTATTTCTATCCTGATACGGACGCTTTTATGCGACACATCGAGTCGTTCGGTTTTGAAAATGAAGCGATTTTGCTGAAGGGTTCCCGCAAGTTCCATTTTGAGACGATTACCGATAAATTGGCCAAAGCGGTGCATGAGACCGTGTTGGAGGTGAACCTCAGCGCTTTGGTGAATAATTTCAACTATTTCCGTTCTTTCCTCAAACCGGGCACCAAAATTATGAGTATGGTGAAGGCCAATGCTTATGGAAGTGGCGATATCGAGGTGGCTCGTACCTTGCAACAAAATGGTTGCGACTACTTGGCGGTGGCGGTAGCCGATGAGGGTGCGGTGTTGAGGCGTGAGGGTATCCATATTCCGATTGTGGTGATGAATCCGGAACCGAACAGTTTCCTGAAGATATTTGAAAATAACCTCGAGCCGGAGGTTTATAGTTTCGCCCTTTTGAAACGTATGATTTCGGAGGCGGAAAAATTGGGTATCACCGATTATCCGATCCATTTGAAGATGGATACGGGTATGCATCGTTTGGGATTCGAATTGAAGGATTTGGATGAGTTGATCGCCTTACTGAAGTCTCAGAAGTGTGTGAAGCCTCGTTCGGTATTCTCTCACTTGGTGGGTTCTGATGACGTGATTTTCGACGATTTCACCCAGAAACAGATTGCGCTCTTCTCAGAGATGAAGCAGCGCCTTTTCGATGCCTTCCCATATAAGATCATGGCACATATTCTGAACTCCGCGGGAATCGAGCGTTTCAGTGATTATCAATTTGATATGGTTCGTTTGGGTATTGGACACTATGGTATGAGTGCTGTGGATTCCAGCCGTTTGGAGGAGGTCTGTACCTTGAAGACCAATATCCTCCAAATCCGTAAAGTGGTGGCTACCGATACGGTAGGATATAGCCGAAAAGGCACTCTGACACGTGATTCCATCATCGGAGCCATACCGATCGGCTATGCGGATGGATTCAACCGTAAGTTGGGAAACCGTAACGGCAAGGTTTTGGTCAACGGTTGTTTCGCTCCGATTGTGGGCAATGTCTGCATGGATGTCTGTATGATTGATTTGACCGATGTGCCGAATGTGAAGGAGGGAGACACTGTGATTCTCTTCGGCAAGGGACATCCGATCCAAGGGGTGGCTGATACTTTGGGAACCATCTCGTACGAGGTTTTGGCGGGCATCTCCAAGCGTGTGAAACGTGTCTATTATAGAGAGTAGGACAGCAGATAGAAGATAGATCACCCAGGGGCGTTACGTTTACCCTGGGTGCGAAATGCCAAGACAATCGTAGTGTATTGCTTATCTAGTTTGTCTGTTTTTTCGCATATTGGCTTGGCGTCATTCCAAACTTCTCCGAGAAGCAGTTGCTGAAATATTTCGGATCGGAGAATCCCACCATATAGGCGACATCCGCGATACTTTGTTTGCCGCTCTCAAGGATATCCGCCGCATGTTGTAAACGTACCGCCTTGATATATTCCGAAGGGGTACATCCTGTAATCGCCTTGAACTTTCTGAAGAGTTGAACTCGGCTAAGAGCAGTCTTTTCCGCCAAGAATTCAACGGATAAATTGCTCTCCGCGATGTTTTCGCAAATCGTCTCTTTGATTTTGCGAAGGAACGCGTCGTCCTGGCTCTCTGGCAACTCCATTTTAGGCATCGCCAAAATATTTTTTCTGAAATGATCGCGTTGCAACTCTTTGTTCTTGAGCAGTGTGGAAACCTTCGCGCGAAGGATCTGTTCGTTGAACGGTTTGGTCACATAGTCGTCCGCACCGTAGTTGATACCGTCGATCTGGCTATCCACACTCGTCTCTGTGGTGAGGAGGATGAGCGGAATATGTTGCGTGAGCGGTTCGCTCTTAATGGCATGGCAGAAGGTCTTGCCATCCATCTCTGGCATCACCACATCGGAGATGATAATGTCTGGGATTTCAGATGTAGCTATCTCCAACGCCAGCTTTCCATTGTTGGCGGTCAACACTTCGTAGTTGTCGGAGAAAAGATCCTTTAAGTAGGAACGAATCTCGTCATTGTCATCCACAATGAGCAATTTGTAGGATGATTTTGTATTGCTTTCGGTCGCTTCGTGGTAGGAGATGGTCTCGGATCCCTCTTTCACATCCTCCTTTTGGAAAAGAGTTCCTTTCGGGAATTGCAATGTGAATGTTGTTCCTTCGCCTTTTTGGCTGTTGATTTGCCATTCTCCGTTATTCTTAACGATAAAGTCGTGGCAGATCATTAGACCAAGTCCAGAACCCTTCTCGTTGTTGGTGCCAAAGGTGGAATCCAGATGGTTCTCCTCCGTCAATTTCTTGATTTGGATCTCGTCCATACCGATGCCGTTATCGCTGATCGACCAGATGACCTGATTCTCCTGCTCGTGGATTTCTATGTTGATATTACCTCCTTTAGGGGTGAACTTGATGGCGTTGTTCAAGAGGTTTCGGATGATGGAGGATACCATGCGTTGGTCTATGTGGGCCGAATGTTTCGACTTGTTTTCTAATGTGACATTAATCTCCTTCTCATCCAACAAGTTTTGCAACAAAGTGACACTCTCTTTGGTGAGCGCGTCAAGGTAATAGTCGGAAGGGGAGAAGAGGATGGAATTGTTTTGGATTCTGGCCCATTCCAGCAAGTTCTCCATTTGGTCTTGGAGCCTTTTGGCTGATTTGAAGGTTTGTTGCACCTTTTGATTTTGCTCCTCTTGGTTGAAAGTCCTGTTCTGATTGGTCAGGAGGGAGAGGTTGCCGACGATTGCGGTGATCGGATTGCGTAGGTCATGAGCGATGATGGACATGATGCGGTCTTTTAGATTCAATGTCTCATCCAGCTGTTTGTTTTGCTGCTCGATTTTCTCGTTCTTGGTACGCAACTCGTCGGTGCGTTGCGCCACCAATTTTTCCAAAGACTCTTGCCTTTGCTTTAATTGCCTCTCACGGAGGTAAATAACGAGGTTGAAAAGCCCGATGACGCTTAATAAGAATAACAATCTGCACCACCATGTTTGCCACCAAGCGGGGGAGATGATGATGGTCAGCGGTTTGGATGTGGAGCAGATGTCTCCGTTCATCTCACAGACCTTCACCAGGAAGGTATAGGTTCCCGCCTCGAAGTTCGTGAAGGAGGCTCTGGTCTCTTTGTTGACATAGATCCAATTGTCGTTGAGTCCCTCCATCATGTAGTAATAGGTCAGGTTGTCCGTCTCTCCGTAATCGATGCCGAAGTAATCGATACCGAAATGATTTTGGTTGTGGTTTAGGTAGATGGTATCTGTGAAATGCAGACTCCTCTTCAGAATCTCATGCTCTCCCACGGATATCATTTTACCATCCACGTATAGGTCTTTCAAATAGACGGAAGGTTCAAACTGTCCCTTGTCTATGATTTCTTGGGGATTAAAGGCAAAAAATCCATTGTTGCTGCCTATGTAGATTTCTCCGTTCTTCGCTTTGTAAATGGCGTTGGCGGCGAATGAGTATCCATTCAAATCACCGGACATGTCGAAGTGACGTACGGTGTTGGTCTCTGGGTTAAAGAGAATGACCTCGTTGGTGGCGGAGAGCCAAAGGTTGCCTAAATTGTCCTCAATAATAGCGTTCAGTGTGTTGGCGATGTGATATTGAGAACTGATGCATGAGAAGGAATCCGCCACTTCATCGTAGAGGTTGAGGCCTCCCGTCGTGGTGATCAGCCAAATGCGGTCTTGGGAGTCGCAGTAGGTCATGCGGGACTCGTTTTGCGCTAATGATCCATTCTCTTTGTTTCTCGTGTGGGTTTTCTTCTCCTTCTCCTGATGACATACTACGCCGTCGCTGGTGCATATCCACAAACGGCTTTTGTTGTCACGCATGATGTGGCTGGCCCATTGAGGATTCTCCTCTGAACAAATACCTGTGCTGGTGTTGTGTTTGCTGGTCACCTCGCCTGTCTTCGCGTTGATGAGACAGATACCTGATCCATCTGTGGCCATCCATACGGAATCTCCTTCGACCAAGAGGTTGTGGATGTTGTTTGTGGGCAATGAATTGGTGTTTTCTGTACGGGAATAGACCTTGGATTTACCCGTTTTTCGGTTGTATTGGGTGACACCGATATTGCTGTTTCCCCAAGAGGCGATCCATATATCCCCATTCTTTCCCTCTTTGATGTCAAGGATGATGTTTCCGAATTGTTTGGCGCTGATGAAGTGGTTCACGTGAGGTCTCTGTTTGTTGATGCCTCCACCATCCGTACCCACCAATATTTCGCCATTGTTTTCCAAGAAACTAGTGATGGCGTTGTTGGATACCGTATTGGGTTTTTCGTTGCTGTGCTCGAAATAATCAAAACTATTGGCGGTGTTTCCAGAGAAGAAAAGCCAATAGTGGTGTGTGCCCACCCAAATGTTTTTTCTCTTGTCTTCCGTGATGCTGTTGATGGTGATTTTATCCACGGTGCTAGGGAAGATGATGCGGTTGGAGGCGAACTCCTGTTGGTTGAGATCGTACATCAATAGTTTACCGTTCACGAAGCCGATCCATACATTCTTCTGGGAATCTTCGAATGCCTTGGTGACAAAGTTGCTGATGAATAAGTCTGGGGCATTCTCTGTGGTAAAGGTTTTGATTGTGTGTCTTTTATCATAAATGACAAGACCTTCGTTTCTGGTGCAAAGGAAAAGCGTGCCGTCAGAGGCGGGTAGAATGTTTTGAATAAGTGGATCGTGGCTCTTTTCGAAGGGAAGGACTATCTTCTCCGTTTTTTTCGTATTGATATTGAAACGGAAAAGGCCATCTTGCCAGGACCCTATCCAGAGTACCTCTCCATCAAGGACCATGCAGTTGCCGTCGGTTGGTAAGTCGTATTTGGTTATGAAACGACCTTTGGGATCCAACTCGATCAATCCATAGCGGGATAAAACCCAGATATATCCATTCTTATCCTCCTCAATGCCGTTGATGTAGGAATCACATATATTAAGATCAATGTGTTTGAATCGTCTTGTTGGACGGTCGTAGATGGCCAAACCTTTGTCTGTGCACACCCATAGACGTTGTTGTGAGTCCTCGAATAATTTTCTGAAATTATTGTAGTGAACGGTAGAGGAGGAGTCTTGCTCGCATTTCGTGTAGTCGTATCCATTGTATTGCACCAATCCGTTTTCTGTCGCTAACCACATGATGCCGTAACTATCCGCATAGATATCGTTGACATTGCTGCATGGGGTGTTGGCTTGCGCTTTTAGGGCAGAAAAACGTTTCGCTTCTCCAAAGGCATCCATGGAAAAGGGTAGCAATATGGTTAATATGGTAAATAACAATATGTGCTTGTGCATAATCTATTTACTATTACTTCTGTGTCAGGAAACAATGCAAATTTAATCAATGTCCCGTAATTATCAAAGAGCCAAGGCTTCGGAATTGGCTATTCTTCGTTAGGTATGGTTGTTTAGTTGGGAAATGTGTGGGTCTCAATAGGAATTTATGGTTTTGTGTAACATTCTTTATTTTTTTTTCGTGAAATATTTGGATTGTAAGAAAAAAGCCGTACCTTTGCACCGCATTTGAGAATGATGGCGGGGTAGCTCAGTTGGTTAGAGCGTCGGATTCATAACCCGGAGGTCACGAGTTCAATTCTCGTCCCCGCTACTTAAGGAGATCTGTGATGGTCTCCTTTTTTTTATGCCATGAGTGGGGCACACTCGTCTGTAAGACGACACAATATACACCGCAGATGTAGCGTCTTTCAGACGTGCAACGACTTCACATGTCACGTATAACCTTGCACATCCCCTTCACTTTGTATCAGGGCATGTACAGGGTTATTGAGGTAACGTCTTTCAGACATCGCCTGCCTAAATTGGTATCGAATCCTACAGGTTGCCCAAACACAGAGGGTGTTCTTGGGTCAAATAGTATATGATTCCACAAAAAATAGCGGCAGAAACTTCTCGTCTCCGCCGCTGGTATTTAATTAAAGTAAAGTTATCTCTTTTGTGCCACTAACTTCCCCTTACTGTCTTTTGGTATAGATGATGTCGATGCAAGGTTTTAATTTGTCGCTTGCGTTCGTTCCGTAAAGGGAGGTGGATGTCATCCACAATTGTTGGTTGTAGTAGTAGGTCTTATTCGTGTAAATTCTAGCGACAGGAACGATGACCATTTCCTTCGGCAAGATGGTTCCTGACTGTTTCAGTTGGTTTTGGATCGGTCTTGTGAGGTTGAATGCGTAGAGTTCATTCTTGGTGTCCAATGCGCATGTGAATGACGTGATGCCATCCGGCATGCGGTTGTTTTGGAAGAAGTTCTCCAAACTATCCTTTTCAATAAGTAGCATTTGGCTGCTATAGGCATATTTGTTGTTCATCTTCTGTCTGTGCAATACCAATCTGACAGAGTTGAAACTTACTTTTGTCGTGTCTGGAGCCTTCGCTTTCACGGAGTCCATGATTTGATCGAACGGGATGGTGACCTGCGTGTATACACCTGCTGGCGCATAGACAAAGGTGTTCTCCTCATCCTTTGATTGGATGCGTTCCACTGTCTTGGACCACTCTTCGTGTTGGATGCTGTTCGCTCTCTTGACTGATTTGTTGCCTGAAAGGAAGAATGAAGTCACCAATGGGTTGACGCCATAACTCTTTTGCAGCGTTGTCGAGGATATGGTTGTATCCTTGCCGCTGTAAGTGGTGACGATGTCCGCATCGTAGTGATAGTAGATCAACAAGCCGGAGACCTCCACCTTGAGGATGGTGCCTTCGTTGAAGGCGTGTTTGACATATACGCCTTTGAAATAATTGTTGAAGTCTCTTTGGGAAGAGCCTAAGTTATCTTTATAAAAAGAGGCGATTCGCATACCGAATTCGTTCGAAAGCGGAATGTTGATCTCTCTGGAATTCTTGATTTGGTAATTGGCCTCTCCCAAGAGGAGAGATTGGTCGCAGTAGTCTGCGGGGCGGGTGTTGGTGTAATATTTACGATCCTCCAGCCCTTGGTTAAGCTCGTATACCTGAACGGCTTGCAATGCGGTTGAGTCTCCCCAGAAGTCGTCCGCGTATTGCATGTAGTATAGGGTGGAGTCGATGGTGAAATTTCTGGTGTTTTTCACCTCTTTGATCTCTCCGAATTTGTCGTCAAGGTCTTTCAGCAAGGTCTTTAAGATACCAGTTGTGGCGGATGTGTTGCTGACAACGGTTGTGTCGGGAAGAATAATACCGCCGATACGCGCGTCCAATTGCGTCATGTATTCCGCGCTTACCTCTCCGAATAGGTTGTCGGAGAATCTACCGAAAAGCAAATAGTCCGCCTTGCTGATCACTGAGTCGGATGCTATTGTTTGGGTGTTGATGATCAAGTGGTTGTGGTATGATTGCAGAAGATCCTCGTCGGGTTGGATTGAGATGCCTACGGGGCTGTCTTCTTCGCAACTGCTGGCCACTATGCCTAATAGGCAGATTGCGGCGTATAGGGGTAATTTAAATAGTTTCATCCACACTGAAATTAAAGCGTTCCTACCTGGACCCTTCGATTGAAGAAGCGGATTGGGCAGGTCGTCTGTAATTGTTTCTTTTGGTTATTTCGCCAATAACTGGTCGTAGAAGTCGTTGTAGGCATCCACGTAAGTCTCTGGATTCTGGTATGTCAAGAATGGTTTGCCTGATTGCTCGATGTGGGCTAAGACATCCTTGTTGATGTTTTCGCTACCAATGATGGTTGCGTCAGCGAAATCTACAGCGAAGTTTGAAAGATCGGTGAAGCTCACCTCTTTGCCGTCTATAGAGGCCAAATCCTTGTTGTCGATGCCGTCCAATTTCAACTTTTGGGCGAACTTGCTGGAGAATGGCTTTTGAAAATCATCCGCATATACGGAGTAAACGGTCTTCGCGTTTTTGAAGAATGGGTCTATGTTGAAGGCCTTCTTGATGAAGATAGGCGTAAGCGCGGACATCCATCCGTGGCAGTGGATGATATCTGGTGTCCAACGAAGTTTCTTCACGGTCTCCAATACGCCTCTGACGAAGAAAATGGAACGATCCTCATTGTCGTCGAACTCTCCGTTCTCGTCGGCGATGGTGTATTTCCTTTGGAAGAAATCATCGTTGTCGATGAAATAGACCTGCATTCTTGCGGCTTGGATAGATGCCACCTTGATGATCAAAGGATGGTCGGTGTCGTCGATGATGATATTCATACCGGACAAACGAATCACCTCGTGGAGCTGATTTCTCCTTTCGTTCACGTTACCGAATCGTGGCATGAACGCACGGATTTCTTTGCCTTTCTCCTGTATAGCTTGAGGCAATTTTCGGCTGATCACAGAGATTTCGCTCTCTGGAAGATACGGTGTAATCTCCTGGGAGATATATAAAACTTTTATACTATCCATCTTTCAATTGTCAGTTCTCGTTATGCAAAGGTAGGAAATTTATGGTAAAATGCCAAATTTTCAATTCTTTCTTTTCATTTCTTCGGATTATTGCTTTCCTTTGTATTCAATTTAGGATTGAATACACTACTGTCCCGTAAAAGAGAAAGAATAGGTCTTTGAAATTATTGAAAATTAGTCTTTTAGAAGCCAATATTATGGTGCGACGATTTGATTTCGTAATCTTGCAGATTCAAAAGAATCTTGCATATGAACAAAGACA
>JAZRZA010000039.1:0-21933 GCA_045601045.1 Paludibacteraceae bacterium
AATTTCACACTTGTTATCTTGTCGAAATCACCGTCCAAGATAGCGTTTAGAAATGATTTCATAATGACTTCGTCGTTCATGCAGAACTTGAAGCCGAAGTCGCAGCGTAAGTCTATGTACTTAGCCATTGTTTTAAATAAATATTAATTAAACAAAACGGAAGATTTCTTGCAAAACAAGCAATCCGGGTGCAAAGATATAAAACAATGGTTAAAAGTGTATATATTACATAAAATAAACACGTCTTGGTGTTTGCTGTTTCTTTGCGGAACAACATCTATTCCCCGCCCGTAAGAACTTTGTTGATATGTGTTAGCCTCCCTCAAACAATTTTGTGGCGCAAAAGGCTTAAATTCCCTATAATATTACTATCTTTGCCTTTTGAATGGGTGGAAACCCTATGTATGTATGATATAATTTAAATTTCATTATATGCCACAGATATCGAGCCGCGGTGTGATTATGCCGGAATCACCAATTAGAAAGTTGGTTCCGTTAGCAGATAAAGCGAAAGAGAGAGGTGTGAAAGTATATCACCTTAATATCGGACAACCCGATTTGAAGACACCGCAAGTCGCCCTTGATTCTTTAAAGCGAGTTGATCGTAAGATTTTGGAGTATAGTCCAAGTAATGGCTTCAAGAGTTTGCGACTCAAGTTGGCGGATTACTACAAGAAGTTTAATATTGATGTGGATGAGAATGATATCATCATTACCAGCGGTGGTTCGGAGGCTGTGAATTTCGCCTTTATGTCCTGCTTGGATCCAGGTGATGAGATCATCGTGCCAGAACCCGCATACGCTAACTATACTGCCTTCGCCATTGGTGCGGGCGCTGTGGTGAAGCCGATTGTTTCTACCATTGAGGAGGGATTCTCTTTGCCTCATATTGAGCGCTTCGAAGAGATGATCACCCCTAAGACCAAGGGTATCTTGATTTGTAACCCGAATAATCCAACGGGTTATCTCTACAATCAGAAGGAGATGAACAAGATCCGTGATTTGGTGAAGAAGTATGACTTGTATCTCTTCTCGGATGAGGTGTACCGCGAGTTCTGTTACACAGGCGCACCTTACATTTCAGCCTTCCATTTGAAAGGCATAGAGGATAACATCGTTTTGTTCGACTCCGTATCGAAGCGTTACAGCGAGTGCGGTATCCGTGTGGGTGCTCTTGTTACGAAAAACGCGGCGGTTCGTAAGGCGGTGATGAAGTTCTGCCAGGCGAGATTGTCTCCGCCGTTGATCGGACAAATCGTGGCAGAGGCTTCTATGGATACACCGGAGGAATATATGCTTGAGATGTACAACGAGTATGTGGAGCGTCGTAAATACTTGATCGATGGTTTGAACCGTATTCCAGGTGTCTATACGCCGATTCCGATGGGCGCGTTCTATACGGTGGCGAGATTGCCGATCGATGATTGCGATAAGTTCTGCGCTTGGTTGCTCAACGAGTTTGAGTACGAAGGACAAACCGTGATGATGGCTCCTGCCACTGGATTCTATACCGAAAAGGACAAAGGATTGAATGAGGTCCGCGTCGCTTATGTCTTGGAGAAGGAAGAACTTGAAAAGGCGTTGTTTGTTCTTCGAAAAGCATTGGAAGTATATCCAGGTAGAACGATATAATTAGACGGCGCATGAATTTAGAACTGTTCATCGCTAAACGTATTCATTTCGATCGACAGGGAGAGCGGGAAGTTCCTCGTCCCATCGTTCGGATAGCGACGAATGGTGTGGCCGTCAGCCTAATGGTCATGTTGGTGGCCATAGGTATCTTGAACGGTTTTAAATCGGAGGTGCGGGATAAGTTGATAGGCTTTGGCAGCCACATTCAAATATCCTCATCTGTTAGTAATCAGACCTACGAAACCCAACCGATTCAATTCACGGATGGTCTCATTGATACGTTGTCTAAATTACCGAATATCAAGCACACCCAGCGTTTTGCGACGCAGCCTTGTATCTTGAAGGTGGAGGATGTGGTGCATGGATGTGTTTTGAAAGGGGTTGATCAAGGCTATGATTGGGATTTCTTCCGTGAAAATTTGAAAGAGGGACATGTCGTGCAATTGAGTGACAGCGCCACCTCCAATGGTACCGTGATTTCGAGGAAAATCGCCAATTTGCTAGGTCTGCATATTAATGACAAATACCTTGCTTACTTCATTATAGATGGCAAAGTCCGTGCTCGTCAACTCGTTGTGGATGGCATATACGAGTCCGGTTTCTTGGACTACGACAAATTATTTATTGTCGGTGACATTCGTCATGTGTTGAAACTCAATGGCTGGGCGGATGACCGTTGTAGCGGTTTAGAGGTCATGACGGAGGATTTTGAGCAATTGGATGCGTCGCAGGAACAGGTATTTGACGTGATAGGTAATCGCTACGACAGTGACGGTAACTATTATTTGATGAGGAGCATCAAACAGATAAACCCGCAAATATTCAGTTGGCTCGATTTGTTGAACACCAATGTGGTCATCATTTTGGTCTTGATGACTTTGGTGGCAGGTTTTACCATCGTATCCGGGTTGCTGATTCTCATCCTGGAGAGAACGAATATGGTGGGCTTGATGAAAGCGATGGGCGCTACCGATAGGAGCATAGAGAAGATTTTCTTCTATCATGCCTTTTTTTTGATAGGGAAGGGAATGTTAGTAGGAAACATCATCGCTCTTTTGATATGCTTTTTGCTTGACCGTTACAATCTGATTCCGTTGAATGCGGATGATTACTATGTGAGTTCGGTCCCGGCGCAATTGACCTTTGTACATTGGTTGGCTGTGAATATTTGCACAGTGCTTGTCGCTGCGTTGATATTACAGATACCAACAAAGATCATAGCCAAGATATCGCCTATCAAATCGATAAAATTTGACTAATAGATCAGAGATATGAAGTTCGATTTAATACATACTGATGCGAAAAGCCATGCTAGAGCTGGTTTGATAACGACCGACCATGGCCAGATTGAGACTCCTATCTTCATGCCTGTCGGAACATTAGGTTCTGTCAAGGGTGTCCATACCCATGAAATTAAGGAGGATATCCAGGCTCAAATCATATTAGGAAATACCTACCACCTCTATTTACGTCCAGGTCTTAAGATCTTGGAGCAGGCGGGTGGTTTGCATAAATTCAACGGTTGGGATAAACCTATCTTGACCGATAGTGGTGGTTTCCAGGTCTTCTCTCTCTCCGATAACCGAAAATTGACAGAGGAGGGATGTACCTTCCGTTCCCATATTGATGGATCCAAACACATCTTCACGCCAGAGAATGTGGTCGATACGCAGCGTATCATCGGTGCGGACATCATCATGGCCTTGGATGAGTGTACGCCAGGCACCGCGGATTACCAATACGCGAAAAAATCTTGGGAGCGTACCCAAAGATGGCTGGACCGCGGTCTCAAACATTTTGACGAAACAGAACCTAAATATGGCTATAGCCAGACCTTTTTCCCCATAGTCCAAGGTTGCACCTATAAAGATTTGAGACAACGCTCGGCAGAGTATATCGCGAGTCAAGGCAGGGAAGGAAATGCGATTGGCGGATTGGCGGTAGGCGAGCCTGCAGAGGTAATGTATGAGATGATTGAGGTGGTCAATGAAATATTGCCAACCGACAAACCTCGCTATCTGATGGGTGTAGGAACGCCTATCAATATCTTGGAGGGAATCGAGCGCGGCGTCGATATGTTCGACTGTGTGATGCCTACACGCAATGGACGCAACGGTATGCTCTTCACCAAGCGAGGCATCATGAATATGAAGAACTTAAAGTGGGCGAATGACTTCTCTCCGATTGAGGAGGATGGTGCTTCGTATGTCGATGCCGCCTATACCAAAGCCTATTTGCGCCACCTTTTTGTAGCGGATGAGTTGTTGGCGTTGCAAATCGCCTCTATTCATAATCTTGCCTTCTATTTGTGGTTGGCGAAGGAGGCCCGTAAACATATTTTGGCGGATGACTACGCTATTTGGAAAGCGGGTATGGTCAAACAACTTAGCGTGAGATTGTAATGAGAGAGACGGTAGAATTGGATAACAGGATGGAGGAAAACGACTCTCCTAAATTTAGGAAAAGTGGTTTCTCTTGGGATGATGTGCGTCTGAAAAAATACGACTGGTACATCATCCGCAAATTCTTGGGCGCTTTCTTTTTGGCGATTGCCTTGATCATCAGTGTCGCCGTCGTCTTTGATATTTCCGAGAAGATCGATGAGTTTATGGAGCATGAAGCACCGTTGAGGGTCATCGTCTTTGATTATTATCTCAATTTTATTCCTTACTACGCGAATCTATTCAGTCCGCTCTTTACCTTTATCGCGGTAATATTCTTCACCTCTAAATTGGCCAACAATTCTGAGGTCATAGCTACTTTCGCGTCTGGTATCAGTTTTTATCGTATCACACGCCCTTATATGATCTCGGCTGCGGTTATCGCGCTGATGACCTTTTACTTGAGTGGCTATGTGATTCCCCCCGCCAATACACAACGTCTGGATTTCGAAGAGGAGTATGTGAAGAAAACCAGAAGGGATAACGTGTTGAAGGTACAGATGGAGGTGAATCCGAATGAAATTCTCTATATCGATTATTTTGACAAGGAGAAAAATAGGGGACATCGTGTTTCCATGGACATATACAGCGATAAAACAATCATATCTAGGGTAACAGCCAGTTATATTCATTGGGATTCTTTGCATAATTGGCATTATGAAAATTATACCAAACGTGATTTCGACGGATTGTATGAATCGATCACTACCGGTGATCGACTCGATACGGAAATCAATGTTATTCCAGCGGACTTCTTTATTTATCCTGGTTTGCAGGAACAAATGACCAACCCTGAGTTGAAAGTATACATAGACCGTCAGAAGAGTAGGGGTATCGGCAATGTCAAGGATTTCGAATTGGAGTACGAGAGGCGTTTCGCTTTCCCTTTCGCCGCATTTATACTTACGATTATCGGACTCTCGCTCTCTTCCAAGAAGATCAAAGGTGGAATGGGAAAGAATCTATTCCTAGGACTATTACTGAGTGTGCTCTATATAATGTTCTACTCCATGTCCTCCACCTTTACGGTCAACGGTAGTTTGTCGCCTAGATTGGCCACGTGGATGCCGAATATTGTCTTTTCGATCATCGCGGCCTTCTTCTATAAACGTGCGCAGAAATAGGGAGTAGCGTATGATTGATGATTAGCATGGTTAGATAGAGATAGTAAAGTAAAATATGTAATAAATAAAAATATAAGCAATGAACAGAGAACAATTGTTTGAAAACATTATGCGCAAGAGATCATTTCTCTGCGTAGGTTTGGATACGGATGTAAACAAGATCCCGGAGTTTTTATTCGACCGTGAAGGTGATTTGGACCCAATTTTTGAGTTCAATAAGAATATCATCGACGCGACAGCTGAGTTCTGTGTGGCTTACAAACCTAATTTGGCCTTCTACGAGAGCTTAGGATTGCAAGGTTGGGATGTGTTGGAACGTACGGTGGAGTATATCCGTGAGAAATACCCAGATCAATTCGTCATCGCGGATGCGAAGCGTGGTGACATCGGAAATACTTCCGCTATGTATGCCCGTACCTTCTTCGGTGCGTTGGATTTCGATTCTGTGACGGTGGCTCCATACATGGGAGAGGATTCCGTTTCTCCCTTCCTGACTTATGAGAATAAGTGGGTGACCTTGTTGGCGTTGACTTCAAACAAGGGTGCTTTCGACTTCCAATTCATGGAGGATAAGGAGTCTGGCGATCGTCTCTTTGAGAAGGTTTTGAAGACCTCTTTGAAGTGGGGTAATGAGGATAATATGATGTATGTGGTAGGAGCTACCAAGGCGGATATGTTGGCAGATATCCGTAAGATCATCCCTAACCACTTCTTGTTGGTGCCAGGCATCGGCGCGCAAGGCGGTAGCTTGGCAGAGGTGGTGAAGTATGGTATGAACAAACAATGTGGTTTGCTCGTCAACTCTTCACGCGCCATCCTTTACGCTTCAAGCGGAGAGGATTATGCCCAGGCGGCTCGTGCCGAGGCTCAAAAGGTACAACAGGAGATGAGCGAATTCCTTAAGACTTTGGAATAATAATCCGAAAATGTATAACAAAAGGAAGATAGTCAATGATCCCGTACATGGTTTCATCTCGATTCCGAGTGAACTCCATTACGATTTGATCCAACATCCCTATTTTCAACGTTTGGGACGCATCAAACAGTTGGGTATGAGCTACTTGGTCTATCCAGGTGCTCAGCATACCCGATTCCAGCACTCGTTGGGCGCGATGTACCTGATGGAGGAGGCGATAGCCCAACTTCGTTCTCGCGGCAATGAGATCACGGATGAGGAGGCGGATGCTGTTTTGGCGGCCATCCTTTTGCATGATATTGGCCATGCTCCCTTTTCCCATGTCTTGGAAAATACGTTGACGCAAGAGATAACCCACGAGGAGATATCTTTGCTGATGATGGAGCAGATCAACAAGGAGATGGGTGGTGCGTTGGAAATGGCGATGCAGATTTATCGGAATCAATATCCCAAGAGGTTTTTGCATCAGTTGGTTTCCAGTCAGTTGGATATGGATCGTTTGGATTATCTGATCCGGGATAGTTTCTTTACAGGTGTCGTGGAAGGTGCCGTGGGCGCCGCCCGCATCATCAAGATGCTCAATGTCCACGACGACCAATTGGTGGTGGAGGCGAAGGGTGTTTACTCGATAGAGAAATTTTTGATCGCCCGCAGAATGATGTATTGGCAGGTCTACTACCATAAGACATCTGTTTCGGCGGAACAGTTGCTAATCAAGATTTTGGCCCGCGCGAAGGAGCTTACCTCAAAAGGAAAGTCTTTGTTCGCCGCTCCGCAATTTGATTACTTTTTGAAAAATAACATTACAAAAAGTGATTTCTTGGCATCGGATGAACCATTGTCCAATTACGCCAAGTTTGACGACTCGGATATCATCAGTGCGGTGAAGACCTGGTCTACATGTGACGACAAAGTGCTCTCCACATTGTGCAGAAATCTGATGAACCGTAAATTGTTCAAGATCGAGGTGCGGGAAAAGAAACCGATGGGCAGTGAGGTGAAGGAGATTGTCCGTCATGTGGCGGACCGTTTAGGGTTGACAGAATCGGAGGCGAAGTATTTCGTGACCATACATCCTGTTTCGTCTTACACCTATCGTCCTAAGAATGATTCCATTAAGGTCTTGTATGGGGATGGAGAATTGAAGGATATAACCGACTCATCCGACTTGTTGAATCTCTCTTTGATCAGTAAACACGAGAAAAAGTATTATTTTGGTTATGTAAAGGAGAATGATTTGTTTTGATTTCTAATAAATCATTGAAAATAGCATTAAAACGAAAGTTTTATACAAACATATTTTCTTACTGACCGAAATTCTTTATTTTTGCATAAAAATATTTTATTATGGAGTTTTCAGCACAACAAATCGCGGACTTCCTTAAGGGAAAGGTGGTTGGAAATCCGGATGTGAAGGTTTCTAATTTTTCCAAGATTGAGGCTGGTGAACCGGGAACTTTGACTTTTTTGTCGAACCCGAAGTACACTGAATACATTTACACGACTGGTGCAAGTGTTGTTTTGGTCAATGAGGATTTTGAACCAGAGCGAGAGTTGAAACCTACTTTGGTGAAGGTGGCCAACTCGTATGAGGCTTTGGCTTCTTTGTTGAAGTTGGTCGAGACATTCAAGCCAAAGAAGGTGGGAGTCTCTCCGATGGCTTGTATATCAGAGAATGCGAAATTAGGAGAAGGCGCTTTTGTGGGCGCCTATACTTGCATAGAGGATGGGGTAGTGATCGGAAAGAACGCGCAGATCTATCCTCAGGTTTACATTGGCGAGAATGTCCGCATTGGCGACAATGTGACTTTGTATCCGGGTGTGAAAATTTACAAGGATTGTGAAATCGGTAATAACTGCACCATTCATGCAGGTACGGTAATCGGTTCAGATGGCTTCGGATTCGCCCCTACCGCAGATGGTAAGTACGACAAGATTCCGCAAATCGGAAATGTGAAGATCGAGGATGATGTGGAGATCGGCGCCAACACGACGGTCGACCGCGCGACAATGGGATCCACAGTGATTCGCCGTGGTGTTAAGTTGGATAACCTTGTTCAAATCGCCCACAATGTGGAGGTCGGTGAGGATACGGTTATGGCTGCGTTGACGGGTGTGGCTGGTTCCGCTAAGATCGGCAAGCATTGTATGTTTGGCGGTCAATCGGGCGTGGTTGGTCACTTGACAATTGCGGACAACTCTGTGTTTGCCGCTAAATGTGGCGTTTCGAATACCATTAAGAAGCCAGGTGGTATGTACCATGGCTACCCTCATATGGACGCGCGTTTGTTCCAACGCGCATATGTATGTTTCAAAAACTTCCCAACGTACCGTCAGGAGTTGATGGATTTGCAGAAACAGGTGAAGGAGTTACAAGAAAAATTAAATAATCAAGAATAAAGCCCAAATTATGGCCAAGCAAAAAACATTGAAAGAGGCGTTTACGCTTCAAGGCAAAGGATTGCACACCGGTTTGCCAGTTACCATTACGTTCAACCCTGCTGCAGCTAATCATGGCATCAAGGTTCAACGTGTGGATTTGGAGAATCAACCTGTAATCGATGCGGTTGCGCAGAATGTGGTTGAGACTTCCCGAGGAACTGTGATTGCTTCCGGTGAGGTGAAAGTTAGTACCATAGAGCATGCGATGGCTGCTCTTTACGCTTTTGAGATCGACAACTGCTTGATTCAGGTGAACCAACCTGAATTTCCTATTTTAGATGGTAGCGCGGCTTTGTATGCGCAAGAATTGGAAAGAGTAGGATCGGAGGAGTTGCCATACGACAAGGAATATTATGTGGTAAAAAAGCGTATGGAGTTTAAGGATGAGGAGAGTGGATCTTCCATCATTTTACTTCCAGATGAGCAGTTCTCCATGAATGTTTTGGTCTCATATCCTTCTCCTATTTTGAACAATCAATTCGCTACATTGGAGTCGTTGGCTGATTTTTCAAAGGAGATAGCCGCTGCCCGTACATTTGTTTTTGTACGTGAGATTGAGCAGTTGTTGAAGAACAATTTGATCAAGGGTGGTGATTTGGAGAATGCCATTGTTATTTATGATAAGGAGATGAGCCAATCCGACATTGATAATTTGACCAGCTTGCTTGGCATGGATTCCATCTCAGTCTCTGAATTGGGTTATTTGCAAAAACGTCCTTTGGCGTTCGAAAACGAACCTGCGCGTCATAAATTGTTGGACTTGATCGGTGATTTGTCTTTGGTCGGAAAACCTATCAAAGGTCGTGTCATCGCAACTTGTCCGGGACACAAGGTGAATACCGATTTTGCCAAGAAGGTATACAAGATGTTGAAACGTCAAGAAATCACTATTCCTGAGTATGATCCGACTCTCCCTCCTTTGATGGACATTAACAAGGTGAAGACCCTGTTGCCTCACCGTTGGCCATTCCTTTTGGTGGATAAGATCATCGAGGTCAAGGAGCGCGGCGTTGTGGGTGTGAAGAATGTATCCGGAAACGAGACCTTCTTCTGTGGACACTTCCCACAAGAGCCAGTTATGCCAGGAGTGCTTTTGGTGGAAGCGATGGCGCAAACAGGTGGTATCTTGATTTTGAATGGATTGGATGAACCTGAGAGATATTCAACTTATTTCTTGTCAATTGACAAAGTGAAGTTCCGTAATAAGGTGGTTCCCGGAGATACGGTAATCTTCAAGCTTGATTTGATTACAGATATCAGAAGGGGTATGGCTAGCATGAAGGGATATGCGATCGTCGCGGATAAGATTGTGGCGGAAGCTGAGTTCCTTGCTCAAGTTGTGAAGAATAAGTAATAAGTTATATTATGATACAAGAAATGTCATTTATCCATCCCGAGGCGAAGATCGGAAAAGATGTTCAAATCGCTCCATTCGTCTATATCGATAAGGATGTGGAGATCGGTGATGGATGCCAAATTATGTCTCATGCCACTATTTTGAGTGGCGCGAGAATTGGTAAGAATGTTCGAATTTTCCCCGGTGCTGTCATTTCTGCCATTCCTCAGGATTTGAAATTCAAAGGTGAGGTTACGACGGCTGTGATCGGCGACAATACCACTATCCGCGAATGCGCGACAGTGAATCGCGGTACTGCGTCAAAGGGAACTACGATTGTTGGATCGAATTGCCTTATCATGGCTTATTCTCATATCGCGCATGATTGTAAGTTGGGAAATAATATCATTATAGGAAATGCCTCCCAAATCGCGGGTGAGGTGGTGATTGACGATTGGGCGATTTTGTCCGGTAGCGTGTTGGTTCACCAATTCTCCCACATTGGATCTCATGTGATTATCCAAGGTGGTTCCCGTGTCGGCAAGGATGTGCCTCCATACATTACGGCAGGCCGAGATCCATTGAGTTATGCGGGATTGAATCTTGTGGGATTGCGTCGAAGAGGATTCTCCAATGACCAAATCCGCGATATCCAAGAGATTTATAGGGTATTGTACCAATCTGGACTGAATACGACACAAGCGACTGAGAAGATCATCAGTGAAATTTCCGACTCTGCGGAGAAGGATGTGGTAGTGACCTTCTTGAAGTCCGCTGAACGTGGTATCATCCGCGGTTATCTTGATTAAAGAAAAATCACAATAAAATATTCATTTATGTCAGAAACTATTAAAATTAAAAAAGGTCTTGACATCAATTTGAAGGGAAAGGCGAATGAAGTTTACGCGAAGGCGCAACTTCCTGAGATGTTCTCTGTCAGACCTGATGATTTTCATGGCATTAAACCAAAAACTGTTGTGAAAGAGGGCGAACAAGTAAAGGTCGGATCCGTTTTGTTCTATGACAAAAACAATCCGGACGTGAAGGTTTGTTCTCCTGTCAGCGGTGAGGTGGTTGCTGTGAACAGAGGTGAAAGACGTAAGGTGCTTGACATTCGTATTAAGTCGGATGGCTCATTTACCTCAGAGGCTTTCACGAAGGGAAAACCAAAGGATATGAAGGCGGACGAGGTGAAGGCTCTTCTCTCAAACGCTGGATTCCTATCTTTTGTGAAGCAACGTCCTTATGATGTAGTGGCTAATCCGAATGACAAGCCAAAGGCTATCTTCATTTCTGGATTTGACACCGCTCCATTGGCGCCTAATTATGATTTCATCATGGTGGGTCGTGACGAGGAGTTCCAATTGGGTATTGATGCGCTTTCCGTTATCTCTGGCGCGAAGATCAATATCGGTATCAACATCGAGCACGCTTCTAAATTGTACAAGAAGGCGAAGGGTGTTGAACTTCATGAGTTCGACGGTCCTCATCCAGCCGGAAATGTAGGTGTACAAATCCACCATATCGACCCTATCAACAAGGGTGATATCGTTTGGACCATCAACGCGCAGGATGTGGCTATGATCGGTAAGGCCTTCATGAATGGCGTGATCGATTATTCCCGCTCTATTGTCTTGGCTGGTTCAAGTGTGAAGGAGCCTGCTTACTACAAGACTGTAATGGGTGCTTGCATCGCCAACATGGTTGCCAACAATGTAGAGGGTGATAATGTACGTTTCATCAGTGGTAATCCATTGACAGGAACTCAAATCATGGAGAAGGAGAATGGTTTCTTGGGCGCATTCGACGCTCAAATCACTGTTATTCCTGAAGGTGATAAGAACAATGAGTTCTTGGGTTGGATCATGCCTCGTTTGAAAAAGTTCAGTGTGAACCACTCTTATTTCTCTTGGTTGCTTGGTGGCAGCAAGGAGTATGAGATCGATACCAACTTGAATGGTGGCGAGCGTGCTTTCATCATGTCAGGTGAGTATGACAAGGTATTCCCAATGGATATCTATCCAGAATTCTTGGTGAAGGCTATTCTTGCCCAAGACATTGACAAGATGGAGCAATTGGGTATCTACGAAGTGGCACCGGAGGATTTCGCTTTGTGTGAGTTCGTATGTACTTCTAAAATTGAGACGCAACGAATTGTACGTGAGGGATTGGATTTCTTGCGCAAGGAGTTGGCTTAATGAATGTGTAATAAATTAAATTGAAATAAAATTGAAAGCGTTAAGAAATTTTCTCGACAAAGTGAAACCGTCTTTTGAGGAAGGCGGAAAATTTCACGCATTTCGCTCTGTGTTCGACGGATTTGAGACCTTCTTGTTCGTCCCTAACACAACTGCGAAGAGAGGAAGCCACATTCATGACTGCATCGACTCTAAGCGTGCGATGTCCATGGTTGTGATAGCGTTGTTGCCAGCTTTGTTGTTTGGTATGTACAACGTTGGTTTCCAACACTATTTGGTGCATGGTGAGGATGCTTCATTCTTTGCTATGTTCTTGTATGGTTTCTTGGCTGTATTGCCTAAAATCGTTGTCTCTTATTTCGTAGGATTGGGTATCGAGTTCGTCGTTGCTCAATGGAGAAAAGAGGAGATTCAAGAGGGATTCCTTGTTTCTGGATTGTTGATCCCGATGATTGTTCCAGTTGAGTGTCCATTGTGGATCTTGGCGGTAGCGACTGCTTTTGCGGTAATCTTCGCGAAAGAGGTATTCGGTGGAACCGGTTACAACTTCTTGAACGTGGCTTTGGTGACCCGTGCCGTCTTGTTCTTCGGTTATCCAACCAAGATGTCTGGTGACGCTGTTTGGGTATCAAAGGATGGTTTGTGCTGCTTGGGTAGCCAAAATGCTGTAGTGGATGGTTTCACTGGCGCGACTCCTCTTGGACAAGTAGCTACTGGCGCCTCTACGGTGACTGACGCGGTTAGTTCTCCTTTGTCTCCAATGGATATGATCATCGGTCTTTACCCAGGTTCTATCGGTGAGACAAGTGTGATCGCCATCGCGATCGGTGCCATCATCCTTTTGTGGACAGGCATCGCAAGCTGGAAGACTATGTGTTCCGTGTTCGTGGGTGGTGCGTTGACCGCTTTGATGTTCAACCAAATCGGTGCGAACGAGGTGATGAATATGCCTTGGTACGAGCACATTTTCTTGGGCGGTTTCTGCTTCGGAGCAGTCTTTATGGCTACAGACCCAGTTACCTCTCCTCGCGTGGAGTGTGGTAAGTACATCTACGGTTTCTTGATCGGATTCGTGGCTATCGTGATTCGTTGCTTGAACCCTGGTTATCCAGAGGGTATGATGTTGGCTATCTTGTTGATGAACATCTTCGCCGCAGTAATTGATTACTGCTTTGTTCAATACAATATCAACAAGCGTTTGAAGAGAGTGAAAACAAATGATTAATCATTAATATCGAAAGAATATGAATACAAATAGTAATGGTTATACTATCGGTTATGCTTCGGTAATGGTGATTATCGTTGCATTCCTCTTGGCTTTTGTCGCTTCCTCCTTGAAGGAGAGACAAGACAACAATGTGAAGTTGGATAAAATGAAGCAAATCCTTAGTTCTTTGAATATTTCCGCTGAGGAGTTGAAAGACGCGGAGAATGCTTACAACCTTTATGTGAAGGCTGATCAAATCATTGATCTCAATGGAAATGTTGTCAAAGAGAACGGTGGATTTGAAATCGAGTCTAAGAAGATTGATGATCAACTTCCATTGTATGTATGCGCTGTAAACGGAGAGACCAAGTATGTCGCTCCTTTGTATGGCGCGGGACTTTGGGGTCCTATCTGGGGCTATATCAGTTTCAATGCGGACAAGAAGACCGTTTATGGTACTTACTTCTCTCACGAGGGTGAGACCCCAGGATTGGGTGCCGAGATCACGACAGAGAAGTTCCAATCCAGTTTCCAAGGCAAGAAATTGCAAGAGGGTGGAGATGTTAAGATCTCTGTTGTAAAGAATGGCAAGGTGTCAGATGGCACTTGTGAGGTGGACGGTATCTCTGGTGGTACCATCACTTCAAAGGGTGTTGACGCGATGTTGCACGCTTGCTTGTCTAAATACGCTAACTTTTTTAACAAATAAGGAGGATACGGTATGGATTTATTTTCAAAGAAAAATAAAGAGACGTTCTTTACCCCTCTTTGGGTAAATAACCCAGTCGCTACACAAGTATTGGGTATTTGTTCCGCGTTGGCCGTTACCTCCAAGTTGGAGCCAGCTTTGGTGATGGGACTTTCTGTGACCATTATCGTGGCATTAGCTAACGTTGTGATTTCATTGTTGCGCAATACAGTTCCTAACCGTATTCGTATCATTGTTCAATTGGTGGTTGTCGCTACTTTGGTAACCATCGTAAGCCAAGTCTTGAAGGCTTTTGCGTACGATGTGAGCGTTCAATTGTCAGTTTATGTAGGTTTGATTATTACCAACTGTATCTTGATGGGACGTTTGGAGGCATTTGCGATGCAAAACAAGCCTTGGGAGTCTCTTTTGGATGGTGTAGGTAACGGTTTGGGTTATGCTTTGATCCTTGTGATTGTCGGTTTCGTCCGCGAATTGTTCGGTTCAGGTACAATTTTTAATTTCCGTGTCATTCCAGAGTGTCTGTACGATTTGGGTTATATGAACAACGGTTTGATGGTTTTGCCTCCTATGGCTTTGATCATTGTCGGTTGTATTATTTGGTACCAACGTGCTAAGAACCCTGATTTGCAAGAAAAGAGTAATTAATCCTCGTAAAATCAGTTAGAAATGGAATATTTAAGTTTATTAGTTAAGTCCATCTTTGTGGACAACATGATTTTCGCCTACTTCTTGGGAATGTGTTCCTATTTGGCAGTGTCGAAAAATGTGAAGACTGCTCTCGGATTGGGTGCTGCCGTGACATTCGTGTTATTGGTGACTGTTCCTATCAACTATTTGTTGGAGAATTACGTCTTGGCTCCCAATGCGCTTGTTGAGGGTGTTGATTTGAGCTTCTTGAGCTTCATCCTTTTCATCGCAGTCATTGCGGGTATTGTACAAATTGTGGAGATGGCGGTGGAGAAATTCAGTCCATCCCTCTACGCTTCATTGGGTATCTTCTTGCCATTGATCGCTGTGAACTGCGCCATCATGGGTGCCAGCTTGTTTATGCAACAACGTCACTTCGAGAACATCGGTGCGTCGTTTGTATATGCGTTGGGCTCTGGTATTGGATGGTTGGTCGCTATCGTAGCGTTGGCTGCTATCCGTGAGAAGTTGGCCTATTCAAATGTGCCAGCCCCTCTTCGCGGCTTGGGTATCACCTTCATCTCTGTAGGTTTGATGGCCATGGCATTTATGTGTTTCTCTGGTTTAACCATTTAATACGGGTTATAGACAATGGATGTAACATTAATTTTAACAAGTATCGTAGTATTCCTTGTCATCATCTTGGCATTGGTAATACTCTTGCTCGTCGCGAAGAACTTCTTGGTCTCTTCGGGCGCCGCAAAGATCACCATCAATGGTGAAAATGAGTTGGAGGTTGAATCAGGCTCATCTTTGTTGAGCACTTTGGCTGTCAATAATGTTTACTTGCCATCCGCTTGTGGTGGTAAGGGTGCCTGCGGACAGTGTAAGTGTCAAGTAGAAGAGGGTGGTGGTGAGATTCTCCCATCTGAAAAAGGATTCTTCTCTCGTAAGGAACAAAAGGACAACTGGCGCTTGGGTTGCCAAGTAAAGGTGAAGAGTGATATGACCATCAAGGTTCCTGAGTCTGTCATGGGTGTTAAGGAGTGGGAGTGTACCGTTATTGGCAACAAGAACGTGGCTACATTCATCAAGGAGTACAAGGTGGCTTTGCCTAAGGGTGAGCACATGAATTTCGAGCCTGGATCTTACGCTCAGATTCGTATCCCTAAGTACGATATCGATTACAACAAGGATTTCGATAAGTCGCTTATTGGTGATGTATATCTCCCAGCTTGGGAGAAGTTCGGTCTCTTCGACCTCAAGCAAAAGAATGATGTCGAGACCATTCGCGCCTACTCTATGGCCAACTATCCTGATGAGGGTGACATCATCACTTTGAATGTGCGTATCGCTACTCCTCCTTTCAAACCAAAGGATCAAGGTCCTGGTTTCATGGATGTCCCTTGTGGTATCGCTTCTACATACATCTTCTCCCTCAAGCCAGGTGATAAGGTGATTATGTCAGGACCTTACGGAGAGTTCCGTCCACAATATGGTACAGGCCGTGAGATGATCTGGGTCGGTGGTGGTGCCGGTATGGCTCCTCTCCGTGCGCAAATCATGCACATGTTGAAGGGTAATGGTATCGCTCCTGAGGATCGCAACCGTCCTATGCACTACTTCTATGGAGCACGTGCGATGGAGGAGATCCCGTTCTTGGATGATTTCTTGCAATTGGAGAAGGATTTCCCTAACTTCCATTTCCATTTGGCTTTGGACCGTCAGGATCCTAAGGCTGATGCGGCAGGTTTGAAGTATACTCCAGGATTCGTGGCACCAGTAATGGGTGATACCTATTTGAAGCAACACGAGAATCCAGAGGATTGTGAGTACTACTTGTGTGGACCTCCAATGATGGCGAAGACCGTTCTTGATTTGCTCCACAGTTTGGGCGTTGAGGACGATATGATTCGCTTCGATAACTTCGGTGGATAATCGCTTGATTATACATGCAAAAAGGCGGAACTTTTTAAATGTTCCGCCTTTTTTAGTTTCGGTTTTAATAATCTTGACCGAAGATTGGGTACCGAGGATTATGCGCAAGGTTTAGAAATTGTCCACGTGTACTTCGAAGTAAGCTTGTGGGTGTGCGCAGGTAGGGCAAACCTCTGGAGCCTTCTCTCCAACCACGATGTGACCGCAGTTTCTGCACTCCCAAACTTTCACCTCGCTCTTAGCGAATACCTCTTGTGCCTCGATGTTGTGAAGCAATGCGCGGTAGCGCTCCTCGTGACGCTTCTCGATAGCGGCTACCAAACGGAACTTCTTCGCCAACTCAGGGAATCCCTCCGCCTCGGCGGTCTTAGCGAATCCTTCGTACATATCTGTCCACTCGTAATTCTCGCCATCGGCAGCCTCTTTCAGATTCTCTGCGGTCGAGCCGATTCCGTTCAACTCTTTGAACCACATCTTAGCGTGTTCCTTCTCGTTGTCCGCTGTCTTGAGGAAGATCTCTGCCATTTGTTCGAAGCCCTCCTTCTTTGCCTTTGAGGCGAAGTAGGTGTACTTGTTGCGTGCTTGACTCTCGCCGGCGAATGCGGCCTGCAAATTCTTTTCAGTCTGTGTTCCTGAATATTTCGTTGCCATATAAAAAGATTTAATTGAGTAAATAGTGATTTTTATAATCGCAAATATAATTTTTTTCCACGGAGGATGCGGGCTGTAAATAGTGTGATTTTTTGTCCGTTTCTTAATTTCTGTTTAGACGGGAAATTTTTTATTTTTGAAAGGCGAAACTCGTTGTTAAATTGATAAGACAACTTCTTATGGGAGAGAATTATGATATATATGCCAATTGGAATCCGTGGCATGGTTGTACCAAGGTGAGTCCTGGGTGTAAATATTGCTATGTCTATCGTCAGGATGAGATGTATGGTAGCGAGTTCTCCAGCAGTTTGGCTCGTAAGACAGGCAACTTTAATCTCCCGATGAAGCGCAAGAGAGACAAGAATTGGAAGATCGAGAGAGGCAAGGTGGTCTTCACCTGTTTTACCTCAGACTTCCTTTTGCGGGATGCGGATGAATGGCGCCCCGAATGTTGGCGGATGATGAAGGAGAGAAGCGATCTCTGTTTTATCTTTTTCACAAAACGAATTGACCGTTTGGGGGATTGTCTTCCTGATGATTGGGGTGAGGGATATGATAATGTGGTGATAGGCTGTACCGTCGAGAATCAGCAG
Source organism: Paludibacteraceae bacterium (assembly GCA_045601045.1). Taxonomy (GTDB): domain Bacteria; phylum Bacteroidota; class Bacteroidia; order Bacteroidales; family Paludibacteraceae; genus UBA1181. Next base: position 17,818 of record JAZRZA010000039.1, read on the forward strand.
ATGGTGGACTATCGGTTGCCCATATTCAATGCGTTGCCTATTCGTCATAAAACCATTGTGGTGGCGCCCATATTGGAACCCATCGATTTGACAGCCCATTTGAATGATACGATACAAGAGGTATCCGTTGGCGGTGAATCTGGCTTCAATGCACGTCCTTGCGATTACGAATGGGTATTGTCGATCCGAGAACAGTGTATTCGCAGGGATATTCCCTTTCGTTTTCACCAGACGGGCGCTCACTTCATCAAGGATGGAAAGATTTATCATGTGGATAGAAAGTATCAGGTAAGCCAGGCGGAGAAGGCCCATATAGACTACGGAATAGGTGACCTTTCGGTGCCGAAAACGGTTGAATTCAAAGAGTTGTAACACCCTTTTTGATATTTAAAATTTAAGAATTATATTTGTTTGGTAAAATATGAAGTTCATGAACTATTCGAACAAATTTGTCGCAATAATATCCTTTTTCCTCTACTTGTTTGTGGGGAATGTTTCTGCTGCGGAGGTGTTGAAGGTTGATCTGACCGATAGCATTCGCCCTGTAAGCCATTGCGCGTCAGGAGCGCTTTATGGTGTGACGGAGAAGATCCCGGCAGATATTAACACGTTGGTGGCTCCGCTGAAACCCTATATGTATTGTCAACCGCCAGAGGGAAAGTCTGGCAATCAACACGATTTTGGCGATGGTTTCATTGTGGCCGACCGATTGAAAGGTACTACAGCGAAGGTGCAGATCAGTTTTGCTGACCTTTTACCATACTGGCCTTATCAATGGCCTGGTCAATCCAAATGGTTGAGTGAGATAGAGCGTCTCATCAAGAAGAAACAGAGTTCTGGTCTGACCAATATCCATAGTTATGTGATCTGGAACGAGCCGGATGGAACTTGGGGTGCGGGTGTGGATGATTTTTGCAAGACGGTTTGGAAACCCACCTACGATTTGATCCGTAAATTGGAGCCCAATGCGACAATTGTGGGTCCTGCGATCGCCTATTACCAATCTGCATGGATGACTCCCTTCCTGACCTACTGTAAGAAGAACAACTGTATGCCGGATTTGATCTGTTGGCACCAATGGGGATCGCAGGGTTTTGCCAGCGCTGTCAAGGCAGTTCGAAAACTTCAAACGGATTTGGGCCTCAAAGAGCGTCAATATTGCATCAATGAGTATAGCCGGGGATCGGATGATTACGAGCGCCCTTATGAGGGTTGCCCGGGTTATTGCGTACCTTTCATCGCTAAATTCGAGAGAAATAATGTGGAGAGCGCGACCATCTCTTGGTGGCATACTGGTCTCCCTGGCCGTTTGGGCAGCTTGCTGACCGATAAAAACGAGAAGGGTGGCGGTTGGTGGCTCTATAAGTGGTATGGAGATATGACCGGCTATATGGCGATGGTGACTCCTCCTAATGACGAGAGCGACCATGTGGATGCCTTTGCCTCTGTCGACCGCAAACGCAATATAGCCAGTATCGTAGTAGGCGGAAATAGTGTGGGTGATGTGAATGTGGTCTTTACGAAAGTTCCCTATTTTTTGAACGGAAAGGTGAGCGTGAAGATTGAACGAGTTACCTGGAAATCTAAGGATACCCCTGTTACAGGAACCGATTTGGTCTCGGAGAAGGTGGTGACGGTTCAGGGTGGAACCTTCACGATCCCTTTGAAAATAGAGAGTGAATTGTATGCCTACCGTATCTTCTTGACTGCATTGGAGGTGCCACAAACTCCTTTCGGTGGTAACGCAGCCACTATTCCGGGAATCATAGAGGCGGAAAATTACGATGTGGCCGGTCAAGGCTTCTCCTATTATGACAATGATGACGATGACAAAGGAGGAACGCACTATCGCAATGATTGTGTGGATATTGTCAAGGCCGGTGATGGATATGCCATCGGCTATACAGAAAAAGGCGAGTGGCTGGAGTATAGTGTGGAGGTGGAAAAAGGGGGTGAATATGATGTGACGGCCAATGTCTCCAACGGTGGAAAGGTGGATGGTTTTTCTCTCTTTGTGGATGGTAAGGAGGTGACGGAGGCCTATTCGATACCGAAAATTTCAGAAGACTGGTCTCTTTATGAGGAGGTGCCCGTCGCGACGATCTCTTTGTCGGAAGGCAAGCATCTATTGAAACTTCAGATTGTCGGTAGTTATGTCAATATCGATTGGTTGAAGTTTGCTGACCACACCCTTACTGACGTGAATGATGTAGTGAATTTTTGTGACGTGGAGAATCTCAGGAATGTTCTCTTCTTTGATATGGAGGGACATCAGGTCGCTCCTAATGATATTGAGTCGAATAGAGTATACATTGCGATCTTCTCCGGTAAAAAAGTCCGATTCGTCAAGTCAGATGCTCGCTGACCGCAGTTGAGTCGTTTATTGATAGGTTGCATTTTAATCGTATAAGACAATGAAACAAGAGGTGGACCCTCGTCAGACCAATAGAGCCCAAGCCTTTGAACAGTGGATGGATTCTCCTATGCCTATGGTGACGCTGACCAAAACATTGGATGTCACTCGACTAAGGAAGAGGGCGAAGAGGGATAAATTCAAGTTAAATATGCTCCTATGTTGGTCGATTGGAAAGGCGGCCTGCGAAATGGAGGAGTTTTATGTGGTGCCGGAGGATGGTAAACTGTTCCAATACGATTTGTTGGCGATAAATGTGATCGTGAAAAATAAAAAGGGCGGAATTTCCACTTGTGACGTCCCTTTCCACGAGAGTGTCGAACAGTTCAATTATGATTATCGATTGTTGACCGAGCAGGTTTATGAAACTTGTGAAAACTATTCGTTGGATGGATACATGATCATTGGCACCTCCGCCTTGGTGGAGACGGAATTGGATAGCATTGTGAATCAATATTCCGCACGTTTCACCCATCCATTTTTAGCTTGGGGAAAATTACATAAGGGATTTTTCAAATCCACTTTACCCATCTCCTTTCAGTTCCACCATGTGCAGATGGATGGCGCAGAAGCTTCCTGCTTTTTAGAGCGACTACAAAAGGAGATGGCACAGTGAGAGTAGGGAATTCCCCTATGGCTGATATATGTAAATTACGGATGATGGATAGAGAGAAGACGATTTCCCGCGTCACATTGGGTGGTGCGGTCGGAAACTTGTTGTTGGCAGTCTTTAAGTTCTTGGCGGGGCTTTTAGGCCATAGTTCGGCAATGATGGCGGATGCCATCCATTCACTGAGTGATTTGGTGAGTGATGTCGTGGTCTTGGTGATGGTCCGCGTGAGCGGCAAGGCGGCTGACAAAGGGCATGATTATGGTCATGGAAAGTATGAGACTTTGGCGACGGTCGTTGTCTCTATTTTGTTGTTGATCGTTGGTGTGCAGTTGATGGTTGCCGGTTTAAGGAAAATCAATGTGGTGGTGGAAGGTGGCGAGTTGGCCGTTCCTGGAATTATCGCATTGATAGCCGCTATTGTCTCCATACTGGTTAAAGAGGGGCTCTGTCAATGGACGGCACGGGTTGGAAAGCGGGTGAATAGTCCGGCCATGGTCTCCAACGCATGGCACCATAGAAGCGATGCCTTATCCTCTATTGGCTCGGCAGTCGGTATCGGTGCCGCTATGTTGCTAGGAGGGGAGTGGGCGATTTTAGACCCCTTGGTGGGCTGCGTGATCAGTATTTGTATTATAGTGGTCTCCGTTAAAATGATGCAGCCCGCGCTTCATGAATTAACGGAGGGTTCGTTGCCTGAGGAGGTGGAGAACGATGTTATTTCTCTGGTTTCGTCGGTAGATGGAGTAGAAAATGTCCATGATTTGAAGACGCGTCGCAACGGTCCTACCCATATCATCAGCGCGCACGTTGTGGTTAATCCGACTATGACAGTGGTGGAGGCGCACCATATCACGGTGTTGGCCGAAAATGCATTGCGTGAAAAATTTGGCAAAGAGACTTTAATTTCTATTCATATTGAGCCAGACGAGGAGGCGGAATGATTTAATACAATTTATTGGTGTCCGCTAAACATTTTTGAATAGGCATAAAAATAGGCTGAATCTTCCTTGCGGAAGTTCAGCCTTTTCGTTTATTTTGTTTTCACCACAAAAACCCATAAACGATGAGCAAAAGTACACATTTTATCGGA
>JAZRZA010000040.1:0-16149 GCA_045601045.1 Paludibacteraceae bacterium
TGCTGGTGTTCATTTCAGTGCTTTGGATTTGACACTTAAAGTTACTGAAAATCAGCAACTTAACCAAATTTATAGAGAACTATTTCTCTGATTTTTAGCGATTTATATTGACAAATAATTTCAAAGATCTAAGTATGAAATCGCAGCTCTTTGAAGCTGAATTATATTGTTAAACGGTAAAATTTACCGAAGTATTGATAAGTAGAATATGAATAAAATAATTGGTTCGTAAAACATCATGAGCACGAACAGAATCGCCAAGATATTGGGACATATTAGTTGGGAAATTTTTGGATTGGTTATGATTATATTAGGGGTGCTCTATATCATGGACGACGGCAGAATCGCAAACGATCCAAATAAGATTTTAGACAAAAGCGGCATAGATTTTCCGGAATACACAATCATTGAAAAAAAGGATTTTATGGAAAGGGAAGGAAGAGACCGTTGGTATACTTACTATTATCAAGCCCAATTCAAAAATTCGATAGAGGCCCGTTTTACAAATCTTCTCGAAAGGAAAATCAATGAATCCTCTTCAGGGTGGAAAAAAGAAGACAACCAATATATCTTTGAGGAAAACAAAGACAACACTTGCTATACAACGATCACCGTAAACACATTAGAAGGAACTTTTACCATAGATTATGAATGGGGATATTGATATGAACTTACATACCCTATCTACCTCCCTAGCATAACAAACAAATTAAACAATCCGATCAGGCCACCCAGTACAGCACCCAACCAGACAATGGATTTCAACTCTTTGTCGAGCACCTCCTTTGTGATCTTCTCCACCTCCGCAACATCCATCTCATTGATACGCTCCTCGACCATCTTCTGAACATCGATCGCCGCCAAAACCTTCGGCAACTGCTCGGAAATCACGGAACGATAGAGATTCAGGAGCATCGCCCTACTCTTTTCTACCCATTCATCCTTACCAGCCATCAATTCAGAGACAGGTGTATCCAATAGTTGATTCATCTCCGTTTTTGACATATCTCGGACCATCTCCTCGGCATTTTCCCGAAGGATGACATCAAGATGGGTTGAGATCGATTCCTGCAAACGATTTGACAACAACTCCACGACATTACCGACGCCTATGATTTTCAACGCGCCTTTGGAGGTCCGTTCGATGGCATATCGCACCACCTTATCGGAGATATCTTCGCTAACACGAGAATTTTGCAAACGCTGCGCAATCACCTTCGATAATCTCTCGGAGATGTCATCCACCGACTGATCCACATTCGTCACCATAGCGGGCAGCGTGGCTCTTAAGGTTGACGGATTCGTTTTTAACTGTTCCACAAATCCATCCACACTCGTCTCTATCTTCTCTACCATTTCATCAGATAGAAGGTTCTTGGAAAGGGTATCTTTGTTCATCAGATGTATGCTCACCATCTCCCCTATGGAGTGAGCCAAACGAGACTTCTCCTTTGGTATGATGCCAGGCGTGAAGGGAATTCTATGGCCCCATATATACTTAGGCTGGTGGGGACGAAAAAGCATTCGTATAGCCAGATCATTGGTCAAATAACCAATGACCGCACCCAGCAAAGGAGGAACTAAGTAATTATACCACATCATACTATATTTTAAATATACCTTCCAACAAACGGTATTTTACGAAACAGAATCGTAAAGACCAACGAGGCCACCAACGCCACAAAGGTAAGCACAATAAACTTCACAGGGAAATAGATCTGCCACGAAGCCGTCAGGACCAAGACAATATAGGAAATAGGAAGATGAAACAGATACACGCCAAAACTGCACTCCGCAAGGAGCGAAAAGAGACGATTGGTTTTATTGCAATAGCGAGAAAACAGACAAACCACCAGAAAACTAAATAAAATGACTATAGGAGACTCTAGCAAAGCGTATCTACTTCTATATAGAGAGCCAAAATCAGAAAGGTCAGAGACACAAGATAACAATATAATCAGTAGAATGTCGGCCGCTATAAAAGACAACAATTTACGTTTTTCCACCTGAAACCATCCATAGCGTCTGGAAAGCACACCAAGGAAAAATGAGGCCATATAGATGAAAAATCGCGCGGGCTCGAAATTGATAAAATAATAATGAATACAGTAGTTGGTTGGAAATACTTTCCTTACAGCGGCACAAATAACGCCAATAAGAAGGGAACTCGCCAAAAGTACAGGCAATGAGAGTTCGCGTTGTTTAAGGGCATCAATCTTCACTTCCAACACCCTACGAATCAAAGCGTACAAAAGACAGAAGAAGAATAGGACTTCCAAAAACCAGATATGGAGAAAATCCACATGGAACAGAAGTTGCGTTACCCCATAGCACAACAGAGCGGGCAATAACAACCTCTTCCCTTTTTTCTTGAGGAAGAGAGAGAATCCCTGATTATCATAGCTAATAGGAACAAAATAGCCGGATATAATAAAAAAAGGAGGCATTAGAAAGCTGACCGTCGCCAAGACTATAGGATAAATAGACGAATAGACCAATAGCTCAGATTTGATCGTAGGATGGAAGTACCACTCCGCTTGGGTCATGACATCCAAATAGGTGACAATCATGTGAAATATAATAACCAAAAAGGCTATCACCCATCTTAAATTATCTATGCCAACCAATTTTTCTTTTCCCATACTACAACTATTATTTATGATAAATAAACTTATTTTCCCAACTCATCCATTAAATACTGATAAGCCTCATTGATCTGTCTAAAAAGCGCGGCGGACATATCCCTCATCTCCTCCTCCACCCCGTCCGGCAAATGGTCTGGATGGTATTTCATCGCCATGTTTCGATAGGCGCTCTTCACCTCCTTCTCAGAACTGCCTGACTCCAACCCTAAAATGGTATAGGCAACCGCCATTTTATACTTCTTAGCCGAATCTATCGACTCCTCTTGATTGTCGCGGTCTCTGAAATGGCCACACTCGTAACGATACTCCAAAGAGGCGAGATCCCAATCTTGTATTCTTAGAAACTTCGCGATGTTACGCAACAGATCCAATTTCTTCCGATCTATCCCATTATAGGCATACCCGATCTCAAATAGGACATCAAGCAATTCAAAACGCTCAGCATACTTCATGCCAGAGGATTGTAAAATATTGAGACAGTAGGTCCGGAAATCTTTCAACTCCCTTCTATTCAACTCGTCCAACACATTGAGCGCCCACAAATAGTGTCCCTTGAAATGGTGGATAAAGTACCTACGGGCCAAATCGATCTCCTCCTTGTCCACACGGTCGTTCAGGCGCATCACCATGGAGAAGAGCGCAATGATATTCACCTTCATCCTTCCCTCCGCCGACTTTCCGTAACGCCGACTCCGCATGGTGAAAAAGAGGTAAACCAGAAGGGCGAAAAAGAGAAGGAAAGCGACAACCAACAAAGAGTTCACAGTGTTCATAACGGCCAATCACGTAAGGTCATCGAATCATCAAAGCAGATCCGTCACTGTTCAAATCACCCAAAACCACCTCCGTCACACAATTGACCAAATCCCTATCATATTTCCGTTCCACTACGATATAGTTCTCCGTAAAGCCTCGCATAGTTCCCTTGGTACGCTTCTCTTCCCAAAGCACCTTGGCACTCTTTCCAACTTGGGAACGATAGAAGGCCAACCGTTTCTCTTCTGATAATTGGTGCAACAATTCACTGCGACGTTTCTTTTCATCAGGATGGACACGTCCCTCAATCTTCAAAGCTTGCGTATTGGGACGTTCCGAATAGGAGAAGACGTGCAGTTGCGTTACATCCAACGACTTTAGGAATTCGTATGAGGAGTTGAAATAGGCAGGCGTCTCACCATTCGTGCCGACAATGACATCCACACCAATGAACGCGTCTGGCATCAACGCCTTCACCTTACGGATCTTCTCCGCAAAGAGTTCGCGCTGATAATGTCGCTTCATCAATGCCAACACCTCGTCACAGCCCGATTGCAAAGGAATGTGGAAATGAGGCAAAAAACGTTTGGATTGAGCGGTAAACGCGATGATCTCATCGGTCAACAAATCGGGTTCAATGGAGGAGATGCGGTAACGTTCTATACCCTCCACCCGATCCAATGCCTGAATCAAATCGTAGAAGGTCTCTCCCGTGCTTTTTCCGAAATCACCGATGTTCACGCCAGAGATCACAATCTCCCTCGCACCCTCGCTTGCGGCGAACTCCGCTTGCTTCACCGTATCGGCGATGCTGGCATTACGGCTCTTGCCTCGCGCGATGGGTACCGTGCAATAGGAACAGAAATTATCGCAACCATCCTGCACCTTCAACCAATAGCGGGTACGGTCACCTCGGGTACAAGACGGGAAGAATGTAGATATCTCACTTCTTTTCGTATGACAAATTCGGGTAGGTTCACACTTCCCGATTTGAGATAGGTGTTGGACAATGTCAAATTTATCTTGGGTGCCCAAGACCAAATCAACCCCCTCTATTTTCGCAATCGTTTCCGGTTGCAACTGCGCATAACAACCAGTCACAACGATATAAGCGCCAGGATGCTTCGCAATCATCTGTTTAATCGCCTGACGATCCTTGCGATCAGCCACTTCCGTCACCGAACAGGTGTTAATCACACACACGTCGGCCACCTCATCTTTTTCGGCCACTTTGAAACCATTCTCAACCAACATCTTACCGATGGTGGTGGTTTCAGCGAAATTTAATTTACAGCCAAGCGTATGGAACGCTACTTTTTTGTCCTTAAAAACAGAAGTGTCTATCATATCGGATATTATTACTTAATCTATTATGGAACTTTATAAAAACAAACAAGGATGTCATCTCGACATCCCAGCTTCATAAAACCTTAAATCTAATACCATGAAAAACACGATGCAAAAGTATCGTTTATTTTTATGTTGTGCAACATAATTTTAAAATATTTTTCAACATTAACTTTCTTTAAAACTTTAAGAGAAGTGAAGGTCGAATTTTTAACAAATCATGGCACTATTTTAGATTTCTGAGTCTCTGAATCAATGTAGGATGCGAATGGTGGAAGAAGACGTAAGCCTTGTGAGGATTCAGATTGGTAAGCGTACTGACTGAAAGTTTCTTCAATGCGCTACACAAAGCATTGCCCATTCCATTATCCTTTGCGAATTGGTCCGCTTGGTACTCGTTACGACGAGAGAAGCAGTTTAAAAACACGCCCAATATCGTTGAAATAGGTGTATACAAAATACCAAAGACGATGACACCCAAATGGAAGGATGGATTTGAACTACCCAAAGCCTTCGCCAAAATCTCATTTCCGGACTCAGGTGTTCCCAATGCCAGAGACAATAGATATAACATCACACCGGTATTAAGGATGGAAATGATGAGCATCAACAAAGTATGCTTATGTTTATAGTGTCCGATCTCGTGCGACAAGACTGCCACAATCTCCTCAGTAGTCAACGTATTCATCAACGTATCGTACAATACAATACGTTTCTTGGAACCCAAACCAGTGAAATAGGCATTCGCCTTTGTCGTGCGTTTGGATCCGTCTATCACATAAAGATCATCCAATCCGAAGCCCACCTTTGAGCAAAACTCTTGAATAGCAGTTCGCAATTCGCCCTCTTCCAAAGGCGTTTGTTTATTAAACAGAGGAACTATCAAATTGGAGTAGAACATCATCATAAAAATAGAGATGAAGGACATGACACCCCAAGCGATTAACCAAAAGTAACCTCCCGTATACTGATAAATCAACATCAACAAAGCGATGATACCACCACCTAGAACCGCGGACAATAACCACCCCTTAACGGTGTCGGCCGCAAACAAAGCGGGAGTCATCTTGTTGAAACCGAAACGCTCCTCAATCTTGAAGGTACGATAAAAAGAGAATGGCAAAGAGACGATTTCATTCCCTATGAAAAGGATGCCAAAGAATATCAATGCTATCAAAATCGCATGATCGGAGAATCCTCTTGCCAAATTATCCACAAAAGCGAAACCAAACAAGAAGAACATCAACATCATCACGATGAATGAGAAAAGCCCTGATACCATGCCGAATTTCTTATTCGCCAAGAAGTATTGTTGCTGTTTCTTGTAAGCCTCCGCGTCATATAGGTCCTTTACCTCCTCCGGCAACGCCTCACTCACTTGACTATTATTCAAGTAATCCAGATAGGCGCCCAAAGCGAAATCTAAAACCAGAATGGCTATAATAACCCAGAAAAGTGTGGTATACATAGATAAGAGTTTTATTCAACATATAAAACCAATCCCTTGAGGTACTCGCCCTCCGGATGGTAGATATTTATCGGATGGTCGGCAGGTTGCGTCAACTGATGGAGAATACGGACATTTCGTCCGCTCATCGCCGCCGCGCTGAAAACCGCCAAACGGAACTGTTCCTTGTTCACAGCTTGCGAACAGGAGAAAGTGAATAGAATACCACCCTTCTTGATCTTCTCAAAAGCTTTGGCATTCAATTTTTTATAGCCTTGCAACGCATTTCTCAACACTTCACGGTGTTTGGCGAAGGCAGGAGGATCCAACACGATCAAATCGTACTTATCCTTCTCCATATCGTCCAAATACTTGAACGCATCCGTAGCGAAAGCCTCGTGGCGAGGATCTCCAGGGAAGTTGAGTTCCACGTTCTTATTGGTCAAATCAATCGCCTTTGCCGAACTATCCACAGAATGCACTAACTTGGCCTCTCCACGCATCGCATAGAAAGAGAATCCGCCGGTATAGCAGAACATATTCAAGACAGAACGTCCCTTGGCATATTTTTCCAAAAGGGAACGATTCTCGCGTTGATCCACAAAGAAACCAGTCTTTTGGCCCCTCAACCAATCAACATGAAATCTCAGGCCATTCTCCATGGCCAAACACTCATTGTCACATTGACCGATAAGGTAGCCATCCTCTGTTCCCACATTCGCCTTGAACGGCAAGGTGGTCTCTGATTTATAGTAAACATTCGTCACCTTACCCGCCATAACCTTCACGATGGTACGGGCAAGTTCTTCCCTTACAAGATGCATACCCACCGAGTGTGCTTGAAGAACCGCGGTCTTGTCGTAGATATCTACAATAAGACCTGGCAAGCAGTCTCCCTCACCATGAACGAGACGATAGGTATTATTTTGCGGATTATCAGCCACCCCTAAGGTTTGGCGTAACAAATAGGCCTCTGAAATACGTTTTTCCCAAAAAGAATCCGACGGATTCTCTCCCTCAAAAGAGAGAACACGAACAGCGATAGAACCAATCTGATAATGGCCCGTCGCGCAATATTCATTTTGTGAGGTATATACATCGACAATATCACCTTCCATCGGTTTGCCGACGATTTTTTGTATAGCACCAGAAAATACCCAAGGGTGGAAACGACGAAGTGACTCCTCCTTCTTTGGTTTCAGAATTATCTTTGCAAAATCCATTTAATTACAATTTTACACAAAAGTAAGAAAAAATCACAACATCACAACGTGAAGGGGAAGGAAGAATCATTTACTTGTTATTAAACTGATTCATGGTATTTTGAAGGCCTGCCAAACAGAAACTTTTCACCATTTCACAAGCCACCTCTATACGCTTCTCCAAAGCGATTTTTTGGTCAGGAGTCCACTCTCCTAAAACATATTCTATCTGCATTCCTTTCGGAAAATCGTTGCCAATACCAAATCGAAGACGCGCGTACGCATTGGTTCCTGTCAAAGCCTCCACGCTCTTCAATCCATTGTGGCCACCCGCGCTTCCATTACCCTTCAAACGCAACGCGCCAAATGGAATAGAGAGATCATCCACAACGATAAGCAGATTCTTCACATCGATTTTTTCCTTGTCCAACCAATATCTGACAGCCTTACCGCTCTCATTCATATAGGTGGATGGTTTCAACAAAAAGAGTTCCGCATTCTTCACACGACAAGACGCGGTCGCACCGTAACGATTACCTTCATCAAAAACAATATTGGACGCCTTAGCCAAAGCGTCCAATACCTTAAATCCTATGTTGTGGCGGGTTTCCGCGTACTCGTCGCCGATATTACCCAACCCTACAATCAGATACTTCATACAACAAATTATCCGTTGTTCTTAGATGCTCTTGTAGCCTTAACGCCAGCAACAACGTTAACTTGACCACTCAAGATAGTCAAATTGTCGTAAGAAAGATCGCGAACTTGAATAGTCTTACCAAGACCCAACTTCTCAACGTTTACAGTCAAGAACTCTGGGATGTTAGTGTAAAGACCCTTAACCTTCAAATAGCGCATCTCTTGTTGCAACTTACCACCAAGGCGTACACCCTCAGCCAAACCTTGCAACTTAACTGGAACGTTCATAACAACATCCTTATTCTCGGAAACTTGCAAGAAATCGATGTGCAATACCTTGTCTGATACTGGGTGGAATTGAAGCTCCTTCATAATAGCCTTGCACTCCTTACCGTCGATGTTCAAATTTACAACGAAGATCTCTGGAGAGTAGATCAACTTGCGGACATCCTCAACCTTTACTTGGAAGTTTGTGTTCTCGCCTGAACCATAAAGGTTACATGGAATTACACCTGATGCGCGAAGCACCTTTACCTCTTTCTTGCCAGTAGCAGTTCTGCTAGCACCTTTCAACTCAAAAGTTTTCATTTTGTGTTACTCAAAATTAAGTTATACATTAAAATTCGTAATGGCTTAATTCCCCATCACACTCCTCGAGATTACCCGAATCCCTAAAAAGCGGTGCAAAATTAGTAAAAAGATTTGAAATTCACAAAGAGCCAGCAAGCATTTTTCTCATCAGGTGTCCAATCAGGCAGCACAGATAGGCAAATCAACTAAATTCTTACCAAACAACTACTTAACAATAAAGATTTCCTCGTTCTGTCTCTTCATGCAATATTGCTCACGAGCATACTTTTCAAGACTCTCACGATCGGTCTTCAAGTTCTCCATTTTACGGTTACAATCCGCTATTTGCCGCTTATAATAATTGACTTCCGAAGTAAGTTGACGCACCTTGACACCATACTGCAAATAGTCAAGAACACTGTTTTCGTCGCCGAAGGTAAGCCACACACCTCCCAAGCAAGCCACCAACAGCACCTTACTGGAAAGAATCTTTTTCACACCGCCAAGGGCCACTTTCAACATATTCTTGATTTGCGTCGTATCCATCTTTGTCCCATATTTGATTTACGCAAAAATAAAACTTTGTTTCCGAAAGAGAAAACAATCCACTATGATATTTTCATAGAATAAAGTTTCTTAACATTTTCCAGGCACCATTTAATTAGATTTCAATCGTTAATCCATCATAGGCGAGGTGGACATTTTCCGGCAAAGATTTCTCTACCTCATCATGCAGACCAATATCATGGCAGGCATGGACAAAATAGGCACGTTTAGGACGCACCTTCTCTACCAAGGCCAAGGACTCATCCACGGTAGCATGAGAAAAATGTTCGGTGTAACGGAGCGCGTCCAAAACCAGCACATCCAAACCTTCCAACTTCTCCATTTCATTGGCCGGGACTGTTTTGTAGTCGGTCAAATAGGCGAAATCCCCTACCCTATACCCAAAATTAGGCAATTGGTAATGCAAGGCGAATATCGGCGTCACCTTGACACCGGCCACCTCGAACGGTTTATTCTCTATCTGATGCAATACAAAGGTCGGAATTCCCTTGTAGTCATTGCCGAAGCAGTAGGAATAGGCTTCGTGAATATGCTCCACCGTGGATGCATTGGCGTAGATCGGCACATTTTTGAAGGGGCGCAAATCATCCAATCCACCTACGTGATCCGTATGTTTATGAGTAAGCAGCACCGCATCCAAATGACAAATCCCACTCCGCAAAGCCTGCTGGCGGAAATCTGGGCCGCAATCCAAAAGAATCTGCCTTCCATCCACTTCCAATAACGCGGAGCAACGCAAACGCTTATCCTTCGGATTCGAGGAACGGCACACTTCGCAATCACAACCAATATAGGGAACACCCGTAGAGGTACCCGTACCTAAGAATGTCAGTTTCATCACTTCACAAAATCATTAAATTCAGTTCCAGCCACCTGCATACGAATACGCCATTCAGACGGATAGAGATTATTGCATCGATTACCCAAATTCTTTGTCCAACCAAGCGCCGCGCCACGATAGGTCAACAACAAGATGCCCTTTGGCTCGGATGGATCCAAAAGGATATTATCCTTATGCAAATAGGCCACCGCATCTTCCCAAGAGAGTTCAACCATAGGGAAGACACCCTCCTTCAAGAGCCAAGAGAAGGCAAGGTTTTGCGAAGGTATCAAGTCTTTTCCCTTCACCGTCGCCACCTCTACACCAGACTGCACGACGCGCAGATGGTCTGCTAGTTGCGCGGTCAAATCCGCATAGTCACTCAACACCGCATAGACCACATCGTTGCGAGCCATCAATTTCACGGGTTCGGACAACCAATCCACCAAAGATTTCGCTTGCGGAGGCAGTACATTTTTAGCATCGTTCTTTTTCTTTCTACGAGACAATGAGGCCTCCGTAGTCTTGCGAAGAGCCGCTAAGAAAAACCCCTCTCCACGAGTTTTATGAGGATAGAAATGGTAGCCCGCGCCTACCGTCGAGACTTGCCAAGAATCATCCAATTGGACCTCCAAAATCTCAGCACCTAACTCCTCGGCGATCCATTTCACATTCTCCTCATCCTCCTCCTTATTGAAGGTACAGGTACTGTATATCAAGATGCCATCCTCCGCCAATGCAGGGAATACATCCGCTAAAATTCTACGTTGACGTTCCGCGCAGAAACGCACATTTTCGGGACTCCACTCCGCCACAGCCTGGTCATCCTTGCGGAACATACCTTCACCGGAACATGGTGCATCCACCAAAATCATATCAAAAAGGCCCGACAAATCGGTAAAATCAGCGGGATCGCTATTGGTCACCGTCACATTGGGAGCTCCCCACTTGGTCAGATTCTCCTGCAGCACCCCTACTCTGCCTCGCATCACCTCATTGGAGACCAACCATCCACGACCATCTAAAAGGGAGGCCAAATGAGTTGATTTACCCCCAGGGGCGGCACACAAGTCCAAGACGACAGGGTTTTCGATCTCGACGAATTGGCGGAAAACCTGCTCAACAAACATCGAGCTGGCCTCTTGCACATAGTAACAGCCGGCATGCAACAAGGGGTCTAACGTAAACGAGGGGCGCTCCGCCAAATAGCGTCCATTCGCACACCAAGGGACACAATCCTCCAGTACTGTTGTATCCATCTTTCTACGATTCAATCGGATACTCACCTGCGGATCATTCTCCAATGCAGTGCGGAAAGCATCGTACTCGGCACCCATTTGTGCCCTCATCATCTCCTCGAATTGAGCGGGTATCTGCATAACCTATTCTTTATTTTCGCATCTTTATTATCGCAAAGGTAATATTTTCCCTCTCTCTAGAGAAACGAGAAGAAACAAAATATCTCTCCTAAAAATAATAGCGACCAGGTATATTATCACTAAAATTCATGCATTAACAAAATCATCCAACAACTATAAGAAACTTAATTAAAAAAGTACGCTTACGCTCTATCCGGCCTATTATGGCAAAGAATAGCACAAAAAAAAGCCGAACCCTAATGGATTCGGCTTTTCTATTATAATGCGTGAATCATCACATTATTTTTGCTCCAAAGCCAAAGTCTTAGTTGGTTGGTCGCAAACCTCAGCTGGGCCGAAGTATTGGATTGGGCCTGGGTAAACGTAAGCAGTCTCAACAGCCCACTTCTCACGGTTAGCAGCCAATGCCTTGAATGGCGCACCATCCAACTCAACCAATGCCTTGCGGATAACTGGCTTCATTGCACCGTGACGCTTCTCCATGTTCATCATCATAGTGATAGGCACACCAGCAGCGATCCATTGATCAGCAGTCTTAGTAGTGTTCTTGATCAAAGACATGTAACCAGACTTGCCAGAAGCGATCAAGTTTGCTGCATTGTAACCCAAAGAGTAGCAGTAGTCAGCATCGAAGTTAGAAGGAGCGGCGCAACGTCCCTCATATCCAAAGAAGTGACCCAAACCAGAGAACTTACCAGTGTAAGAACCTGCAGCCTTTCTCTTAGACAACTCAGTCTTAACCATCTCGATGAGCAACTTCTCAGTCTCGATCAAAGATACTTGTACGTTTCCGTGAGGGTCACGCTCAAGAGTCAATTGCTTTTGTACGAAATCTGGAAGAGATGCGTAAACTGAAGCTGAGTTAGCGGAAAGCTTCTTCACAGCAGCAGCGACATCACCGTTGGTCTCAGCCAAGAGGTCATTCAACTCCTTGATCAACACCTTCATCTCAGGGATGAACTCGATCAATCCCTCAGGGATCAAACATACACCGAAGTTGTTACCTTGAGCGGCACGAGCAGCTACAGTGTCAGCGATATTGTTAACGATTTGAGACAAAGTCATCTTCTTGATCTCAACCTCCTCAGATACGATACAGATGTTTGGTTGAGTTTGCAAACCGCACTCCAAAGCGATGTGAGAAGCTGAACGACCCATCAACTTGATGAAGTGCCAGTACTTCTTAGCGGAGTTAGCGTCACGCATGATGTTACCGATTACCTCAGAGTAAACCTTACATGCGGTATCGAAACCGAATGAAGTCTCGATTTGATCGTTCTTCAAGTCACCATCGATAGTCTTAGGGCAACCAATTACTTGGATACCAGTATTCTTTTGCAAATAGTACTCAGCCAAAACGCAAGCGTTGGTGTTAGAGTCATCACCACCGATGATAACCAAAGCCTTAATGCCCAACTTGTTGCAAATCTCGATACCCTTGTCGAATTGAGCAGTCTCCTCCAACTTGGTACGACCTGATCCGATGATATCGAAACCACCAGTGTTACGGTACTCGTCGATGATAGCAGAGGTCAACTCAACATACTTGTGATCGATCAATCCGCTAGGACCACCCAAGAAACCATACAACTTTCCGTTAGGGTTCAAAGCCTTGATACCGTCGAACAAACCAGAGATCACGTTGTGACCACCAGGAGCTTGACCACCAGAAAGGATAACACCTACATTGAAGTCACCCATTGACAACTTTGAAGAAGCCTCCTCGAAAGTTACGACTGGCATTCCGTAAGTGTTAGGGAACAACTTCTTGATTTCTTCTTGGTCTGCAACAGATTGAGTTGCCTTACCTTCCTTCAAAACTACTCCACCCTTGAATGCCTTAGGCAACTTTGGTTGGTAAGCAGCTCTTGCGATTTGCAATGCACTTTTTGCCATTGTGTTTACTATTTAAATTGTTAAAAAATTTACTACGTAAAATATCACGCAAATTTGCTAATTTTTTTTCGCATCTCAAAATAAAAATTCTTGAGATTAGGAGAATTCCGCACAACATGGAACAAAAAAAGAGTGGCTCCCATCAGGGAACCACTCTCATATCGGAAAATCCTAATTGGATGATTCGATTACAAATTTGGATTAACCTTCTTCCAATCCTCTACTGGAGGAATGATGCCAAGAGTTACAAGCTCATCACGCATCTTTTGAAGATGTGCGTAAGAAGCTGCAAGGTCTTTCATCTCCTCAGCAGTTCCCTCTGGAGCTGTGAAGTGAACACCATCCTTGTCGATTGTAGTAGGCATAGCCATCATAACGTTCTTGTAACCACACTTGTCGCAGTTTACATAGCAACCAGCAGGCCATGTGAAAGGAGCACCACCCATAGCACCCTCGATCATCTTAACAGCTTGGTAAGCTGGGCTTTGGAAAGAAGAACGTCCACGAAGCTTGATGATAGCGGAACCACCTTGGATAGTAGCTTGCTTGATCTCTGCCCAACGATCTGCAGGGATATTGTACTCAGAAAGCGGCTTACCGTTTACCTTAGCCTTTGAAGCGAATACAGCCATTTGCTCACCGTGTCCACCGTAAGTGTAGCAATCTGTCACCTTGTCTTGTTGAACACCACATTGCATTGCAAGTTGTTGTTGAAGACGAGTTGAATCAAGTGCTGCCAAAGAAGTCAATTGATTTGGCTTCAAACCAGAGTGGATAAGAGCAGTCAATGCAGTTACGTCAGCTGGGTTGAAAATAACAACCACGTGATTTACATTTGGACAATACTTCTTGATGTTGTCACCGAACTCAGCAGCGATTTGGCAGTTTCCTTTCAAAAGATCCTCACGGGTCATACCCTCCTTACGAGGAGCACCACCAGAAGAGATAATATACTCAGCACCAGTGAAAGCCTCAACAGGATCTGTGGTCCAAGAAATGTTAGCTCCAGGGAAAGCACAATGTGCCATCTCGTCAGCAACACCATGTACACCTGGCTCAAAAATATCGTAAAGACAAATGTTAGGAGTAAGCCCAAGCATTAGGACTGACTGAACCATGTTAGAACCGATAGCGCCACCAGCACCAACGATAAGCAATTTTTTGTTTGTTAAGAAACTCATACTATAATATTTTTAAAAGTATCCTTTATTAGATTCTGTAACCGCGAATATACAAATTATTATCGTTTATATCGCACTATATTTCCTACAATCCAAACAATTTTTTCAAATCATCTGTTTTGTCGGTTTTCTCCCAGGTGAAGAGTTCCACCTCTTTGGAGAAACATTTTCCGTAACGATCAGAGAATGACTTAGTTACAACCATAGGCGTTCTTCCCATGTGTCCGTAAGAGGCTGTCTCCTCATAAATCGGGTTACGCAACTTCAAACGATCCTCGATCGCTTTCGGACGCATATCGAATATCTTGCTGTCGGCAATCTTCTGCGCCATCTCGCCATCGCTCATCTTCACCTTGGAGGTGCCATAGGTGTTGATAAAGAGGTTCATAGGCTCCGCCACACCAATCGCATAGGCTACCTGTACCAACACCTCATCCGCCAAACCGGCCGCAACCAAGTTCTTCGCCAAGTGTCTTGCCGCGTATGCCGCGGAACGGTCCACCTTCGAAGGATCTTTTCCAGAGAAGGCTCCTCCACCGTGCGCGCCCTTGCCGCCATAAGTGTCCACGATAATCTTACGGCCCGTCAAACCAGTATCACCATAAGGACCTCCGATCACAAACTTACCGGTTGGATTCACCAACAATTTGTAACCGTCAGCCAACAATGTCTTGTATTCAGCATGTTTGCTAAGCAATCTAGGAATCAAAATGGTCTCGACATCCTTCTTGATTTGAGCCACCATCTCCTCGTCCGCCTTCAACTGATTCTTCTCATCTTGGATAAATTCATCGTGTTGGGTGGAGATCACAATGGTATCGACACGCTTAGGCTTATTATCGTCACCATATTCAATTGTCACTTGTGACTTTGAATCTGGACGCAAATAGGTCATTTGTTTTCCCTCACGACGGATTTCGGCCAACTCCCACAGAAGGTTGTGGGACATGTCCAAAGCGATAGGCATCAAACTTTGGGTCTCATTACATGCGTAACCAAACATCATACCTTGGTCACCCGCACCTTGATCATAAGGGTTGGAACGCTCCACACCACGGTTAATATCCGGAGATTGGCCGTGAAGCGCATTCAAGATACCGCAAGACTCACTATCGAACTTGTAATCGCTCTTGGTATAACCAATCTTCTTGATCACACGACGAGCAATGTCTTGTTCGTTAATCGATGCGGTGGTTTTCAACTCACCGGCCAAAATCACCTGACCAGTTGTCACCAATGTTTCGCAAGCAACCTTCGACTCAGGATCTTGAGCCAAAATGTTGTCCAGAATAGCGTCAGAAATTTGATCCGCTACTTTGTCTGGATGTCCTTCGGAAACAGATTCCGATGAAAAAAAATATCCCATTACTGTATATAATTAAATAATGAATCTTCTTTTGCAATAAAATTTAGGAGGATAACAGATAGCTCACACCAGAATTTTAGCATTTTTTTCTGTGGTTGCAAGCAGTCAAATCTATCCACCAAAAACACTGCAAATTTAGAAACAAATTATGGCATAAACAACAAAAAAGGGGAATATAAAAAGCTCTTTTCGCAATTATTAGTGTCCGCTAAACTTGAAAAGACATACTAGTATAGTCCGCAATGCCAGAAAATACGGTGTTGCGGATTCTTTTTTTGAAAACCAAGCCCCTAATCAAACAAGGAGAGCTGAATCGGAGGCTCTTTTGACTGCT
>JAZRZA010000041.1:0-32386 GCA_045601045.1 Paludibacteraceae bacterium
GAAAAAACGCTCATATTGCCAGTTTAGGTCTCAATGGACGGATTTTCACTCTTCAGATGTGCAGGTACACACGAAAAGGGTCGGCTGTCCGGTAAACAAACGCATTAAATTTTAGGAATGAAAGTTTAGCGGACACCAATAATTCATTTTGTTTGTGGTGAACGGAAAGATAAACCAAAGGGCTGATTCCATCCAAGAAATCAGCCCTATTTTTGGGGGTTTACTATTTTTTTTAGCGGACAGTAATAAAATAAAATCTATGATGACAATAAAGAAAGTATGGGTGGACGACACTGCGGTCTATGCGGAAACAGAGGACGGTAAGATGGCTAGTTATTTGTTTTCTCAGTGGCCAACGTTAAACAACGCTACCCAGTCCCAACGAGAAGATTTCTTTCTTTCCTATTCTGGAATTCATTGGCCTCAATTAGATGAAGACCTTAGTTTTGAGGGAATGTTCTCCCAAGCACGATTATGTGAACATACTATGGCAGAGGATTCGGTCGTTTATTTGTCGGATAAATGATGATGTTTGAAATAATTAAGTAAGTCGAATGATAAGTTGGAGTCGTCTGATGAGGGTGCCTCTGATTGTTTTATAGGTGGAATGTTTTTTTAAGAAGTAGTATCTATGATGACAATAAAGAAAGTATGGGTGGACGACACTGCGGTTTATGCAAATAAAAACACACAAATAATTATATTAATAATCTTCTATAGAACTAGTATATAATATTAGGATTCAGATACAACTTCAAAGATGGCGTGAATTTCCTTCGCATCCTCTTCTGCCATCTCAATTTAAAACCTTATTGTATTCTCTGTTTCATATTTTTTCAAATACCATAAGTACACATCAGACCAAACATAAATTAACTCTAAAGGTTCCCCAGTCATTGCATTAAAAACGACTTTTCTATCTCCATCTATAATGATTTTACCACAATTGACAGAAGAAGATCCTAAAAAATAAACTATGTTTTTTGTGGTATCGCTAAGTCCCCAAAAGTATGAGGTTCTATTTTGTCTTTCAATAAGAATAGAATCACATTCCAACTTATATATATAATTATGATGATTCATAATCTCTTCTAATTGACTAACATTTCCCGATAAATAAAATACACTAGTGTCAAGATACTCCTGTCTTCTATCATCTTCATACTTTCGTTTAGCGTAGAATAAAATTCCACATGAAACCAAAAAGAAAGTGCAAATCAAAATGTCTCTAACAATATGATTTTTTGTTTTTATATTTCTCATCATTAAATAATATTTATAACTTACTTGAAAACTATGGAAACATCCATGCCTGCTCGTGTGTCAAGTTAGGCAAAGATAGCATAATTTATTGAAAATAAGTAAAGTGTTTGTGCTCAATGTCATGAGGAAAAATAGTGAGAGGATATAAAGACGAGGGACCATTTTAAGGATTAAGATTTAAGAATCAGAGGCACCTGATGAGGGTGCCTCTGATTGTTTTAATTCACATTAAATGAAAGATATTCACGGAGACTTTGCGTTTTTTATTACATTTGTAATCGGTAAATCGTCGAAAATATGTCCAAAGAAGAGTCAGATATATTCTATTTCCTGTCGTTTTGTATAGAACAATACAAAACTGAGAAAGGAATGGACGGTGCTGATGTCGCATCACTTTTTTTTGAAAATGGTGTGGCAGAGTATCTTATGGATAACTTTGAGGTGCTACATACTCAAAGTTGGCAGTGGATGATAGAGGAGATAGATAACTATATAAAAAATAATCACGCATCATGAAAATTAAAATATACCATGGCAGTCTTGAAATAGTAGAATCTCCCCGAATATTAGAACCCAACAGGACACTTGATTATGGGAAAGGATTTTATACTACGACCAGTTTTGATCAAGCCAAGGATTGGGTGCTCCGACATAAAAGTGACAAAGACCAACCCTCTTGGGGATATGTTAATGTGTATGAGATAGATATAGATGTTGTACGAAATGCTAATACATTGTGGTTTGAAGGTCCAACAGAAGAATGGGTGGATTTCGTAAACAGTAATCGTAATGATAGAACATTTTTTCATGAATATGACTTTGTGTATGGCCCAGTTGCCAATGATAAAGTATATGCGGCATTTGCCTTGTATGAGAGTGGTTTGTTAAATAAAGCAGAACTAATACGAACACTTAAAACATATATTTTGGTTGACCAACTATTGTTTCATACGTCAAATGCATTGTCACTGCGTTCATTTGTAGAGTCTATTAAAATCGAGATGCGATGAATTTAGAAATTACAGATAAAAATCTATATCTACTATTGCCAGGCAAGGTAGTGGCGGTCTCTGCAATCTATGCAGAAGAACATCATTGTTCAATAAAAGAGTCGATGCGTATGTTTTATGCATCTGATGTGTATAAGAAACTTCAACAGGAAGAGACAAAGCTATGGCATCTGGGCACTGTTGCGTTATATGAAATTTGGCAGTCGTGACACACAAGCCACCAGGAACGATCGAGTGGGAGTAGTTCGATTTATGAATCAGAGGCACCTGATGAGGGTGCCTCCAATTTTTTTTGCTTATAATACAATGTGTTTTAGAATTTACGCCAAAATCGAAACTTTCGGATTGTTTTATTTGAAAAAATTGCTTTTGTAATTTTGTCGGATATGGCAAATTCGTTACATTTGTTTCCGTACTTTGTGAGAGATCCGGAGACCGAGAAGGCATTTTCAAATAGAACAAGTCTCACGTCCTTTTCGTTTTTTAATGGTATGAATGTTCCTGATTTGGAGGCTTTAGGGGAATTGAAATTATAAGGAATGGAACTTAAAACAATAGTGTTTTTCGTGTCTCTCGTGATTTTTGTTGTAGTATTGGTTTGTATGGCTTTCACTTCTGACAACAAAGCCGTAAAAGAGAACAAAACTAAGTATGTATTATTTACTCTCCTTGAGATATTTGCCGTAGGAACTCTCTCCAATATATTCATATTCATAGGTGTGATGGCGTTTTTTATATGGCTTTTTGGATTTGGCCTATGGCCGATTATTGGAGGTGTCGTAGTTGCATGTATAATAATCGCCATTATACACGCAATTTATGTGAGTGGTAGAGAAAAGTTTGCAGATCCATTGCCTAATCTGCCCTCGGTAAGTTACACAGGGAACAAAGTAGGCTTTTTTGATAGTCTAGACAAAGGAAGTCATGTCAGAAGTTTCGCTTATAAGGATGGTATCGTTACTATGGAAATGCAAAATGGAAATTCATTTTCGGGCAAGTTGACAACGATGGATGTCAGTTTCGTTAGTAACAAGTTTACTGGCTATGTTTCAAACGCAAAAATCAAATTCTGGGACATGGATGAGAAGGTTTACATTATTCCATCGAGTGACGTGCTTCCGTTCGAGGCTTGGTCTCAGATATATGAAATACTAAGTCATGCGGGAAGAGTGGATGGAACACCAAAACTCGAAAGAAACGCAGTGGATAATCTTAAAATCACAGCAAGTCTAGTAAGCAGTTTTCATAAAATGGGACTTTTTTAAATTAAATAATATAGCGTACAACTCTGCGTAATATACTTATAAATGCGACACAAAAAGAATTGGATAGAAGTATAGAGAAGAAGAAAAACTGATCAGAACTAGAACTATCCAATATTATTAATTCAATAAATAAAATATGATAGGAGCAAATTATGTTGCTGAGAAAAGCATGGGAAGGATGTTCCCTGAAAAACAGTTGTTGGATATTGTAAAAAGCCATGCAAAGTGGGGGGCGATTGCTATTGCCATTCCGTTTGTTCCAGTTCTAGACCTAATTCTTTATGTGATTGTGTTGTGGCACATGTACCATAAATTGAGCGAAGTGTCTCATAGATCTTTAAAAATTGGGTTGGGTATTATTGTCAATTTTTTAGTAGCTTTGGGCATAGGTATTGTGGACGAGGCATTAGACTGGGTTCCCGTCGTAGGATGGCTATTCTCTGCGCTAATTGTATATATTCAGTTTTATTTTTCAGGCAGAGTTTACGTATCCTACTTAAAGGAGTTTTATAGTAAATAAGATAGGGAATTATATACTATTTGACCCAAGGAATGAAACCATCCTCGGTGTTTGGGCTACCATGTAGAATTCGATACCAATTTAGGCAGGCGACGTCTGAAAGACGTTACCTCAATAACCCTGTACATGCCCTGATACGAAGTGAAGGGGATGTGCAGGGTTATACGTGATATGAGAAGTCATTGTGCGTCTGAAAGACGCTACTTCTGCGGTGTGTGTTGTATCGTCTTACAGACGAGTGTGTCTCACTCATGGCACATACCCCCAAACGCCAAACAGATAAGTTTCCCTTACATTTGCAGCCAGTAAATAATACTCACCTACTAGAAATATTAGAATCCTTATGCGTCACCTCTTTCTCCTTGTGTTCTTGTCCTGCACATTCTCCTTCCGGTCATTTCCTACATTGCGCATCCGCGACAGCGAAAGAGGTGCGGGCGTATAAGAGGATTAAGGAATCAGATCAGTGATGGTTGATGTCGCTATGATAATTCCCCCAAAATAGGTCATATCATCCGATTTGTATATGCCGACCATTGAGGATGGCTGCTTGGATGGCGGATTTGGCGAGACCGTCGCGCGCTTCTATGGCCCGACCGACATGAAGGTCTTGAACTTTGGTGTCAAGAAGGCACTCTATGACCGCTACGACATCAATGAACTCTTGCGGGAGAACCATCTGACGGATGAGCAGATCGTGGCGGATGTGATGGCTCTGCTGTAGTGATCGGGTTATGTTGAGTGCGGCGCTTCTGTTGTTTTGCGTCTCTTCTTGCCTGTCGAAGCGGCGTGTACAATCCGTGAAAAGGTACAAAATGTGAAGTTCACAACCTGTCCGTCCGCTTTTCATCATCTGTCCGCGGTACCCCGGAATCGTACCATACCTTTGCATTGTCAACGGGAAGGAACAACAATCCCAATGACAGTGAAAATTTGATTTATTAACAATTAAATTTTAAGGTTATGCATACGAACGACGTTTATTTCCCATTCTTTTCAGCGGATGTCCCTCAACAAGAAATCGAAGATCCTAAGACTCGTAAAATGATGCTGCTCATAGGCGCATTTTATTTGGCCGTTATCTTGCTGCTCTGTGTTTTATTTTAAATTCTATGCTTGCTATAGAAGCGGCAAAGTCAACATCGGTGCCTTGAACTGATGTTGGCTTTGCCGTTTTCCAAAATATTCAAGGTTTAAGAGAAAGACGCAAACCTAGCGGTGACATATCCCCCGTTCTTTTTTATCCGACATAAAATTTGTAAATTCGCGCAATGAAATTATAAATTAGAAAATGACGAATTGGATATGAACACCTACATCTCACCGTTTGAGTATCTCGGAATAATGGTTCAAGGAGGCAACATCTTCTATTTCCTGATCAATGCCTTGTTCCTGTTCCTCGTTATGCCTAAGCTGCAACCGAAAAGAAACGAGGCGACTGCCGCCATTCATAGATCGCTGGGCTGGTTGTTGCTCTTCTATCTCATCAACTATGCGATGTGGATTCTCCCTGAACTCTTTCAACCCAATTGCGGTTACTACCAAATCGGCAGGGTATATCCCAACTATAATACCTTTATGGAATACATGGATTTGGCCATCTTGCCGCTCTCCATGGTGTTTGGTTCCACCGTGCTACTAGGTAGAATGCCTAAGAAATGGATGGGCGCCGCCATCATCTCCCCATACCTCCTCTATTCCGCCAACGATATATGTGGCATCCTTCCGTTCAAACTCTACACCTTCGCCTATATCACCACTATTCTTACTGTCATGGCACAGTTGGTCTGGTATGGTAATTTTATCAAAATGTTCGATAAAAAATTGGTGGAGAATTGCTCGAATATCGACAGAAGAAGCACCAAATGGGTCTTTTGGACCCTCGTCCCGCTCTTTGTGCTGACCTTGCTCTACATACCGCTCAGCATCCTTTCCGACGAGGATGAATATATGGTTCTTTATGACTTCCTTACATTCATCTTCCTTTCGGGTATCGTGGGGTGTGCCCTTTCGCACAAAGTGGACGACCTGACCATCGACCTGATCAAGGAACAACTTCAGGAGTTAAAACCTGAGGAGAACAGGTATATCAACGAGTTCAAGGAGGATTTCGCGCAACCCGCGTCTGTGCCAGCTGCGACAGCTACTCCTGAACCTGCGTCCGCAAGTGCGGAGCCAACCACTTCGGAAAGCCCAGCGGAGGCAACCCAAGAGAAGGAAAGCTCTTCATCGGCAAATACGGCGAAATTCGTGAACTTCGCGGAAACACTTGACAAGTTGGAAGATGATAAATTTTACTTGGATACGGAGGTCAACATCGATTGGATTTCGAGCAAGTTGGGCACCAACCGCCATTATGTTTCTGAATACCTTAACCAGGTGAAGCACGTCACGTTCTACGAATATGTGAACACTTTGCGCTTGACCCACGCCGAGCGACTGCTGAAAGAGGGAAAGGAGACGGTTGCGGATGTCGCCTTTATCAGTGGTTTCAACAGTGATCATACATTCCGTAGACTTTTCAAGGAGAAATACGGTTGCACGCCTTTGCAGTATCAAAAGAGTGCGTGAAAACAGATAATCCGTAACCATACGAATAGCGTCGCATCATTGATGTGACGCTTTTTTTTGCATTGTTTTTCTTGTATCTATCTGATATGTAGTGTTTTAATAAAATGTACAATCTGTGAAAATGTACAAAATGTGAAGTTCACAACCTGTCCGTGCGCTTTTCATCACCTGTCCGCGGTGCCCCGGAATCTTGCCCTACTTTTGCATTGTCAACGGGACGGAACAATCTCCTGGAGACTTCGGAAATATTGAAAAAACAAAAGAAAATATTTTATAAACATTAAATGATGAAAGATATGGATTACAAGAAATGCAAGTACCCTTTGTTGGCGATGATTGCTTTGGCCACATGTACGCTCACTGGTTGTAAAGATGAGTTGATGGAGGAGTTTGAGATGGAAGAAGCTCAGATGAATGTGTTGGATAATGGTTCTTTGACCGCTGTGAATCTCGGTTATGTATCTGGTTTCGACCAATATGGTATGCTGGTGCCTTCATTCTCTGTGGCGGATATGAAGCGATGTGGTTTCGACTATGCCGATTTGATCAACGTGCAGATCGGAGACGATATCTTCTTGCGGGATGTTCCCTTTGTCACCGGTTTTAATGAAGTAGGTGTGATGGATGTCTGCTTGTGCGACTACAACGCCAAAGGCACCACTTTCGGTTTCGGACAATTGCACGGTAATTTCCTGAAATTCATCGGCGGTAAGGTAGGCGATCCTATTGTCATTAGTATGAGTAAGAAGGGCGGATATGGCGACCTCTACAAGATTATGCACTCTGTTTACGATACCGACAGAGCGAAGTATGGTACGGACGAGCAATTCGCCAATTTCAGGGAGGTGCGTACAACCGGAATGGCGGAGGGTGTGTTGTATCGCTCAAGCAATCCGCTCAATCTGAAGGATAACCCCGTTAGGTATGCTTACGTCGATCAGTTGGCGAAAAGGGTAGGCATCCAGACGGAGATAGATCTTGCCGACACCGACGCGAAGGTGGGTGACTATATGAAATATGACGGTTTCGCCGCTACCTATTGTCCAGGATTGTTTAAGACCGGAAGCACGGTGTGCCTTGGCCTCGACGCCTCTGTCTTCACTGAAACATTTAAGAAGAAGTTGGGCGAGGGACTTCTGTTCATGGTTGACCATCCCGCACCCTATCTGGTGCATTGCAACGAGGGAAAGGATAGATGCGGATTCGTTTCTCTTCTTCTCGAAGCCTTGGCTGGCGCATCTTACCGAGAGGTGGCGGATGATTATATGGTGACGATCTCTAACTTCTATCTTGTCAAAAAAGGAAGCGCGGAGTACGACGTTCGTCAGAAGATGTCTGTAGATAGGTTGGTTTGGCTATTGGCTCACTACAACTCAGTGCAGGATTACAACACAATTGATTGGGAGCATATCAACCCATCTGCTGTAGACCTACAAAAGGCTGCGCGCGATTATGTTATCGATTGCGGACTCACAGCGAGCCAGTGCGACCAACTGATTGGAAAACTTCAAAATAGATAACGATCCACGTCGAGAAAAAAGAAGAGAGAGAAACCCAAAAACCTGGTTTCTCTCTCTTCGTATTATTCAAACTTCGTATTGTTCAAATAGTGCCGCGTCTCCCTTATGACAACATTCCTTCCAATGACTTAGGATCCGGACCATAAAGATTCTCGCCCTTGTCGCCTTCTTTGAGGAAGAAGTAAAGAAGCGCGAAATTGACGAATGGAACACATCCCAGCAAAATCCACCATCCGCTCTTGTTGATGTCGTGGAGACGACGTACTTGGGCTGCCAAGGCTGGTAAAAACAATCCCAAACTGACGACCAGCATTAGTAGGCTGGCGATAAGACCCAAAGTCAGCATTTCTTGACTGGTTGCAAACATGGCGATTGCATACACTGGGAGATATAGCAACATGTAGAACAACATGAACATCCAGTACTCTTTTCTTCTTGCGCGACCATTGAAGTTCGCATAGTTTTTAAGACATTTAATAAACCATTCCATTGTGATAAATGTTATTTAGTGAAACATAGAATCTAATTCGTATCGCTATTCTCTTGTTTGATAAGGGCATATTGATAATCGTTGTATAGCTGTTTGAGAAATGTTTCGCTACTCATGCCATCTTGACTGATTTGTAGTTTCTTGCACAGCACCTTAACGACTTCGTTTTGCTGGGAGATGAAGTTGGGCTCGTACAATGACCTCAGTGCGAGTTGGCCCTCCTTTTCTCCCATCTGTTCCAGATTGGTGTAGTAGGGACGGTAGTCCGGCTCCACATATCTGTATTCCTCCGCTATGGAGGCTCTGACGATTTTCTTCTTCCACTCGTTCACCACATAACACCCGCTTGCCATATCGCCGAACCGTTGTCCGTGTTTGGAGATCATGACAAATCCGATGATCCAGAAATCAATCGGGTAAATCACCCATCGCATGAAACATTGCTGGAAAGAGGGTGGTTGGCAATTCTCCGTGATGACTTTTATTTTCAGGATCTTCTTCCCTAACGTTTTCCCGTGCCAGCAACATTCCAATATGAGGTTTATCAGATAAATAAATACCTCCAAGAAAATAACTAAATACAGGATCGTGTCGGAATTGCCAAAGTTCTCAACGATGAATACTGATAAACCTATGCCGACGACATATTGGATGATACGGTCGATAATTACGGCGAGAAGGCGTGTCTCTGGTTGTGCCAGGGTGTAGTTCATCTTCACATATTGGCCGTTTACTATCTCCAAACGATCGTTCATGTCCTGTTTAATTTTTTGCAAAAGTATGGTTTATTTTTATCTTTGCAACTATTATGGTTCTATAATAATGAAAGAATATATTTTTGTACGTCAGAATAAGCGGAAATGGCTCCAATATGAGCGGGAGATGCGCGATTTGAAGTCCATCCCCACGAAGCGCTTGTCTGATATGTACCAGGATATAACGGCCGATCTCGCCTATTCGCAAAGCCTCTTTCCCAAGGCACGCGTTACGGTCTATCTGAACAATCTCGCATTGGCGCTCCACGATTATCTCTATACCCCCAAAAAGGTGGATTACATTCGAAAGATTGTCCGTTTCTTCACCTATGTCATCCCCAAAAATGTGGCCGATGCCCATTTTGAACTGAAATTGTCTTTCGCCATCTTTGCCGCATTCACCCTCGTGGGGGTGATTTTGGCTTATCAAGATATTGAGAATGTAATCGACACCTTGGGATATGGTTATGTGGAGATGACGCTGGAAAACATAAAAAATGGAGTGCCGACGGATGTATATGGGCGAACTAACGAGTCGGATATGTTCCTCTTCATCGCACTGAACAATCTTCGGGTGGATTTGATCACCTACTCTTATGGCGTGATACCGATCTTGGGGCCTGGCTATATCATGATGAAGAATGGTATTATGTTGGGGGAGTTCCAGTCACTCTTCTTCCTGAATGGTGTGGGTTTACAATCCATGACAGCTATCTGGATCCACGGAACCATTGAGATCTCCACCATCATCATCGGCGGCGCCGCGGGGTTCGCCTTGGGTTTGGGTTGGGTATTCCCAGGAACCTATTCCCGAAAGGAGGCGTTGAAGCGAAGTGGTCTCAGAAGCGTGAAAATAATACTCTCCATCTTGCCGCTTACCATCTTGGCTGCCTTTTTCGAGAGTTTCCTCACGCGTCACACGGAGTACCCGCTCTTTGTGAAACTGACGATTATATTAGGCTCTTTGGCCTTCATCATTTTTTACTATATTCTTCTTCCTCATAAAATAAGAAAGGAGGAGTCGTTATGACGCGTCGTCTGCTTTTGCTTCTTGCACTTTTTTGCGTAAGCCTATTTTCTTGGGGTGGACTGGATGTTGATGAGTGCGATCTCCCCGATGTTCCCGATTCGATTCGTGCTTATACGGGTGATTCCCTCTTGACCGAATTGGATTCTGCGGATTTGTACTCCTCCGCAAATTCGGATACTATTGCGGAGTGGGTATGGTGTCGAAACGAATATGGTCCGGGAAGATCGTTGCGTAAATACGAGGATAAAAAGCCGATGTTTGATGATCTTGAATTGAATGTCGACGCCGTTGTCTGGCTGGTGGCCGGTATGGCAATCTTCCTCGTTGTCGTTATATTGGTAGTCACGTTAGGTGGTTATCAAAGAAAGAGGAAGGCTGTGTCCCAACAGCAGATCCTTGACACCACGGTGGAGTTGGTGGGAGGCGATCTGGAACGGACGCTTGGAAAGGGGGATTACAAGGAGGCTGTCCGCATCCTCTATGTGCAGACACTAACCTGGCTGAACAACAATGGGATGATTCGTTGGGAGCGTTCCAAGACGCCTATCGAATATTATTACGAGATGCCGGAGAAGAGCCGTAAGGCGCCCTTCTTGGAGCTGACGCGGATCTTCTTGGAGGCCCGATATGATAAGATTGAGGTGGATCGAGCGATGTTTGATCAAGCCCAAAAATGTGCCAATTTAATCGTGAAGAGATGAAGAGAGCGAAATACATAGTTTACTATATGGTCGGGGGCCTCTTTTCGCTTTTTGCATTGGGCGCTTGTGATAGTGAAAGTGATGGTCTTCAGGTGAATGATTGGAGCGTCACCTTCGATGAGCATGGAAGGGTCTCTACGGATGATCGGAAGTACTCTATCAGTTATCCTTTTGATGCGAACATTCTCAGCGAAGAACTTAGATATAACTTCCATAGCATCGATTCGGAGGAGAGTTTCCATGAAGATTATTATCATGTGAGTACACCTGAAAATGGCCATCTCTCAAAGTCGGTCGATACGATCAATTCGGCGCTGCTGTGGGTGGGTACCCAACCCTATATGGCGCAATATTTCGATAGGGTTATCCATGCCCGGAGCGAAGCGCTCCTCCCTACGGTTGTCGTGAAGGAGCATTTCTGGAATGAGGCGGATTGCCAGCCTTTCGATATCGAGGCCTTTGCTCGGGAGGTGACGGAGAATAAAGGGTGCCGCGATTCGGAGTTGAAACTACTTTCTTCCGGTAAGGTGTGCCATCTTCCTACGGAGATGTGCAAATCCCGAATCCACCACGACTCGACCATTCCGCTTTTGCGCCACTACACTTCGCATGAGGTGATCGCGACCATTGATGACGAACCGATAGCGATTCGATACACGGCCCCTCATGAGGCGCCTCTCATCTTGGTCTCCGTGCCATTGCTCTTCACGAACTATGGTGTCACCTATGAGCGGGAGAGTTTTGGTTTCATTCTGAACCTTATGGAGGAGGCCTTCAAAGGCGGTGAGGAGATGGATGCTGATCTTTTCAGCAGAACTTGGTGTGGCTATTTTGAAGTGCGGTCCTCTAAGAATCTGTTATATGTTTCGGAGAGGAAAAGGAGAGAGATCCATGCATCCTCTCCTCGTTTTGATTTTTCCGGATTAGGTTCTCTACTAATCGATTTGTTGATCGTCGCGCTATTTGTCGGATTCCTTTTGCTTTATGCGCGAAGGCGCCAACGCATTATCCCCGTGATCAAGGAGCCGGAAAACCGCACGGTGGAGTTGGCCAAGCAGATAGGCAATAACTACTACTGGAAGGCGGAGGCCAGAGAGGCATTGCGTAGAAAGTTTGTCATCTTATTGGATTGGATCCGGGAACGGACCAATATCCATTTTGAGGATAATGAGACCTTGGAGGCGAATGTCACCCATCTAGCCCGTTTGTTGGGAGAGAATCCGAAACCTTTGTTGCTCTTTTTTAGGCGGATGTTCTTCCTTTTGCAGAACTCGATCATTGTTTCGGAGAAGGAGATGACGGATAGTATCGATAAGATGAATTCGATTCTCAAAAAATTAAAATAGATTATCATACAAAAGTTTAGATTTTCAGATATGGAAAACAATATGGATAATAATATGCAAAGCAGCAATGCGGGAAGCGAACAGTTCGTTTCCGAGGTGACCTACCACGATAAAGTCTTGAAACTCAAGGAGCAGGTGGCCTCTGTGATTGTGGGACAGGAGAAGATGCTCGATTTGCTCTTGACTGCGGTATTGGCGGATGGCCACACCTTGATCGAGGGTGTGCCGGGCGTCGCTAAGACCTTGATGGCCCGGTTGATGGCGAAACTGATCAGCGCGGACTTCTCCCGCATGCAGTTTACCTCCGACTTGATGCCTTCCGATGTTTTAGGTACCAACGTCTTCAATATGAGTACCAATAGATTTGAATTCCACAAGGGTCCCGCCTTTGGCGATATCATCTTGGTGGACGAGATCAACCGTGCCCCCGCGAAGACTCAATCCGCCCTCTTCGAGTTGATGGAGGAGCGACAAACCACCATCGACGGCGAGTGCCATAGGATGGGGGAGGTCTATACCATCGTCGCCACCCAGAACCCGATCGAGCAGGAGGGTACTTACCGCTTGCCGGAGGCGCAGTTGGACCGTTTCCTTTTCAAAATCAAGATCGGTTATCCTACACTGGAGGAGGAGGTGAAGATCATCGAATCCCACAATGCCAATAAGAAGTTCACCAAGTTGGAGAATGTCTTGCCGGTCATCTCCAAGGAGGAGTTGATCGCCTTGCGCGAGAAGTCGCACCAAATCTTCATCGACCCTAAGATGATCCAATACATCGCGATGTTGATCCAGGAGACCCGCACCAACAAGTCCATCTACATCGGCGCCTCTCCTCGTGCCTCCATCGCCTTCTTGCACGCCGCGAAGGCATACGCTCTGATCCAAGGCCGCAACTTTGTCATCCCTGATGATATCAAGACACTTGCCTATCCGATCTTGTGCCATAGAATCATTTTGACCGCCGAGGCGGAGATGGAGGGACAAACGGTTGACTCCGTCATCAAGGAGATGATCTCCCGTGTGGAGGCGCCTAAGTGATCTATGGGCGACGATTATTTACAATGATTTCACAACGATTATTTACAACGACTGAATTCTAACATTCACTGACGTATGTTTTTAACCAAAAGGTTTCTCATCATATTGACGGCCCTTTTGTCGTTTACCGCAACGGGAATGCTCTGGCCCATCTGCTATAAGATCGGGGTAGGGGGGATATTGCTTTTCTTGGTGGCCTGCCTCCGAGATCTCTTCTCCCTTTACTCGAAGGGGGCTGATGTGGCTTGTGAGCGTGAGTTGCAAAACCGCTTCTCCAATGGTGATCCCAACCCTATCATGCTCCACATGAAGAGTTTCTACAAACGCCCGGTCGCGGTGAAGATTATTGATGAGATCCCTGTGGAATTTCAGGATCGCACGTTTGAATTGAGGACGTTGCTGCCACCGTCGGAGAGGGTGGATTTGCGTTATGATCTCACGCCTAAACGAAGGGGAACCTACCAAATGGGGAACATCCATATCTATGTATCCTCCCTTTGGGGACTCTTGGAGAGGCGTTTCACGGTGGAACAACCATCCTCTTTCAAGGTCTATCCCTCTTTCATGCTGATCCGAAACATGGAGATTCTCTCTGTGGAGAACAAGGCGAAGGTGTGTGGTATCAAGCAGGTGAGACGAATCGGTAGCAGTACCGAGTTTGACCAGATCAAGGAGTATGTGCCGGGCGACGATTACCGCACCATCAACTGGAAGGCGAGCGCGCGTAAGCATCAACTCATGTGTAATCTCTATACCGACGAGCAGTCGCAACAGATCTTCAATGTGATCGACAAAGGGCGTGGCATGCAGCATACTTTCCAGAAGATGAGCCTGTTGGATTATGCCATCAACGCCTCCTTAGCCCTCTCTTACCTCACGATTCAGCACAGTGACCATGCGGGGTTGATCACCTTTGAGCAGAAGGTGGACTCCTTTGTGCCCGCCTCTTCGAAGGCGAACCAATTGGAGTTGATCGTGGAGCTCCTTCACAAGGAGGAGACCACCTACATCCAGAGTGACTACTCTGTCCTGTATGAACTGGTCCGAAGAAAGGTGAACAAGCGAAGCCTTTTTGTCATCTATACGACTTTCGACACCAATATCAGCATGGAGCGACAGTTGCCTTACCTCCGCAAGTTGGCCTCCAGCCATGTCGTCTTGGTGGTATTCTTCCAGGATGACGAGATGATTAAATTGGTGGACAAGAAACCCGTTACCACGGAGGATTATTTTGTGCACGTCTCCGCTGCCAACATTGAGTATGAGAAACGTATGATTGTCAAGAACCTCCGCCGCTATGGTATTCAATCCATTTTGACAAGGCCGGAGAATCTGACCGTGGATGTCATCAACAAATATTTGGATTTGAAGGCGAAGCGGGTGATATGATGCATGGGCTTCGCCTTCCCCTTTGGCGTCTTACAGACGCTCTTGCTCACCCGTCGTCGCTCTCCTCAGTATATCGTCGCTCCGTTTGGATGTGCGGGGTTACTCAAATGAAGGATGTGGATTACTTATTGTATATCAGACATCTAAGTTAAGATGTCGTTGCCTGGGCTGAGTTGCCAGTTTGTTGCGTGGTTATCCCAATAATTGTTTATGCCTTCACTGCTTCCATGCATGATATACCAAGTTTGCGTTCAATCTCTGCGATACTCTTGAAAGAGAAATATCAATTCGGGTATGGCGCGTACAAATTTCATAATTCTGGGTTTATCTTGGTACAAGATTATATAAAAAAAACGAATTTTGCAACTTTTAAGTTGCAGAATTATGAAAACACGTTAGTTTTTAACCCTTGTTGAATATATGTATGAGAAGGCATAAATCTCTATTTTTTTAGACGAATGGTTGTACTAGAAAATATCTTTTCTTACATTTGTGTCGTTGCTAAGCGTAAGCGTATAGGTGTAAATGTTTCTAAAACAATCGGTATGAAAAGTAAGTTTATATGGATGGCGACATGTTTGTCCGCCCTGTTTGTCTCGTGTGAACGCGATGTGCTGTATGACGATGGTTTCGATGAGGCTGTGATGGTTGCTCCCAGCAGCATGAAGCTGGTAAAGTCGGAGGTGTTGCGGTATGAATTGCCTGAGTTATATTTCCTCTGGGAAAATGAACTCGCCAGTATCTCGATAAGTAGATCGATGCGGTATGTCGAATTGTACGCGACTTGCACGCCGTTCCGTGCGGAGGAGTTTAGCCAGTATGATGATTGGACGTGGCGTGCGTCAGAACGTGTCGGAGATACTTTGAACGTCTATTTGATCACCTCATCTTCCTCTACCAATGTCACGCTCTCTTATGAGTATTATACAGTGGGAAATGAGTTGATCCTTACGGCGAAGAAACGAGAATGGAAGGATGCGTTGGAAGGACAAACGGAGTGTTATACGGGTCGAAAGTTGCAGTTCGTTCCGGTGAAAAAAAGACGATGAGTGTGTAATTTAATCAAGATTTAGTTATGAAAAGTAAGTTTATATGGATGGCGACATGTTTGTCCGCCCTGTTTGTCTCGTGTGAACACGATGTGCTGTATGACGATGGTTTCGATGAGGCTGTGATGGTTGCTCCCAGCAGCATGAAGCTGATAAAGTCGGAGGTGCTGCGGTATGAATTGCCTGAGTCAAATTTCCTCTGGGAAAATGAACTCGCCAGTGTCTCGCCAAGTGAATCGAAGTGGTATGTCGAATTGTACGCGACTTGCACGCCGTTCCGTGCGGAGGTGTTTAGCCAGTATGTTGTTTGGACGTGGCGTGCGTCAGAACGTGTCGGAGATACTTTGAACGTCTATTTGATCACCCATTATGCTATGTTGTCTTATGAATATTACACATCGGGAAATGAGTTGATCCTTACGGCGAAGGAACGAAAATTGGGGGATGGACCTGAGTTATGTGTGGTGACATATACTGCCCGAAAGTTGCAGTTCGTTCCGGTGAAAAAAAGACGATGAGTGTGTAATTTAATCAAGATTTAGTTATGAAAAGAAATGTTATATATAGCCTTTTGACAATCGTGGTGTGTGTCGTTGCCTTCTCTTGCTCGAAGGAGGATTTGGATGTGTCGCTCTCTCCGGGAAATCGTTTTTATCAGCGAGATACGGCATTCTATCGAGAGTCTTTCCATTTTTATCGAGGTTGTGATGAGAAGTCAGAGTCCTTTGGGGATGTCAATGGTGTGGAATATGTGGATTTAGGCCTGCCCAGCGGAACATTGTGGGCCAAGACTAATCTGGAAGCCTCTTCGGCGGAGCAGGATGGTGGCTTTTATGCGTGGGGCGAGCTGGATGTCAAGGAACGCTATACTTCGGAATATTATAAGTGGATTCTGAATGACAATGGAAATCTTGTTTTGACAAAGTACATGACCGGTTATCCCTCTATGTGTCCCGATGGATTATTTTCCTTGGAGATGGAGGACGATGCCGCACGTCAGAAGTTGGGTGGCTCTTGGCGAATCCCGATGGTTTGCGACTGGACAGAACTGTTGGACCATTGCACTTCGGAATGGTGCGAGTATCAGGGGACTTGGGGATACAAGCTTTCTGCTGCGAATGGCGAATGGATTTTTTTGCCGGCTACGGGTATGTGCAAGGGAACGCCTGCTTATAAAGGAGAGTATGGTTGTTATTGGTCTACTGCGGTGGAGGATATGGAGGCGGCGGCGTTTGTATTCTCCTCTTCCGACCTATATATGGCTCAAGTTGATCGGTCTCACGGTGCCTCTATCCGTGCGGTTTGCCCGGTGAAGAGATGATTTTTGCGTGGGGCGTTTCTCCCATTCCCATTTTTTCGTAATTTTACGCACTTATATTTAGTACGTGAATCCATTTGTTATGGCACCTTGGAGAGAAAAAGTTAGGGAAATATGTACCAGTAGATGGTTTGAACTTGCCATCACGGCAGTGATTGTGGTCAACTCTATTCTGATAGGCGTTGAAACTTATATGCAGCATCCTGCCATTACCGCGGTGCAGGGAGTTATTCTCTTTATATTCACTGTGGAGATTATCCTCCGTTTGATCGCCGCCCCCAATTTGCGGACTTTTTTTAGAAGTGGATGGAATATCTTTGACTTCACCTTGGTGGTGATCACCTATATCCCGGAACGTTTCATTCCAAACGCTTCCGCGATGATTGCCATCCGTATCTTGAGGGTGTTCCGTGTGCTCCGTCTCTTGCGCGCCTCCAAGGAGATCAAGTTGATTGTGACCGTCCTTTTGAAGTCTATGACGGCGATGTTCTACAATATGCTGCTCTTCCTGGTCTTCATATACCTATTCGCCATTATTGGCGTTGGCTTGTTCAAATTGCCCGATCCGGCCACGTTGAGCGGAGAGGCGTTGGCGAACTATGAGTCTTTTATGCAGGTGGCTCCGAATAACCCGAACAACTCCGGGGATCCCTATGGCACATTGGGGGAGGCGATGTTCACCCTTTTCCGTGTGATGACGGGAGAGGACTGGACCGATTTGCGCTACAACCTGGTGACGGCCAGCGATTATGGGTTGGTCCATGCCTCATCGGTTGTGATCACTATGTTTCATGTCGTTTGGTTCATCATTGCGGCTTTCCTACTTTTGAACTTGGTGACAGGTGCCATCCTCAATAATTACCAGATTGAGAAGGATAAGCAAGATAAGTTGGAACGTTGTGGCGAGATGGAGATTCCGGAGAAGTGATTAAATAATTATATTTTAAGATTCCAATGTCAAAAAAGTTGTTTGATTATACTGAGATAGAAATAGAACAAAAGTCGGACTTAGTTTCTGAACCGCAGTTTGAATTGTTCTTCAATAATGGAGAGAATGAGCGGTGTGAGGACGGAACATTGAGAGTCTTGTCTTTGTTTTCAGGATGTGGAGGTATGGATTTAGGCCTTGAGGGAGGTTTTATTTGCCATCGTCATTCTGTTACGAATTCAGATTGTGTAGATTACCAAGTTAATGATAAATGGGTTATGCTTCGCCGTAATTTATTCCGAACAGTATTTGCGTGTGATATATTGGAGGAAGCACGGCTTACGTGGTTGAACTATATGTCTCGTTATCATGTGGATCCATCCATATTTCATTTAGAAAGTATAGTTGATTTGGTAAAACTCCATAAGAATGGCTTTGATGTTTTTCCGCATAATATAGATGTTGTGACGGGTGGATTTCCCTGCCAAGATTTTAGTGTGGCTGGGAAAAGGAAAGGTTTCGACTCGGCTGTCTCTCACAATGGAGGAAAAAGATTTTCTGACGAGCCTTCGGAAGAAACAAGAGGAAAGTTATATATGTGGATGAAACAGGTTGTTGATATCGTTCAGCCTAAAATGTTTATTGCAGAGAATGTCAAAGGGTTAGTAAGCCTTGGTGACGTTAAGGATATAATTCAGCGTGACTTCTCGTCTGCAAATGGAAATGATTATATAGTGCTTGACCCTCAAGTCCTTCATGCGGGAAATTATGGAGTGCCAGAGACACGTGAGCGTGTGATATTTATAGGAATAAAACGTTCTGCACTTTTACCTCAGGCTATTGAAGCATTAGAACAGGAGAATATCCCGCAAGAGTATAATCCATATCCTTTGCCTACTCATAATTTCAATGTTGAAAACAGAGATCTTCCATCTCCTGTTTCTTGCAGAGATGTATTGGGTGATTTGCCAGAACCTGGTCAATCGCAGGATTTGACGCATCAATTTTTTTCTGGAGCTCAGTATCTTGGAAATGGAAGTCAAGGTCAGTCTGAAATAAATATGGATGGACTAGGCCCTACTATTCGTTCTGAACATCATGGTAATATCGAATTTCGGAGATTGTCAGCGGAACATGGAGGCAAAAATATAGAAGAGCTGAGAAAAGGACTTTTGGAGCGCAGACTTACTCCGCGGGAATGTGCGTTAATACAGACATTTCCTCCTGATTATCCATTTGTGTTCCATAAACGTGGATCTAAAAGATATGCGGTTAGCCCTTCTGGTGCGTATAAGGTAATAGGCAATGCCGTTCCACCTATGCTGGCCTACAACATAGCAAGAAGAATACAAGAAGTTTGGCCTTTGTATTTTGATTAAAGAATGGATATAGGAAAAAACATCATAGCTATTCGTAAAAAGGATATAACCTTGGCTCATCAAGCTTTTGTTGACTTGATGGATAGAACTGTGAAAATACTCAATAATGAGGCAAGTGAAAATCCGTCTGAGTATAAACGATTAAGTTCGAGTGGCTTAGAATTGTGCGCAGTGGAAAAAATAAAACTTGCTTGTGATGATTCGCCTTTTGATGCTGATGAGGTCAAGTTAATTTCTGGTCAAAGATTCCCTGATATTGTAGCTGATACGTATTATGGCATTGAAGTGAAGTCTACAAAAGAAGATCACTGGACATCCACGGGTAGTAGTATAGTAGAATCTACCCGTGTGGAAAATGTTGATGACATTTATATGTTGTTTGGTAAACTGGGAGGGACTGTCCCTCAGTTCAAGTGTAGACCATATCAAGAAGTATTATATGATATAGCAGTTACTCATTCTCCTAGATATTTGATAAATATGGAGCTGACGGAGAATGAAACCATCTTCTCAAAGATGGGTACGACATATGACAATTTCAGAACCTCTCCAGATTCTATATCAAAAGTTAGACATTATTATAGAGAAAGAGCTCGTCAACAGAATCGTCAAGAGATGCCATGGTGGATAACATCCGACAACGTAGAAGTCGCACATTCATTCAATATTAAATTGTGGAATTCTCTTGAGATTGGGGAAAAACGAGAATTGCAAGCCAAATGTATGATTCTTTTCCCAGAAGCGCTGAATCCAGCAAAAAGTATGACAAAGT
This sequence comes from Paludibacteraceae bacterium, assembly GCA_045601045.1. Taxonomy (GTDB): domain Bacteria; phylum Bacteroidota; class Bacteroidia; order Bacteroidales; family Paludibacteraceae; genus UBA1181. The sequence continues at coordinate 20,345 of JAZRZA010000041.1, forward strand.
ACAACAATACAACACTTTGGCTATGTTCTTATAATCAAGTGGTTAATCCAAACATTCGAGACTTGTATTCGGCTGGAGGTAGGATAACTCATGTTAATGGGGAACGGTTGTCTACGCCTGTTGCGCAAGTGTTCAATATAATTGTGGATTATGCTGATGAAATAAAGAAAATATTGGAAAATCCTTCTGCGGAATTGCGATTGATGATTGCTGATTTTAACCCGGTTTTGTTGCAAAGTGATAATATGTATGAGGGGTGGTTGGAAATCTGTTGCGCATTTGCCAAAGAAAGTAAAGTGCCATTAAGAGACTGGATAAAAGAAAAACCATCTTTTTTGTTCTCGCGATAATGGCGTTTTTCATGCGTATTCCTTGACTCCGACCGTAGAGGGTTTTGTTGGTTTCCAATTCATGATGTTTTGGTTATGAATTTTCTTCCTTTTCCCTATCTTTGTATCATTAATACTGAGAATAAACAATAACTTATTATCTAGTTGTGATGAGAAAAAATATCGTTGTGGCATTTCTTGCCGCTCTGCTTTCATGTGGTTTTCAGGCTGTTGGCCGAGATGAAATTCCTTTGAGTATGGGACTTCGTGTCGCTACTCTTCGTTATGCGGAGGTGGGAGTGCCTTTGTCTGCCGATGGAAATGGTTGTATGCCTGTCTTCGCAGGTGGCAAATTGGGCTTTGTCGATTTGCAAGGCAAGGAGATAATGGCTCCGACCTATAACAAGGATCGGGAGGCGTTGGACTATTTCTTCTCGAATCACCGTATGCGTGTCTTGAAGGAGGGGAAGTTCGGTTTTATTGATACCCAATTGAGGGAGGTGATCCCTTGCCAATATGAGGCGGCTGGCGATTTCGTAAATGGATGCGCCAAAGTTAAGGAGTCTGGTCGTTGGTGCTTTGTGAATCCGGATGGTTCAAAGGTCTCTCCTGCCATATACAAACGGGTGGTTGATTTTTCCCATGGAATGGCTGCCGTTGTGGGAGAGAATGACTCTTTGGGTTTTATAAATAAAAAGGGAGAACTCGTGATTCCTTGTAGGTTCGAAAACAGGGAAGACCCGAAATTTGAGGGCTATCCAAGTAGTTGTTTCGTCTATTTGGATGGACGTCGTCTCTTGATCAATGAACAAGGAGAGGATATGTCAGATACGGATGTCTCCGTTTTAATGGCGGAAAAATATGATAGTTCCCCTTATTGGACGGAGATGTCGGAACGGATCACTCAACGTGTCTCTTATGAGTTGGCCGCCGCGCCCTACGACGAAATCTCCTATCTTGCGAGAAATTACTTGATGGTGATGAAGAAAAAGGATGTGAAGCGATATGGTGTGCTTCTGTACAATGTCACCAATTCGCAGGAGGTGATTCCTTGTGAGTTCGACAATGTCTCCGGCCCTTATTGCGGCGGCCCGGTTGATTACTTCGTCGTGGAGAAGAGCGGCAAGTATGGCGCCTACACCATTGACGGAAAGGAGTTGTTGCCTTGCGTTTATCAAATGATCGGACATGAGGGTCTGAAATATATTTTGGTGGAGCGGAATGACCTCTTCGGATTTGTGGATGGCACCGGTAAAGAGGTGGTCCCTTGCCAATTCAGCGACGCCCGCCCTTTCAATGCGGCCATGACCGCTGTGGAGGTATCGAAGAAGGATAAGAAAGTGTGGAACTTTATTGATAAGACAGGTAAGGTGGTCTTCACGCCGGAATTTGATGATGTGATGACCTTCCAAAATGGTGTCTGCCCCGTAAAACGAAAAGGTGCTTGGGGATTCATCAACGAAACGGGTAAGATTATCATTCCTTTCAAATACGAATACTCCTTCTCTGATGATAACGAACGATGGTCCTATGCCAAATCCAAGGTGGGAGATCCTATCCCAGTCTCTAAGGAGGGAAAGTTCGGATTTGTTGACTTGTCGGGAAAGACTATCATCAAGTTTGTTTTTGACGACGCCTCCGCTTTCAGCAGTGTGACACGTCAGGCCAAGGTACAGATGCAAGGTAAAAACCTCTATATAGACGGAAAGGGTAACCTTGTGGAGCAAATCACAGAGGAGGAGGTGAGAAGAGAGGCTGTCCATCGGGAGATCCAAGTGGAGAAGGTGGATGGTAAGTATGCTGTCTACAAGGATGGCGTTCCCTTCGCTACTTATTTGGACGAGGTGAAACCCTTTGCGCGGAAGAGTGATCGTTATACGCCGGTGAAGATTGTGAACAAGTGGGGCTTGATGAATGGGAATGGCGAGATCGTTGTGCCGTGCATCTATGATGCGATTGATGTGAAGGGACCTGTCATCATTGTCCGTGTCCTTTCCAAGAAGGGACTCATCGATCGACAAGGTAACTCCGTGCTCTCCACAGATGAGAAAAAGCAAAAGGTGGAGTGGCTTCCTCTTGTAAATGTAATCCCAAAGATAGAGCTTCGCGGAGATGAATGATGGGATTAAGATGAACATGATTTTATTTGTCTTGCTAAAAGTGTAGTTTTGTCGCGTTTTTATCTTGATAAAAGTATAGTTCTATCGCGTTTTTATCTTGATAAAAGTGTTTTGACGGGAATATTTGACTATTTTTGCAAAAATTTGGATCTATGCAGAGAGAATGTTTTAAACAGCTCATAGAGTGGAAAAATAGTCCACGTAGAAAACCTTTGATTATAGAAGGAGCTCGCCAAGTTGGAAAAACATGGTTGGTGAAGGAATTCGGCAAAAATCATTACCAAGACTGCGTCTACATTAATTTCGAGCAAGAAAAAAAATTACAGAATCTATTTGAGCAAGATCTAAATCCGGAAAGGATTGTCGAGGCTTTGCAATTATATGCCAGTAAGTCTATAACTCCTGGCGAAACGCTCATTTTCTTTGATGAAATACAAGCAGCACCTTCAGGAATAACATCGTTGAAATATTTTTATGAAGTTGCGCCTGGGTACCATGTCATTGCGGCAGGTTCACTTCTGGGCATGAGTGTGCATACGGGAGAATCCTTTCCTGTCGGTAAGGTGAATTTCCTCCAAATGCATCCAATGTCTTTTGTGGAATTTTTAATTGCAATAGGCAAAGAACAATTGGCCAATGCTCTTGTGTCCCAAAGATGGGATATTCTCCAACCTTTCCACGAGGAGCTGTGTAAGACACTAAAGCAATATCTTGTGGTAGGGGGAATGCCGGAGGCCGTAAATGAGTTTGTTGAAAGAAAGGATTTTAAGATTGTTCAGGAAATTCAGCGTGAGATACTAGATTCTTATGAACGTGATTTTTCCAAACATGCTCCTATAAACGAACTCCCTAGAATACGACAAGTTTGGGAATCAATTCCTCTTCAATTGGCCAAGGAGAATAAGAAATTCATCTACGGTTTATTGAGGGAAGGCGCTCGAGCGAAGGATTACGAACTCGCTATCAATTGGATTTGTGATGCGGGTTTGCTTTTGAAAAACAATCGTATAGTTAAGCCTGAATTGCCGTTGAACCATTATGTAGAACCGGATATATTTAAGTTATATCTTGTTGATGTGGGGTTGCTATCCGCATTAAGTAATCTGCGTCCGGAAATAGTCCTTGATGGGAATCGTATCTTTACTGAATTTAAAGGCGCTCTGACAGAGCAATTCGTACATCAACAACTAATTCAAAATAAGTACGAAGGTGTCTATTATTGGACAAACGACCGAAGTACGGCTGAGGTTGATTTTGTCATTCAAAAGGCCGGAGAAATCGTCCCTATTGAAGTGAAAGCGGAGACGAATGTCCATGCGAAAAGTTTCAAACTATTTTGCGAAAAATTCACTCCTTCAACTGCTGTCAGAACATCGATGTTGCCCTATAAAGAAGAGAATTGGATGACGAATGTCCCTTTATATGGAATCATGTAAAGGATAAAACTAATTGTGTTGAACGAAACGAAAAAAATAAACAGATGACCACCTATATCGAGACCATATTGCCCCTCCCTTTGGGAAGCACTTTCACCTACATCTTGCCGGAAGAGATGGCGGGGGAGGTGAAGGTCGGAATGCGTGTCATCGTACCCTTCGGCCGCTCAAAATTCTATACGGCCCTTGTCTATGGCATCCGTTTCACCCCGCCCGAGAATGTGGAGTTGAAGGAGGTGATCGGTGTGCTTGACGCCGAACCGATTGTCCGTCCGCAGCAGATCAAGTTCTGGGAGTGGATTGCCTCCTACTACCAATGTACGTTGGGCGAGGTGTTCAAAGCGGCGGTGCCTTCTGGCTTAAAGTTGGAGAGTGAGACCACCATTTCGTTGGTGGAGGAGTTTGAAGCGGAGGCCCCCTTGAAGGAGCGCGAACAGCTCTTGCTGGATGTTTTAAAGGAGAAGGATCACACGGTCAACGAGTTGAATAAGTTGGTGGGGATGAAGAATGTCCTCCCTTTGGTGAAGCGGATGATGGAGATGGGAGCCGTCTCTGTCAGTGAAGAGTTGAAATCCAAATACAAACCGAAGCAGGAAACCTATGTGCGGCTCGCCGCGGAATATACCGATGAGGCGAAACTCTCCGCCCTTTTCGATGCGTTGGGCAAGGCGAAGAAGCAGGTGGAACTGCTGATGATCTATATGCAACTCTCCTCTTTCCTCCAACCGCAACATCGCAAGGAGGTCTCGAAAAAAGAGCTGTTGGAGAAGAATGCCTCTCCCGCCGCCTTGAACGCGATGGCGGAGAAGGGGATTATGGAGATCTACAAGAAGGATGTCGATCGTCTGGACGACTCCCTCTATACGGAAGGGGCTACCCATGCGCTCTCCCTTGTGCAGCAAACGGCTTACGAAGAGATACGAGCCTCATTTGACGAAAAGAGTGTCGTGTTGTTGCATGGTGTCACATCCAGCGGCAAGACGGAGATCTATATTCACCTGATCGAAGAGGCGCTCAAAAGGGAACGTCAGGTACTCTTCCTCCTCCCTGAGATCGCTTTGACTACCCAAATCACCAATCGTCTGCGTCGTGTTTTCGGCTCCAAATTGGGCGTCTATCACTCCAAATTCACCGATGCGGAGCGGGTGGAAATCTGGAATAATCTATTGCATGACAAGGGGTACAAGGTGATTTTAGGTGTCCGTTCCTCTGTCTTTTTGCCTTTCAAGAACTTAGGTCTTGTAGTGGTGGATGAGGAGCACGAAACCACCTATAAGCAATTTGATCCAGCCCCTCGTTACCATGCCCGCAATGCGGCGATCATTTTGGCGAATATGTCGCAGGCGAAAGTCTTGTTGGGTTCGGCCACCCCTTCGTTGGAGAGCTATGAGGCGGCACGGTCGGGAAAGTTTGGTTTGGTGGAGTTGATGCAGCGGCACGAGGGCATCCAACTGCCCGATGTGATGGTGGCCGATGTCAAGGAGGCACGTCGTACCAAGAGTATGATCCGAGACCTTTTCACCCCGCTTTTGGTGGAACAGATGCGTAAGGCTTTGGAGCGGAAGGAACAGATCATCCTCTTCCAAAACCGTCGTGGTTTCGCCCCCTTTATGATGTGCCGTACCTGCGGTTGCGTTCCCCGTTGCCAGAATTGCGATATTAGTTTGACTCTCCATAAAAGTACACATCAGTTGGTTTGCCACTACTGTGGCTATACGATGAATATACCTGCCCTCTGTCCCGCTTGCGAAACGCCGGAATTGGAACCCCGTGGCTTCGGAACGGAGAAGATCGAGGAGGAGGTGGCGGAACTCTTCCCTGGTGTGCGTGTGGCGCGCCTTGATTTGGATGTCGCTCGCTCCCGAAAGAGTTATGAGAAGATTTTGAAGGATTTTGAGGAGGGTGCTATCGATATCTTGGTGGGAACCCAGATCATTTCGAAGGGCTTGGATTTCGAACGGGTGCGGGTTGTGGGTATCCTCGATGCGGATTCCCTCTTGAATTATCCTGACTTCCGCGCCATGGAACGGTCCTATCAGATGATGGCGCAGGTGAGCGGCCGTGCGGGCAGAAAGAACAACAGGGGCATTGTGGTGATCCAGACCTCTGAGCCGGACCATCCTGTGATCAAACAGGTGCGAAACAATGATTTCACCAAGATGTTCAACGTTCAGATGAATGAGCGTTATCAATTTAGATATCCACCTTATAGCAGACTGATCTATGTCTATATCAAGGGAAAGGATTTCACTGCGGTGAACGGTGCGGCCAACTACCTGGCGGCGCTGATGCGGCAATCGTTTGGAGAGCGTGTCTTTGGACCGGACAAACCGTTGGTGGCTCGTATCCAAAACCTCTTTATTCTGAAGATTATGTTGAAGGTGGAGGTGGGTGCGCCTTTGGATAAAGCGAAGTCAATGTTGCGTGAATTGACCAATATGACCTTGGCGGAGCAAGCCTTTAAGTCTGTCTATGTGCAGGTAGATGTGGATCCGATGTAAAGTGCGATGTGAAGAGAATGTTAAGCCCATTCCATATTTTTTGATTACCTTTGTGCAAAATTAGGATTGATAAATCATGAAGTTTGAAGAATTGAACCTCGAGCCGAGTTTGATGGATGGCTTGAATGTGATGAATTTCAGTGAGATGACTCCTGTGCAGGAGCAGGCTATCCCCGTTATCATGGATGGAAAGGATGTGATCGCCTGTGCGCAGACTGGTACGGGTAAGACGGCCGCCTTTTTGTTGCCGCTTTTGAATAAAATGTTGAAGGAGCCCCATCCCGATGATGCGGTGAACGCTATCATCATGTCACCTACCCGTGAGTTGGCTCAGCAAATCGACCAACAGTTGGAGGGATTCTCCTACTTCTTGCCTGTCTCTTCCGTGGCTGTCTATGGTGGCAACGACGCCAGCGCTTGGGAACAACAGAAGCGCGCGATGCAGTTGGGTGCCGATTTTGTAGTGGCTACCCCAGGCCGTCTGCTCTCCCACATCGGTTTGGACAACGTGGATTTCTCCCGCGTGAGCTACTTCGTCTTGGACGAGGCGGATCGTATGTTGGATATGGGCTTCTATGATGATATCATCCAGATTGTGAAGAAATTACCGGCTGATAGGCAGACCATTATGTTCTCTGCCACCATGCCGCCTAAGATAAAGAAGTTGGCGGAGACGATTCTCCGTGATCCGGTGATGGTGAACATCGCCATCTCCAAACCAGCAGAGGGTGTGGCGCAAGGTGCCTACATCTGCTACGAAACCCAAAAGTTGGCTATTGTCCAATCTCTCTTCTCCAACAAGAAGGAGGAGAAGATCATTGTATTCTCCTCTTCCAAGCTGAAGGTGAAGGAGGTGACCCGCAGCTTGCGCCGTGTCGGACTCCGCGCCGTGGAGATCCACTCCGATTTGGAGCAGGCGGAGCGTGACCAGGCCTTGCTTGATTTCAAGAGTGGCAAGGTGAATATCTTGGTGGCGACCGACATCATCTCCCGTGGTATTGACATCGAGAATGTGGATGTCGTGTTGAACTATGATGTGCCTCATGATGTGGAGGATTACATCCACCGTATTGGCCGTACCGCCAGGGCGAATCGCCAGGGTGCGGGTATCACGTTCGTGTCGGAGGCGGAGCAAGACAAGTTCTCCCGTATTGAGAAGTTCCTCCAAAAGGAGATCGAGAAATATCCTATGCCGGAGGGTGTAGGGGAGGGGCCAGCCTACGAGCCTCGAAAAGGAAGATCGAAAGGTGGTGCGCATCGAGGTTCATCCCGCAATGGAGGTGGACAGAACGGTGGTCAAAATAATGGACAGAATGGCGGCGGCCGCCGTAATCACCACGGACATGGCCAACATCGCCCTAAACAGGAGAACCAAGAGGCTCCTAAACCACAAAATGAGGCTGCCTCAGCTGAAAATGGTTCGCAACGTAAGGAGGGAGCATCCCGTCCACGCAGACGTTGGCATTCCAGAAAACCTAAAAATCCGGGCAATCCCAATGGTGGGGCGCCTGCCAATAACCAATAATATCATTTGACGATGGATCGTAAAATCCGTATTCTTTTTGTCTGTTTGGGCAATATTTGCCGTTCGGCGGCTGCTGAGGCGGTGATGAAGGCATTTGTGGAGAAACATGGTGCGGCTGATCGCTATTTGATAGATTCCGCAGGCATTTTGAATTATCATGAAGGCGAATATGCCGATCCGAGAATGATTCAAGCGGCGCAGCAACGCGGCTACATGGTGACCTCCATCTCTCGTCCGGTTCAGACGGATGACTTCGATATCTTCGATATCATTGTCGGAATGGATGACGATAATGTGGAGTCCCTTCATTTTAAGGCGCAATCGGAGGCGCACCGCAAAAAGATTCATCAGATGACGGAGTTCGCGATTCAGATGCACGACCGTTACGTGCCGGATCCCTATTATGGTGGAGCGGCGGGTTTTGCCCATGTGATGGATCTTTTGGAGGATACTTGCGAGGGTTTGTACCAATTCTTGGAAAACGGAGGAAAGTGATTTTTTATGTTTAAGTTGCGTGAATTACCTTGTTGGATGGCTCGTGCGATATTCTTTGCGCTCTCATTCATACTACTCTATTTCTGCTATGGAGAGGTGGTCAATCGTCTCTTTTGGAACGGTTATTTCGCTACCAATGAGCTGTATCGCGATGCTGTTCTGCCCCATGCGGGAGGACTGCTTCGCTATGTCGGACAGTTTTTGAACCAACTGCTCTATTACCCAGCCTTGGGTTCTTTGCTGATTGCTGCCTTGCTGACGCTTGTCTCTTATGGGGTAGCGTGTGGTTGTTCGCTAAAACGGAATCTGTTCGCGTTCACCTTCCTGCCCGCCGTTTTGCTTTTGGCGCTCTATACGGGTGTGGGTTATCAGATATACATGCGCATTGATACTTCATTTGCCCTCCAAACCATTGTCGGATCTATCGTCGCGCTTCTCTTCGCTTGTGTGAACGAAAGGTTTGGACAGTGTCGTTGGGTATCTCTCTCATTGCCTTTGATCGCGGCGCTTTGCTATCCTTTGCTGGGCGGATTCTCCCTTCTGGCGTTGACGTTGCTGCTGATTACTAATTGCTATTCGAAACGATTGGTACTCTATACATCGGGCATCTTTCTTGTGGCGTTGATCCTCTTGCCATATCTGTTTGATGTGGCGTGCTTTGGGGATGATTATGCGAAAGGAATCATATCGACTGTATTGCCTGCCTCTTCGATGAAGATGCGTATGGTACAGATCTCCGCGATCTTCTCTCTTCCGATTCTTTCCTCTTTGAGACGATATGACGAAAGGGTTTGGAAAAAGGCGGGCGTTTCTCAAATAGCTGGTGTGGCTTTGTCTCTTGTGGCGATCTTTTCCCTATCATACAAAAACAGCCTCTATTTCTCGGAGTTGAAGGCCTCTCGTCTTACTGAATCCTATCAATGGGAGAAGGTGTTGGCTGTTTGTGACAAGGAGGAATCCCTCAGCCGTACATTGAACGCCTATCGTGTCATCGCCTTGGCCAATACCGGCAAGCTCTCTGCCCAGCTCTTTAAACGTGACCTTACTTTTGTCGCGACTGATATGACGCCTAACGAACACGTCCTTTTTGAGGACGCGCTCTTCTTCAATGCGGGTTTCATCAACTCTTCCACGCGTGTTTCGATCGAAGCATGGCAAAGGTTGGGTATCAGTTATAGAAGAATCCGTAATTTGGCCATCTGCGCTTTGATAAATGGAGAAAAACAGTTGGCACTTCGCTATATTAACCAGTTGAGCCAGACTAGTGTCTTGTCCGACTGCGTGGATGAACTCAATCGGTTTGCGTCGGAGGGTAACGCCTATATGCAAAAGCATCCCCATTGGATGACCGTGGCGACACGTATGCCGGTGGAGAATGCCCTCTTTGTGGGAAGTGCCTCTGTTTCAAGGTATTTCTTATGCTTCAATGCGTTGCCGCAAGCCTGTTTCGAGTTTCGTTTAATGTCGGATTTGTGGGAGCGCAATATGAAGGCCTTCACATTCGACCTTGGGTCGTGTCTGACGCCGGGGAAGGTGCCTGCCTGTGTGAAGGAGGCGTCGGTGATCGCGGCGATGAACGGAGCGAATCCTTCCGTTATGAAATTGGCCGAAGTGGATGATGTGACGCGTACGAATGTGAAGAACTTCTTTATGGCTTTGCAGAGATATCGGAAGGACCAGTTTGAGAAGGCGAGGAACGATTTGCGCTCCAGGTATGGCAAGAGTTACTGTTACTTCTATGTCTTTGGCGCCAATAATAACCAATTGAAGGAAAAATGATGAAGATTTTGTCCCGTGTAATATGGCTTCTGTTGCTTCTTCCCGCATGCGGAACTTCGCTCCCCAAGGAGGCGGAGGAGGTGAATGTTGAGGCTCAGATATATCCTGATTATAAGAATGTGGTGATTCCCGCTAACGTCGCACCCTTGAATTTTCGGGTGGAGCAACCTCTGAACGGTTGTGTGGTACGCGTCTCCGCTCGAAATGGAGAGGAGATGTTGGTCGAGGCGGACGGCAAGGGAGATGTCCGTTTCCCTTTGAAAAAGTGGAAGTCCTTTATGGTTAATCATGCCGATGATTCTCTCTCGGTGGATCTCTATGTGAAGGATAAGTCGTGGATGCATTATAATAGTTTTTCTTGGGTGGTGAAGCCTGATTCCATCGATCCGATCATGACCTGCCGTCTGATCGAGCCCTCTTACCGAGGCCACGGCGCATTGAGCCTTGTCTCTTACAACTTGGAAGATAACACATCCCGTGTCATCGCGGAGAATGAGAAGTTGCGTCACGAACCCTTTCCGGTGAATCGACAGAGTTGCTTGAATTGTCATTCCCAACAGCGTAATGGCTCCGGAAATAGCCTCTTCTTCTTCCGTGGAGAGCATGGCGGTTTGGTGTTGACCTATAATGGGAAGAGCCGGATCATCAATTCGAGGGTGGGCGATATGTACGCCTCCACCACCTATCCCGCTTGGCACCCATATTTGCCGTTGATTGCCTTCTCCATTAATGCGGTGGGACAAACCTATCCGGTGTCTGATCCTACCAAGACAGAGGTGATAGATGACCGCTCTGATATGGTTTTGTATGATATTGAGAAGGATGAAATCAGTTATATTACAAAGACGAAAAATCGTTTGGAGACCTTCCCTTGTTGGTCGGCGGACGGAAAGTTTCTCTATTTTGCTTACTCCGATAGCGCCGCTTTGACCACCAGTGTCTATCAGCGTTTGAGATATGATTTGGCACGTATATCCTTTGATGCGGACTCCTTGTCTTGGGGTGAGCCCCAGGTGCTTACCGATTTCGCTAAGCGTGCTTTGAGCGCTAATTATCCTCAGCCCTCGCCGGATGGCAGATTTATGTTGTTCGCGGTCTCCAAATATGGTTGTTCTCCCTACCGCCATGCTGATTGTGACATCTATGTCATGGATATGGAGCAAGGAACCTATCGTTTGGTTAATGAGGTGGATACCCCAAATGCCTCGGACTACTGTCGCGGATGGAGTCGCAATGGACGTTGGATCCTAATCTCCTCCCGTAAGGATGATGGCAATTATGGTAGGGTTTATTTCTCCTATTGTGATGAAACCGGCCATTTTAGCAAGCCTTTCCAACTTCCGCATGAGTATCCAGCGCATGATTTGGAATTCTTGAAATCGTACAACGCGCCTGAGTTCGCGCAGGTGGAACCTATCATGACGCCAAGTGAGTTCTACTCATTGCTGAAAGATGAACCCGCTCCCGCAAAGTTCGTGGGAAAGGTGGATAGCACTATGATTGATGGTGCTTCGGGTGCTTCGGTTTTGCGGTGACATTGTTTGGGAAGTTTCATGAGGTTAATATACTGAATTATCAAAATGGATGTTGGCAGCAGTTTTTTGATAATTATGAGAGTTTCGTTGTCAGAAAGTTTTCTTTGATTTTGAAAGTAAATGCAATGTTAATTGGTATATTTACAACCTCGTTTTGCAATAAAAAATTTTTGAGAGAGATATGATACGCAATATATTAGAAGAAAACGATAACGTGCAACCTAACGACCGCACAATGGAGGTGTTGCACCGAGAGTTCCCACAGTGTTTCAATGCTGAGGGAAAGTTTGACATGGCTGCATTGCAGGAGTTGCTACAGGAC